>DATMOB010000076.1:0-41234 GCA_035568455.1 Granulicella sp.
CCCGGCCATAGCGCCCCTGGCGGCACAGATAGGCGAACTTGGCAGCGGCGCTCTGCCCGCCGCTGCGTGACCCAACCTGCGCTGTGAGGTGATAGATCGCCATGCCCTGCCTTCAGTATGCCAAAACCCTGAAGTGCAAAGTCAACACCGGGGAAAGAAAACACCGCCTCTCCCAAGCGGCAGTGGATGAGCCGACGCGCAAACGCCAGGTCATCCCGGATCGGCAAACCGCTGCGGACAGCGTTAGGGACAGCGTTAGGAATGCCGCAGGTAGGGCTGCCCAACCCAACCAGCGCCGAAAAGTGAACGAGTCGGAAACTCCAGGCATCCCCGCAGCCCTACAAACTCCTGACCCTGACCCTGCTTTGCCTGTCAAGCCCCGATCCCGCGCAACCGCAACAAAACAAACGAAATAGAGTTGGCACAAGGGATCCCTCCAACCCGCCATACTAGATATAGAGATCAAGAAAAGCCTCGGCAACCGCAGGGGCTTTTTTGTTCAGATTAAAGCATTTGTTTTCTTATGTTTAGCCGTAACCCCAATGGTTGCAATGTTTTGGCAGTGGTAATTACCGCTAACTCCTTGCAACCATTGCATTTATCGAAGGGCAATAGTAGGGGCGACCCCCCAAAAGGAGCTCCAAATGAACGTAGCACTCTGTCGTCAGATCAAGACCAACGGCGCTGCAAGGCGCCCTCCATGACCGAAGCCCCGTACTTCCACACCCGCCTCAATCAGCGCCACAGTGGCTTCCGCCACACCCCTGCCACGCGTGGCTACCTGGTCCCCGGCCAGCTCGAGACCCGCCGCGCCACCGCGCTCCTCTACGGCCTCCAGATTGCCAGCTCCAACGCCGCCCTCAACTTCAGCCCCTACGCCCCCGACGTCGTCCGCACCGCCGAGTCCACCCCCGACGGCCTCGACCTAGCCGACCCCGGCGCCACCCGCAACCTCGCAAGTCCTCACTTGAAAATGGTCCATGACGAAGACCCCGACGACGAAGAAGACGAAGATGACGACGAGGAGAAAGACGACGCCCGGGAGGAAGAGGAAGAATAGGGAGACGAAGAGGACTGCACAACGCAGGACTACTGATCGCTACTCCCTGTTGCCTAGCCCGTGTTTCCCGCAGGCGTAAGATAAAGACTTGGGCAATCACTCAGATAAGGGAGCATTTCCTTGGCAGATACGAAGGCAGAGATGATCTTTGACGTTGTCGTGGTGGGCGGCGGTCCCGCCGGATATACCTGCGCCATTCGCGCCTCGCAGTACGGCCTGAAGGTTGCGCTGATCGACGCAAACGACCGGCTGGGCGGTACCTGCCTGCTCTGGGGATGCATCCCCACCAAGGCGATGCTCTTCTCCGCCGAGCTCTGGGACCACCTCAAGCACGCCGACCGCTACGGCATCGACGGCGTCCAGCCGCAGCTCAACTGGACCGGCGTCCTGGCGCGCAAGGACGACGTGATCTCGCGCCACACCAAGGGCCTCGACTTCCTGATGAAGAAGAACAAGATCACGACCTTCAAGGGCTTCGGCCGCCTCACCGGCCCGGCCAAGGACGGAGTGCATACCGTCGACGTGAAGCTGGCCGACGGCAAGGCCCAGACCGTCAAGGCGAAGAAGGTCGTGCTCGCCACCGGATCCGACGCCCGTATGCTCCCCGGCTACACCCCGGACGACACCATCATGACGAACATCGAGATCCTCAAGACCGGTCAGATGCCCAAGTCGCTGATCGTGGTCGGTTCGGGTGCCGTGGGGGTAGAGTTTGCCTCGGTCTTCAAGAGCTTCGGAGCCGAGGTGACCATCCTCGAGGCGCTGCCCCGCGTCGTCAACGTCGAGGACGAGGAGATCAGCAAAGAGCTACTGCGGCTTTTCAAGAAGCGCGGCATCGACGTGCACCTCTCCGCCACCGTCGACAAGTTCGAGAAGAACAAGGACGGCGTCCTGGTCCACTTCACCAAGTCCGACGGCAAGAATGAGACCAAGCAGGCGGAGAAGGTGCTGGTGGCCATCGGCCGCTCGCCCCGCACCGCCGACATCGGCCTCGACAAGACCAGCATCAAGCCTGATCGCGGCTTCATCCCCACCAACGAGTGGATGGAGACCACCGAACCCGGCGTCTACGCCATCGGCGACATCGTCGCCGGCCTGCCCCAGCTCGCCCACGTAGGCAGCATGTCCGGCCTGGTCGTAGCTGCCAAGATGGCTGGCAAGTATGCCCGGCCGGTGCGTCGCGATCGCGTCCCCGGCTGTACCTACTGCGACCCGCAGATCGGCTCCGTTGGGCTCACCGAGGCACAGGCCAAGGAGAAGGGCTACCAGGTGAAGGTGGGCAAGTTCCCCTTCGTCGGCAACTCCAAGGCGACGATCCTCGACTCGCACGACGGCTTTGTGAAGGTGGTTGCGGATGCGAAGTACGGCGAGGTTCTCGGCGTCCACATCATCGGTCCGGGCGCGACCGAGATCATCGCCGAGTGCGTCACCGCCCTCGAGCTCGAAGCCACGGTCGAATCGATGATGTTCACCATCCACGCCCACCCCACGCTGGCAGAAAGCCTGCTCGACGGCTTCTCCAGCGTCGAGGGCATGGCCGTTAACGTCTAAACTGCAAGTATCTTCAAGGGAACAGCCGAGCCGACGCGCTCGGCTGTTTTCCGTTCGAAATCGGCCATTTCTGCCACACGTTCTGATGCTCTTATGTTCGTAAATCTCCTCCATCTCGGCCGCGTTCCCTACGCTGCGGCGCTGGCGATCCAGCAGCAGGTCGTAGCCGCTCGCAAACAGAACCGAATCGCCGACACCCTGCTCCTGCTGGAGCATCCGCCGGTACTCACGCTGGGCCGCAACTCCAACCGCTCCAACATCCTCGCCTCCGAGGAGCTGCTACTCCAGCGTGGCGTGGAGCTCCACGAGATCAACCGCGGCGGCGACGTCACCTACCACGGCCCCGGCCAGCTGGTCGGCTACCCGATCATCGACCTCCGCGGCGATCTGCCCGGAAAAAGAGGGCCGCACCTTGGCCCGGTGGACTTCGTTCGTCTGCTCGAAGAGGTCCTGATCCGCACCTGCGCGGACTTCGGCGTTCTGGCCCAGCGGATCTGCAAGCGCACCGGGGTGTGGACGATTGCGGGTGGCAGCATCCAGGAAAAAAAACTCGCCGCCATCGGAGTCCACGTCTCCCAGGGAGTCACATCGCACGGCTTTGCCCTGAATGTGACCACCGACCTCCGCGACTTCCAGTGGATCGTGCCCTGCGGCATCGCAGACCGCCAGGTAACAAGCCTCGAACTGGAGGCTGACTCGGAGCATCAGCCCACCATGGCGACAGCGCTGAACGCGACCGCACGCAGCTTCGGCCACGTCTTCGAACGCCAGATGCTTTACTGCGAGTCTCTGGACCAGCTACTGGCGGCCGGTGCTTAGCCAAACCTTGCTTAGCGCCGCGCCATCCGGAATCAGTGTTCGCTAATAGAACGTCCGCTCCAGGATTCAAGCGTTCTCGAGTTTTCCGGTTCTATAATCTGAAGGGTTGCGCCCCTCAAGGCGTTGCAGCTTGATCCACGGGAAGGACTTACCAATGGCCACCGAAGTCGTCATGCCCCAGATGGGCGAATCCATCACCGAAGGCACCCTTACCAAGTGGCTGAAGAAGCCCGGCGACAGCGTCCAGCGCGACGAGCCGCTGTTCGAGATCTCCACCGACAAGGTCGACGCCGAGATCCCCTCGCCAACCGCCGGCACGCTCGAAGAGATCAAGATTCCCGAGGGAACCACGGTTCAGATCAATACCGTCGTCTGCACCATCGCTGACGGAGCATCCTCGAGCGCCACCGCAGCGAAGCCCGAACCGACCGCCACCCCTGTGGCCACCGCTGCAGCTTCCACCAACGGAACGCCTGCCCAGCCAGCGGCACCCGCATCGGAGGCCGCAACCGCCGGGACCGATGTTCTGATGCCGCAGATGGGCGAATCCATCACCGAGGGCACCATCACCAAGTGGCTCAAGAAGGTCGGCGACACGGTCCAGCGCGACGAGCCCATCTTCGAGATCTCGACGGATAAGGTCGACGCCGAGATTCCGTCGCCCGTTGCAGGAACCTTGTCGGAGATCAAGGTGCCCGAGGGCTCGACCGTCAGCATCAACACGGTTGTCGCCGTGATCGGCGGAGCCGCCGGCAAGCCGGCCTCTGCTCCCGCAGCTGCGGCTCCTGCCCCCGTCGCAGCCTCTGCTCCCGCCCCTGAGCCGGTTGCAGCCAGCGCGTCCGAGACCGAGCGGCTCCGCTCCTCTCCGCTGGTTCGCAAGATGGCGAAGGAGAACAACGTCGATCTTACCCAGGTCCCGGGAACGGGGGCCTCCGGCCGCATCACCAAGGCCGACATTGTCAGCCACCTCGAGCAGGGGCCCAAGCCGGCGGTGAGTGCGCCTCAGCCCGTCTCACAACCCGCCGCTACTGCGAAGCCTGCTGCTGCCGCGGTGGCGGCTGCGGCTCCGGTGCCCGGCGAACTGGTCCCGATGAGCAAGATGCGCAGCATCATTGCGCAGCGCATGGTCGAGTCCAAGCGCACCAGCCCACACGTCCACACCGTCTTCAAGGTGGACATGACCCGCATCGTTCGTTTGCGCGAAAAGGAAAAGTCCAAGTACGAACAGCGCAATGGGGTTAAGCTGACCTACATGCCGTTCATCACCCGGGCTGCCATCGCCGCCCTGCGCAAGCACCCGATCGTCAACGGTTCGGTCGAGGGCGATGCGATTCGCTATAACAAAAACATCAACATCGGCATCGCGGTCGCTTTGGACTGGGGCCTGATCGTTCCTGTCATCAAGCAGACGGAGGAGAAGTCGTTCCTCGGCATCGCCCGGGCGATCGTCGACGTCGCCGAGCGGGCTCGGGCCAAGAAGCTGTCGCCGGACGAGATCTCGGGCGGTACGTTCACGCTGACCAACTCAGGTATCTTTGGCGAGCAGTTCGGAACCCCCATCATCAATCAGCCGCAGGCGGCGATCCTCGGTATCGGCGGTCTCAACAAAGAGGCCGAGGTGATCACCGATAAGGACGGAGCGGACTCCATCGCCATTCGTTCGATCCAGCGCTTTACCCTGGGCTTCGATCACCGCATCGTGGATGGTGCCGACGCTGGCAAATTCATGTCGGACTTCAAGGCCTATCTCGAAAACTGGTCGGAAGATATCGGCTAGATCGGGTTCTACCAAGAGAAGAGGCGATGCCGGCAAGCTCCGGCATCGCCTCTGTCCTTTAGAGCAGGGAACTGGCCAGCAAAACGCGCTCGACCGCCTCGTCCGCGGTATCTCCGACCGCCGAAAGGTGCCCCATCTTCCGGCCCTTGCGAGGCTTCAGCTTCTCATAGAGATGCAGCCGCACTCCGGGCACCGACAAGGCCGCATCGAACTTCGGCTCCTTCGGCGCTCCCGCCTCGTCCTGCCATATATCGCCCAGCAGATTCGCGATGGCTGCGGGCTGCACCACCTCCACCCCGCCCAGCGGAAGATCGCAGACCGCGCGAACATGCTGTTCGAATTGCCCGGTTACGCAGGCACGCTCGCTGGCATGGTAGCTGTTATGCGGTCGAGGAGCGAGTTCGTTAACCAGCAGCCGGCCGTCGGTGGTGACGAACAGCTCCACCGCAAGAAGCCCCTCCAACTGGAAGGTGTCCGCGATCTCCTCGGCAATCTTCCGCGCCTCTGCCTCCATTGCCGGAGAGATGGGAGCCGGAATCACGCTCCAGGAGAGAATCTGGTTATCATGATGGTTCCAGGCGGCCGGGTAGACCTTGACCTCGCCATTCGGAGCCCGGGCCACCAGCACAGAGATCTCCCGTTCGAGGTCGATCGCCTGTTCGACCACACCCTCGCTCTCGCCCAGCGCCTCCCAGGCGCCATGGACCTCCGCGGTGAAATCGACGCTGTCTTTAAACCCGACCTTGCCCTGTCCGCGGCCGTCGTATCCCCCCGTGGAGCTCTTGCAGAAACAGCGTCCCCCCAACGCAATGACCGCCTCGCGCAGCGCCTCGAGCGATCGCACCGCCCTGTACTCCCCTACGGGAAATCCATTGCGCCGCAGCCAGTCCTTCTGTTCGATCCGGTTCTGGAGGATCGCAAGCATCGCCCGGCCCGGCCGCACCGGCGCAAATGCGCCTGCGGCTTCCATGCTGTGTGGAGCAATCTGCTCGATCTCGAGCGTCACCACGTCACAACCTCGAGCCAGGTTCGCCGCCTCGCGCGAGTCGTTCCAGCCGGCCTCGATGCAACCGTCTACCACAAACCGGGCGGGACACGCCGGGTCTGGATCGAGCACGAGAATCCGATACCCCATCGCTCGCGCTGCCATGGCCGTCATGCGGCCAAGCTGGCCTCCACCGAAGATACCAATCGTCGCTCCCGGCAGAATCGGGCTAGCTGCTACAAGAGCTCGGCTCACCGTCGAACCTCCTTGCCCTCGATGGCGCCGGCTTCTTCAAGGCTCTGTGCCAGCACTTCATCACGCCGGCTCGCGCGCCATGCCAGCAATCTCTCTCTGAGAGTGGCGTCTCCCGCCTTGCCCGCCGCCAGCATCCCGATGGCCAGCAGCGCTGCGTTCGCCGCACCCGCCGATCCAATCGCCAGCGTTCCAACCGGAACGCCCTTGGGCATCTGTGCGATTGAAAGCAGCGCGTCCATGCCTTGCAGCGCTGTCGCCGCGATCGGAACTCCCAGCACCGGCACCACCGTCTTCGCTGCCAGCATGCCGGGCAGATGCGCTGCTCCGCCGGCCCCCGCGATGATTACGTGGAGCCCACGGCTCACCGCGGTTTCAGCATATTCGAACAAAAGATCCGGCGTCCGATGTGCTGAAACCACCCGAGCCTCGTACGGGACCCCAAACTCCCGCAGTATCTCTACTGCACCCTGCATCACCGCGTAATCATTGCGGCTTCCCATCACAACTCCAACCAGCGGTTCGGCGCCCATGGCCCCGATTATAGCGTTTCTAGCGGTGAATCCCTGAGCCTCGCTCCTGCCCCGATCCCGATCGAGGCACCGCCATCGGCGCCCAAGCCTGCAGAAGCGAAGCAATGACCCAATCCCTAGCGGGGCGCCCAAACGCTCGCATTCAGGCAGGCAACCACCCCATCGACAATCTCGCTGAGACCAGCCAAACTTCTCTAGATCCGCAATCTGCTGCGTGCTGATCGCATCCGCGATATGGATCGCCGCCCCGACGATCTCCAGTGCCGCCGCCTTCTTCTGCTCTCCTGTCTGTGCTCCAAAAGGCCCCTCAGTCCCTTGGATCACGCCGGGCAGCAGCGTGATCCCCCTCAAGAAAACCTTCCCATGTAGCTCTCCGCGCGTGTCAACGTCTTCCGACAAAGTAGGTAATCGCCAGGTGCAGAAGCGTCAGCAAAACGCCGCTGCTCGTGGTGGAGCAGGCGGTCCTCAACGTGGGTCAGTCTCCCCGGCTGACCGAGGCCCACATATCCAATTTCCTGAACCGTAAACGCGCCTTGTCCCGGGAGGGCCTTGATCGCGTCCTCGCTGCTCAGGACCTGACCATCGATCAGATCCTTCCCCTCGAACTCACCGCCGCCGCAACTCCGGTCTCCAATGAGCCCACCGAGATCGTGCCGGTCGTCTCTCCGTCGGTAGCGATGGACGAGGCGAGGGTGTCTGCCGCAGCAATCATCGAAAACAATTCACATCTCCGCCACACGGCTCGCGGATAACCGTGCCCGTCCCTCCCCCAAAAGCGTCCATCTGCAGCGCTTCGTGGCCATACGCTCGGACGCGCAACAGGCCGCCGGCATGGAGCCTGTGCTCGCCCCGGGTACCATCGCCGTAATTGACCGTCACTACAACTCGCTGGCCCCCTATCGTGCCCACCAACCCACGCTCTACGCGGTTCGTTCCGGCAATGTCCTGTTACTTCGCTACGTGGACTTCGACCAAAACCATCTGATTCTGCGTCCCGCATCCACGGCCTGTTCAACTCAACGGATGCCGCTCGGCCCCAGCGAGACACCTGCAGATTATCTAGTTGGCCGCGTCTGTCTCCTCTTCTACGAACTCGAGGCGCGGGTATCTGAGGCACACACGGCCACTGCCTTCGCTCGAAGCTGGCCTCGGAACCCTTGGTAAACTGGCAACATATGCTCTCGGCCCTTTATCGAAAGTGGATGTTCGCCTGGGAGACCGCGCTCACAACCCGAGATACAAATCGCATCGTTCGTCCGCTGGAATGGGGATTTGACTGGCTGCGGGACTTCAGCGCTGCTGCATCCCAGGCCCAGTTGCCGACCTCGGACTCCGCTTCTGCCTTGAACCGAATGATTGCAGTGAACGACGAGGTCGTCGCTCGTGCGCAAGACTTCTTCGGTTATACGGTGCCGTCAGATTTTCGCCTCGAGGAGCGCTATCCGCAGCTCTATCCCACCAATGTTCGCCCCGAGACTCTGGATCAAGACGCGGAACTGAAGCGCCGCGCAGCTACCGGTGAGGCGGATCAGGCCCAATTTTTGCGCTTTACGTCGCCCGTGCGAACCCGATATCCCGAGAATGACATCGTCAACGCCCGATGGTATCCCGCTTCTCCCGAGAGCCAAAGCAGCGGGCCCAAACAAGCCATCATCGTAATGCCGCAGTGGAACGCCGATGCCTTCAGCCATAACGCCCTGTGCACGCTGTTCAACCGCTTCGGCATCTCCGCCTTACGCCTCTCCAAGCCCTACCACGACATCCGCAGGCCAGCTGAGTTGGAGCGCTCCGACTACGCCGTCAGCTCGAACATAGGCCGCACCACGGCGGCCTGCCGGCAAGCTGTTGTCGATATCCGAAGCTGCCTGGATTGGCTGGAAGCGCAAGGGTATCAACAGTTTGGCGTACTGGGTACAAGCCTTGGGTCCTGCTACGCCTTCATCGCCGCAGCGCACGATCCGCGGCTGCAGGTGTGTGCGTTTAATCATGCGTCGACGTGGTTTGGAGATGTGGTGTGGACGGGGCAGAGCACACGGCACATTCGCGCAGCCTTTGAAGGCGCGGGATTGAGTCAGGACGATGTGCGTTCGATCTTTGGCGCGGTCAGCCCGATGTCCTACATGGACCGCTTTGCCGCACATTCCAAAAGAGTTCTGGTCGTTCACGCGACCTATGATCTGACCTTCCTGCGGGAGTTTTCTCTCGATGTACTGGCGAACTTCGATCGGCTCGGCGTGGATTATGTGTCGAAGGTGCTGCCGTGCGGGCATTACACCACCGGTGAGACGCCGTACAAGTATCTCGACGGCTGGTACCTCGGATCCTTTGTGTATCAAGCATTTAAGCGGCTTAGAGAACCGTGCGGCTGAGGTGCAACGGTGGTGCCGTCTGGGCGCTCTTGTGCACCTACGGTAAGCCATGCGGCGCAGGGGATGGAGAGGTGCTTGGCCGGCACGGACAAATGTCTGCCACTCGAGCGACTGGGCTTTGCAAGCGAAATCTCGCCACTGTTTTGACCTTTGTTTTCTGGCAATGGCCCGGGATCGCGGCGCCGAGCGCGGGATTGCGCCTGCGGGGTGCAATCCGACAGGAGCCCGGGTAGAATCCTGACATGTCGATCGACCTTTCCGCCCCCCTTGCCGCATCCGATCCCGAGATCGCGGCTCAGATTCAAAACGAGATTGCGCGCCAGCACGAGGGGCTGGAGATGATCGCGTCGGAGAACTTCGTCAGCCGCGCGGTGCTCGAGGCGGCGGGTACGGTCTTCACCAACAAGTACGCCGAGGGATACCCGGGCAAGCGCTACTACGGGGGCTGCGAGTTCACCGACATCGTCGAGACGCTGGCGCGCGACCGGGCGAAGAAGCTGTTCGGCGCCGAGCATGCCAACGTGCAGCCGCACTCCGGCTCGCAGGCGAACGCGGCGGCATACATGACGCTGCTGCAGCCTGGGGACACGATCCTGGGGCTCGATCTGGCGCACGGCGGACACCTGACGCACGGCCACAAGCTGAACTTCTCCGGCAAGCTCTACCGGATCGTCGGCTACCAGGTGCGTCGCGACACCGAGGTTGTGGACTACGACGAGCTCGAGGCGTTGGCGGTACGGGAGCGGCCCAAGGTAATCGTCGGCGGTGGCAGCGCCTATCCCCGCCTCTTTGATTTTGCCCGCATGCGTGCGATCGCCGACAAGGTTGGCGCGTATTTGCTGGTGGATATGGCGCACTTCGCGGGCCTGGTCGCGGGCGGGGCGCACCCCTCGCCGGTGCCGCATGCCCATGTGGTGACGACCACCACCCACAAGACGCTGCGAGGGCCGCGGAGCGGCATGATTCTGAGCACGGCGGAGTTTGCCGCCGGCATCGACCGGAGCGTCTTTCCCGGACAGCAGGGAGGGCCGCTGGTGCATGTCATGGCAGCCAAGGCGGTGGCCTTCAAGGAGGCGCTCGAACCGGAGTTCTCCGGCTATGCCGCGCAGATCGTGGCCAACGCGAAGGTGTTGGCGGGAGCGATGGCGGAGGAGGGCTATCGGGTCGTCTCCGGCGGCACCGACACGCACCTGATGCTGATCGACGTCTTCCAGAAGGGCATGCTGGGCAGCGAGGCGGAGAACGCGCTGCATGCGGCCGGGATCACAGTGAACAAGAATGCGATTCCCTACGACACCAACCCGCCGATGAAGCCGAGCGGCATTCGTATTGGCACACCTGCGCTGACCACGCGCGGCATGAAGGAGCCGGAAATGCGTCTGATCGCCGGCTGGATCGCGCAGGCGCTGGAACACCGCGGGGACGAGGCGAAGCTGGCAAAGATTCGCGGGCAGGTGCTCGAGCTCGCCGAGAGGTTCCCGCTGTATGGCTGGCTGCGGCAGGGATAAACCCTTGCACCGGTGTCAAACCGAGTACCAGATCATTTGAGTGGCGATGCTGTCGCAGAGCGTTCCGTTGGAAGCATCCACGGAACGCTCTGTGACCCCCATCCAGTGACTGCAACACGAAGTATGCAGCGGCTTGAACTTCAAAGCTGAACCGATATTTCCAGGTACCGGCTGTGCAGGTCTCGGGTGGTCCGGCGGAAGCTGGGGCGGTCTCGGGTCGCCAAATAACGACTTGCCAAGAGCCTCTCGCGGCGGTAGCGTTCTTACGTGACCCGAGGCGATTCAGGGAGCCATTGCAATCCGCACTCTGTTGACGGGCTCCCGTTTTAATCGGTTTATCTCCCGCTACGTCCCGAAAGGAAGAAGTCATGAGCCAGGTACGTCTTCTTGTTGGTACACGCAAAGGCGCATTCATCCTCAACGCAGACGGCGCACGTAAGCAGTGGTCCGTCTCCGGCCCCCACTTCGCGGGCTGGGAGATCTATCACCTGAAAGGCTCTCCGGTGGACCCCAATCGCATCTACGCCTCGCAGAGCTCGGGTTGGTTTGGCCAGGTAGTCCAGCGCTCTGACGATGGCGGTCTAACCTGGAACGCTGTGGGCAACCAGTTCCTCTACGATGGCGATGCCGGCACGCACCAGTGGTACGACGGCAATCCGCACCCTTGGGAGTTCAAGCGCGTCTGGCATCTGGAGCCCTCGCTGACCTGCGCCGAGACCGTTTACGCCGGCATCGAGGATGCTGCCCTGTTTCGCTCGACCGACGCGGGCGCATCCTGGCAGGAGTTCTCCGGGCTGCGCAAGCATGGCACCGGTCCCTCATGGCAGCCGGGTGCGGGCGGTATGTGCCTCCACACCATCCTGCTCGATCCCACGAATCCGGAGAGAATCTACATCGCCATCTCCGCCGCCGGGGCCTTCCGCACGGATGACGGAGGCAAGTCCTGGAAGCCGATCAACCGCGGCTTGCACTCGCAGTACATCCCCGACCCCAACGCCGAGGTCGGTCACTGCGTGCATCACATCTCGATGCATCCATCGCGCCCGGGGACGCTGTTCATGCAGAAGCACTGGGACGTGATGCGCTCCGATGACGCGGGCGACTCCTGGCAGGAGATCAGCGGCAATCTGCCGACGGACTTCGGCTTTGCCATCGATGTGCACGCTCATGAGCCCGAGACCGTCTACGTGGTGCCGATCAAGAGCGACTCGGAGCACTTCCCGCTGGAAGGAAAGCTTCGTGTCTACCGCAGCCGCAGCGGCGGCAACGAGTGGGAGCCGCTGACCGCGGGTCTGCCCCAGAGCAACTGCTACGTGAACGTACTGCGGGACGCCATGGCGGTCGACTCCCTGGACTCCTGTGGCGTGTACTTCGGAACCACAGGCGGACAGGTCTATGCCTCGGCTGATTCGGGCGACACCTGGGAGGCGATCGTCCATGACCTTCCGTCCGTGCTGTCGGTCGAGGTGCAGACGCTGGCATGAGCGCTTCCATCCAGGTCGAACTGCCCGCCAACCTGTGTCTGCTGGCGAGCGTGCGGCATCGGGTCCAGGTGAGCGTGGAGGGCCCGGTCACCCAGCGCGCCGTCCTCGACGCGCTCGAGTCCGCCTATCCCATGCTGCAGGGGACGCTGCGTGACCAGACCACGAAGCTGCGCCGCCCGTTCATCCGCTTCTTTGCCTGCGAGCAGGATCTCTCGCATCTTTCGCCGGATGCAGCGCTTCCCGAGGAGGTGGCGCGAGGATCCCAGCCGCTCCTGGTCATCGGTGCGATCGCCGGAGGCTAGTGAGCGAATGCGGGCGGCGCTTTAGTTCGAGCTAGTCCTCGTCATCCCCGATGGGCATTCCCGGCGGAGCATCGATGGGTTTGGCGGGAATGAACTTCGCCGGGTCGGTCTCGAACTGCTCGATCCGATGTGCGATGTACATGTCCGTGGGGGAGCTGGGATTGACCTGGTGCTTGAGCCGGTCCAGCCGGATGGAGGCGATGGCGCGGGCTCCGGAGGTGGCTGCGGGGTTGGCGGCAAGACCGAGCAGAGCCTCGACGGTGCGGATGTAGACGGCATTCTGCACGACCGCAGTCAGCGTCATCGGGTCGGCTGGGGCTGTGGAAAAAGCTGTGGAAGATGCGGTGCGCACTGTGGAAGACGTGGTGCGAATCGCACTCGCTGTGGGGCGCGTTGCGATCAGCGTTCGGTCGATCACGTCGTCCAGCGAAGGCTCTTCGGGATTGCGGGCGTGGTACTCGACCAGCCTGCCGGCGCGCTGCGGGTTGAAGAGCTCGGTGAGGGTGAGGTCGGCGGCGGATTCGGCTGCGGCGACGGGATCGAAGGTGAGGCCGGTTGTGGAGGGCAGCGACTCGCGCGTCTTCTCAAGGCCCGGAGGCCGCGGCGGAAACAGTTGAAGCAGAGGCTCGGGCAGGGTCAGGAAGCCGGGCGAGAGCGTCCTGAGGACGGCGGCGAGCGCCTTCCTCTGCTCGGCCGGGCTGACCAGCTCGGAGTTCATCTGGCCATCGCCGCGGAGTTGATAGCGGTAGTCGAGCCCACCGATCTCCTTGATGGTGGCCTCGGTCTGGTAGCGATGCAGCAGGTAGAGCGGGACCAGCGTGTCCTCCAGCTGGGCCACGGGTGCACCCGGCCGGATGGCGTTCTCGCTGAAGCGGGTCAGCGCGGCGGAGCGGATGGTGAGGACGCGGTTGAGCTCGTCGGTCGGGTCGCCGCCGTTGTCCCAGAGATGGGCGTGCGGGTGCGCGCCGCCGAGCGGGCGGGAGTCCTCATCGGTGATGTAGATGAGGCCGGTCTTTTCGGAGTCGGTGAGGATCTTGCTGAGTTCGGCGGGTTCGTTGGAACCGGCTGGGAACTGGCGGTAGCCGTAGTCGATGGCAACCTTGTCCCACTGGCCGATGTTGACGGCGTAGGCGTGCGACAGGTCAGGCACTCCGTTGGCATCGAGCGTGATCCATGGGTGCGGGTAGTCCATGACGGAGACGGACTGTTCGGAGGTATGCGCGAAGGAGCTGGCGGCGAAGTTGTGGGCGAGCCCGAGGGTGTGGCCGGTCTCATGCGCGGCGAGCTGGCGGATGCGCATCAGCACCATCTGCAGCATGGGGTCGGCGTCGGGTGTGATCTTCTTGCCGGTGACGTAGGGAGAGAGCAGCGCCTCAGCGATAAGGTAGTCCTGCCGGCCGCGCAGCGAGCCGAGGGTCACGTTGCCCTTGATAATCTCGCCGGTGCGGGGATCGGCGACCGCGGCACCGTAGGACCAGCCGCGGGTGTAGCGATGCACCCACTGGATGATGTTGTAGCGCACGTCCATGGGGTCGGCGTCCTCGGGGAGAACGTCTACCTTGAAGGTTCCGGGAGCCCAGCCGGCGGCCTGGAAGGCCTGGTCCCACCAGCGCGCGCCTTCGACCAGTGCGGAGCGGATGGGTTCAGGTGCCCCGCGATCGACGTAGTACTGGAGCGGCTGCTCGGCCTCGCAGGCGGTCTGGCAGGTGGGATCCTTCTTGATCAGGCGGTGACGGATGATGAACTGCTGGTCCAGCTGCGCGCCAAGCGGAGCGGAGTAGTCGCGATAGCTGGTGGGGAAGTAGCCGGCGCGGGGATCGAAGCGGCGCGGGGTGAAGCCGGGGCCGGGCAGCTCGATGAAGGACTGGTGCTCGCGCAAGGTCATCGAGTGGGGCTCGGGGGTGACGTCGCGGACCCATTCGCCCGGGCGGGTGGCGTCGGTGGCGAAGGTCAGGATGGCCTCGACCTCGGTGTTCTTGGGGAAGGCACGGGTGCGGTCGAGGGCGATGGTGGAGCGGGCGGGGTCGACCTTGTAGGCGCCTTGCTGGTTGCGGGCCAGCGCCTGGGCTACGTTATGAGAGTCGCGGAGGAAGAACTCGGTCGCGTCGACCAGAACGGCGCCGTCTTTGCCGTCGGCGGAGGGATCCTCGGCCTCAACCTTGAAGCCGGCGAGGATCGACTCGGGGAAGGACTGGCGCACGGCGAGCTGTTCGGCGGGGTCGGTCGAGGAGGTGCGGAACATCTGGTTGGCCTGGACCAGGAGAACCTTGGGGCCGACGCGCTCGAAGCGCACGATTCTGCCCGGGCTGGTTTGACCGCGGTCGAGGCCGAGGTCGTTTGATCCAGTGCCGTAGGGCAGCGAATCGGTGTAGAGAAGGTCCTGGTCGAGGTGGGGAATCTCGAGGTACAGCTTGCCGCTTTTGCCGTCCCAGGCGAGCGGCAGCAGACCGGGCATGTGCTGCATGGAGGAGGTTCTGGCGGCGATGGAAGGTAGATGCGCGTCGGGCTTCGTTGCGGGCTCCTGAGCAGACAGGGGAGCGAACGCCGACAGGAGGACGGGGAGCAGGAGCATTGGACGCATGGGATTGTTGTAGCACGAGTGGCTTGGAGGATTGCGTGGAAGGATGTACCTTGAGATGCGCCTCGCGCGGGATCGAGCGGCCGCTCGAGCCCTGAGGTTCGAACTGGAGGAGCGAGGAGAGCACGCGCGAGCGTCATGGAAGGACAGGACGGTAAGTCATGACGATGGCAATCATGGTCTGGATGCTGGCGATTCCGGCGCTGGGTATGATGACGGGACTGCGGTCGATGACGCCGATTGCGGTGGTGTGCTGGTTTGCGTATACGGGACATCTGCCGGTCGAAGGCACGTGGGCGTTCTGGACTGGGAAGCTGGCCACGTCGGTGATCTTCACCCTGCTGGCGCTCGGCGAGCTGATCGCGGACAAGCTGCCGAAGATGATGGATCGCACCGATCCAGCGCCGCTGGTGACGCGATTAGTCTTTGGGGGATTGGTGGGTGCCGTGGGAGCGACCGGGGTTCTGGGGTCGGTGCTCGAGGGGGTTCTGCTGGGCGCGGTGGGCGCTCTGCTGGGTACGTTTGGCGGCTACCTGGTGCGCAGGCAGCTGGTGCAGTGGACGGGACGGCCGGACTGGAATATCGCGCTGATCGAAGACGCGTGCGCGGTGGTGGTCTCGATCTTCGCTCTAGGCGTGATTACCGGATAGGTCGAGAAGCACTGCGAGGTGTTTTCATCCTCGGTAGGAAAGACCTCGATCTGGGCTGAACAGAGGAGAGCATCCGAAGTGCCAAGGCTAAAGCCTTGGCTTACCGAGAAGCAACACACCTTTGAGACCTCACACCTACAAGAACTGGAGCGGCCCCGGCGATCCGAGCAGGATCTTCCGGGGCCATTTCAGGTTTGCAGACGACCCGTAAGCCGAATTCTGTTTTAGACGATCATTCCTCTACGCGACGCATTACTGCGGCGCTTTAGCAACCTACCCGCAGGTTCCGGCTCCGTTGCCTCGCTTGCGCTCGGTTCCGGTCTCTCCGCCTGGGCGCATCGGGCCAATGCGCTTGCCGGCCGCTGGAGAGTGCGGACGGCATCCCTGCCTATTTGGTCTTGCTCCGTGTGGGGTTTACCCTGCGACTCGACTTACGCCGAGCCCGGTGCGCTCTTACCGCACCTTTTCACCCTTACCTTCCGTCCGCTTGCGCGGCCGGCTTGGCGGTTCGCTCTCTGTTGCACTGGCCGTCCGGAGGTCTTGAAACCTCCGTCCCGGACGTTATCCGGCACACTGCCCTGCGGAGTTCGGACTTTCCTCCCCCACCGGACGGCTTGCGCCGCCGGTGGCAGCGATCATCCAGCCGCCTGCTCCTTTAGTGTAGCGCGATTTGAGGGCCCCCAGCCCCCCTTGTTGCCCGGATGTAAGTGGCTTCGTTCGTGTTGCTTAAGCCGGATGCCTGCCGCTAAAACAAAGATCCTATTGCCTTTATGGATAAAATATTGATTCTGAACTGGTTCCCTGCTGGGCGCCGGATGTCCAGCTTCGCGACGATAAGGTCGCGAAGATCGGGCCCTTAGGCCCTTAGACTTTAGAAGGACGCCCGCGCTCCAAACTGGAACTGCCGCGGATCCGATGCCGCCGTCTCCTGCCCCGCGCTCGTGTAGAGCAGATTCACGTCCAGCGTGTTGTTCTTGTTGATCAGGTTGAAGGCGTCCGCCGTGACCTGCAAGGCTAGCTTGTTTCCGAAGTTGAAGGCGCGCGCCAGACGAAGGTCCGTGAACACCACGAACGGCTTGATTCCGGTGTTGCGGCCCAGCGTTCCGTTGAAGTAGCTGCTGCTCGGCCCGGCATTTGCCGGCGCATCGATGTAACACGGCAGGTTGAACGCCCCCGTGGGCGAGTACTTCGACAGCACCGGAGCGTTGCCGCAGCTGGTCGTAGCGCTGCCCGGAGCCACCGCGTTCGGCCGGTCGGTCAATGGATCGAAGTCGAAGTTGGTGTCCGTCCCAGTCAGCACGTTGAAGGGCCGGCCTGAGGCGATCTCGATGATCGGCGCCACCGTAAACCCCGAAAACACCCCCGGCAGAAAGCCCGCGCCGTGGACCTGCCCCGAGGTATACACCCCGCTCAGCACCAGCCTGTGCCGCTGGTCGAAGGTCGACACCGACCGCTCCGCATTCGGCGCGAAGTTGTTCTGCGGCGCGTCCGAGGTCGACACCACGTCGGTCGAGTCGTCGATCGCATGCGACCAGGTATAGCTCACCAGAAACTCGTAGTTGGTCGCCAGCCGCTTGCGCAGGTTCACCGACAGTCCGTTGTAGCTGGACGTTCCCGTCGTCAGGTTGGGCGTCATGTCGCCGAAGGGAACCGGCACGCCGACCCCAAGGCCGTCCGCCGCCGCGATCTGCCCCGCCAGCGCAACGCACTGGCCCGCTCCTTGCGCGACTAGAAAGTTCGCCAGCGACGTATTCAGCCCGGATTTGCGGAAGAAGTTCAGCAGCGGCGGAGCGACGTATGGCCCTTGAGGTCCGACCCCGCACGGCACCGTCCCGCTCGCCGTCGCCACCGTCAGCGGGCTCGATGTCCCGCTCGCCACCGCGAACTGCGCTGTCCCCGGCAGTACCCCAGCCGTGCCGGCGTTGACCGCCGCGACCGCGTTGCGCCAGTTCGCCGTCAACAGCGCCGGGTTCACAGGATTTACATTCACCGGCCGGTTCAAATGCCGCCCGCCGGTCGAGTTATACGCCACGTTCAAGGTCAGGTTATGGCCCAGATCGCGCTCGATGCCAAACGAGATCTGCTGCACGTACGGCGTCACGTAGTGCAGGTCCGCCGGCAGCCCCGAAGGCAGGATCGCCAGCGGGAACCCTGCGGCCAGATAGTTCTGGTTCACGAACAGCGAATTGGAGTTGTTCGGATCGAAGCGCTGCTGCGTCGGCAGATAGTTCAAGCTCGGCACCGGCAGGCAGTTCGCATTGCCCAACGATCCTTGAAACGTATTGGTCGCATTCAGATTGAGCGGACTCAGGGTCGAGCCCGCCGTACACGGCGAGCCGCCCGCCAGAATCACCAGCGGCACCGTGTCCGCGTTGAAGCTGAGCGACTGCGCCTCGAGATTGCCCGGCGCGCGGTCGTAGAAGATCCCGTAGTTGGCGCGGATCACCGTCCGGCCATCGCCGGTCGCATCAAACGCCGCACCCACCCGCGGCGCCACATTCACCGCCTGCAGCCGTATGCCCTCGCGAATTCCGTAGATGCGCTGGGCCGTGTAGGTGTTCTGGTTCAGCGCGCCCCGCGTGGGAAACCCCTCGACGTCATAGCGAACGCCGTAGTTCAGCGTCAGCCGGCGCCCGACGCGCCAGCTATCCTGCAAGAACCATCCCAGCGTCTTCAGATCGTACTTCAGCGAGGTCGTCCCGATGCCCTGTGCGTACGACTGCGGAATCCCCAGCCCATATGCCTGGATCGGCGAGAAGCCCGGTAGCCCGGCCAGCGCCGACGACACATCGGTCGCATTCAGCGCCGCAAACGTATAGTCGCCCCCGCCATACAGCTGCCCCTGCTTGATGTTGATGGGAATGTAGCGCAAATCGATCCCCGTCTTCGCCGTGTGCGACTCGCGCGTATAGGTGAACTGGTCCTGCAGCTGGTTCTGGTCCTCGATCCGGTCGACCACCGAAAACGGCGTCTTGCCGAAGTACGCAAACCCCGGGATGTTCACCGCCACCCCGTTGCCACCGGGCGAGTTCGTGTTGGCGAATCGGATTGGGTGCCTGGCGAACTGGAAGCGCAGCTCGTTGACCTTGTTCTGCCCCAGCAATGTCGTATGCTGGCCCGCGATGGTGACGTCATGAAAGTCCTGGGTCGCCGTGCGCGAGTAAGAGTTCTCTCCAAGATTCTGATTGGCCGCGCTCTCCTCGATGCCCGTGATGTAGCTCGGGCTGACACTCGCCCGCACCATCAACTGCTGGTGTTCGGTCAGCTTGTGATCCAGCCGCAGGCTGTAGATCTCCGTCTTCTCCGTGACCGGGAAGTTGCCGATCAGCGAGTTCAGCGGCGCGAACGAGGCCGGCGTTGCCTGCCCTGAGGTCACGAAGTTACTCGCCCCGATCGTCGGCTGCAGAAAGCCCGGATTCTTGCCCGTCAGCGCCAGCGAGGAGCTCGATCCCACCAGCGCGACGTACTGCTGAATGCCCGGCGTGTTCCCCGGCGCGGCCGTTAAGAACGCCTGCTGCTGCGCCGTTCCCTGCACGCTGAGCGACCCCGTTGGATACCCGTAGAACTTGCTCACATCGATGCTCGTCAGCCCGAAGTTCGCCGCGCCGATATCCGAAAACCCCGTCTCCTGCCGCCGCGTAATCTCCGTCGAGAAGAAGTAGAACGTCTTATCGGGAACGATCGCGCCGCCCACGGTAAATCCCGCCTGCACCCGCGTATACGCCGGCTGATAGACGGTGCTGAACGGATTCGTCGCCTGAATGTACCGGTTGCGCAGGAAGCCAAAGGCGCTGGCGTGGGTGGCATTGGTGCCGGACTTGGTAATGATGTTCACAACCCCGCCAGACGCCCGGCCATACTCCGCGTCGAAACCGTTGGTGATGATCTGGAACTCCTGCACCGCGTCCTGCGAGACCGTCGCCCGCACCCCGCCCGAGACGTAGTCACCCGCATCCACACCATCCACGTTGATCGAATTCGAACGCGCCCGCACCCCGCCGAAGTTCAGCCCCGAGGTCGGAATCGCACCCACCGCCGGAGCACCATCCCTCGCGATCTGCGAGTTGGTCAGCGTGAAGTTGATGTAGTTGCGCCCGTTCGTCGGCAGATTTGTAATCCTCAACTGGTCCACCGTCGTCGATTGCGAGCTGCGCTGCGTCTCGATCACCTCCGCGCCCGAGGTCACCGTCACGGTCTCGCTTCTCCCCAGGGTCAGCGTCACCGGCAGCTCCGACTGCGACCCGACGGTCAGCACCACGTGCCTCTGCTCGAGCGTCGCAAACCCCGGTGCCGACACCGTCACCGTGAACTCCCCTGGCGGCAACTCCAGCAGCTGATAGTTGCCCTGTGCATCCGTGGTTACCGAGCGGCTAAAGCCCTTGCTGGCATCGGTGGCCGTCACCGTCGCCCCCGGGATTACAGCGCCCTGCGGATCCCGGACGGTACCCGCCAACTGCGCGGTCGAGATATTCTGCGCGCTCAGGGAGCAGACACCGCCAAAAAGAACCGAGACCAGGACGAAGGCGACCACGAACCGTGACCCGAGCAGGGACATCGAAGACACCTCGAACCATTGCCCATCACCTGCGAGGTACGTTCGCGGCGGCAGGAATAGGAAGTTTTGTGCCGCCACCTTCTACATGAATGAGTATTCAGAGCGCAAGCGAAGATTTCGCCTCGAGGCCCCTTCCAGAACTCGCCGCTCGTGCCCTGGAGCTAAATCTCCTTCCCTGAATCCATGGAACTGTCATCCTGAGCGGAGTTTGGCGCGTTCTGGCGGCGAACGCGGTCGAGGATAGGTTGTGAACTTTAGCCCCAGGACACGAAGTCGTTCGAAACATGCGCCCGCTCCGCGCCTCAACCTGGCTGCGCGCCCGTCGGACAGCTCTGCCGCAGCGAACAGCCGCCGCAGCGCGGCTCGCTCTTCGTGCACCGCCGCTGCCCATGCAGCTTCACCAGCATGTGGTGTTCATCCAGCATCTCCGCCGACCACGCCGTCGGAGCCATCTCCATCAGCCGCACCTCGGCCTCCCGCGCTCCCGCGCCCTTCGCCACCAGCCCCAGCCGCTGAACGATCCGCAGATGGTGCCCGTCCATACACATCGCGCGCCGCCGCAGCGTGCTGAAGTTCACCACCGCCGCGCTCACCTGCGGACCGATGCCGTCGAACTGCTCCAGCCACGCCCGTATCTTTTCCGTCCGGTACCGCCGCAGAAACTCGAGCGACAGCGCTCCCGTGCGCTGCGTTATCTGCTCCAAAGCCGCCTTCAGCAGCACCGCCTTGGGCTCAGGAAACGTCGCCTCCCGGATCACGTCCTCGATCTCCGCCACCGGAGCATCGCGCAGCCGCTCCCAGTCGCCAAAGCGCGACCGCAGCGTGCGTAGCACCGCGAGCGAGGTCTCCGTCTTCGTCCGCGACGCCAGCATCGAGTAGATGCACTGCGTCAGAGGATCCCACGGCTCCCGCATCGCAGGCCGCCCATACGCCTCCAGCAGGCTCCGATGCAGCTCCTCCAGACGCGTGTCCGGAAACAGGCCCGACACATGCACCGAATCAAATCCCCTCTAAACCGACGCCGGATTCCTCGTCACGCCCCAGTTCGCGCCCTCCGCCGTCTGGATCCCCCACGCCATGCGCGGTGTATTGTGCGCCAGACCGACGCGCCCGTCCGGCCCCATCAGGATCATCCCGCCGTGCCCGCCCAGCCGGTCGTACAGATACGCGATCGCCGCCGCAGCAGCCTCCTCGGGCGAGGCTCCAGCCGCCACCCGGTCCACCGCCCACTTGCCCAGCACCAGCTTCATGATCGGCTCGCCCCAGCCCGTCAGCGAGACCGCCGCCGACAAATTGTCGGCATAGCAGCCGCAGCCGATCAGCGACGAGTCCCCCACCCGTCCCGGCGTCTTCGACAGCGTCCCGCCGGTACTGGTCGCCGCCGCCAGGTTTCCCGCCGCGTCGAGCGCCACCGCGCCTACCGTGTCGTGCGACTGCAGCGCCGCCGCCGATCCTGAGGCAGGAGCCAGCGGCCCGGAGAACGTCTCGTCCGTCCCGCCCGCCAGCTCGGCCTCCTGGAACTTGTACAGCCGCTCCTGCTCGCGCGGAATCACCAGATCCATGTTGTCGATCAACTCCATCCCATGCTGCCGTGCAAACCGCTCCGCCCCCACTCCGACGAAGTACACATGCGGGCTCTTATCGAGCACCAGCCGCGCCGCCCGGATCGGGTTCCGCAGGCGCTCCACGCACGCCACCCCGCCCGCCCGCAGGTTCTCGCCGCTCATCACCAGGGCATCCAGCTGCACCCGGCCGTCGCGCGTCAGAAAGCTCCCCCGCCCGGCGTCGAAGGTCTCGTCGTCCTCCATCACCACAACGGCCTCTTCCACCGCCGAGACCGCGCTTCCGCCCCGCTCGAGCACCGCATATCCAGCTGCCAGTGCATTGCGAATTCCGTTCTCGTGCGCAGCAATAGCCTCGTCCGGCATGGCCCAGGCCCCGCCGTGAATCATCAAAATAGGTTTTGTCGACATTTCTTTAGAGCCTTTTCCGTGTTGATAGGATCGTGCAGTCACGATCTCGTTGTTGCTTCCGGGCCAAAGCCCTTGTTTCTCGTGCGAAGGTCCTTGCCGCGAGTGAAGCCAGAGCTTGCGGCAAGCTAGCCAAGGCTCTGCTTCCAGGTAGCCATGGTCTCCTTGGCTTTCATCGCCAGAAAGAGTACGGGCTTTAGCCCCCGGGGTACGCCTTCATCACCCGTCCATGCGGAGGACGCGCTAGGTCTGCGGCTGCAGCTTGCGCCGTTCGGTTTCCAGATACGTATAGCGAATGCGATGGATGACCGTGATGGTCGAGAAGAACGCCAGAACCCACAGCGCCGCAGCCATCACGCCCCAGCGGTTGAACAGCGCCCCCAGAATCACACAGACAATCCGCTCCGGCCGCTCCATGAAGCCCACCTTGCAGCTGCCGATCAGAGCCTCGGCGCGCGCGCGTGTGTAACTCACCATCAAGCACGCCGTCATCACAAACGCCACCAACCCCACGTAGAACAGGCGGTTGCCGCGTGCATAGTAGACCAGCAGCCCGAAGAAGATCGCCACATCCGAGTAGCGGTCGATCACCGAATCGAAGAACGCCCCGAACACCGAGACCTGGTTGGTCAGCCGCGCCACCCGGCCGTCCACCATGTCGAACACGCCCGCCCCGATGATGATCAGCCCTGCGATCAAAAACATCCGGTTAGCGTTATTCGCGCGCGCAAAGCCGAAGAAGACCGCCGCCACGGTGTTGATCAGCAGCCCGATAAACGTCAGCGCATTCGGAGAAATCCGCGTCAACGCCAGGCCATTCACTATCTTGTCGAGCAGCCAGCCGCAGCCCCTGCCGAATGCCTTGGTCCAGGTCATCTACCCATCCAACTCGTCGAACGTTGCCAATTGAGCAAATCTCACCTGGTCCCTATTCGGCCGCATCGTGAATCGTGATCAGCTTCAATACCTCGAGCTCGCGCTTGCCGTTCGGCGTCACCACGGTCGCCACATCGCCCAACTGCTTGCCCAGCAGTGCGCGGCCGATCGGCGACGTCGTCGAGATCAGCCCCTGCGCCACATCCGACTCTTCGCTGGTCACCAGCTTGTAGGTCAGCTCCTCGTTCTTGCTCGAGTCGAAGACCACCACCGTCGCGCCGAACCCGACCTTGTCGCGCGGTATGTTGACCAGATTCACCATCGCCAGTTCGCCCATCCGCTTCTTCAACTGGCCCAGCCGCGCGTTCACGAACACCTGGCGCTGCTTCGCCATGTGGTACTCCGCGTTCTCGCTCAGATCGCCCAGCGCGACCGCCTTCTTGATCTCCGCGGGCAGCTCCGTCGTGAGCTCGTGCTCAAGCAACTTGATCTCTTCTTCGAGCCGTTTCTTTACTTGTTCAGGCATGGGGTTTTCCGGATTCTGGAGTTACAGGTAGCCTTGCGGGACCTGAGCCGCCGCCGACACCTTCGGTAAAAACTCGATTATACGATGCCACACCGCCCAAACCGAACCCCCCAGCCTCCCTGTCGTCACGAGAACAGGTTTGCAGTCGAGCATTAGGTAAGAAGCGACCTGATTTTCTGGCCTTGAATTGCCATCCATTCACGATGATTCGGCCGCTGGTCTTTGGGCCGCGCCGAGGGGTGCATGATTTCGACGAATTTAATCACAGCCACGGAGTTAGAGAGCCGATGGGCTTTCCGCCGTTGGATGGCCGCGTCTCTGCCGAGCGTAACAATCGCTTTCGGGGCAACAACCTCGATCTGCCTCAAAAGAAAGGTCTGACACTGCTCTTGATAGCCCGTACAGCCCGGCATAGTGCCGTCGGGCTTATCGGATTTCAAGCCCATCAAAGCATTCGTGAAGAAGCATTCTGCAGGATCGAGGTCACCTGCATCCTTTAGAAAGCCCTTCAAGTTGTTCCAAAAAACTGACTTGACCTCGCCCTTGTTCTCCTTCGCTCTAGCGTGGGCCGAAATGCTATCGAAGTTATGTCCAATGAACAAGATAGGCCTCTCGGGAAAGTGCAGGGGAAGCGCTCCTGCATAAACATCTCCCCTCCACAGCCCCGTTCCGCCTGGGAAACAAGCCGTGCCTTCGATCAACTCCGTAATGGTTTTCCCAGTTCGCTCTACTCTTGATGGATAATCCACTACGACACGGTTCATTTCGTCCAAGAGTTCTTCGATAACTTCGCGGCTAAGTCTCGGCATTTGAACTCCACCTCTCGCACTTCAACTCCGCCAATGCAGAGTCACCGGACCGGCCAGTGGGTGCTCGCCCGTCCCCTTCAGCCGCGCCTGTTTCAGCGCGAAGTACCACTTTGCGGGCTTGTCCGCGTCGTCGATCAGCATCAGCCCCGGGTTATACCGTAGCCCCTCCGCCTGCTCGATCATCGTCTCCTGATCCTGTCGCACGAACCGCGCCCCGAAGAACTTGGCAATCGTCGTCACCAGCGGAACGTTGTAAAAAATATTCCACGCCGCCACCACATCGATCCGGCAGGTCGAGGCCGTCACCGGCGTCACCGTCGTCAGACTCGAGAACCACTTCTCTCCACAGCGAATCGTCTCGTACCGACGGTTCGGCAGCACGAAGTCAATCGTCGTCGAGATCGGCTCGCCGTACACCCCCAGTAGCTTATACGGAGCGCTGTTGCCCGAAGGAGCGTGCGCCACCATCCGGAAGCCCTCCGGAATTGGATCGAAGTTCTTCTTTTTCTCGTGAATGCTCGCCTGCGACCGCCACCACCACGCCTGGTGCACAAACGGGCCATGCGCCGGGTCCATCAGCCCGATGATCCCGTGGTCCACATTGCAAGGCAGGTCCGCCACCAGGTGCGCCGAGCGAAACTTACCCGAAAACTTGGGCACCTCCGGGACTGGCGGTAACCCGCCGCTTACCCTTCCGACCCCCGACTCCGGCAGATACACCCAGGCGTGGCCGTCGCGCTCCTCGCACCGGTAGCTGGTCGCATAGATCTTCTCCGGCTGCAGCGTGTCGATCTGCGTCAGCGAAGGAATCTCCCGGCACTGCCCCGAGCACGGCTCGAACCTCCAGCCGTGATACTTGCACTGCACCGTCTCCCCGTCGAACCACCCCGCCGACAGCGGAATGCCCCGGTGCGGACATAGATCCTTCATAGCAAAGATGCTGCCGTCGCTCTTACGCCCCAGCAGCAGCGGCACCCCCAGCAGCAAGGTCGTCACCGTTGCCTTCCCACGCGAGAGCCTCTCCGCGCGAACCGCCGGGTACCAATCCCCGAAGATCAGCTCCGTCGCCGGAGCACCGCCGCCCGGCCCATTGGGTCCTGGCAACCCCACACTCCCGCCCTGCACTCCGTCCCGCATTCTCAGCATCCGCTTTCCGTACATTCAGCCTGAGGCTACTACACCCCGCTCCCCGCCCGCACCCCCACCCGCGAGGCCCGCGCTGTAACCATGGAACATCCGCTGCTGGCATAAGATCAAACCCAACCCAATGAACCCACCCGTGCACCCAGTCATGCACCCGGCCACGACTCCCGACCAGACTGTGCCCGCGCGCCCCCGCGCCACCCTCTGGACCATCCTCGCCCTCTGGCTGCTTTTCTACGCCAGTTTCACTCTGTTCACCCCGCCCCTGCTCGACGACGCCGATTCCGTACACGCCGAGGTCGCGCGCGAGATGCTTCTCCGCCACGACTGGGTCACCCTCTACGCCAACGGCATCCGCTACCTCGAAAAGGCCCCGCTCCTCTACTGGAGCATGGCCGCCAGCTTCCATCTCTTCGGCGCCAACGCCACCGCCGCCCGGCTTCCCCTCGCCCTCGCCGTGCTCGCCCTCGCCTGCGCCGCCGAGACCTTCGCGCGCCGCGCCTTCCGCAGCCCACGCGCCGGCCTCTACGCCGCCCTGCTCCTGCTCTCCAGCTTCGGCATCTTCATCTTCTCCCGCATCACCATCCCCGACGTCGCCGTCTGCCTCTGGCTCTCCCTGGCCATGCTCTGCTTCTGGCTCCTCGAACAGCCCGCCCTCCCCACTCCCTACTCCCCATCTCCTGTTCCCTGGGCCCCGAGCCCTGTTCTTTGGACCCGCCTCCTCGGCTACGCCTTCGCCGCCTGCTGCGCCCTCAACGTCCTCACCAAGGGCCTGATCGGCGTCGTCTTCCCTCTCGCCATCGCCGGCCTCTATCTGCTGCTGGTCTACGGCCCGCGCGCCGGCCTCAACCGAGTGCGCCAACTCCACCCCGTCCCCTGCGCCCTGGTCTTTCTCGTCATCGCCGCCCCCTGGCACCTGCTCGCCGGCCTCGCGAACCCCACCCAGGGCCATCCGGGCAACCTGCATCTCGTCAGCGGTCACTGGACCGTCCCCCTCCCCACCGACGGCAACGTCCACGGCTGGTTCTGGTTCTACTTCGTCAACGAGCAGCTCCTGCGCTACCTTAACCTGCGCGTTCCCCGCGACTACGACACCGTCCCGCTCGTCCTCTTCTGGGCTCTTAACCTGGTCTGGCTGATGCCCTTCAGCGCCTTCCTCCCCCAGGCCATTGCCGCCACCCGCTCCTCCTGGGGCCACCTGATCGCCTGCAAGCCGCTCGACAGTCTCGAGAGAACCCGCCTCCTGCTCCTGCTCTGGGCCGCCTTCGTCCTCACCTTCTTCAGCTTTTCCACCCGCCAGGAGTACTACGTCCTGCCCGCGCTGCCCGCGCTCGCGCTCCTCGTCGCCGGCTGGCTCGCCGCCGAAGCCGACGCCGCGGAAGGAGAACACACCGCCGCCGCCCAGGCCAACCCGACCCACGCTATCAGCCGCCTCCAGGCCCCAGCCCTGCCCGCAGGCCGCCGCCCCGCCGCCCTCCTCGCGCTTGCCGGGACCCTCGCCGCCGCAGCCGCCCTCTCCTTCGTCCTCACCTCCCGCGCCCCCGCGCCCAATCAGGACCTCGCCTCACTCCTCCAGCAGAACCCCGGCGACTACGCCCTCTCCTTCGGCCACTTCCTCGACCTCAACCGCGCCGCCATGGGAGCCTTCCGCCTCCCGCTACTGCTCACCGCCGCCGCGCTCGCGATCGGCACCGTCTCCTCGTGGATCCTGCGCCGCCGCGGCCGCCCGCACCACGCCAACCTCGCCCTCTTCGCCGCCACCTTCGTCTTTCTTGTTGCCGCGCACCTCGGCCTGCGCACCTTCTCGCCGGTGCTCACCTCCCAGCAGCTCGCTGCCGCCATCGCCCCCGAGCTCCGCCCCGCCGCGCCCGATCCCAGCCGCTCTCCCGACCTCATCGTCCTCAACGGCGAGTACGAGGCTGGCTCCACCCTCGGCTTCTACCTCCGCCGCCCCGTCCACATCCTCAACGGCCGCAGCTCCAACCTCTGGTACGGCAGCTTCTTCCCCGACGCCCCACCCATCTTCGAGACCGACGCCACCATCGCCCGCCGCTGGCGCGGCCCGCAGCGCATCTTCCTCTGGCAGGACCTCGCGGCCCTCACCCACACCGGTGACGGCAACCCGCTCCCGCCCCTCCCCGGCCCGATCTATGTCATCGCCCAGAGCGGCGGCAAGGAGATCCTCAGCAACCAGCCCAATCACTCTTGGTTGTCCTTCCGTAGCGCAGCGGAGGAATCTGCTGTTCCGCCACTTCCTCCCACCTCTACAAGAAAGAAGCAGCCTTAAACCCGCGAGATCCGCCCATCCCGCAGCCGGAACACCTCGCCCCGCCACACCACCGTATCGCCCGCAAAGCTCCACGCCCAGAAGATCAGTCCGAAGATGTCCCGCACCGGCAGCAGCCACAGATCGCGCAGCACCTGCCCATCCCGCAGCACCCCAACCCCAACCGTCAGTGCCACCGCGACCCGCGCCAGCAGAACGACGCTCAGCAGCGAAAAGCTCCACAGCGCGAACCCGCTCGCCACCATCGTCAGCAGCGCCCACGGCACGCAGTACGTCATCCCCAGGCCCACATACCCCAGCTTGCGCGAGTCCCGCGTCGACCGCGCCCACCGCAGCTGATGCTGCCAGAACCCCTTGAACCCATACGCCGGCACGCTGGTCTCCACCGTCTCCGCGCACAGCTCCACCAGATATCCCGCCTTGCTCAGCCGATGCCCCAGCTCATAGTCATCCGCCAGATAGTCCGCCAGCGGCTCGAGGCCCCCCACCTTGGCCAGCGCCGTCTTGGTCGTCGCCAGCGTCGACCCCAGCCCGAACCGGATCCCGCCCTCCAGCCGCCGCGCCGTCAGCACCCCCGCCATAAAATCCGTCGAGATCCCCAGCGCCTCCAGCCGCGCCCACACCGTCGGCCCCGACCCATCCCCGGCCGGTCGGACCCCCGTCCTTCCCAGGTAAAGCGCCGTGACCATCCCCACCCGCTCACACCAAAACCCGCGCATCACCCGCTCCAGATAGCGCTGCGACACCAGAATGTCGCTGTCGTTGATCACCACATGCTCATAGCGCGCCTCGCGCAGCATCTGCGCCAAATTCGATACCTTCCCCGACGCTCCCAGCCGCTCCCGGCACTCCACCAGCCGTATATCCACCCCGGGAAACTCCGCCCGCAGCCGTTCCACCTCGGCCACTGCCGGATCGTCCATGCTGCTCACCCCAAACAGGATCTCGAACCGCCCCCCGTACCTCTGCAGGCAATGGCTGCGGAACCCCGCATACATCCGCGGATCGACCCCCTTCACTGGCTTCAGCAGCGTCACGTCCGCTTGCGTTCCAGCCTCCATCCCGCCGCGCCAGCGACGCACGAAATCGCGCGCCCCCCACAGCGCCAGCAGCATGTACACCATGCCGGCAAAGGTCAGCAGGGTCAGCAGCACCTCAACCAGGGTGGCAAGCAGGGAGAGGCCCGTCGGAATCAGCATCCCTCAAGTCTACCCAACCGCCGCAGCCAATTAGCGCCCAGCCCTCGGCTTATTCGTAGCGCAGCGCCTCGATCGGGTTCAGATTCGCCGCCTTCCACGCCGGATAGATCCCGAAGATGAGCCCAATCCCGCACGAGCTCAAAAACGCCGCCAGCACCCACAGCGCCGACAGCGCCGAAGGCAGCACAAACGTCACCCCCAGCGCGATCCCCGCGCCCAGCAGCACCCCGATCACCCCGCCCACCGCGCACAGCGTCATCGCCTCCAGCGTGAACTGCGACAGAATCGTCTGCTTGGTCGCGCCAATTGCCTTCCTCACTCCGATCTCGCGCGTCCGCTCGGTCACACTCACCAGCATGATGTTCATCACCCCTACGCCGCCCACCAGCAGAGCCACACTCGACAGCGCAAACAGCAACCCGAACAGCCCAAAGGTCAGCTGCGTCCACAACCGCGTCAGCGAGTCGGTCCCGAAGATCGCAAAGTTATCCGGCGCCGCGTTCGCCACCTTCCGCCGCCGTCGCAGCAGTTCCGTCAACTCGTCCTCCACCAGCGGCCGGTTCTTCGCATCGTCGTACTTCAGCGTGATCCAGTAGTCGAGCACCTCCGGATGAATCGTATGGAAGGTCGTAATCGGAAAGTGCGCCGCATTGTCCTGCGGATTCTTGCCGCCGCCAAAGGGCTGCTTCAGCTTCTCCAGCACACCCACCACGGTGAAGATGTCGCCAGCTACCTCGACCTCCTTGCCCACCGCGCTCTGCCCCGGAAACAGCTGATCCGCCGTATCGCTCCCCAGCACCACCACCTTGGCATAGCGTGTCTGGTCCATCTCGGTAAAGAACCGCCCCTCGCGCAGGTCCAGCGCGTTCACATCCTTCTCCGCCGGCGTATCCCCTTCGAGAATCGTGTTCTGCATCTTCTTGCCGCCGCTCTTGATCGCCGTCGTCCCACCGCGTCCCGGCGCCGTGTTATCGGTGTACTGCAGCGCCGGCGCCACCGCCACAATGTGCGGCAGACCCTTCATCGCCTCCGAATCGTCGTAGGTCAGCTGCTTGCGCGTCAGCATCTCCGTCGTCGGCCGCTGGCCAAACACCGGGAAACGAAACACAAACAGCACATTCGACCCCAGCGACTGCACAAACCCCGACACATTGTTGTTCAGCCCGTTCACCACCGACGAGATCACGATCACCACCGTCACGCCAATCACGATTCCCAAAATCGTCAGCCCGCTACGCAGCTTGTTCGACCGCAGCGTATCGAGCGCCATCTTCACCGTCTCTTTGACATCGACGATCCGCATAAAACCAGCTCCTAGCTGTTCGCTTTTAGCAAGACTACTCACCACACGACCCGAGAGCCTTCAGCCCAAATCCAATCCAGCCCTACCCGCAACGCCCCAGCTAAAAGCTAAGAGCTAACAGCTGCCTTCTCACTCCGCCCGCAACGCCACAATCGGGTCCAGCTGCGCCGCCTTCCGCGCCGGATACACCCCAAAGAACACTCCCGTCGAGGTCGCCATCAGCAGCCCCAGCAGAACGCTCCAGAACGCCACCGTCGAGGGAAATCCCAGTACCAGCGTCACTACCTGAGCCACCAAAATCCCTCCCAGCACGCCAAATCCTCCACCCACCAGCGCCATCGTCCCCGACTCGATCAAAAACTGCAGCAGAATGTCCCGCGGCCGCGCTCCCAGCGCCTTGCGAATGCCGATCTCCCGGGTTCGCTCGGTCACGCTCACCAGCATGATGTTCATAATCACAATCCCGCCCACCACCAGCGAGATCATCGCAATGGCCCCGGCCACCGCGCCAAACGACCGCGTAATCACGCTGAAGAACCCCACCAGCGTATTGTTGGTGTCCAGCTCGAACGAGTCCGTCGCCCCCGGAGCGTCGTGCCGCCGCGACCGCATCAGCACCCGCACCTCGTCGGCGGCGTCCTGCAGCCGCGGCCCGGCCTCGCCCGCCTTCACATAAATAATCACCGTCTTGGCCGTCCCATAGCTGCGCTGATAGGCCGTCAACGGCACCGCCACCCAGTTATCCTGACTCGCCCCGAAGGTGCTGCCCTGCTTCTCGCTGATCCCCACCACCGTGTACGGCGTCCCATCCACGCGCAGCTCCTGCCCCAGCGGATCGATCCCGGCAAACAGATGGTCCTGAATATCGGTTCCGATAATGGCCACATGCGCCGCATGCTCCTCATCGGACTCGGTAAACCCGCGCCCCGCCGTAATGTTCAGGTTCTGCAGCGACGGCATCTGCCAGGTATAGCCACGAATGCTCGAGTCGGTCACCGACTCGGTCCCCCGCACCACCTTGCCCGTCGACGACTGCTGCGCCCCGATCCCCACGCAGCGATGGCAGTTCTGCGCCACATACTCATAGTCCGGAAACAGAATGTTCTTGCGCGCCTGGTAGCGGTGGTAGTCGTCCGAGTTGGTGATGATCTGAGGCATCTTCGAGACGGTGAACACATCCGCGCCATAGTTCGAAAACTTGGTCTGGACATACACATTCGCCCCATTGACCAGCGTTACCACCGCGATCACGCTGGCTACGCCGATCACCACCCCGAGCAGCGTCAACACCGAACGCAGCTTGTTGGCCCACAGCGACTGCAGCGCGATCTTCACCGACTCTCTGATTTCCATGACTCGTCTCGATCTACCGGTAAGGATGAGACTACACCAGCCCCGCCAACCCCGATGCAGCCCGCAGACAACCAGATACGCACCACGCCGTCCCCCGGTTCCCGCCATAAAAGAAGCCACCGCAGAAAACAAATACCCGGAAGGATCTGGCTTCAAAGCCGTGCCGTGAACAAACGGACGCTTAGCTACGCGCTTTGCAGCCCTGCGCTTCCGTCGAAGGTCGTTCTACACTGGCTAGACCATGGATATTGCTGCGTTGAATGAATGCTTTGGTCTGCCGGGTGTGCTGGCGTTTGAAGAGAGCGATGGGTTGCGGCGGGCGGTGGTGACGACGCCTGCTGCGAGTGCGACGGTGTATCTCCAGGGCGCGCACCTGACGCACTGGCAGCCTGCCGGTGAGGAGCCGGTGTTGTTTCTGAGCCGCAAGAGCGCGTTCCAGGAGGGCAAGGCGATTCGCGGGGGCGTGCCGGTGATCTTTCCCTGGTTTGGGGATCGGCACGATGGTCAGGCAGGCCCGGCGCACGGGTTTGCGCGCACGGAGGAGTGGGATTTTGCGTTTGCGGCGCTGGCCGGCGACGACCTGCACCTGACGTTGACGCTGGCTCCGAGTGACGCAACGCGTGCTCTGGGGTTCGACCGCTTCCGCGTCGCCTATAAGCTGACGATCGGGCGGACGCTGGGGATGCAGCTGACGGTGGCGAATGGCGCGGAGACTCCGCTGGTCTTTGAGGAGGCGCTGCATACGTACTTCGCGGTGACGGATGTGCGCCAGGCAGCGATCCGTGGGCTCGGGGATGGGGAATATCTTGATAAACGGGATCTGGATGCCGACGGGAGCGCGAGGCGCAAGGTGCAGTCGGCGGAGCCACTGCAGTTGGCGGGGACGACCGATCGCGTGTATCTCGACTCGGTGAGCTCGTGTGTAATCGAGGATCAGGGCGGCGGGCGCAGGATCACCGTGGAGAAGAGCGACTCGCGGACGACGATCGTGTGGAATCCGTGGGCGGAGCTGACGGCGAAGATGGCGGACATGGAGCCGGAGGGCTGGCAGGGCATGCTCTGCGTGGAGAGCGCGAATGCGGGGGCGAACGCGCTTACGCTGGCGCCGGGGTCGATGCATACCATGCGGGCGCAGGTCACAGTAGAGCGGGCGGGCTGATGCTGATACTGGCCTCCGCTTCTCCGCGCCGCCGCGACCTGCTCGAACAGATTGGACTGACCTTCGAGGTGGAGACGGCGGATATCGACGAGACTCCATGGCTGGGTGAGGACCCGGCCGGTTACACGATGCGGCTGGCCGAACACAAGGCGGCAGCGGTGATGGCACGGCTGGCCAAACAGCGCGATCCGGCGCGGCTGGTGGTGCTGGGCGCGGATACGACGGTGGTCTGCGCGGGGCAGATTCTGGGCAAGCCCGTGGACGAGGCCGACGCGGCACGGATGCTGCGGCTGCTGGCGGGCAAAACGCACCAGGTGATCACTGGGGTCGCGTTGGTGACGGCGCCGGGTTCGGCGCTGGTTGACGCGGAGGTCACCGAGGTCGTGGTGAATGCGCTGACGGAGCGGCAGATCGCCGATTACATCGCTACCGGCGAGCCGATGGGCAAGGCTGGGGCGTACGCGATTCAAGGCCGAGCGGCGCGGTTCATCCCGCGCATCGAGGGCTGCTACTTCAATGTGGTGGGTCTGCCGCTGGCCCGGGTGTCGGCGATGCTGGCGCGGCTGGGGCGGTAAGGGGCACGCCGGCCCGCTCAGCTCGTAGCGATCATGGCGGCGAGCAGCGCGGTCCGTGGGAGCAGGTGCTCGAGCAGGATGGACTCGTGGGTGGCGTGAGCTCCTTCGCCGACCGCGCCCATGCCGTCGAGTGTGGGCACGCCGAGGGCGGCGGTGAAGTTGCCGTCGGAGGCGCCGCCGGTGGCGGCTTCTTCGAGTTGGAAGCCCAGGTCGGCGGCCAGCGAACGGGCGCGCTTGAACAGAGCTATGGTGCCGGCCTTGCGCTCCATGGGCGGGCGGTTGATGCCACCGGTAATCTCCAGCCGGCAGGCGGGGTCGGTGACCTTGAGGCGGCGGAAGAGCCGGTCGACGCGGGCGGCGTCGCTGGCCTGGGCGATGCGGACGTCGATCTCGGCGCGGGCCTCGGCGGCGACCACGTTGGAGCGGGTTCCGCCAGACAAAACACCACAGTTGACCGTTCGTTTTCTGCTCGGATCGGTGAACTGGGAGACGGTCTGGACCAGCCGGGCTATCTCGAGGACGGCGGAATGGCCGCGTTCGAAGTCGACCCCGCTGTGCGCGGCGACCCCGGTAACGTGCAGATTGTATTGGCCTACGCCCTTGCGAGCGGTCTTGTAGGCGAGGCCCTGCGCGGGCTCGAGGACGAAGACGGCGGAGGACTGCTGGGCGAGCCGCTCGGTGATGGCTCGCGACGCCGGACTGCCGATCTCTTCGTCGCTATTCAGAAGCAGGATGACGGGGCGGGTCAGGTTGAGCTGGCGCAGGGTGCGGAGTGCGGTCAGGGCCATGGCAACGCCAGCCTTCATGTCGAGCACGCCTGGTCCCCAAAGGCGGCTGTCGGCCTCGCGAAAGGGCATGGTCTTGAGGGTTCCGACGGGCCAGACGGTGTCGAGATGTCCGAGGAGCAGAAGGGGCTTTTGGCGTCTGCGCGCGGGGCCGAAGTGAAGTTCGAGGATATCTCCGAAGTGTTTTTGTTTGTGCAGCTTGAATCGGGATGCGAAGGGCGTTGCCACCTCGGCGACGAGGGTATTGGCGCGATTGATCGAGATCGGGTCGTCGCTGGGGGACTCCTGCTCGACGAGCGCGCGGAGAAGATGCATCATCCAGGGGCGCTGAGCTTCGATGCGGCTCGCGATGGCTTGAGCGTCCATGCGGCTATCGTATAGCAGGAAAGTGGCTTACTGCGTTTTGGGAAAAGATTTTTCCGCCTCGAAAACGCTGCAGAGTGTGGTAATTCAGACACATTGCGCGGACTCGTGCTGGGATTACGATTAAGCCGATCAGGCGAGGATCCATCGTTCGTGGCTACTGAAGCTCATTTTGAGCACACAATCCGGTCGGAGGTAGCGTTTCAAGGCATCGGCTTGCACAGCGGCGCGGCAGTCTCGATGCGTCTGATCCCTGCGCCTGCCGGCTCGGGAGTCGTCTTTCGCCGCATGGATTTGGATGGCTTTGAGATTCCGGCGAACGGGCGAAACGTGGCGAAGGTGAGCTATGCGACCAGCCTGATGCGGCAGAGCGTGTTGATCTCGACCACGGAGCATCTGCTGTCGGCGTTGGTGGGCTTCGGGATCGATAACGTGATTGTGCAGATCGACAACCTCGAGGTGCCTATCCTAGATGGAAGCGCCCTTCCTTATGTCCTGGCTTTTCAGCGGGTTGGAGTCAAGCGGCAAAAGCGGCGCCGGGAGTATATCCGCATCCTCAAGGAGGTCGAGGTGCGGGAGGGGAGCAAGTTTATCGGGGTGTATCCGGGCACGGGCTATACCATCGAATACCGCATCGAATTTCCGGATCCTATTGGATTTGAAGTATTTACCTGCGATCTGGAGAGCGGCATCTATGCCGATCTGGTGGCGCCGGCGCGGACGTTTGGGTGGAAGGAAGATGAGCCGATGCTGCGGAATATGGGGCTGATTCGTGGGGTTTCCGAGCAGAGCGCCATCATTCTGACGCGGGAAGGTGTTCAAAATGGGCCACTTCGGTTTGACGACGAGTTTGTTCGCCACAAGGTACTCGACCTGATCGGGGATCTGGCGCTGGCGGGGAAGCGCATTCAGGGCAAGGTGGTCGCGGAGCGGGCGGGGCACGCGATGCATACAGCTCTGGTGAAACGACTGATGCAGGATCGGTCAGCCTGGGAGCTGGCCTATGGGTATACCGAGCCGGAGCCGGAAGCGGCAGCTGCACGCGGTCTGATTTCGGCGATTGCGTAGGAGATTGGCGCGGTGGATCGTGGGTTTTCGCATGGATACCATGGACAAGAGCGAGGATGTTCGGGGCAGAGTTCGCGCTTGAGCAACGGCGCACAGCGGCGGGTGGCGGCGATCGCGCTGGGATCGAATCTGGGATCTGGACTGGGGTCTGGTCGAGGGCCCGAATCGGAGTGTCGCGGCCGGGAGGCAAACCTGCGTGAGGCGGTGGCGCGGCTGGGGGGACTGGGGCGAGTGACGGCGGTCTCGAGCTACTACGATACGGCGCCGGTGGGGTATCTGGAACAGCCACGATTTTTGAACGGCGCCCTGCTGCTGGAGACGGAGCTGGAGCCGGAGGTGTTGCTGGAGGGGCTGCTCGAGGTGGAGCGGACGATGGGGCGGGATCGCTCGGCGGCGGTGGCGAAGGGGCCGCGGGTGATCGATCTGGACCTGCTGCTGTTTGGCGGTGTGGTGATGGAGACGCCGGCGCTGACGCTGCCGCATCCTGCGCTGCGGGAGCGACGGTTTGTGTTGGAGCCGCTGCGGGAGATTGCGCCGGAGATGGTGGATCCGGTGACGGGCAGGACGGTGGCGCAGTTGTACGCAGAACTAGGGCCGAGGGAATAGAGAGCAGGGCGACGTCCGGGCGCTCCGCAGGATGTCTCTTCTTGGGTTTGTTCCTTGCCCAGCTCCGCTTGGCCGTGAACGAGAGCGGCTGAAGGCCCGTTCGAACTGACTCCCTGATTGAGTAAGTCGTGACCTCATCCTCGCTGAGGGTGGTGGAGGACTTCGAGTTTGGATAAATGCTCCCAAAGGCGTTCTTCCATTGAGAGAACAACTTGCCTGTCAATAATTCGATAATCGATGCGGTAGTTCGTTTATCGAATGCCCAAATGGGCGATATTCGCCCACGATCAAGCGGTATTCGATATCGTCAAGGCAAAGGAGTGGAACTGATCCGAACCGGTTTTTCGGCATGAAATGCGTGGGGCGGGCTCATCTGGCGTTTTGGAGTGAGCGATATTCGCCCATAAAGGGTAGCTTCACTACATTTTTTCGTCTGTCTTGCCGATATCCACACTAAATTGCTAAATCCCATCTTTTTTGGGAATCGCGATTGAAATTAAATGCATCTCAAACTCGGTTCATCGTCACAGAGGGGTCCCCGACCACTGCTCGATACCCGCGAACGCGTGTGTGCGCGGTTCACATGGACGTGCAGTTTAGTTGGATCGCTTTATCTGATTAAGGAGAAACAGAGCAACATGGCAGAGCAAGACAGCAAGAATGTCAATGACGGCGTAAGCCGGCGAGCGTTTCTGGGTAAGACCTCCGCAGCGTTGGTAGCAGCAGCGAGTTTGCCGATCGTCGCGGCGGCGCAGCAGACCAAGGACCTGAGCGGCGATAGCCACACGGGCATCAATGAGCGCGAACTGGGACCGAAGAACCCGACCGCCGAAGCGATGGAGCCGGATTCGATGTACCCGCCGGTGACCGATGCGGGCGGACAGCCCCCGTTCAAGTACCCCTTCGCGATGGCGCACAAGCGCATTGAGGATGGCGGTTGGACCCGTCAGGTGACGGTGCGCGACTTCCCGCTGTCGAAGAAGATGGCCGGTGTGGAGATGCGCCTGGTCAAGGGCGGCGTTCGCGAGCTGCACTGGCACGTCGGCTCCGAGTGGGCCTACATGACGGCCGGCAGCGCCCGCATCACGGCGGTGGACCAGCAGGGCCGTGGCTTCGTCGAGGACGTGAAGGAAGGCGACCTGTGGCTGTTCCCGGGCGGCGTACCGCACTCGATCCAGGGTCTGGGCGAGGATGGCGCGCAGTTTCTGCTGGTGTTCGATGACGGCAACTTCAACGAGTTCGAGACGTTCCTGCTGACCGACTGGATGCACCACACGCCCAAGGAGGTTCTGGCGAAGAACTTCGGCGTGGACGCGTCCGTGTTCCACAACGTTCCCAAGCGCGAGAAGTTCATCTTCCCGACCGAGCTTCCGCGGCCTCTGGCGGAGGAGAAGAAGCAGGTGGAGGCGGTCAATGGAGCGATCCCCCACAGCATGGCCTTCTTCACCGACAAGATGGAGCCGACCAAGGTGACCGCGGGCGGCAGCGTGAAGATTGTGGACGTTCACAACTTCCCCATCACGGGCATCGCTGCGGCGATCGTGACGGTGAAGCCGGGCGGGCTGCGTGAGCTGCACTGGCACCCGAACTCCGATGAGTGGCAGTACTACGTGAAGGGCACCGCGCGCATGACGATCTTTACTGGCGGCGGCCACGCCCGCACGATGGACTTCCACCCGGGCGATGTGGGCTACGTCGATCAGTCGCAGCCGCACTATGTGGAGAACATCGGCGACACCGACCTGGTGTTCCTGGAGGTCTTCCCGACCCCCGAGTACCAGGACATTTCGCTGGGCGAGTGGCTGGCGCACACGCCGTCGCGCCTGATCGATCAGCACATCGGCACCGGCGAGGAGTTCATCACGAAGGTCTCCAAGAAGGAAGTCGTCGTTTCCCCGGCGTAGGGAACGACGAAGCAACTCGGGCCAGGTACAACCCCGGAGCAGAGCAGGCCTGCTCTGCTCTGCTCCGGGCGCTTCAGAACGAAGGAGTTTTCCTTGCTTAAAGGTGTGATTACTGGACGGGGCCATCTGCCCTTGTCACTCTTGGCCTGTATTCCGGCCCTTGCAGCAGTTTTTCTCTCGCCCTCTTCCGCCTCCGCACAGCAGCAGCTGTACCCGCTGAAGGAAGGCATTGTTCAGCCCTTTCACTTGTCTGAGGTTCCCAGCTGGATGGCGCTGGACTTCGAGTTGCGCGGTCGCACCGAGGATCAGAGCTCGCTGGGTGAGGTTCAGAATAAGGATCGCGCGTACGAGCTAACGCGAGTGTGGGGCGGCCTCACCCTGCGCCCGACCGAATGGCTGACGGGTTATATGCAGTTCATGGACACCCATGCACTGGGGCTGCCGCTGAACGATACGGCAGCGAATATGCGCGATGTGTTCGATCTTCGTCAGGGATATCTTGATTTCCATTACAAGCCCGTGCAGTTGATCGTGGGCCGGCAGGAGCTGCGGATCGGTGACGAGCGTGTGGTTGGTATCAGCGACTGGACCAACAACAGCCGTACCTGGGACGGCTTTTACATGCGCATCGGCGACAAGAATCAGTTGAACCTGTTCAGCACCTCGGTGGTGACGGTTCATGCCAGCAGTCTGGACAAACATGGCGCCGGTCTGACCTTCCATGGGGTGCAGGGGAAGATCACCACCTGGGTGCCGCACAGCGACATTGAACCGTTCGTCCTTATCCATGCGACGCCGTACGTGAAGAGCCACGATGGTACCTATGGCAGCTCGACCGCGGTCACCTTTGGTTCGTACTATTCGACCAAGTGGTACGGCTTTGATTCGTCGGGCACCGGGATGTTGCAGCGTGGCAGCTACGGCGACGATTCGATTCAGGCTGGGGCGGCCATCGTTCGCGGTGGTTATGGAGCATCGTACCTGCCGTGGAAGCCGCACCTCGAGGCGGAGTACGACTACGCGACCGGTAATTCGAATCCGACCGGGACCACCTGGGGGACCTTCGATCAGCAGTATCCGAGCAACCACAACGCCTTCGGCCTGGTGGATCTGTTCGGCTTCCAGAACATCAAGCAGCGGCGTGTGAACCTGCAGCTGACGCCGAAGGAGAACTTCCTGGTGCTGTTGCAGGGTGGTTCGCTGCACCTGGCGACGACCAAGGATGGCGTGTATGCGAGCGCTGGCACCATGGCGCCGTCGGTTCCGGTGCCGGCGGGCGGCTTCAAGAGCGACGACATCGGCAGCGAGTTCGACGCCTCGGCGAAGTACATCTATCACAAGTCGTTCGTCACCAACATCGGCGTGGGTCACTTCTTCCCCGGCGAGGTGATGACGCAGGGTGCACCCACGAAACATGCTCCGCTGACCTATGCGTACCTGGGCTTCACCTACCGCTTCAAGGTCGAGCACTAGACCTGTAGAAGCTGGTGGTCTAGCGATCGATCGGTCTAACATAAACAGGGATGCGCCCCTTCAAGGTTCCAGTACGAGCCTTGAAGGGGCGCGTTCGTGCTTTTGGGCGAGGACGGGCGCTCTGCGCGTGTGGGGGCAGGAACAGAATTTTTAAGCTTGTGTGAATGTTGCTGGTCGGAGCGAAATGGAGCACTTGCTGCAACTCGTTGTGGCTATACTGCCGCGTATGCGACTCAGCGAAGTGATTAAGGCAGCAGTTCTGGGAAGTTTTGTCGGGGCAATGATGCCGGTTGCGGTTGTGGCGCAGGCGGGAGGGCCTTCGGCTGCTGTAGCGCCGGCTTCGGCTCTGGCGTCGGCAAGCACGGCTCCTCCGTTGCTGAGCATGGCCGGGCCGACGTTCACGGTGCCGGAGAACAAGCTCTCCAAGCATGTGGTGGTGATCGCGTATGGGGATATGCGCTTTCACGATCCCACCAATACGAAGATGGCGAACCCGGCGGCGCGGCAGATCCTGGTGGCGAAGGTCGCGGCGGAGCATCCGGACGCGGTGCAGACCAACGGGGACGTCCCGTATAAGGGCAGCGATGCGGCGGACTACGATGTCTTCCGCAGCGAGACGGCGGTGTGGCGGGAGCAGCAGCTGCGGGTGTATCCGGCGATGGGGAATCACGAGCTGTCGGGCGGACCGGAGAAGGCGGCGCAAGGGGTGGAGAACTGGTGGAACGCGTTTCCTGACCTGCGGGGGCGTCGCTGGTACTCGGTCGCGCTGGGCAAGCGGATCTATCTGCTGCAGCTCGATAGCGACCTTCCGCTGACCGAGGGCAGCGCGCAGATGGAGTGGATCAAGGGGCAGATCGCGGGCCTGCCCAGGTCGGTGGACTACGTGATGATCGGCATGCATCATCCTCCGGTGGCGGATATTCAGACGCGCATTGAGGTGGATCACAATCCGCGGCCGAATGAGATTGCGCTGCGGGATTATCTGACCAAGATCCAGCCGACGACGCATGCGCGGATCCTTGTGACGGCGGGGCACATTCACAACTACGAGCGGCATGTGGTGGGCGATGTGGTGTACCTGGTCTCGGGTGGCGGGGGCGCGGTGCCGTATCAGGTGGAGCGGACGCCGGACGATCTCTACCAGGACACCGACTTTCCTAACTTCCACTATGTGAAGTTCGAGCTGGAGCGGAACGAGCTGAAGGCGACGATGTACCGGCTGGCGGATCCGGCGGCGGCGACGCCTGTCTGGCAGGTGAAGGACAGCTTCGCGGTGAAGAAGAAGTAGCCGGAGCGGTTTGTTTCGGCTGCCGCCTGCAGGGAGCGGTTCAGGCTCTTTGCGGGCGCGAGGTATGATCGTCGCATGTGCGATTTGGGCTTGAGCAGGGTTTTCGGGGCTTTGATCCTGACGT
>DATMOB010000077.1:0-25099 GCA_035568455.1 Granulicella sp.
ATTCACCACAACTCACCATGCCTAGAGGCCGGGGCGCCAGGTGATGCCTTCGAGCTGGAGCTGCGGGTTCTGGGTTCGGCGCAGGCTGGCGAAGTCGTTGCGCCAGCGCACCAGCTCGAGGGCGGAGACCAGGGCGTCGAATCCGTCCTCGCTGGCCAGAGCCTTGGCCCGTACCTGCGGCGAGAGCCCGGCGTAGATGGTCTCCTCCTGGCGGCGCCGGTCGAGGTAGAGCTTGCGTGCGGCGGCGTTGCTCTTGGCTACGGCTCCGGTGAGCAGGCGGGTGTACATCTCGATGACCAGCGGTCGCGGGGAGGCGGCCTCGAGGGCGGCGTCGTCGAACGGCCAGATGCGAAATCCCGCCTCGCGCAGGTGTAGCAGCGCAGGCATTGCACGCAGCGAGCCGGTGCCCACGCTGCCGCTGCCGCCGATCTGAAAGGGCGATTTGGCGGTGATGCCGCGCATGGCGCTGCGCAGCCACGAGTCCGGGTCGCAGTTCGTTGACCGTGGTATGACTTTGTTCTCCATATCAGTTTGCCGCATCATGCGATGATTCTGGTCTCCGCAGAACTCTGCCGGACGTGTCTTTCGCTTCCCCCAGAAGCGTATGTCCGCGCAGTCCCGATGTAACCAAGCCTCACCTTTACCTGCCGCTACCTGTTGCCAAAACTCAAAGACCGTGAGGCATTCATGCTCTTCCAGAAACCACTTGGGGAAGCTGAAGCAGCAGTCTATTCCAACCACCATACGGGGCGTCTCCCGCGCCAGCGCGATCAGCCATTCGATCAGTTCGGCGCGCGTTCGCCCTGTCTCCAGCGTTACGCGCCCCATTTTGGCCGTTGGATCTCCCGGCTTCGCGGTCCCGTTACCCGCCTGCCTGGGGCGCGGCGCGGCGGTCCAAACTCCTGCCCAGATGTGCCGGCGCTGTCCGGCCGCGTCCACCCGGCCGGACCAGTCCACGGCGACGATCCGTTCGACCCGGTTCTGCTCGTTGCCGGGCATAGTTATGACTTCTTTATGCATTCTGTACGCCGTCTTTACCTAGGAATTCTTAACCTTCATTTAACCCGTGGCCAAATTGATTCATTTTGGACCTGCGAAAGAGAGCCTATGACGCAAATCTCATTTAGAATCCTCCCCCGCGCCGCCCGTAGCGCAGCCCAGACGGCTGCGCTGCTCGTCGGCCTCTGTATCCTGACCCTGCCTGCCAGTGCAGCGGCCAGCGGGGCGGCGGACCAGCCCGCAGCAGCGCCGACCCTGGTACTTTACACCCCGGACGCCAGCACGCATGCCGTCGATACCGATGGGAGCGTCTCCGCTTCCAGCAGCGCTGCCAGCATCGATCCCCAGGCCCCGGCCGCCTCTCCCGTTTCTGCAGAGACACCTGCCAAGGACAATGGCTTCTTCCATCGTCTGGGCCGGGCCTATGTGGCCGATTGGGCCGGCAATGGTCCGGGCACCATCACCAACGAGCCGCGGCGTGGAACTCCGGCTCCGCTCTCCTCGCCGCCCTTCCCCGCCTCGGAATGGCCGATCGGCGGAACGCCCTTCATCGGTGTCCCGGACGGTCAGACTTACCCCTTGATGCAGGCCATCAACGAGAACAAGGGTGTCAACAAGATCTACGGCTGGATCGAGGTTGGAGCCAACGGCTCGACCAACAACAAGACCAACGCCAGCAAGGGCATCCCGTCGAACTTCCCCTCGGCCTACGACGAGTACTCCAACACGGTGCAGCTCGATCAGGCGGCGCTCTACTTTGAGAAGGTTCCCAACACGGCGCAGACGAAGCACTTCGACTGGGGCTATCGGGCTACCCTGCTCTATGGCGTCGATTATCGCTTCACCACCGCCAAGGGCATGCTCAGCCAGCAGCTGCTGCTGAAGAACAGCCAGTACGGCTTCGACCCGGTGATGATGTACTTCGACCTCTACTTCCCGCATGTTGGTCAGGGCATGGACGTCCGTATCGGACGCTACATCTCGCTGCCCGACATCGAGGCGCAGCTTGCTCCGAACAACTACACCTACTCGCACTCGATCCTCTACACCTTTGACTGCTACACCCAGACCGGCATCAACGCCACGGTCAAGCTGAGCAACCACTGGACGGTGCAGGCTGGACTCTCCCCGGGCTGCGACGTGATGCCCTGGACGACCGACGCCAAGGTGACCGGCAACTTCTGCGCGACCTATACCTGGCACAACGGCGGCGACGCCCTGAACACCTGCGCCAACAGCGTCAACGACGGCAAATACGCCTACAACAACCTGGCCGCCTACTACGAGACCTGGTACCACCGCATCAACGCCAGCTGGCACACCGACACCGAGGCCTGGTACCAGTACATGCGACAAACTCCAAATATGTACTGGTATAACGGCACTGACCCGAACACCGGCATGCAGTACGCTCCCACCGCGGCGACGCCGTGGCCCGAGACCACCACCCAGATTCCCGGTCACGCGTCGACCCTCAACTACGGCGCGGTCTGCCAGGATCCCCGTCTGCCGGCCGCGCAGCAGCAGGCTCGCTGCTTCGCTCCGGAGGTCGCGATCACCAACTACGTCGAGCATAACTTCTGGCGGAACAGCGCCTCGCTCAACATCCGCAACGAGTTCGTGGACGACATCAAGGGCCAGCGCACCGGCACCCCGGCCAAGTACGAGGAACACATGGTCGGCTTCGACTTCTGGGCCGGCTCCACCATCACCTTCCGGCCGGAGCTCAGCTACACCCACGCCTACACCAAGTACGGCGTGACCGCGCTGAACATCGCTCCCGGAGCCGCCATCGCGAATCTCGAGAGCGTCTCGCAGGGAGGAACGCCCAACCCGCTCGGACTCGGCAAGAACCAGGCGCTGACGCTGGCCGCCGACCTGATCTGGCACTTCTAACCGCAACCCGATACTAACCCTGTGCCCCATCCTCGCTGTCGCGGGGGTGGGGCATTTTTACTGGGAATGGGAAGGACCCGCCGGGAACTTCGCCGCGGCTTCCGCGTATGCTATGTGCGGGGAACTTCCATGCTCAAGCTTCTGCTGTTCTGCATACTTTTGCTGGTCTGCTGGCCGCTGGCGCTCGCCGCCCTGCTGCTCTACCCGGTGATCTGGTTGCTGCTGCTGCCGTTCCGCCTGGTGGGCATTGTTGTCGGGGGAGTGTTTGACCTGATCGCGGCGCTGTTCTTCCTGCCTGGGCGCCTTCTGCGGGCCATCTAACTAGCTAGCCTCAAAAATCGGGGAGGTCGTACTGGTCGGAGTCGCCCTCGCCCTCGCCGGGGACATCGACGCTCCAGCTGCGCAGCAGCTTGAAGATGGCGCCGGAGCTGAAGCCGGCGCGCACCAGCCGGTTCATCAGCCGGACGGTCTCTTTCTTTGCGTTCGCTCCGCCGGGCTGCTGGATGCGCTTGCGGGTGCAGTAGGCACGTGCCAGCGCGACCTCGTCGGAGTCGCCATAGGCGCTCTCGAGCGTCGCCGCCGCCAGCTCCTTGTCGACCCCCTTCAGGGCGAGGTCCTGCTCCACACGGCGCCGGCCGAAGCCCTGGTTCTCCTTGCGCAGGCGGGTGTAGTCAGAGGCGAAGCGCGAGTCGGAGAGGTACTTCAGCTCGGTCAGCCGCTCGATGACGCGGTCCATGTCGCGCTCGCCGGCCTCGCCCGGATGGGCCCGGGGCTGCATGAGGCGGCGCAGGTCGCGGACCGTGCGCATGCGACGCGCCAGCGAGGCGACGGCGTACTCGAACAGCTCCGCCTCGCCCACCGGCTCCCGTTTTTTTGGCCGCGCAAATGCCATGTTGCTCTCCTGCTGTACTTATAACTGCTTGCGCAGGGACTCCACCACCACATAGCCGATCAGGGCGGCGATGACGGCGATCACCAGGTTGATTTCGGTGAACACGTCGGCGACCGCCCACGCCAGACCCCGGCCTCGGCCCGCCCCCGAGCGGGTAAACTCCCCCATTAAGAGGTTGGAGTAGAAGAGAAAGATGATGAAGCCAATCTCGGTTAGGGCTCGCCCGATGTTCTTGTTCATCTTCCCACTTTAATGGATTCTTAACGGTCTTCGCAGTCCAAACGTCTCTTTGCCCCGCAGCTGCGTCTATTCTCATGAAAGCTTTCCACGCACACGGGAGTTCCCATGAAGCTGCCGCAGCCGTCGAATCTTCGCATCTCCCCCATCCTGCTGCTTGCCTGTATTGCGCTGGTCGCGATCCCGGCGTCTTTGCTCGCCTCCGCGGCTGCTGCCCAGGAGATCGCCGGCTTTGGCCCGCTCGATCCCGCGCCACCGACCGGCCTTACCCCCGAGCAGGTCATCCAGCGCTTCGCCGCGCGCGAGACGGAGTTCCGCCACGCCCGGGAGAACTATACCTTTCGGCAGATGGTCAGGGTCGACACCGTCGACGAGGACACCAATAAGGTCGACGGCGAGTACCAGCAGGTCACCGACATCACCTTCTCGCCTGAAGGCAAGCGTGAGGAGCACGTCGTCTTCGCCCCCGCGAACACGCTGCAGCGGGTGATGATGTCGCCGGCGGATATGCAGGACATCGAGCACCGCCTGCCCTTCATCCTGACGACTGAGGACCTGCCCGACTACAACGTCACCTACCTCGGCCGCCAGCACGTCGACGAGCTGGACACCTACGTCTTCTCGGCCGCGCCCAAGGTGATCGCCAAGAACCGCCGCTACTTCCAGGGCAAGGTCTGGGTCGACACCCAGGACTTCCAGATTGTGCTGGTCAACGGAAAGAACGTGCCTGACGACGTGCGCCGCGGGCACGAGGACCTGTCTCCGCCGTTCACCACTTACTACGAGCAGGTCGACGGCAAGTACTGGTTCCCCACCTACACCAAGGCCGAGGGCAATCTGCACTTCGCCGCGCAGCAGGGAGCTCTGTCCCAGGACGTTCACCTGCGCTCGATCGTCAAGTACACCGACTACAAGCAGTTCCGCTCGACGGCCACCATCGTCTCCACCGGCGGCGTGGTCAACGATCCGGACAAGCCGGCCGCGCCACCGAAATAGGTCGTCGAGCAATACCCCGGTAGAGCGTCGAGCAAAATTGAGTCGTCCTTCCGCAGCGTAGCGGAGGAATCTGCTTCTCGGCCGGCGGCTCGAACACGCGCTAGGTCACGCAGTGCGCCTCGGGGTTGAGCCGCTGCTCGGAGATCCAGCGATCCATCAGGGTCTCGGCGCAGCGCGAGCCGCAGAGGTGCTTCACACCGTCGGCATGGGCCTGGGTGCGATGCCAGCGGGTCAGCTTCAGGAGCGGCTGGTCCTCGCCGGGATTCTCACCCTGAAAGCAGTCCGCCCAAGCCAGCCACCAGATCTCGCTGTCGCTCTTCAGCTTGCTGCATACGTCGCACTGATAACTCTCGTTCCTCGACATCTCGATCTCCTGACCCGCAAACTAGTCCCGACGAATACTGTGATACGGCAGACGGCTTCTCTGCAAGCCCCACGGGGGCCGCGCCAAAGTGTCCTGGATGACATCCATTGTACTTATGCGGCGCTGGTGTCTCCTGCCTCGAAGTAGAGGTACTTGCGCCAGGCCGCGTCGGCCGACCCGATCATCCGCATGATGTGGCGCGAGGTGTGCAGGCTGAAGGGGCGCGGCTCGCGCTGCAGCTTCATGTCGGTCAGCTCGTGCAGCATCTGGTTGCCCTTCCTGCGATTGCAGTCGTGGCAGCAGGCCACTAGATTCTCCCAGGTGGAGAGGCCGCCGCGTGAGCGGGGAATTACGTGGTCCAGCGTCAACTCCGCGGCGGTCAGCACCACGCTGCAGTACTGGCAGCAGTTGCGATCGCGCAGCAGGATGTTCTTGCGGCTCAGCGCCCGCGTCTGATGGGGGATCCGGCGGTACTCGAGCAGACGGATCACGCTCGGCATCGCCACCCGCATGCGCGCCGCATGAAGAATCGAGCCCTGCTCCTCCTCGGTGCGGGCCACGCCCTTGAGCACCAACACCAGAGCGCGCCGCGCTCCGCAGATGTTGATGGGCTCATAGGAGGCGTTCAACACCAGCACCGGCGTCTGCATCGCCGGCTGGCGAAACACCCCTGAGCGAACCTCAACCTCTGTCGTCGTGCGAGCGTGCCGTGCCGTGTGACACTTCGCGCCTGGTCTCTGGTTCCGCGCCTTTGATGGTTGCGATTGCATCCAACTCCTCCCGTGCGATGGTTGTACTCCGACCCCTGAAGCAACTCCTGTTTCTGAGACGCCCGCCTACGGCTCGTTCTGACTAGCCGTCCTCATCCCACTGATCCGACTGTTCCCACAGTGCTGCGGGCTCCTGCTGTTCCCGGGCCAGCGTCGCTACCCAGACTCGACGTGCGCCCGCGCGCCGCAGCTCCAGGGAGCAGGCTCGCGCTGTGGCTCCGGTGGTGTAGATGTCGTCGATCAGCAACACCTCGCGCCCGGTCACCGGCGCTGCATCGGGCACAGAGAACGCCCCGATGAGGTTGCGTCGCCGACCGCGCGCGCTCAGGGGGAACTGGCTCTCGGTGGCCTTTACCCGCCGCAGCAGATCGTGGCGGGCGCCGAGCCGCCACTCCGGGCGCATCCGCTGCAGGCGGGCGATCGCCGCATCCGCCAGCAGCACCGACTGGTTGTAACTCCGCTCGCGCTGGTTGCTTCGGAACAGCGGAACGGCGACCACCAGCAGATCGCGGGGAGCCTCGCTCTCGAGCTGCAGCACCGCCTCGGCCAGTAGCCCGCCCAGCGGCTCGGCCAGCGAGCGCATCCCGTCGTACTTCAGCAGATGGATCAGCTCCCGCAGCTTGTTTTCGTAGATGCCGTAGGCCACCGCCCGGTCGAAGGCGGGCGGCGCCAGCCGGCAGGCGGTGCACAGCCGCGCCTCCCGGCTCAGAGGCCCGGCGAACTGTCCTGTGAAGCGGGCGCTCTCCAGGTCCATGGCCTCGCCGCAGCAGGCGCAGAGCGGCAGCGGAAAACGTTCAGATTGTGAGGGGATTTGCGACACGCAAACGTCGCAGACAGGAGCAAAACCAGGGCGTAACAGGGGGCCGCCACAGGCGCGGCAGTCATCCGGAAATACCGTTGTTACCAGCTCATCGAGGACACCACGCAACCCGTGGGCCGGACTTCGAAGGACGCGCACCACCGCGCGCCATTCCACTACACCACCCGGCACTGCACCGGGTGGAACACCTGGCGGAGCTCCCGGTGGACCCCCGGAAGCAATCCTGAGCGCATTGTCTTGCATGCTTTCGCTGAAGACACACCTCACAGCATCGGCGCCGGCAAATTCTGCACCGATGCCCGCAGTATAAGCCATCCAGGTTACAGCGCGTCAACTCGCGGGGCTGCAACGGATCGGGGTGGGAGGCCTCAGAGCCTGGATCTCTGCTTCTCGACCCGGGATACCCAGATGCCGCTGCCTCCGCCGGTGATCGCCTTCGCTGCGGCGAGTGCGAGGTCGTAGTAGGCTCTGGCGTCGGATTTTCTTCCGGCGGCAGCGAGCGCATCGCCGAGCGCCAACTCCGCCCGCAACTCGCCTGGAGTCAATGCTTCTGCGGCCTGCGCCTCTTCGATCGCGCCCTCCACATTCTTTTTCTGCAGCAGTTCCTGCGAGCGCTGCACATGGCTGAGCGCGGAGGCCTGCGGCACCTGAAAGTCGCCGTCGAAGACCAGGATTCCATCCTGAATCGATGCGGTCGGCCGCAGGTTGCGGAAGCTTTCGTACGGATTCAGCGCGCTCGCTCCGTACTCGAATCCATTCAGGTCCCCGGCACTGATGAGCACCGGCCCATGAATGGCCGGAGGCACCGGCAGCTGTTCGCCGGAGAAGTAGGAGTCCGGCGTCGGCAGTCGCCGGCAGGGGATGCCGTAGTCGGACGGCAGCACGAACGGAGCGACGAAGTAGGCCATCCAGCACTGCTTGATCCCGTGCTGGTCCACGTAGCCCTTGGTCGCCTTCAACTGCTGTCCCCAGTCGGTGTTGGAGTCGGACAGGTAGAGGTAGGTATGCGCGGGGCCTCCCCAGGCCTCGTTGGAATAGGCCATGTAGTTCGGATAGGCCACTGCGGACGAGCCCACATGCAGCAGCACCAGAGCGCCGATCGCCCAGCGCCATCGCCGGTCCCGCTCGACCAACGTCATCGCCGCGCCCGCGGCCAGCACGCACCCGAACACCCAGAGCGGAAGTACATGGCGCGCCCCGATATTCAACTGCGACTGCATGGCCACGGCCAGGTAGATCAGCGGCGGGGCCGCCAGGAAGAAGAGCTCGCGCCGTTGGTGCAGCCACCCCGTGACCATCGCCCACAGGGTGAGTCCCATTAGGGCTAGAAGGCCCAGCGTGGATTTGATCAGAAGCAGTACCGGGAAGTAGAACCAGACCCCATGCGCGTACACCTTGCCGAAGAAGTAGCTGGGCATATCGTTGGCCATGGCGCGCACATCGGCCAGCCCAAAGAGCCAGCTCTCGGGGAGAATGTGCAGACGCGCCGCCAGCAGGATGCCCTTGGCCTCGAGCGGGCGAAGAGGCTGCACATACTCGGCCAGCGAGGGCGCCAGGGTGAGCCCCGGCGGCCGGGCGCTGTAGCGGAACCCGTACACTGCCCACAGGAGCGTCACGGCAATGGCGATCACCGCGAGCAGGGCTCCGGCCAGCCGCAACGCCCGGGCCGGCCGGGCTTGCGGAGCTTCAGCATCGGATTCGCCTCCCCGGAGTGCCTCGCCCAGCGCGAGCACCACCAGCATCGGCAGCAACAGAATCGACGAGTGCTTGGCCGACAGCGCCAGCCCCGCCGCGACCCCGGTCAGAGCCAGCCTCGCCCAGGTCGGACGCTTCACGTAGCGGTAGAAGGCGTACACGGTCGCGAACATGGTGCAGGAGAGCGCCATGTCGGTGGTCACATAGGCCGCATGCGCCAGCACGTTGGGCTCGAAGACGAACAGCACCAGGGCCAGCAGACCTGCGGTCGTCCCAAACATCTCCCGCCCGGCTAAGAACACCAACAGCGCCAGGGCGAGGGCAAATACTCCTGCGGCCAGCCGCACCCGCAGGAGCAGCATATCGGCGCTGTAGCGCGGGGCATTCTCAAACAGCAGGGCGCGGCCGTCGAGGTAGGCTTCGGTCTTGAAGAAGCGGCCCTGCAGCGGCGGCACCTTGAGCGGCAGCCCCAGCAGCGGAATCGTCGCCAACATCTTGACCATCGGCGGATGCTCCGGATTCAGCCCAAAGTCCTTTGTCTTCCAGCTCATATAGCCGGCGAAGATGTGGTCGCCCTCATCCCAGGTCAGCGATTGCTGGCGGATGGTCGATATCACCTCGCAGGCCATGACAGCCAGCAGCAGGAGTACAACTCCGACAACGGTTCGCCGCGACCAATCCTGCTTCATGTCCACCTCATTTCCATCTCGGGAGTTCTACGGAGAATACTGCAAACGGCGCCGCACTGTTACACTCCGATGCAGCCGCCTACGTAGCCTCAGCCGCACGGAGAACCACGAGAAATGCCCGCCATCGCGCCCACCGGCGTCCCAATGCAAGCGACGCCCGCCTTCAAGCCCTTTGTTCCCGCCTGCGAGACCCGCCCCGAGCTCTCCGCCCGCGCCCTGGTCCTCGGTGCGCTGTTCGGCGTCCTCTTCGGAGCCGTCACGGTCTACGTGGGCCTGCGCGCCGGTCTGACCGTGGCCGCCTCCATCCCCATCTCGGTGCTGTCGATCTCGATCCTGCGTGCCTTCGGCAAGGCCTCGGTGCTCGAGAACAACATCGTCCAGTCGACCGGAAACGCCGGGCAGTCGATCGCCTCGGGCGTCATCTTCACCCTGCCCGCGTTGATCTTTTTGGGCTTCGACCTCGAGGCCTCGCGCATCTTCGCGCTTGCGCTGTTTGGCGGCTGGCTGGGCGTGCTGTTCATGATCCCGCTGCGCCGCCAGCTCATCGTCGAGGAGCACCACGCCCTGGTCTACCCCGAGGGCACCGCCTGCGCCGACGTGCTGATGGCGGGCGAACGCGGCGGGTCGTTTGCCTCCCGCGTCTTCCTGGGCCTCGGTCTCGGCGGACTCTACACCCTCTTCCAAAACGACAATCTCTTCGCCCTCTGGCCCAGCCAGCCCGACTACCAGCCGGACTTCGGCCCGCAGCACCTGCTCAAGGGGGCGGCGATCCGCGCCGACTGTACCCCCGAGTACCTGGGCGTCGGCTACATCATCGGCCTGCGCGTGGCCGCGATCATGCTCGCGGGCGGCGTCTTCTCCTGGCTGGTGCTGATGCCGGCCATCTACTTCTTCGGCTCGCACCTGAGCGCGCCGCTGTATCCGGGGACGGTGCTGATCACGCAGATGTCGCCGTCGGACCTGTGGCGCACCTACGTCCGCCCCATGGGCGCCGGAGCGGTCGCCGCCGCCGGGCTCATCACGCTGCTGCGCACGCTGCCGACCATCGCCAGCGCCCTAACCCAGGGCTTCCGGCGCGGACCGCGCGAGGCCTCCGCGGGTGCCGCGAGTACACCTCGCACGGAGCGTGACCTGCCGCCCGTCGTCGTCTTCGGCGGCTCCGCCCTGCTCATCCTGTTGATGTTCCTGTTCCTGCAGTTCAAGCCGATCCCCGGGGCCTATGTCGGCCCGTTGGCGAACCTTGCCGCCGCGCTGCTGGTGGTGGTCTTCGGCTTCCTGTTCGTTACCGTCAGCTCGCGCATCGTGGGCATCGTGGGCAGCTCCGCTTCGCCGGTCTCGGGCATGACCATCGCGACGCTGATGGCGACCGCCGCGATCTTTCTGGTCAAGGGCTGGACGGCTCCGGCGTTTGGGGCCCTGGCCATCACCATCGGCGGCGTGGTCTGCATCGCGGCCGCCAACTCGGGCGACACCAGCCAGGACCTGAAGACCGGCTTTCTGATCGGGGCCACGCCCTGGAAGCAGCAGGTCGCCATCATGGTCGGCGTCATCGTCAGCATCTTCTCGATTGGCGCCACGCTGAACGCCATGAACAAGGGGCTCGAGAGCTTCCAGCGGCTGCCGCAGCCGGTCGCTCTCTCGCTTGCCCACCTGCCCGACGGGGTGCAGAACCAGGGGAACTTCACCCGCGATCGGGTTAGCCTCAGCTCCCGCAGCGCCGACAACACCGCCCGGCAGGAGCTCGCCAACGCCCGGCAGTACATTCTGCTCAACGCCATCGGCTCGGCCACGCTCGCCGACGGCAAGTACCTCTACAACCCCTCCACCCATGCCATCGAGATCCAGTGGATTCAGGGCATCGGCAGTGAGAAGGCCGCCGCTCCGCAGGGCCGCCTGATGGCCACCGTCATCAACGGCATCCTCAGCCGTAAACTGCCTTGGACGCTGGTGCTGCTGGGCGTCGCGCTGGTGGTGGTGGTCGAGCTGCTCGGCGTCCGCTCGCTGACCTTCGCCGTGGGTGCCTACCTGTCGATTGCGACCACGCTGGCCATCTTCGTCGGCGGCGTTATGCGCTGGATGGTCGACCGCGCCATGGCCCGGCAGCGCGCCAAGGAGGCCCCCGACTCCGAGAGCACAGCCCCGGGCATCCTGCCGGAGTCGGAGGAGATCTCGCCCGGCAGCCTCTACGCCTCCGGCCTGATCGCGGCGGGTGGCATCGTCGGCCTGCTGGGCGTCTGCATCCGGCTCTACGAGGCTGCCACCGAACGCACCTTCCCCCGCTTCAGCGACCACAACCCCGTCCACCATGATTGGGTCAGCGTGCTGATGTTCGCCCTGCTCGCCTTCAGCCTCTACTACTTCGCCCGAAAGCCGCTGGATCAGATGGAGTAGAGGAGAAAAGACGACGATGGAGGAACGAGGCAGAGGTAAGACGGACGAGCTCTTTATCTACGGTACACTCCATCCTGAGCGGACGCCCGAGGAGATCGCGGGCGTCGTAAGCAGGCTGCGTCCGGTTGGAGAGGGAACCATCCGGGGAAGACTCCATGACCTCGGCGAATATCCCGCGGTTGTCGTGGATCGAGGCAGGCGCCAGAAGATTGCCGGCTCCGTCTTTGCCCTGCCGGACGACCCGGAGGCTCTGGCGAGCCTCGACGAATATGAAGAGTTCCGGCCGGCCGATCCTCAGAACAGCTTGTTCATCCGCGCGAAACGGATGGTGACACTCGCGAACGGCCGCCGCCGGCGCTGCTGGGTCTATCTCTACAACAAGGAACTGCCTCAGGCGGGGTGAGCCCGACTCAACGCGCGCGGTGACACTACTCGACGGGGACGAGAGTGGGTGGCGCGGCGAGGCTGAGGGCGTAGAATCTGAACTAATATGGTGTTCGTCCTCGATAACTACGACTCGTTTACCTACAATCTGGTCCAGTACATGGGCGAGCTTGGCGCGGAGATGGTCATTCGCCGCAACGACGAGCTCACCCCCGCTGAGGTCGAAGCCATGCATCCCGACCGCATCCTCATCTCGCCCGGGCCGTGCACGCCGCAGGACGCCGGCATCAGCATTGCGCTGATCCGCCACTTCGCCCGCCCGGGGGCCCCACGCACCCCCATCCTGGGCGTCTGCCTCGGCCACCAGGCGATCGGTGCGGCCTTTGGCGGCAATGTGATTCGTGCACCAAAATTGATGCACGGCAAGACCAGCGAGGTCGAACATGACGGCCGGACCATCTTTGCGAACATCCCCTCGGCGATGACCTGCACTCGCTACCATTCGCTCATCGTCGAGGATAAGAATTTTCCCGCGGAGCTTGAGGTGTCAGCCCGCACGACCGCGTCTGGTGAGGGAGCGGGCACCATCATGGCCTTGCGCCACCGAGAACTGCCCATCGAAGGCGTACAGTTTCATCCCGAAAGCGTTCTGACCGCGCACGGAAAGCAGATCATCGCCAACTTCCTGAAGATGTAATCGAGGCCGATGAGACCAGCGATGACGCCACGCCTGCTGCTGCTTACCCTCGCGACGCCGCTCGCCCTCCGCCAGCCCGCATGCGCCCAGCAGCAGCCGCTTGGCAGCGTCGCCCTTAAGGACGTAGTGGTGACCGGGACCGCTTCGGCTCCGACGGCTTCGAATACCAACGGCCAGGCGCTTCTGGTGGGCAATGCGACCGTCACCGCGAAGGACCACGCCGCCGAGGTGAAGCTGGCGCGCGGCGGCACGGTCGAGGTCTGCTCCACCAGCGGTCTTCACCTGACGGCGGGAAGCTCAAGCGGGACGGGTACTCCCCCCTTGATGCTCTCCCTCGACCGCGGCGCGATGGAGATTCGGATGGAGGCGGGCAGCAGCGATATTGTGATGACGCCCGACCTGCGCATGGCGGTCAAGCAGGACGGTCGGCTCGATCTGCGCGTGCGTGTGACCCCGAATGGCGACACCTGCGTCGAGAACCATAGCGTGCAGCGAGCCGCTCCAGTGGTTACCCAGACAGCCGCGAAGACCTCTGATTCAGATGGCAATCCCAATACCAGGGGGATGACGGTCAATGTCACCAGCCTGTTTGGCGATGACAGCTATGACCTGAGGCCGGGGCAGCACGTGCTGTTCGAACATGGCGATCTCCACCAGGTTGTGGATGAGGAGAGTTCGCCGTGCGGCTGTCCTGCGGAGCCGCCGTCGGCGATCGCTGAGGGTGGGGTCTTCGGGCCGGGCGCCGATGCCGCGGCGCAGCATCCGTTTCCCGCTGCCATCAGCCAAGGCCTGGCGCCTCCTGATCCGGTGCCGCAAGCCCCTGCCGGCGTCGTGCATGCGCAGGTGTCGACATCGCTGAGTTATTCGGGAGATGGCGCGGCCGAGGCGTCTCTGCCCAGTGCGACCGAGCCGCCGATTCCGTTCTCCGAGGTACCGCGTGCGCCGGCTCCTCCTCCACCCGCCAAACCAGGCCTCTTCCACCGGCTGGGACACTTCTTCAAGCGGTTTTTGTAGGGCGCGTCCCGCCTTCGCATCGTGGCGCCAGACTGGCGAGGAGAGACTCGGCAGCACTCTCTGGTGACGAGCGCAGCAATACGGCTGAGCTACAATTAAAAGATTCAGAACACGTCTGGGCGATGCCCGACGCAACCGGCAAGGACCGTAGACTGTGCGAGACAGTACGGGGCACAAGCTACATACTTTTGATCAAAAGAGATTAGGGGTTTTCATTTATGTCGATTCCCGCAACGCAGATGCGCCCGGGCATGATCATCAAGCACAACAACGACCTGCACCTGGTCTTCTCGGTGGAACACCGGACCCCCGGCAACCTGCGCGCCTTCATTCAAGCCAAGTTGCGCAATGTGCGTACGGGCGCCATGTTCATCGAGCGCTTCCGCTCGCCCGACCCGATCGATCGCGTGGTGGTCGATGAGGTGAAGATGGAGTTCCTGTACAACGACGGGGACGATTACTACTTCATGGACGAGGGCTTCGAGCAGACCATGCTGAAGCGCGAGACGTTGGGCGATGCGGTGGAGTATCTGACCCCGAATCTGTCGATCAGCGTGAGCTTCCACGACGGCAAGGCGGTGGGTATTGAGCTGCCGGCGGTGGTGGAGATGACCGTGATGGAGACTGAGCCTGGAATCAAGTCGGCAACCGCGTCGTCGGTGACCAAGCCGGCCAAGACCGAGACCGGTCTGGTGGTGCAGGTGCCTCCGTTCATCAACGAAGGCGAGAAGATCCGCGTGGATACCTCGGAAGGCTCCTACATGAGCCGCGCGTAATCGTTCCCGTACGAATATCTATTTGTGAGAGGGCAGAGCCTGTAGGGGCTCTGCCCTTTTGCCTGGCGGCGCGCTCCTTGCATGGCGATAGAGATACCTGCGACACTTGAGGTTCATGGTGCGTCACTACATGGTTCGCGGCCGGGTGCAGGGCGTCGGCTTCCGCTGGTTTGTGCAGCGGGAGGCGGCGGAGCTTGGCTTGCGAGGCTGGGTGCGGAACACGTCCGATGGACAGGTGGAGCTGATCGCATCGGGAAGCGCGCAGGAGCTGGCCGAGTTGAAGGCCGCGCTCGAGCGGGGATCGCGAGGCAGCCGCGTCGATGCGGTTGTGGAACATGAACTGGCGGAGAGCGAAGGCGCTGCGCTGGGAGCATTTGAGATTGAAGGAGCTTGGTAGAGGATGCTGAAGAAAGCGATCGATTGTGAACCGCTCAAGGAGCTGGTGAGAACGGTTCCGGACTTTCCCAAACCGGGGATTTTGTTTTACGACATCACCACGCTGCTGAAGGACAAGACGGGATTCGCGCAGCTGATCGACGCGTTTGCCGCGCACTTCATCGGCAAGGAGATCGACCTGGTGCTGGGCATTGAGGCGCGCGGCTTCATCTTCGGACCGGCGCTGGCCTATCGTCTGAACGCCGGCTTTGTGCCGGTGCGCAAGCCGAAGAAACTGCCGGCACAGGTGGCCCGGGTGAGCTACGAGCTGGAGTACGGCACCGATTCGCTCGAGATCCATCTCGATGCGATTCAGCCCGGACAGCGCGTCATCATCGTGGACGACCTGCTCGCGACCGGCGGAACCATGCAGGCGACCGTGCGGTTGGTGCAGCAGCTGGGCGGCGAGATCGTCGGTCTGGGATTTGCGGTCGAACTGGATTTCCTGAAGGGGCGCGCCAAGTTCCAGGAGTACGACGTGTTGAGCCTGCTGCACTACAGCGAATAAGCGGCGCGACAACTACGCGAAGAATCGATAACGAAACGAAATAACCAATAAATACGGCATGTTTCCGCGGGAGCGGGCCGCATCGCAGCGGTCTGCTCCCGCATCTATTTGTTAGTACTGCAACAGGAGAGAACCGAATAATGAAGTCTTACGGCTATGCCGCGCATGACCCCAAGTCCCCGCTTGTCCCCTTTGATTTCGAGCATCGCGATCCAGGCGCGGACGATATCGCCATCGAGATCGCCTACTCCGGCATCTGCCACTCCGACATCCACCAGGCGCGCGACGAGTGGGGCGGATCGATCTATCCCATGGTTCCCGGTCACGAGATCGTCGGCCACGTGATCAAGGTCGGCGCCAACGTGACCAAGTTCAAGGTTGGCGATCGCGCCGCTGTCGGCGTGATGGTCAACTCCTGCCGCGAGTGCGACAACTGCAAGGCGGGCACCGAGTCGTACTGCGACAAGGGTATGGTGCCGACGTACAACGGCAAGGACTACGACGGAACCCCGACCTACGGCGGCTATGCCAAGCACATCGTGGTGCGTGCGGACTATGCCTTTACGCTCTCGCCCAAGCTGGACATGGCGGCGACGGCTCCGCTGCTCTGCGCCGGCATCACCACCTACTCGCCGCTGCGCCACTGGAAGGTGGGCCCGGGCAAGAAGGTCGGCATCGTTGGTCTCGGCGGTCTGGGTCATATGGCGCTGAAGTTCGCGCACTCCTTCGGCGCACATGTCGTACAGTTCACGACGTCCGAGAGCAAGGTTGCGGATGCCAAGAAGCTGGGCGCGCACGAGGTGATCATCACCAAGAACGCGGACGAGCTGGCCAAGCACGCCAACACCTTCGACTTCATTCTGGACTGCGTCTCGGCGCCGCACGATCTGAACCAGTACCTGAACCTGCTGCGCCGCGACGGCACCATGTGCCTGGTCGGTCTGCCCGAGGTTCCGTCCGAGGTGGCGTCCTTCTCGCTGGTTCTCAATCGCCGCTCGCTGTCGGGCTCGATGATCGGCGGCATTGCAGAAACCCAGGAGATGCTCGACTACTGCGCCGAGCACGATATCGTCTCGGACATCGAGCTGACCTCGGTCGACAAGGTGAACGAGGCCTACGAGCGGGTGCTGAAGTCGGATGTGAAATACCGCTTCGTCATCGATATGAAATCGCTGCAGAAGTAGTCGGTACCCCCCCTACTATTGCCCGGCGGTAAGTGTCTTTGATTCAATACTTTAGTGGCGATTTCCGGCGGTAACATATTGAATCCAATGGAGTTACGGCTAAAAATCAGAAAACAAACAAGTTAGAGCATTACACAAGGCCCCGGCGAGTTGCTGGGGCTTTTTTTGTTCCCTATCTTCTATTGACAGGTTGGAGGGAGCCTTTGCGCCAAGTTTCTTTTGGTCTAAACCTCGCGTCTCTATTGGGGATTTGCGTGTTTGGGTTGATCTTGGGGGTTGCCATCAGGAGAGACAGGGCCCAGGGATCAGCAGGCGACCGGGGGGCGGGGATGGGGGCACGGGTTGAAAGGTGCGAGCGTTATGGGTGATGGACGCGGTACCGGGTCCTTCGCTGCGCTCAGGCAACGGCAAGAACAGGCAGCGGCAAGAACAGACAGCGGCAAGGGCAAAGGCGAAATACAGGGTCTCTCCACTGCGCGGCGGACGGTGAAGCTGTCCGCCACTCCGGTCGAGATGACGTCTTCGTGGGGAGGGCGGTTTCGCTTCGGTCGGGATGACGTCTTCGTGGGGTGGTTGTAGGTCTGCTGGGGACGCATCACGCGTTGCTGGGCCAAAGCGAAGGCGGATTCTCCCGACGCGCGGAAGGATGAGATGCGAGTGCGCGGTTTTCCCTCCTGAGGGAGGCATCACGTATAGTGGCAATGCCGCGACTTCAAGCACCTTGGGCTTCGTCCTCGGAGCTAGGGTGCGGGCAGCGCGCAAAAATGAGCAGTGCCGAGGACGCACGTACATGAGATTCGGACGAAGGTTGGCAGACGGATTGGTAGGGCGATTGGCAGACGAATTGGCAACAGGATGGAAGCGGAGATTCAGACCGAGATTCACACAAGGATTCGCGGGGGTTCTTTTACTGATGAGCATGACGACAGCACTGGCCGCGCATGGCGCGGTCATGAAGGCCTCCTTCGGTAAGTTGCCGGATGGGACGGCGGTGGATATCTACACCTTGAAGGCGGAGGGCCTGGAGGTGCGGGTGACCAACTTCGGGGCGCGCATCGTCTCGATCCGAACGCCGGACCGCTCGGGCAAGGTGGCGGATGTGGCGCTGGGCTACGACACGATCGACGGCTATGTGGCGGACAACAAGACCTACCTGGGATCGATCGTGGGCCGGTATGGGAACCGGATCGCGCACGGCACGTTCTCGGTCGAGGGCAAGCAGTACCATGTGCCCTTGAACAATGGGCCGAACTCGCTGCATGGCGGGACAGTGGGCTTCGATCGGCATCTCTGGCAGGCGAAGGAGGTTCCGGGCGGGGTGGAGTTTACGCTGGTGAGCCCGGACGGCGATCAGGGCTATCCGGGGACGCTGACCGTGCATGTGAAGTACACGGTGCATGCGCCGAAGACGCTGCGCATCGACTACAGCGCGACCACGGACAAGCCGACGGTGCTGAACCTGACCAACCACACCTACTTCAATTTGGGGGGCGAGGGAGAGGGCACGACCCTGGGTACGATTCTGGGTGAGAAGGTGAAGCTCGACGCCGATGCGTATACGCCGGTGGATGCGGGGCTGATTCCGACCGGAGTTGCTCCGGTGAAGGGAACGCCGTTCGACTTCACCCAGCTGACCGTGATTGGGGGGCGCATTGGGGAGGACAATCAGCAGCTGAAGTATGGCGGCGGCTACGACCATAACTTCGTCGTGCGGGGCAAGGCTGGCGAGCTGCGGCCGGCGGCCGAGGTGATCGACCCGGCGAGCGGGCGCACGATGACGGTGGCGACGACGGAGCCAGGGGTGCAGTTCTACACCGGCAACTCGCTGCCGGGCCTGTTCAAGGGCCGGTCGGGCGTGGTGTACAGCAAGAACATGGCGCTGTGTCTGGAGACCCAGCACTTCCCTGATTCGCCAAATCACCCGTCGTTTCCCAGCACGGAGCTGAAGCCGGGGGAGACGATGCACAGCACTACGGTGTTTCGTTTCGGAGTGGAAAAGTAATCGGAATCAGGTAAAAATGGCGCGGCGAGAGGTTCTCGCCGCCGCCATTTTTTTGTGTGCAGAAGTTGGCAGGTGACTTAATTGGTTTTCGCAGTGTATTTTCGCTGTGCCAGAAAAATCGATTTTGTTGCGATACCTGCGCGGGCAGGAGTCGGTTTTTCCAGTAATCAAACAGAACGGGACGATCCCTTTGATGACGAAGAAAGTTCGAAGAAGCCTGACGCTTGCCGCAGCCTCGATGACGGTTTGCGGTGCCGTGGTTGCCGCGAGTGGTTGCTCTGCGCTGGCGCAGCATGTGTTGCACAACGGGAAGGCCGCAGTGGCGGCAGCGAGTCTGCCGTGGCAGAACCCGGCGCTGTCGGCGGATGAGCGCGCGGCCATGGTGCTGAAGGAGATGACGCTCGACGAGAAGATCGAGCTGCTGCACGGCAACGGAATGCCGGGTTGGGGAGCGCCGCAGCCGAATGCGTACCTGGGCAATGGCGGCGCCGGCTTTGTGCTGGGGATTCCGCGGCTGGGGCTGCCGTTCATCCAGATGAGCGATGCGGCGTACGGGGTGCGGTCGAGCGCGGAGAATGGACGCTACTCGACGGCACTGCCCTCGAACCTGGCCTCGGCGGCGAGTTGGGATCCGCAGGCGGCGTGCGACTACGGCGCGCTGATTGGCCGGGAGCTGCGCGCGCAGGGCTACAACATGACGCTGGGCGGCGGCACCAACCTGACGCGCGAGCCGCGCAACGGGCGGACGTTCGAGTATCTGGGCGAGGACCCGGTGCTGGCCGGGACGCTGGACGGCAATCGCATCAAGTGCGAGCAGGCGCAGCATGTCGTAGGCGACATCAAGCACTACGCGGTGAACGACCAGGAGAGCGGCCGCAACGAGGTGAACTCGATCATCGACAAGCGCGCGATGCGCGAGGGCGACCTGCTGGCGTTCGAGATCGGCATCAAGCTGGGCGATCCGGCCGCGGTGATGTGTTCGTACAACGCGGTGAATGGCGATTTTGCCTGCGAGAACCGGTATCTGCTGACTGAGGTGCTGCGCGATGACTTCCACTTCAAAGGCTTCGTGCTCTCGGACTGGGGCGGGACGCACAGCACGGTGAAGGCGTCGCATGCCGGCCTCGACAACGAGGAACCGCTCGATGACTTCTATGGCGCAAAGCTGAAGGAGGCGGTCCAGAGCGGAGTGATCCCAATGGCGGAGCTGGATGAGCATGTGCGGCATATGCTGCGCGGCGAGTTCGCCAGCGGCATCGTCGACGATCCGATCAAGAAGAGCGTGGTGGACGTGGAGGGCGGCCTCGAGACGTCGCGCCGGATCGCGGAGCGGAGCACGGTGCTGCTCAAGAATACGCATGCGGTGCTGCCGCTCGATCGCACGCAGATCCACTCGATTGCGGTGATTGGCGCAAACGCGGATATGGGGATGATGTCGGGCGGCGGTTCGGCGCAGGTGGATCCTCCGGGACGTCCGGCAGGCAAGTGGCAGGATCATGTGTGGTTCCCGACCTCGCCGCTGAAGGCGGTGGAGGCGAAGGCTCCGGGCGCGCAGGTGAGCTTCGCTTCCGGCAAGAATGTGGAGGAGGCTGCGGCGCTGGCCAAGCGGTCGGATGTGGCGCTGGTGTTCGCGTACCAGTGGACGAGCGAGGGCATGGATCTGCCAAATCTGTCGCTGCCGGATGGTCAGGATGCTCTGATTGCAGCCGTGGCCAAGGCGAATCCGAAGACGATTGTGGTGCTGGAGACGGGCACGGCGGTGACCATGCCGTGGGTGGATCAGGTCTCGGGCGTGGTGGAGGCATGGTATGCCGGCAGCAAGGGCGCCGATGCGGTGGCGAATGTGCTGTTCGGCGACGTGAATCCGAGCGCGAAGCTGCCCATGACCTTCCCCCGCAGCGACGCCGACCTGCCGCATCCGTCACTGGTGGTGCCGCCGCCCGGAGCTCAGGGCAAGGAGGCGGTGATGCGCACGGGCGAGGCCAAGCCGACCTTCTCGGTGAAGTACGACGACGGCCTGAAGGTGGGCTACAAGTGGTACGACGCGGAGAACAAGCCGGTGCTGTTTCCGTTCGGCTACGGGCTGTCGTATACGACCTATGGCTACTCCGATCTGCGGGTGACCGGAGGCCATGAGCCGACCGTTCGCTTCACGGTGAAGAACACGGGAAGCCGCGCGGGCGCTGAGGTTGCGGAGATCTACGCGGCGCTGCCGGCGGGCTCGGGCGAGCCGCCGAAGCGGCTGGTGGGATGGAGCAAGGTGCAGCTGAATCCGGGCGAGAGCAAGGAGGTCAGCGTAAGCATCGATCCGAAGTACCTGTCGATCTACGACGTGGCGCAGAACGGCTGGAAGCTGTTGCCGGGAGGCTACACCATCCTGGTGGGCGGGTCGTCCGAGGCGCTTGATCTGAAGCAGACGGTGCAGTTGCAGTAAAACGAAACGACTGACCTGCAGTTGCACGACGGACGAACTGCAGTAGGATGGGAGCAACAAAACGGAGCAGCGGACCGGCCCCTCGGGTTGGGTTCCGCTGCTTTCGTTTTTCCGGTCGCCGCGAGTTCGGCGCACGCTCGGCCATCGGAGATGCGGGGAGGCTTGCGATGGAGCTTGTGCAGCAGCAGACGACGGGAAGCGACTGGCCGGAGTTGAGGTGGGCGGATTGGCAGAAGACCGCCGAGACGCTGCATATGTGGACGCAGATCGTAGGCAAGACGCGACTCGCTCTGAGCCCGCTGCAGGCGCATTGGTGGAACGTGCCGCTGTACGTCAGCGCGCGCGGTCTGACGACGTCTGCTACGCCTTACGGGGCGGAGTTTCTGGAGATTGAATTCGATTTCGTCAGCCACATGCTGCGCTATCGGCTGAGTACGGGCGCGAGCCTCGCGACGCCGCTGCGACCGCAGTCGGTGGCGGAGTTCTATGCGGAGTATCAGCGTAGCTTGGCGGCGATCGGAGTCGCGGTCAAGATTAATCCTGTGCCGGCGGAGGTGAAGAACCCGATTCCCTTTGCCGAGGATGTGGTCCACGCCGACTATGACGCGGAGGCGGCGCACCGCTTCTGGCGTGTGCTGCTGCGGGTGGAGCAGATCTTCCTGAGGTTCTCCTCGGGCTTCGTGGGAAAGGTCAGCCCGGTGCATTTCTTCTGGGGGAGCTTTGACCTGGCGGTGACTCGTTTTTCAGGGCGGCCGGCTCCGGTGCGCCCGGACGCCGATCTGATTACGCGCGAGGCCTACTCGCATGAGGTGATCAGCGCGGGCTTCTGGCCGGGCAATGGCGGCTTCGGGAAGGCGGCCTTCTACTGCTATGCGGCCCCGGCGCCGAGCGGCCTGGAGGCGGCAACGATCCGTCCGCCGGAGGCCGGGTATAACTCCGAGCTGGGGGAGTTTATTTATGAGTATGAGGACATGCGCCGATCGGCCTCGCCGGATGACGACCTGATGCTGTTTCTCGAGAGCACGTACAGCGCAGCCGCGGATCTGGCCCGATGGGATCGCAGCTCGCTTGAGCGAGCGCCCGGCAGAGGCAGAGCGGCGACGACGGGGTATGTATCGCGCTCGGTTGCTTGAACGCGTTTGGTTTGTGCACGGCGGTGATCGTTTTCGCGTCGCGAGTTGCGGGAAGGCGCCATTCGCCCGGTTTCGAGCGTCTGCTCGCAGATTGTCACACCCGACTCTATGCGACAATTTGGCTGTAGTTGGTCGCAAGTCGGCCCCGGAGTTTGCACGTTTTGATGGTAAGAATTGCCTTTGCATTATCCCTTTGCCTGAGCGCATCCGCTCTGGCGCAGCAAGTCAGCACAAGCCAGCCAGCCGCGGAGATCGCGGACGTCTCCGGTCTGCCCGATGCCCCGTTTTTTTCCAGCACACAGAATGCCGCATCCGGAATGCAGGGGAGACCGGCGAGCGATTCGAGAATGGGAGGGCTGCTGGGTTTTTTGCCACCGGCAATGACAGGCACGCCGCTCACTCTAAATGAAAAGTTCAGGATCTATGAGCATCAGGCGTTTGGGCCGCATGCGCTCATCTTTCCGGCGTTCGGCGCAGGCATCCGGATGGCGCATCCCCCCACCGGCTATCCGAGCGACTGGACCGACGGCGGCGGCGCCTTTGGCAGGCTGTACGGCAGCGCCCTGGCGACCCAGACGACCAAGCGCACGGCCAAGTTTGTGGTTGGAGCGGCGCTGCACGAGGATCCCCGCTATTTGCCGGCTCCAGAGGGCGCGAGCACCGGCGCACGCGTCGTGCATGCGATTGCCTTCACCTTCGTCGACCGCAGCGACTCCGGCCACAGCGAACTAGCGTACGCCAACTTCGCCAGCGCGGCGGCGGGAGGCTTTGTCGGCATGGCGTATCTGCCCGCCGGCTTCAATGACGTAACCCATGCCGGGGAGCGTACGGGAACAGAGTTTTTGGGGCTCGCGCTGCAGAATGTAGCCCGGGAGTTTGCGCCGCAGTGGGTGCCGATCGCTCGCAAACTGCGCATCCCGAAGATTGTGCCCGCATGGTGGACCCCGGAGCAGCGGTAGCGTTCCGAGATTGCGGCAATCTAGCTGAAGATTTGTGGAGCACCGAATGGGATTCAGGACTGCGTTTGCGCGCCTCGCAGCGCGCTCCTCAGGACTACTTCAGTCGGCTCCCGCAGCCGATCTAGCTCAGGGCATCGAGCTTCACCGAGAGCGACACAATGCGAGCTTGGCTCGCCGCATCGGAAGAGAGATGCCCAGGCAGGGCATCGAGAAACCGAGAGGCTGCGAGAAGGCTGCGCACGGCCTCTGCAAGAAAGGCTCGAAGGTCTGGCGAGGATTCCTCAACCTCGTTGCAGTAGGGAGGGGCGTCCGTCGATAACCGTGATGAGGTCCTCAAGGTCATGGCTGCCAAAGTAGTCTCCGTGTCCGCGTCCCCGGAAAGCTTCGATCTTGGTGCCAAGAAAGTACGGCGCGGTGATGGCCTTGAGCCTAAGACCACTGGGCAGCGTGGCCTCAACCGCTGTGCGGAGCGCGTCTGCATACCAGCGGTTTGAGAATCCAAGGATAGAAGCATCGAGCGGCATCACGTCGAGCACCAGTTCGCCATGCTGCCACCGGCAGAGGGGCGAACCCTCCCGACTGTCTTCGGCGAAGCCAAGGGTTCTCAGCCGCTCGGCGAAGACCGCGTAATCCGCGTAGGAAGCGATCATCAACATCGTATGTCCGACGCAGCCTGGACTTCACCCAGATCGAGCGAAGGCCGGCCCGGCAGCCCGCAAAGAATCATCCTTGGCAGCAAATCTTCAAGCAGATGCGAACCCCAGCGGCCGCATTCTGAAAACTACAACCCAGGGGACATTTCTATCGAGGAGAAAGTGGGGACATTTCTATTGTGGTATGACAATGTCCACCTTTTCCGTTGACATAGGTGCATCTTGCACCTATTCTGGGGGTAACATGGCCGGTCCCTCTTCGCACACGCGTACGGGCCGGTTTTCCTATTTATGGGCAGTTCCAACAGGTGATGGATCTATATGTCTTCGACAAGCGGCTGAGACTTCTTTTTCTCGATGCCATCGAACGAGTAGAAGTGGCTTTACGCGTTGATATCGCGCTGTTGATAGGCGCCCGAGATCCATGGGCTCACCGAGCCCCCAATCAACTCCACGGCAACTTCACCAAAAAGATCAATCCAATACACGGCCAGACTGATTACGCGAAGTGGTTGGAGCGCCTCGATCAAACCTTTGACCGATCCAAAGATGAGTTCGTAAAGCACTTCAAGCGAAAGTATGCCGGCGAGCAGCTTCCCATCTGGATCGCAATAGAGCTCTGGGACTTCGGAATGCTCTCTGTTTTTCTGAGCGGCATGGCTATTAGTGATCGGGGAGTGCTCGCTGCCAAATACAGCCTCCCTCGTCCTGCTCTTTTGACCTCATGGGCCCGGAACATCAATAACGTTCGAAATATGTGCGCTCACCATGGTCGGCTGTGGAACCGATCCCCCGCAGATCAGATTTGCTGCCCGAAGGCAGGAGAGGTTCCCATGCTCGATCATCTGACTGGCGAGGCCCAATCCCGCATTTACGCCACTGCGGCTGTGCTGCAATACCTTCTTCGCACAATCAATCCCACGTCGAGCTGGGGGCACCGATTGAAGCAGCTGTTCGCTGCGTTCCCGACGTCAGATGTGAGCACAGTCAATCAAGCTGGCTTCCCCGCGGGATGGGAGCAGTTACCGCTCTGGCAATAGGCTGGAGCGAAGCCTCCGTGCGGATCTGATCGAAGACTGTTGCTCCAGAGAGAACTGCCCCTACAAATTCCCCTACACTAGGTTGCCAAGTCGGGAAGGAAGTCTTCTAAGTTGTTGTTTTGTGGAGCACC
>DATMOB010000078.1:0-89493 GCA_035568455.1 Granulicella sp.
ACGTCGGACATAGTGACGACGAGGCCGCGGGGGGTCTCGCGGGTGGCGAGGACGCTGTTGAGCTGGGCGCGGAGCTTGGCGCGTTCGGCGTTGGCGTCCTGCAGCTTCTTGGTGGCCTCGGCGGCGCGGGCGCGCTCGGTGGCGGCGTCGGATTCGGCGCGGGCGCGCCCGGCATCGGACTGCGCCTTGGCGGTCTGGGCCTCCTGGGTGGCGAGCTGGGACTGCTGCGCCTGTTGCTGGGCCTGGTCCTTGGCGAGGTCGGCGTTGCGCTGGCGCTCGGTGGCCTGCTGGCGCAGGGTGACGAGGCGGGCGTCTTCGGCGCGCTGCACGGCCTGGCGGGCCAGGGTGATCTCAAACTTGCGATCGCCGTGGGGGTCGGCGTCGATGGCGTCGGCGTTGAGGAGATCCTGGTTGGCCTCGTGCATGATGTCGGGGGCGTACTTTTCGGCGCCTATCGAGGCGGCATAGGCGTAGGCGTTGTGGGCCTCGTAGAGCTCGAGCGGGGAGTGCTGGTCGCGGGTGATGGGGGCGGCGGCCGAGTGGGCGCCCTCGGTTGGGGCGGCGTAGAGGCCGCGCGGCAGCAGGGCGTAGTGGAGGTTGACCTTCTCGAACTCGCCGGTGGTGGCTTCGTGCTTGCCGTTTTTTTCGCGAATGACGTTTTGCAGGACGACGACGTCGGAGGGCAGGCTGACGGCGAAGTAGGGCTCGGCGGTGACGATCATGCCGAAGGACTGGAAGGAGGTGGTGACGTGGATGCTGTTGTTCTCGTTGCTGGGCAGGACCTCGCCGAGATTGGCGGGGCGGCCGTCGGCGCTGATGGCCCAGAGGACGTAGGTGAGGTACTCGTTGCCGAAGCCGTTGGCGGGCGGCAGGCCCTTGAAGTGCGCGTCGATGGTGATGGTGCCGCGCTCGCTGGCGACCTTGGCCTCGCCGCGCGCGTTGGGCAGCAAGGGGGTGCCCTCGAAGGCGACGGTGGTGGGGCCGCTGCGGTGCAGGTAGTTCACGGCGTCGAGGGTTCGCTGGACGACGTTGACGTGGTAGATGTAGACGCCGTTCTGCTCGGTGATGCCGTTCTCCTGCTTGTCCTGTTTGTCTGGGGCAGAGGATGGAGTGGTCGGGTTGAGCTCCTGTGCGGAGGCCCACTGAGGAGGGCAGAGGATGGCGGCGCAGAGGAGGAGCACGGCGAGGAGGAGGGCTGAGTCAGGAGTGCGCCCAGTGAGCATCGGCCTGGGCATCGGATGGGGGGCGTGCATACGAATCGTCTCCTGGCCCGTGCGGGCAGACCTCGGTGTTGGGCAGAGACCGGCCAGGGCTCAGAAGATAAAAGCTCTGCCATTATGCCGACCTTGATAAGATGCCTGCACAAGGTGCAAAGGTGTACATGTCCCTTCTAGGATGAAGGGTGGGGCGTCCGGCTGTACGGGTGAAGAGCGGTATGGGTGGTGTAGGCGGTACCGGGGTCCTTCCCCTTCGGCAAGCTCAGGGGCAGGATGACGGCAGAAACTAACAACGGCGAGAGCAAACAGCGGCAAGAAACAAACAACGGCCGGGGGGCGCTCTGGAGAAGGGCAGGGATGGCGCTTTTCCGGACAGCGCGAAACTTTTCACGCGGTATTCATCGTCTGTATGCTTACAGCCATCGTTCCTTTTTGGGGATTCAGTCTTCACAGGCTGCTGCGTCCGGAGTTCAGCTGACGCAGCGTCTCTTACGGTTTCAACACTTTGATTGATTTCAGGAGTTCCATGCGCATACAGAGCTTCGCCTCTCTTCTGATCTTGTCCGGCGGACTATGCTTCGGGCAGATGAACAACGCCGGTTCCGCACAGAGCATCGATGCGGGTTTCGGGCAGGGCTTTGTGCCCGGGGATGGCGTGTCCGCGCCGAGCTCGGAGCCGAAGAAGCCGGTGAGCTTCGATCTGTCGGCGATCGATAAGACCGCCGACCCCTGCACGAACTTTTATCAGTACGCCTGCGGGAACTGGGTGAAGAACAATCCGATTCCCTCCGATCAGGTGCGGTGGGGGCGGTTCAACGAGCTATCGGAGCGCAACAACTATCTGTTGTATGCGGACCTGAAGGCGGCGGCGGATGCGCCGAAGACGGCGTTGCAGAAGAAGTACGGCGATTATTTTGCGGCCTGCATGAATGTGGATCTGGCCGACAAGCTGGGCGCGAAGCCGATTGCGCCGATGCTGGCGGAGATCGATGGTCTGAAGGACAAGAAGCAGCTGGCGGCGCTGAATCTGGAGCTGACGAAGAAGTTCGGCGGGACGGCGTTGTTCCTGGTCGGGGTGCAGCAGGACCAGATGGATTCGAGCAAGCAGATTCTGGGGACCGGGCAGGGCGGATTGACGCTGCCGGACCGGGACTACTATCTGACCGACGATGCCCGCAGCCAGAAGCTGCGCGAGCAGTACGTGGCGCACGTGACGAAGATGTTCGTTCTGCTGGGCGACTCCGAGGAGAGGGCGGCGACCGAGGCGGCCGACGTGATGCGGATCGAGACGGCGCTGGCGAAGGGTTCGATGAGCCGGGTGGAGTTGCGCGATCCGGCGAAGCGCTACCACATTATGAGTGTCTCCGAGGTCGAGGGGCTGTCGCCGGACTATAACTGGCAGCAGTATCTGGATGGTCTGGGTCTGAGCGGAGCGAAGACGCTGAACGTGTCCTCGCCGGGCTTTGTGAAGACGGTGAACGAGGAGATCGAGGCGGAGAGCCTGCCGGCGTTGAAGAGCTATCTGCGCTGGCACGCGCTGCATGGCGCTGCTCCGCTGCTGTCGAAGTCGTTCGAGGAGGAGAGCTTCGACTTCTTCAACCGCACGCTGAATGGCCAGAAGGAGGAGCAGCCACGCTGGAAGCGCTGCACCCGGATGACGGACGCGGCGCTGGGCGAGGCTGTGGGTCAGGACTGGGTGAAGCAGAACTTCCCGCCGGACGCGAAGGTGAATATGGAGAAGCTGGTGGCGGCGCTCGAGCATGCGCTGGGCGAGGATATCCAGAGCCTGCCGTGGATGACGGACGCGACCAAGACCGAGGCCGAGGCCAAGCTGAATGCGATCCGGCAGAAGATCGGCTATCCGGCGAACTGGCGCGACTACAGCGCTCTGACGGTGAAGCGCGGCGACCTGGTCGGGAACCTGGAGCGCAACGATATCTTCGAGCGCAATCGCAATCTGGCCAAGCTGGGCAAGCCGGTGGATGAGCAGGAGTGGGGGATGACGCCGCCCACGGTGAATGCGTACTACAACCCGCCGCAGAACGACATCAACTTCCCGGCCGGGATTCTGCAGCCTCCGTTCTATTCGAACAGCATGGATGCGGCGGTGAACTTCGGCGGGATCGGCGTGGTGATCGGCCACGAGATGACGCATGGCTTCGACGACCAGGGCTCGAAGTACGACCTGCACGGCAATGTGCGGACGTGGTTCACGCCGGAGGACCAGAAGCAGTTCAACGAGAAGACGAGCTGCATCGCGGACGAGTACTCGGGGTTCAAGGTTGCCGAGGGGCAGAATCTGAATGGCCGGTTGACGCTGGGGGAGAACACGGCGGATAACGGCGGCATTCGCATCGCCTTCCAGGCACTGAAGGAGACGCTGGCGAAGGATCCGAATGCTCTGGCCGGCTACAGCGATGGGGAGAAGGACGGCTATACCCCGGCGCAGCGCTTCTTTATCTCGTTCGGCCAGGTGTGGTGCCAGAACCAGACCGAGCAGAGCGCTCGGGTGCTGGCCAAGACGGACCCGCACAGCACGGGCGAGTGGCGGACCAACGGCACGGTGCAGAACTTCGACGAGTTCGGCAAGGCGTTCGGGTGCAAGGTCGGTCAGCCGATGATGCCGACCAACTCCTGCCGGGTCTGGTAGAGGGTCTCGGCGGTTCGGAAGGGGTAGCAGGCAGGAGGCCCGGGCTCAGGCTCGGGCCTCTTGCTGTTTTTTGGGGGGCACTCCGCGCCTGTTTCCGGCGTTCGGTCCATGGCTCCAGAGGCGGGGAGGAGCGGGGCGGTTATTATTCTTCCTAGCAAGCAGTTGGGGCCCTATAACGAAGTGGACGAATATACGTCCAATGTGGCATAAACTGGATACACCTTCTACAATAGGCGAAGGTTTGTATCCCTACAGAATTGCTCGCAGCCAAAGGCGGCCGGTAACGTTCGCTGGCGAGGTTAAGGAAGCGCATGACGTTGAGCAGGATTGGCCGGATATCTCTGGCCTTGGTAGTATCCGTGGCGATGGGGCTGGGCATGACTTCGTGTGGTGGCGGCACGATCGGCTACATGTGGGTTCTTGGCACGCAATATAACCAGATCGCCGGCTTCAAGATCGACGACTACACGGGCAACCTGACGCAGTCGGTGGGCTCGCCGTATCCGTCGGGCGGCACCAATCCGGTGATGCTGACGCTGAAGTCGGGCGGGCGCTACCTGTACGTTCTGAATGCGGGTATTCCGGCGGCCCCGGCGACGGCGACCACGCCGGCGGTTGCGGGCGTTGCGGCAAACATCGCGCTGTTCAGCGTGGGTGGCGACGGAACCCTGACCTTCCAGCAGTCCTATACCAGCCAGGGAACGAACCCGGTCTATATTACGACCGACAGCACGGGTAACTACCTGTATGTTCTCGACCAGCAGTCGCAGGACTATGCGACTACGGGTAACGGGGATATCACGGTGTTTTCGCTCGACCCGAACACCGGACGGCCGTCGCTGATCACCAATGCACAGCAGAAGGGACCGACCGGAGCGCAGCTGACCTACTTTGAGGTTGGCCCGCATCCGACGCAGTTCCAGTACTCCTCGAACGGCTGCATCTATACGCTGGACTCGCCGCTGGCCCCCGGCACGACGACGCCGGTCACCGGCGGGCAGACGATCTTCCCCTATGCGGTGTCGTCGACGAACGGTCAGCTGACGCAGACGAGCAACTCGACGATCGCGCTGCCGACGGCGAATGCCACCTCGGTGAACGTGGGCGGCAGCTACGTCTACGTGACCGACGCGGGCTCGGCGCTGGGCGGACCGGGATCGATCGTTCCCTATACCCAGGGCAGCGCTTGCTCACTGCAGACGGTGGCGGGCGGTACGGTTTCCAATCTGCCGACGGCATCGAATCCGATCCAGACGATTACGGTGACGGGTTCGGCGGGAAGCTTCCTGTACGTGGTGAACCACTCCAACGCGAACACCAACTATGCCAACAGCTCGATCTCGGCGTTCACCATCCTGACCAACGGACAGCTGCAGCAGGTGGGAGATACGGCCAATCCGTACTCGACGGGCGCAGGTCCGGTGTGTATTCAAGAGGATCCGACCAAACAGTATCTGTACACGTCGAACTACGACGGGACGGTGACGGGCAAGCTGCTCAGCGCGAGCAAGGGCCAGTTGAGCGCCTTGACCCGCGGCTCAAGCTTCCCGGCGGTCGGACAGGCAAGCTGCATGGTGATCAGTTCCTACACCGGTTACTAGGCCGATGCGGGCGATGGTTGTGTAACCCCAGCGGCATGGAGCGTTCGCGAACGCTCCAGGCCGCTCTTCCTTCCACGTTGAACCCTCAAGAGAAGCGCCACGCGGAAACGATCTGCAGCGGAGTAAGGGAAGCACATGAAGTCAGTGAGTGAGATGGGCCGCGGGATTGGAGTCAAGCCGGTGGCGTCAAAGAATCCTTTCGCCTCGATGAAGCTGTGGGCATCGGTGTTGACCTTGGCGGCACTGCCGGGCGTGGTGGCCTGCGACAACGACTACACGCTGGGGTATGTGTACTCGACCTCTGCGGGCACGGCGACCGGTCTGATCAACGCCTACGGGATTGACAACCAGACGGGCACGCTGAAGCTTCTGCCCGACTCGCCGATTCCCTCCGGCGGACGGAACCCGGTCACTCTAGTGTCCGATCCGGTCAATCACACCTTTCTGTATGTGGTGAATCACGATGACAGCACTGTGGTTCAGGTAGGCATTGGAACCGACGGCAAGCTGTATCCGGATAATACGTACAACACGACAGGAAGCTTTCCCACCGCGGCGGCGATCTCTCCCGACGCCAAGTTCCTGTATGTGCCGTATACCTTCCAGACCGGCTATACGACGGAGAGCCCTGGCCCGGGCGGCATCAGCATCTTTCCCATCAACCCCGATAATTCCCTGGGCAAGCCGCTGGACCTACCGATCGGACGCTATCCCATGGGCATCGTGGTCAGCGCCGACGGCAATTATGTCTATGTGACTGCGCAGGACCCGCTGGCGACGTCAGCGGTCGCGGGCCAGACCTTAAATCTCTTTGCTTTCTCGCGTAACCCCGCTACGGGCGCACTGACGCTTCTGCCCGGGCAGACGATCACCGCCGGCAATCTGCCTTCGATGGGCTTTCCTTCGGGCATTCTGCCGGGAGGGGTGATTGAGGACGCGACCTCGACGCATCTGTACGTGAGCGACTTCACCGGGAACAGGATCTACGGGTACACGATCGCGAACGGAGTTCCGACGCAGATTCCTGGTGGCAGCGCGACCACGGATGCTGGTCCGGAGGGCATGATGATCGACCTGACGGGCAAGTATCTCTACTCGGCGAACTACACGGGCGGCACGATCGGCGGCTATACGCTGAGTGGGACCAACGGGGCGCCGGTGGCGCTCAGCGCCCAGGCCGGGACCACCCAGTCCGGGTCCACCCAGGCCGGGACCGGGACCAACTGCGTGGCGATCGACCCGGTTCACGGAATCTACGCGTACACCTCGAATGCGTTGAGCAGCAGCGTCACGGGAGAGCAGCTGATCCCGGCATCCGGGCAATTGGATCCGATCATTGGATCTCCGTATGCGGCCAGTACTCTGCCGACCTGCATTATCACCGTGCCGCGGGTTACCTTCCGGTAGGCCGAGCGATGGCGATGGTGCAGACAGCAGTTACAGATTTATTAGCGGGGGGCGCAAGCCCTCGCGGGATGAAGGAACCACATGGACTGGATTAAATTGAGCCGGCGGGCGATGGCCCCGGTAGGTATCTTGGCGGCATCTCTGGCGATGGTGAGCTTGACGGCCTGCACTCGCGACTACACGCTGGCGTACATGTACGTGACGAGCGCAAAGAGCAGTCCGGGCGTCGTCGACCAGTTCGCGGTGGACTACCAGTCGGGCGCGGTGGTGGAGTTTGGCACGCCGGCGACGGCTGGCAACCTTCCGGTGGCCTCGGTGGCCGCGCCCAATGCCAAGTCGATCTACGTGGTCAACCAGGGCGATTCCACGGTGCAGCAGTTCGTAGTCAATGGGGACGGCTCGCTGACGCCCAAGACGGCATTACCGACCGGGAAGATGCCGACGGCGGTTACGATCAACACTGCGGGCACGTTCCTGTATGTGACCTACACCAATGGTTTCAACACGGCCAATCCGGCGATCAATGCGATCACCGGGTTTACCCCGTCGTCCGCCAGCACGCCGAACCCTCCGGTGTTCGGCGGTCTTGACGTCTTCCCGATCAACAGCGACGGATCGCTGGGCACGGCAACCAGCCTGCAGACGGGTGTGGGGCCGGTGGGCGTGACGGTCTCGAACTTCAACACGACGGTGTACGTGGTGGATCAGGGCGACCTGAACCCTCCCGCGGGGACCGCTGTGATCCCGCCGTACGTGCAGGCGTTTGCGCCGAATGCGGCCGGCGCCTTGGCGCCGGTGGGGCCCACGACGGGCTATCCTGCGGGCGTGCAGCCGAGCGCGGTGGCAGAGGATCCGACGGGCCGGTTCGTGTATGTGACCGACCAGGCGGCGAACCAGTTGATCGGCTATGTGGTGCAGGCTGGCGGCGGGCTGGTGGCGATGGTGAATGGACCGTTCGCGACCGGGCTGTATCCGGTTGCGCTCACGGTCGATCCACGCGGCCTGTATATCTATGTGGCGAACTACAACGCCCGCTCGATCAGTTCGTATGCTCTGAACACGGCGAACGGAGCCCCTTCCGGGGTGGCCGGCACGACGACGACGACGGATCCGAACCCGGTCAGCGTTTCCATCGACCCGGCGCTGGGCGTGTATCTGTACACGGCCAACAACCTGGCGAGCACGGTGTCGGGCCAGATGTTGAGCGCGAATACGGGAGCTCTGACGGCGATTCAGAATACGCCGTTCCCGGCCTCCGGAACCCCGACCAGCGTGGCGTTGGTGGCCAACGGATCGCACCCGACCGAGCTGCTGCAGCCGTAATCAATGGATCGATGGATGAAAGAGAGGGCTCCGCTGCGGCGGGGCCCTTTTTGTTCTGGGTTGTGGATCGGTTGTGGATCGGTTGGATTTGTCGGGGGCGGTGGGGCTCAGGTGCATGGGGCTTAAAGGGGATAGTGGACGGTTTCCATGGCCGCCCTCCGGGGTGAGACAGTGCTGGATGTGAGGCTTAGAGCGTAGTTCTCATAGGTATCTAGCGTGATTCTTTGCGTGTGCTGAGTTTCGGCGCAGCGTGGAAGGATGGCACGTGCATACAGTGATGATCTTCGGCGGAAGTTGTTGGAGGCTCACGCGGCGGGTAAGGGGACGTTACGGGAGTTGGCGGAGCGGTTCGGGGTGAGTGTGCCGTGGGCTTGGAAGGTATCGGCTGCGCAGAAGCGAAGCGGCAGCATGGAGCGTGCTGCGCAGAGCCGCCACGGCCGTCCGAGCCGCGTGGATCGGGCAGAGGTGATGAGGTTGTTGAAGGCCAAGCCGGATCGGGTTCTTCGCGAGTTGCGCGAGGAACTGGAGCGCAGCACCGGCGTGGCGGTCAGCCACACGCAGATGTGGCGTGTGGTGCGGGAGTTAGGACTGCGGCTGAAAAAAAGTCGCTCCACGCCACCGAGCGCGACACCGCGGAGAACCGAACGCGGCGCGAAGTTTTCCTGAACCGCCTGCGCTCCATCGCCCCGGAGCAGTTGATTTACCTCGATGAAAGCGGCGTCTCGACCCAGATGACGCGGCGTTATGCACGAGCGCCCCGAGGGGTCCGCGTTCACGAAGCGACGCCCGAAGGCAACTGGAAGATCCTCACCATCCTGGGCGCGATGAGTCTCCGCGGCATGATCGCCACCATGACCATCGAGGCGGCCACCGACGCCGAGATCTTCCTGGCCTACCTCGACCACGTTCTCTGCCCCGCGCTGAAGCCCGGCGATGTCGTCGTCATGGACAACCTGAGTTCGCATAAGGTCCCCGGCGTTCGCGAGCGGCTCGTCGCCGTCGGCGCAGAGGTCCTCTATTTGCCCCCTACTCCCCAGACCTCAACCCCATCGAGAAGGCCTGGGCCAAACTCAAACAACTCCTGCGAAACACCAAAGCAAGAACAGCACTGGCGCTGGAACAAGCCATCGCTGAACTCCTCCCCAGCATCCGCCCGCAAGACGCTCAAGCATGGTTTAGACTCCCCTTCCACCCTCTATAGCAAAGAGAACTACGCTCTAGGGGGGCAAGGCGGTCTCGCTGCGCTCGATGCCTACGTCTCAGAAGCGAGACATGGGGCACCCGCACCCGGCGATGGATGGGGCACCCGAGGACTGTGATTGGGAGAGGGAAGGCGGTTCGTGCGGTGCACGAATGCCCACCTTGTATGTTGCGGGGTGAGGCTGTCGCGAAGATGGGGCACCCGGATTTACCTCAGCGCGGTGAGGCCTGGGTTGTGGGGGAGAGTGGGCCTAGCGGCGGCTGTAGGAGAGGTTGTTGTACTCGGCTTCGGAGGCGGTCTTGGGTGGGGCTGGCGGAGACGCGAAGCGGCGGGTGAGGGCTTTGCGGGCGGGGGTCTCGACGAAGCGGTGGACGGTGAGGGCGAGCGCGACGATGGCGGCGTAGGTGATCCAGGGATCGAAGGCGGCCAGGTGGAGGCGCTCCATGAGGCGGGTGGAGCGGATCAGCAGAAACACGTTGAAGTGCAGCAGGTAGAGGCAGAAGGTGGATTGGCCGAGGTACACCAGCGGTCGGATGGAGAAGGCGGAGGTGAGCAGATGGGGTCCGCTGAGCCCCAGGGTGAGGGCGGCGAAGAGCGGCATGAGCAGGCCTCCGTGCAGGAGGATGTAGGGCACGTGGGGCAGGGCGATGTAGAAGCTGAGGCCGAGAACGGCGAGCGAGGATGCGGCCAGCAGAAGGCGCTGGCTGGCTCGGAGGGGGAGTCGAGCGTGCAGCCGGCCGAGCGTGACGCCGCAGAGGAAGGTGCAGATGTAGGAGGGAGGCGTGTACTTGAGCACGCGGATCCAATAGGTTCCGGTGTAGCGGTCGGCGGCGGCGCTGAGATGGTCGGGATTGAGCAGGATGTAGAGGGTGTGAGGGACCAGGCCGATGAGCCAAAGGGTGAGCAGGAGGGCGATCAGGCGGGTGGGCCGTTCGGGCAGGGGAATGCGGATCAGCCAGGGAAAGGCGATGTAGAGCATGAACTCGCAGGAGAGCGTCCAGGCGACGGTGTTCCAGAAGGTGGCGAGGTTGGGCAGCCAGCCCTGCAGCAGCAGGGGAGTGAGGATGAGGCCCTGAAAGAACTCGGAGTGGGAGCGGGCGGTCCACTCGCTCTGGAGCATCTGGAAGGAGAGCGCGAGGGCGACCAGGTAGACGGGGTAGAGGCGGGAGAAGCGGGCTATCCAGAAGTCCCGTTTGAGCAGCGGAGTGGGGCGCTCGGCGTAATTGTAGGAGAGGATGAAGCCGGAGATGAGGAAGAAGAAGCCGACGAAGACGAAGCCGTTGTCGAAGACGGGCGCGAGCATCTCCATGTGCGGGGGGGTGAAGTGAAAGAAGACGATGCTCAGGGCGAGCAGGGTGCGCAGTCCGGTGAGCGCGGTGAGGGGTGGTTTTCGAGCTATGGCCGGCAGGGCTGGGGCGACTGCTGTCGTCAAAGGGGACTCTTCTCTTTCCTACTACGCGGATAGACGCGGTGGGCGCGGCCGGAGTCTAAACACGAGGATAAAAACAGGTGCCTGGCCGCCTTTAGCTAGTTAACTAGATTCGATGCATGCCTGGGAAGAGAGAGTCCAAGAAATCTGGTGACGATAGGCTGTCGGCGGCGCGGCGGGTGTCTTCGCCACTGCAAGGAAACCGCAGATTCCTTCGGCTCCGCTCAGGACAGGGTTCTTCGACTCCGCTACGCTTCGCTCAGGATGACAGTTCTCATAGTTATCAGAGACTTAAGTGTCTGGAGTCTGACTCAGCGCCCTAGGCGGTGACCAGCGAGCCCAGCCGCTCTCCCTTGATAACGCGGACGATATTGCCCTGCTCGCGCATGCTGAAGACCATGGTGGGCAGATTGTTGTCCTTGCAGAGGGAGACGGCGGTCTGGTCCATGACGCGCAGGTTGAGGCGCAGGATATCCATGTAGGTAAGCTGTTCAAACTTGGTGGCTTCGGGGTCGACCTTGGGGTCGGCGGTGTAGATGCCGTCGACCGAGGTGGCCTTGAGCAGGATGTCGGCCTTGATCTCCATGGCGCGCAGGCTGGCGGCGGTGTCGGTGGAGAAGAAGGGGTTGCCGGTGCCGGCGGCGAAGATGACGATGCGGCCCTTTTCGAGGTGGCGCATGGCGCGACGGCGGATGTAGGGCTCGGCGACCTGGTGCATCTCGATGGCGGACATGACGCGGCAGAAGAGGCCGAGCTTCTCGATGGCGTCCTGCAGCGCGATGGCGTTGATGACGGTGGAGAGCATGCCCATGTGGTCGGCGGCGACGCGATCCATGTCGATGGCCTGCTGGGCGACGCCGCGGAAGAAGTTGCCTCCGCCGACGACGATGCCGATCTCACAGCCAAGCGCGTGGACGGCGGCGATCTCTTCGGCTACTTTGTGAATGAAAACGGCATCGATACCAAAACCGCGGCCTGCGGCCAGTGCTTCGCCAGAGAGCTTGAGCAGGACTCTTTTGTACATGTCAGGTTCAAGTATCGCATGGGCGATTGCGGAAGTTTCTTCCGATGGCGATCTGATGGCAAGAGGTAAGAGGCATACCCCAGGGGCTGAAGCCCCAGTCTCTTGCCGCCCTGAATGCCAAGGAGACCATGGGCTGAAGCCCACGGCTACCAGCCTTGGCTTTACCTAGAAGCGGGGGCTATTCGAGTAGAAAATTGTCGATCAGGCGGGTGGTGCCGACCTTGGCGGCGATGGCGACCAGGGTGCCGGGGGAGGCCTCGGGGACGGGCAGGAGGGTGTCGGGGTCGACCAGGGTGAGATAGTCGAGGACGACCTCGGGGTGCTGCTCGAGCAGGGCGCGGCCGGCGGCGATGAGGGGCTCGGAGCGGCGCTCGCCGGCGGCGATGCGCTGGGCGATGAGGTCGAGGGTGCGAGGGAGGATGAGGGCCTGGGCGCGTTCGTCGGGGGTCAGGTAGCGGTTGCGGGAGCTGAGGGCGAGGCCGTCGTGGTCGCGCACAATGGGGCAGGCGATCAGGTCGACGGGGATGTCGAGGTCGCGCACCATCTGGCGCAGGATGGCGAGCTGGGCGGCGTCCTTCTGGCCGAAGTAGGCGCGGTCGGGCTGGAGGATGTGGAAGAGCTTGGCGACGACGGTGGCGACGCCGATGAAGTGGCCGGGGCGGGAGACGCCGTCGAGGCGGTTGGCGATGGGGCCGGGGTCGACGGTGGTGGAGGGGGTGGTGGTCGTCACGGCCGCGCCGCGGGGGTACATCTCGGCGCGGGTGGGGGCGAAGAGGAGATCGACGCCGGCGCGCTCGAGCTGGGCGCAGTCGTCGGCGAAGGTGCGGGGGTACTTGGCGAGGTCTTCGTTGGGGCCGAACTGCAGCGGGTTGACGAAGATGCTGGCGGCGACGATGGGGTTCTCGCGGCGGGCGCGGTCGATCAGGGAGAGATGGCCGGCGTGCAGGGCTCCCATGGTGGGGACGAGGCCGAGGGTTCCGTCGGGGTGGGCGGCGCGGGTGTCGCGGATCGCCTGGCGAGTGCCGGCGATGGTGTCAACGATCTGCATGGAGGGTCTTTCTTGGGTTTGTCTGTATGGGTGAGGGAGGCTAGAGCCGGATGCCGCTGGGCAGATGGTAGCTCTCCTCCTCGGTGGGGAAGCTGCGGGCCTCGACGTCGGTCTTGTAGGCGCCGACGGCCTCGCGGATGGCGGCGCCGAGGTCGGCGTAGCGGCGGACGAACTTGGTCGGGGGCGAGAAGGTGAGCGAGAGCATGTCGTGGAGGACGAGGATCTGGCCGTCGCAGTCGGGTCCGGCGCCGATGCCGATGGTGGGGATGTCGAGCTCGGCGGTGAGGATGGTGGCGAGTTCGCGGGGCATGCCCTCGAGCACGATGGCGAAGCAGCCGGCCTGCTGCAGGGCGAGCGCGTCGTGGCGGAGCTGGTCGATGGCGGCGAGGGTCTTGCCCTGGACGCGGTAGCCGCCCATCCGGTGGATGGACTGGGGGGTGAGGCCGATGTGGGCCATGACGGGGATCTCGGCGTCGGTGAGGCGGCGGGCGAGGGTGGCGCGGTTGGCTCCGCCCTCGATCTTGACGGCCTCGGCACCGGCCTCCTTGACGAAGCGCAGGGCGTTGGCGACGCCGTCGCGGTCGTCGACCTGGTAGCTGCCGTAGGGCATGTCGGCGACCAGCAGGGCGCGCTGCACGGCACGGCGGACGCCACGGGTGTAGAGCAGCATCTCGTCGAGGGTGATGGCGAGGGTATTGGGCTGGCCCTGCATGACCATGGCGAGCGAGTCGCCGACCAGGATGAGGTCGAGCCCGGCCTCGTCGATGATGCGGGCGCTGGCGTAGTCGTAGGCGGTGACCGCGGAGATGGGCTGGTGGAGGAGCTTCTTCTGCTGGAGCGAAGGAACGGTGACCTTGACGGGTCTGCCGTTGGATGTGGAGGAGGCGGCGCGCTCTGTGCTCGCCGAGTCGTGACGGACCGGCTCAAAGGTTGTGAGACTCATGTGGTGGACTCCCAGTGCAGTTCCACCGCGCGCCGAATCGACCTTTTGCGGGCCTGAACTCAGCTTTGGCCGGATACCGCCAATCACCAGTTTCAAGAGTACGCCTGGGGTGCGGGCTGAGCAAGGCGCTCGCAGCTGCTGTGACGTCCAGACATTTGTCGACTGGCAACGGAATCTTCGCCGCTTGCGGTTCGACGATTGGCGCAGGTTGCATCGAACCCAGGATGGCGGTTCGCGCCGCTGAAGCTCCAGGCCACGCTCTGATCGAATGGATAGAATGTCTCACCGGGCCCTTCTCGTCGCCGTAGTTCTGTATGTGATCCTGCTGCTGGCGTGGATGATGACGCAGCCGATGCCTGCGCTGCAGGATCTGGGCGAGTGGGTGTTCCAGGGCGTGGCGATGCTGCGGCTGCTCGATCCCTCCTCGCCATGGCATGGCCAGTATGCCTGGGTGCACATGCCGGTTCCCAATATGCTCTGCCAACTGTTCCTAATGGCGGCGAGCTGGGTCGCGGGTCCGTTCTGGGCTGCGAAGCTGCTGGTCGCGCTCTATTGCGCGGGAGCAGTGTGGATCTGCGCGCGGGCTGCGCGACGGTTTGCGCCGGTGGGTCCGGTGCCGCTGTTCGTGCTTCTGCTGGGGATCGCCGCGTTCAATTCATGCTTCTGGCACGGTTACATGAACTTTCAGATTGCGCTGCTGCTGATCCTCCTTTACGTCGAGCTGACGGCGGACAGGCCTCCGAGCGCGGCGGTGGTCTTCGGGTTCGGCGTGCTGCTGTTCTGCTGCCACGCGTCGATGTTCGCGGCGTTTGTACTGATGGTGCCGCTGCGGGAGTGGAGGTGCAGCGATCGCTGGAGGATTGTGGCCGCGCTGACGCCGAGCGTGGGGCTGCTGGGGTTCTATCTATGGCAACGGCAGCGCACGACCGCGACCACGGAACATAGCCACTTTGGCAGCTTGGCGACGCATATGGCCTATAAGGCGTATACGCTGCTGAAGCTTGGACCCTTCCACAATCTGGTCATCGCCAATGGTGAGTCGGCCAGGCGCCTGCCGGTGTTGTACGCGGCGGGCATCGGGTTGAATGTGCTGTTCTCAGTCTGTCTGATCGGCGCGCTGGCGCTGGGGCTGCGGCGGCTGCTGCAGAGGGGAGAGTTGCCGCGGCCGACGCTGCTGCTGTGGAGCGCTCTCGGCGTGCTGTTCTGGGTGATGCCGTCGGATCTGGCCGAGGTGGTCAACCTGGGCGAGCGATTTCTTCTCCTGCTGATGTTGCTGATGTTGCTGGCAATAGCGCGGATGCAGAGCCGGAGTCAGGATCGCCTGCTGGGGGCCGCGGCCTGGTTGTATGTGGTGGGCTTTGCGCTGACGGCGGCCCAGTTGCCGGCTGCCTCGCTCGCTGGGATCTCGGCTCCCGAGGCGTATCACCGGCCGCCTGAGAGGACGGGCCGCGCCTACGCCAGCGACGGCCTGTTCTCGCATCGGCTGTATCAGAATGACGAACGGCGCATCGAGCTGCGCGATGGCGCGACGCAGACGGAGCCGCTGCTGTTCGATACCGGGCTGCTGGTCAATCTGCGCGAAGCACCGGAGCGCTATCAAAATGCGGCGCGGTAGCGCGCAGGGCGGGAATCTGGTCGAGGATGCGGCCGGCCATGGCAGACTTCGGCATCGGCGGCAGGTCGATCTGCTCGGTGCCGGTCAGCAGGGTGGCGGCGTTGGCGTTCGAGTCGAAGCCGAGGCCGGGGCGGGAGACGTCGTTGATGACGATGGCGTCGGCGCCCTTGCGGCGTAGCTTGGCGCGGCCGTTTTCGAGCGCGGTGGCCGCGTCGGTCTCGGCGGCAAAGGCGATGAGCAGGGTCGCGGGCTGGCGCTGGGCGGCAACCTCGGCCACCTCGGCAAGGATGTCGGGCGTGGGCTCGAGCTGGAGGGTGAGGTTGCCGGTGCGGCGCAGCTTTTCGGGGGCGACGGCGGTGGGGCGGAAGTCGGAGACGGCGGCGGCGCCGATGACGACGGTGGCGGCGGGCAGGCGGTCGAGGACGGCCGAGCGCATCTCGGCGGCGGTGGTGACCGGGACGAACTCGCAGCCGGGAGGCGGCGTCAGGGCAGTGGGGGCGGAGACGAGGATGACGCGGGCGCCGCGCTCGATGGCCGCGGCGGCGAGGGCGTAGCCCATCTTGCCGCTGGAGCGGTTGCCGAGGAAGCGGACGGGATCGATGGGCTCGCGGGTGCCGCCGGCGGTGATGAGGATGGTCTCCTGGCTGCGATCGCGGAGATCCTGCTGGGCTTGCGGTCCGTCGAGTGCGTCGAGGACGGCGGCTACGAGAGCGGGGGTGTCGGCAAGCCGGCCGCTGCCGGTCATGCCGCAGGCGAGATAGCCGCTCCCCGGGGGGACGATGATCGCTCCGCGGGCGGCGAGGATGGCGATGTTGGCCTGGGTGGCGGGGTGATTCCACATGTTCACGTTCATCGCCGGGGCGAGGATGACGGGTGCGGTGGTGGCGAGGTAGAGGGTGGAGAGGAAGTCGTCGGCCAGGCCGTGGGCGAACTTGGCGAGCGTGTCGGCGGTGGCGGGGGCGACGATGAGCGCCTGGGTGCTCTGGGCCTCGGCGATGTGCTCGATGGCGGAGTCTTCGACGGACGAGGAGCTGGTTTCTTCCCCGGGTGAGGGCCAGAGGCTGGTGATGACCTTGTGGCCGGAGATGGCGGCGAAGGTGAGCGGTCGAACGAACTGCTCGGCCGCGCGGGTCATGACGACGTGCGGGTCCAGATTGGCCTGCTGCAGGGCGCGGACGAGGTCGAGGGCCTTGTAGGCGGCGATTCCGGCCGAGACTCCGACGGTGACCTTGCGGCGTGCGGCGGGCGGGGCGGGGTTCGTCGGCGCGGGGTTATGAGTGCTCACGGGCTCGATCCTTTCCCGGAAGAAATTGGGAAGTTCGAATTCAAGTTTACAGGGGCGAGGGCGGGGCGGTTACTGGCGCAGGCTGCTGGCGCGCACGATCAACTTCGCCTCGAGCGTTACGGTCATTGCGGCCTGATCGGGATTGTCGACCAGCTCGAGCGCCATGCGGCCAGCGGCGGCGCCCAGCTCGCGGGTGGATTGATCGATGGAGCTGAGCGGCACTCGCAGGTAGTCGGCGTAGCGAAAGTTGCCACAGCCGATGAAGGCGATGTCCTCGGGAATGCTGAGACCGGCGTCGAGCGCCGCCTGCATGGCGCCGATGGCGGTGAGGTCGTTGTAGCAGAAGACCGCGTCCGGTCTGTGCTTGAGCGCGAGCAGGCGCTGCATGGCGGCATAGCCGACGCGGTCGCTGTCCTCTTCGAGCCGCTCCTGGGTGACGACGTAGTCGTCGGTCAGGCGCAGCTGGCTGTCGGCGAGGATGCTGCGATAGCCGCGGAGGCGCTCCACCCCGGTGGAGTTGCCCTGGGTGCCGATGTGCGCGATGCGCTTGCGCCCGGTGTCGAGCAGGTGGCGGGTGGCCATCTCGCCGATCTGAAGGTCGTCGCAGCCGACGAAGTGGGCGTTGAGGTAGGGGAAGTTGCGGTCGACCAGGATGTAGGGCGTCTGCTCGTCGCCGAGGTTGTAGAAGTTCTTGAGCCTGGCCTGGCAGGAGGCGATCAGCAGCACGTCGATGCCGCGTCCCAGCAGGGCGCGAATCTCCTTCTGTTCGAGCTGCGGGTCCTCTTCCGAGGAGGCCAGGATAAGGGCTCTGCCGGTCTCGCGCAGGGAGCCGCTGAGGGCGCGGGCGAACTCGGCGAAGAAGGGATGCACCAGGTCGGGCACCACCATGCCGACGCTGTGGGTTTTGCCGCTGTGCAGGGCGCGGGCCATCAGGTTGGGCTGATAGTTGAGCTCCTTCATGCGCTTGAGGATGGTCTGCCGGGTCTTCTCGCCGACGTCCTTGCTGCCGCGCAGCACCTTGGAGACGGTGACCGTCGAGACGCCTACGTCGCGCGCGATATCCTTCAGCCGCACTGCCATCGATCCGCTCCCCGGTGTCCGTCACCGTTTACGAAGATTGCATTCCAACGACCATCGTATCCTGAAGCTCACGCCGTCAATCCTGGGAAGCGGCGGATGGGCTGTCGATGTGAGTGGACGGGGTGCGGAGCGTTCGTGCGATTTCCACTGCTGATTCTGGGAGTGTCGACTCTGACCGTTCTGGCAATTGACAATCTGTTTGCCCGAAACGTACAGTCGGGCGACAGAACGTTATCGATAAGGCGAGGGGCGAGGTTTCCGCATGGGGTTTATTAAGACGGTTAAAGCTATCCTCAGCGACAGCCACTTTTTGATTCCCCTGGCCGTCTTTCTCTGCGGTCTCACGCTGCTGATCGTGTTGCGCTAGCTTTCTACAAGGCCCCGCGACAGACGTCCATCCGAAGGAGAATGATGCCCCTCGCTGCGCAGACCAGTTCCCCCACTGCCGTTCGTTCTGTTCGCTCTGTTCATGGTCTGGGTGTGGTGTGCGGTCTGGCCGCCGGCGTCTGGCTGGGCGCGGCCGAGGCACCCACCAAGCTGGTGAGCACGGGGCTGTCTCCGTTCGCGATCTCGCTGTGCATGGTGGCGGGCGTCTTCACCGCTCGCTGGACCTTCCCCACGCTGCTCAAGGGAACGCGCTATGTCTTTCGCGACCTTCGCCACAACAAGCACCTGATGGTGTGGGCGGTGCTGGCCGGAGCGATCTGGGCGGTGGCGAACACACTCACGGTGTTCGCGGTGCGCGATGTGGGGCTGACGATTGCGTTTCCGCTGTGGAATACGAACTCGCTGATCGGCATTTTGTGGGGGCGGCTGCTGTTCAACGAGCTGAAGGGCGCGAACGCGAGGAACATCGCCAAGGTGCTGCTGGGCGCGGTCGCCATCGTCGCCGCCGCGGTCATGCTGGGCTTCAGTACGCTCGAGGGCAGCGGTCCGATGGCGCACCGCTCGGTGGCAGGGATTCTCGCTGCACTGGGTGCCAGCCTGTTGTGGGGAACGATGTATGTGCCTTATCGCAAGGCCTATCTGAGCGGGATGAATCCGCTCTCCTTCGTCACGGTGTTTACGGTGGGCGAGCTGGCTACGGTGTTTGCCCTGGTGCTCGCGCTCGACGGGGGATTTCACTCGGCGGTGTTTCATTCTGCCGCGATCCGGCCGATGCTCTTCTGGCTCTTCCTCGGCGGGTTCGTGTGGGTGGTCGGCGACATCTTCCAGCAGTTCGCGGCCAAGTATCTGGGCATCGGGCGCGGCATTCCGCTGTCGAATACCAACCAGCTGTGGGGACTTGCCTGGGGCGCTCTGGTGTTTGGGGAGCTGGCGCACGCCGACCGGCCGCACAGGCTGCTGGTGCTCTCGGGCTCGGTCATCATGATCCTGGGGGCGCTGGCGATCAGCACGGCGGTGGCTACCGAGCGCGAGCACAGCTCGACGCATGAGGCGCTGGAGCGCGAGTGCCTGCGCTATGGCTTGTCTTACGAGCGGGTCTTCGCGGCGCACACGGGCTCGGAGTTTGGTTCGGCAGAGGAGAAGCGCGCTTGGTGGGACTATGCCATCGTCGCCGCGGCGGTTGGCGTCTTCGTCTGGCTGGGCAGGAGCGCTGCGATTCCGCCGATCCACCTCGACTATCGCTGGGTCGGCGCGCTGACGGTGCTGCTGGTGGCGACGGCGGTGGGCTGTGGGTGGGGGCTGTGGAAGGCGACGCGCTTCTCCTAATTCGGCAATATCGCCTATGGACGGTCTCATTTTGGGGATTTCGCTTGCGAGTGGAAGCCGGCGGCTGCTATAACGTTATCGTTTACGTAGCCATGTCGCACCCCGGAGCGAACCCATGAGCGCCACTCAGCCCCTTACCGATCTTGACCAGTGGGAGGAATTCCTCGAAGGCCGTTATCAGGAGGGCAAGTCGGAGAGCGAGTTCCGCCAGTACGACGCTCAGGCCAACCCCCGTGTCGCCGAGTTCTATCGGCTCAACCACCAGTTTCAGACGGTGGATTATGTGCTCGGCAAGGAGAAGGAGTACTTCGGCCTGAACAAGGGCAAGAAGACGATCTGGGAGGCTGCCGAGTTCCTGAACACGCTGGTCGACGACAGCGACCCGGACACGGACCTGACCCAGATCGAGCATCTGATGCAGACGTCGGAGGCGATGCGCCGCGACGGCCAGCCGCGCTGGATGGTGCTGACCGGCTTTATCCATGATCTGGGCAAGTGTCTCTGCCTCTATGGAGAGCCGCAGTGGGGCGTGGTCGGCGATACCTTCCCGGTGGGCTGCGCGTGGTCCGATCAGATCGTCTTTCCCGAGTACTTCGCCGCCAATCCTGACCGCAATATGCTCGAGTATCAGACCAAGTACGGCATCTACGAGCCGAACTGCGGGCTCGAGAACGTACATCTGTCGTTTGGACACGATGGCTACATCGCCGAGGTGATGAAGCCGTACCTGCCTGACGAGAGCCTGTACATGCTGCGCTTTCACTCCTTCTACGCCTGGCACCGGCATGGTGCCTATACGCACCTGATGAACGAGAAGGACGCCGCCATGCTCGAGTGGGTGAAGCGGTTTAATCCCTACGATCTTTACTCGAAGGGGCACACCAAACCCAATGTGCAGGAGCTGAAGCCGTACTACGACGATCTGTTTGCGGAGTTTCTGCCGGAGCGGATCGACTGGTAGTACGGCGCGGACGGCGCCTCCCTTATGGGTGTTGCGGCTCGCCCTTCAGGAAGGCAGCGATGTGTTCGTTGAGGAACTTCTTGTCCGCGGGGCTGGCGCCTGCTCCTGCGGGGTGTCCCCAGAGGGACGGGATGGGCAGAAGGGTGCAGTGTGGAATGAAGGGCGCTTCGTAGCGGGCGTCGGTCACCGGGAAATAAAGATCCGTCGCCGAGGGCATGTAGAGCACTGGGGCCTTGATGGAGCGGAGAGCCTTTTTCTCGTCGCCGTTGAAGCCGGGGGTGGCGCCGACGTCGTTGCGCTCCCAGGTGTGCATCTGCAGGATCAGGTCGTTGGCGTCGGCGCCGGGGATGAAGTGGGTGCGGTAGTGCTCGACGACCTGCTCGAAGGTGGTGCCGGCGGGTTCTTCGCTGCGCCATAGCTCCTGGCGCCACCACTCCTGGGAGAAGAGCCAGGCGGTCCAGACGAGGGAGAAGGCCTGGATGCCCTTCTCGGGCTCGGCGGTGTAGTCTCCGCCCTTGAAGGCTTCATCGGTGGTCAGGGCGGCGATCTGGCTCTCGAGGCGAACGATGCCGTGGCCGTAGGTCTTGGCGGTGCCTGAGGTCGCGACCACGCGGTCCATGTAATCGGGGTAGGAGACTGCCCATTGGAAGGCCTGCTGCGCGCCCATGGAGAAGCCGATCACGGCTTGGAGGTGGTGGACGCCGAGCTCCTGGGTGAGCAGCTGGTGGACGGCTTCGACGTTGTCGCGGATGGTCATGACGGGGAAGCGCGGGCCGTGGAAGGGCTCGGGGGTATTGCTGGGCGAGGAGGAGCGCCCGTTGCCGAAGAGCTCGGTGGCGATGAGGAACTGGCGGGTTGGGTCGAGCGCCTTTCCGGGGCCGATCAGCCAGTCGTAGCCGTGCATCTTCGCCATGTAGTGCGAGGGCAGAAGAACGGCGTTGCTGCCGTCGGCGTTGAGGTGGCCGTAGGTGCCGTAGACGATCTTCGCCTCGGGCAGCGTGACGCCGCCTTCGGTGCGGAAGTTGTGGATCAGGAAGGTGTGTTCGACCTCGGCGGGTTGGGGTTGGGTTTGATTCTGGGTCTGGGGCGGGGTCTGGGGCTGGGGCTGCGGGGAAGTGGCCTGAGCCGAGGCGGCGAGGGAGACAAGTGCAAAAAGAGCGGGGGCGAGGAGTTTCATGGTGTAGTTCTCTCCATGGGCGCGAACGCGGAAGGGGCGAGGGAGACGACGCAGAAGAGAGCTCTTCATGAGGGGCTGAGATTGATAATATAAGCACCGGCAGGGAGTTCGCCGGTGCTTGCTGTCTTCCTCATGAAAACAATCTTGACGAGATCTGTGGCTGATTCTCAGCGACGGAAGCCTACGCTGCGTGCGAGTAGCTTGCTGTCATACAGGCGGCCGTTCTGGACGACGCTGACCACGCGGCGCAGATCGCTGATGTTTTCGAGTGGATCGCCGTCGACCAGGAGCAGGTCGGCGCGCTTTCCTGCCTCGACGGAGCCGGAGTCCTGATCGAGCTTCATGACTCGTGCCGGGACGATGGTCGCCGACTCGATCGCCTGCATCGGCGTCATGCCCGCTTGGACGTAGAGCTCCAGCTCGCGGTCCAAGCCGTAGCCGAGCAGGCCGGTGTCGCTGCCCGGGATAATGGTCACTCCGGCCTGGTAGAGGGCGTGGATGACCTTGCGGTTGGTCTCCATGCGGTCGTGGAACTTGGCTGCATCGGCGGCTGGCGAGCCCATGGAGCGAAACTTGGAGGCGAGGGTGTAGGGCGCCGCCTTGATGCCGGGCTCGAAGGAGGCTACGTCGAGGTTCTTCGGGTGGCTGGCCATCTCGCCCCAGCCGTCGGTGGGATCGACGACGATATGGCGCTCCTTGAGCAGGGCGATCAGGCGCTGGGCGCGATCGGAGGCGAGGTCCACGGGGCCGGAGTCTCCGTCGGGAAGCATGGCGCGGGTTACAAATTGCAGATGGTTGATCTGGTCCATGCCGTCGGCGACGCCGTCGAAGGCGTTGATGGCGGCGGGGACGTGGCCGGTGACGGTGAGGCCGCGCCGGTGGGCCTCGGCGCTGATGGCTCTGAGTACGTCGGGCTGAATTTGGGTGTAGACCTTGATCTGGTTGAACTTCGCGTCGGCGTAGGTGTCGACTGCGGCGACGGCGTCGGCTGGGGTCTTCACATCCACATAGCCGAAGCCGAGCGGGCCACCGCTGTCGATCAGGCCGGCGAGCAGCAGCTTCGGGCCGAGCGCATGCTGGGTGTCGATCTTGCTGCGCAGGGTGGTGAGGAACTCAAACTCGCCGCCGCAGTCGCGGGCGGTGGTGACCCCGGCGGCCAACAGCGCTGGGCCGAACTCCACGCCGGAGTAGTGGGTGTGCATCTCCCAGAGGCCGGGCAGGAGGGATTTCCCTGAGGCATGGATCACTCGCATGCCGGGCGGGATGGGGGTGGAGGCCGCGGCGCCCGCGGCTACGATGCGGCCGTCGCGCACGATGACGACGGAGTCCTCGATGGCTGGGGCTCCGGTGCCGTCGATCAGGCGGGCGCCGGCGATGGCGAAGGCTCCGGTGGCCTGGGCCGGGACCTGGCGGTCGAGGTCGTCGAGGTCGAGCATCTCCTGCTGGACGCCGCTGTGCACCAGCTGGCTGCCGAGCTCTTCGTAGTCGTCGCGCAGCTCCTCGATGGGCAGGCCGCCGGCGAAGGTCATCAGGGCGACCAGCCGGCCGTCGGAGTTCATCCAGAGGACCTCGCGACCGAACATGAGGTTGGCAACGGTGTAGCGGGTGAGGCGGACCATTCCGTGGGGGGTGGAGAAGGCGTCGTGGCCGACGAGCTTGATCTCAAGCGGCAGCGCCTGACCACTGGCACGGAGCATGGGCAGACGCGCGGGCTCGTGATGCAGCTTCCAGTAGCGCATCATCATCATCTGGACGGAGGCGGGCATGGAGGCGAAGCCCATGAAGGCGACGGGCGGCGGTGTCTTCAGCGTTCGGGAGGCGTCGCCCTCCTTCACCGATACCGCGGTGCCCTTCAGCTCGGCGAGCGAGGCGGTGTCGCCGCTGGCGGTGGTGATGGTCTGCTCGAGCCGGAGGGGGCTCACGCGCGGCCCCATCTCGAGGGTGGAGGCGACGGAGCGCTTCATGCCGCGATCGGAGGAGGTGGAGGTGAGGGACAGGACCGAGCGGCCGGCGCCCTCGTCGGTGACCGTGTACTCCTCGGTGCCGATGGTGCGGAGCAGCATGTGGATGCTGTATCTGCCCTGCTCGACCATAATGGGTTGGCCGACGGGTTGGACGATGGGTTGGCGGATGGGCTGGCGCTGGGCGCATGCTGGAGCGGCCAGGGCGACGGACAGAGACAGCAGGGCAAGTGGGCCAAGGTTCTTTCGCATCCGGTGCAGCGTCCTCCAGAGATGGCTTTGCGCGTTGAGATGAGCTGTTTCCCATCCTAACGGATGGGCGGCGCTACAATTGAGAGAGTACGCGATGCGGCGCGGATCGACAGGTACGGGCGCCGTTGCGATGGCCGAGGGCGGTGGGCGCCGAGCGGCAGATGGGATTGAGAGCTACGTGTCGGACAATGTAATGCAGGCGGTGATGCAGTCGTGGTCCTTTCCTCTGGGCCCGACGCTTGGCGTACTGGTTGCCGCGGTGATCTATCTGCGCGGCTGGCGGCTGGCTCGAGCGACGCGTCCCGAGGAGCTGCCGGCGTGGCGGATGCAGTCGTTTATGGCGGGGCTGCTGACGCTTTGGCTGGCGCTGGCCTCGCCGATCGATGCGCTGGGGCAGTTTCTGCTGATCGCGCACATGACCCAACACCTGATCCTGATGTCGATTGCGCCGCCGTTGCTGATCCTGGGGGCGCCGCAGGTGCCGATGCTGCGCGGTCTGCCGCGGGTGTTGATCCGGGATGGCGTGGCGCAGTGGATCAACCTGAGGCCGGTGCACTGGCTGCAGCGCTTCTTTACTCATCCGCTGTTCGGGTGGATCGGACTGAATCTGGCGTTCATCGCGTGGCATGCGCCGCCGGCGTATGAACTGGCTTTGCGGTCGAACAGCTGGCACTACGTGGAGCATATTTGCTTCTTTGTTCCTGCGCTGAGCTTCTGGTGGACGGTGCTGCAGCCGTGGCCGAGTCAGGCGCGCTGGTCGCGGTGGATGATTCCGTTGTACCTGGCGGGCGCGGACCTGGTGAACACCGGGGTCTCGGCCTCGCTGTCGTTCGGCAGCCGGCCGGTGTATCCGACCTATGTGAATGCGCCGCGGATCTTCGGGATCAGCGCCCTGCAGGACCAGGTGGTGGCGGGCGCGGGCATGTGGGTCATCGCTTCCTTCATCACGCTGATTCCGCTGTCGACCACGATCTATTCGCTGCTCGAGCATAAGCGGCGGAAGCCGGCGTACAGCTTCACCATCCTGAACGCGGCCCAGAGCCGGGCGGTGCAGGCCCCGTTCGATCTGCTGCGCGTGCCCTTCGTGGGCAAGCTGCTGCGCGCGCGCTATGGGCGGACGTCGCTGCAAGGCGTGAGCCTTCTGCTGATGACGGTGGTGATCGTGCATGGGCTCTGGGGGACGCGGTTGACCGCGATGAACCTTGCCGGAGCTCTGGTGTGGAATATCTTTCGGCCGCTGAATTTGTTCTTGTTTGTGTTCGCAGGGAATCTGTTCTGCATGGCTTGCCCGTTCACGCTGCCGCGCGCGCTGGCCAAGTACCTGGGAATTGCGCGGCTGCGCTGGCCCGCCTGGCTGAAGCACAAGTGGACGCCGGTGGTGTTGATGACGGCGTTCTTCTGGGCGTATGAGCAGTTTGCGCTGTGGGATTCACCGCGCACGACGGCGCTGCTGCTGCTGGCGTATATCCTGGGCGCGCTGGTGGTGGACTCGATCTTCGAGGGCGCGAGTTTTTGCAAGTACGTCTGCCCGATCGGGCAGTTCAACTTCGTGGCGTCGATGGTGTCGCCGCTGGAGCTGGGGGCGAAGAGCCAGGCGGTGTGCGCGCGCTGCACCACGCGCGACTGCATTCGCGGCAATGCGACGCAGCGCGGCTGCGAACTGGAGCTGTATGTTCCGCAGAAGGTGGGCAACCTGGACTGCACGCTGTGCATGGACTGCGTGAAGGCGTGTCCGCACGACAATATTGCGATTACGGCGCAGCTGCCGGCGCGCGACCTGGTGCGCGATCCGATTCGATCGTCGCTGCGGCGGCTGTCCTCGCGGATGGATATCGCGACACTGGTGCTGGTGGTGATCTTCTCGTCGCTGGCGAGTGCGGCGGTGATGATCGCTCCGGTGGGGGATCGGTTGCAGGCGATGGAGGCGAGGTATCCGCTGCTGGGCTCGGGGTTGGTCACGCTGCCGGCGAGCTTTGCCTTGTTGGGCACGCTGCTGTTGCTGGCGGTGGGGGTGGCGAAGGCGATGCAGGTCTTCTCCACAGAGAAGAGCGTGGGGGTGGTGTTCTCGCGGTTCTCGCTGGCGTTGCTGCCACTGGGAATGGCGATGTGGGCGGCGCACCTGATGTTTCATGTAACCCTCACGCTGCCGTCGCTGGGGCCTGCGTTGCAGCAGGCGTGGGCTGACCTGGGCAGGCTTCTGCATGGCGGCGGGCATGCGGCGGCGAGTGCGATGGCGGGCATGAGTCAGGCTGCGATGGCGAACATGCCGGGGATGAGTCAGTCTTCGATGGCGATGATGTTGACGCGCGGGTTTGAGGGAACGAGTCTGCTGAGCGTGCAGGTGCTGGTGATGGACCTGGGGCTGCTGTTCTCGATGTATGTGGGATGGCGGCTGGTGCGGCAGATGACGGCTTCGGCGGGGTCGATGGCGGCGATGCTGTCGGTGTGGGTGGCGAGCAGTGCGGCCCTCTATGCGGTCTGCGTGTGGGTGCTGACGCAGCCGATGGAGATGCGCGGGATGGCGATGTGATGAAGCGAGTTCTGATAGGCCTGTGTCTGCTGGGCTGCTGGGCCTCGGCGTATGCGGATGGGGGACGGCTGCGGCTGCATCAGGCGGCGGGGCCGTTTGTGGTGACGCTGTTTACGACGCCCGATCCGCTGCGCGCGGACGATGCCGACTTCAGCGTGGCGCTGGAGCAGGCGTCGGGCGGGCTGGTGGAGGATGCGACGGTCCGGCTGATTCTGACTCCGATGGATGAGGGCGAGCGGGGACGCATGCAGCTGGCGGCCACCCATCAGGCCGCGACCAGCGCGTTCATGCAGGCGGCGGATGTGAGGCTGCCCCATGCGGGCAGCTGGAAGGTGACGGTGGAGGTGCAGCGCGGGAGCGAGTCGGGCGAGTGTTCGACGGTGCTGGATGTGTTGCCGAGGAGGTCGCTGGGGGGGCAGATCTTCTGGGAGATCGCGCTGGTGCCGATCGCGATGCTGTTGTTCGGGGTGCATCGGTGGGTGAGGCGGGCGCAGATGCGGCGGGTTTAGCTGCTGATCCGATTGTGTGGGAGGGCCGGAAATGCAGATTCCTCCGCTGCGCTCCGGAATGACAGCCAAAAGGCTGCGCTACGGAACGACGATTACGGGATGACGATTAAATTAAACGGAGAAGGGAGTGCCAAGCACTCCCTTCTCCATTTATTTTTTGCTCACCGTTATTTGGGAGCGGGGCCGCGGACGACCTGCACCAGGTTTTCGGTGTGGATCTGGCGGGCGAAGGCGGCTTTGACGTCGTCGGCGTTGAGTTGGACGTACTTGTTGGCGGCGAGGACGGGTTCGTCGAGGGGAAGGCCGATCTGGGCGCGGGCGAGCATGCCGCCGGCGACCGCCTCTTCGCTCGATTCGCGCAGCGGAATCTGGCGGAGCAGCATGGCCTTCGCCTGGTGCAGCTCGGCGTCGGAGACCGGCTCGGTGCGCATCTGGTTGAGGTCGCGCTCGATCATCTGGCGCGCCTTGGAGACGTTGCCGGGATCGCAGCCGTAGCTGACGGTGTAGCTGGCGCGGGTCTTGGAGGCGCTGAGGCCGACGTCGACGGTGTAGACGTAGCCGGCGACCTGGCGCAGGTCGTGGTAGAGGCGGGTGGCGTAGAAGCCGCCGCCGAGGACGTGGGTGCCAAGCTGCAGCGGGTAGTAGTCGGGATCGAAGCGGTTGATGGCCAGCTGCTCGGCGAGCTCGACCGAGTCCTGGACCTGCTCGGCGTCGGCGACGTTGGCGGCGGAGGGCTTGTTGACCGGGACGGGAGGCAGCGTGGTCTCGGGCTTGGGGCCGGTGGCCTTCCAGTCGCCAAACCACTTTTCGATGACCGCGCGGGCGTTCTCGGGGGTGATGTCGCCGATGACGACGATGGTGGTGAGGTCGGGGCGGATGGTGGCGGCGTGGTACTGCTTTACCTGCTCGAGGGTGAGCTTGGAGATGGTCTCGGGCGTGGTCTCGCGGAGGCTGGGGTCGCCGACCGGGAGCAGGGCGAGATCGAGGGCGCGGGTGGTGCGGTAGCCGGGGCTCTCCAGATTGCCGGCGGTGAACTGCGCGGTCTGCTTCTGAGTGATGGTGAAGGCCTGCGGGGGAAGGGCGGGGTGGAGCTCGTTGTCGGCGAGCAGCTGCACGCCGCGAGAGAAGTCATCTTTGAGGACGCTGAGCGAGAAGCGGTAGCCGGCGCTCTCGTTGGCGGCGATGTCGTCGAGCGCCTTCTGGAAGGCGATGCGATCGAGGCTCTGGCTGCCGTAGGAGTAGAGGCCGTCAAGCATGTCGGCGAGTCCGTCTGCTCCGGTCGGGGTCTGGAGGTCGGCCTCGTGCTTGACGGCGCCCATCAGCGTGATGGTGGGGCTGGTGGTGTCGGTGCGGACGATCAGGCGAATGCCGTTGGCCAGGGTGGTGTCGGAGGCCTTGGCGAACTGAGAGGGCACCTTGAGCTGTTCGAGCGAGGCGGCGGCCCAGGCGGGCAGCTGCACGGGCTTGGTGGGAGCGGAGGTGACCTCCTCTCCGCCGCCGAAGCCCTTGGCGGCGACAGGCTGGCCGGTGGGGACGGGCTTGAGCGTGGCGGTGATGGTGTTGGCCTGGAAGAGATACTTCTTGGCGACACGGTTGACGTCGGCAAGCGTGACCTTGCGGATGGCCTCGAGGTCCTCTTCGGGCGAGGTGCGGCCCTCGGCGGCGAGGGCGTTGGACCAGACGTTGGCGAGGCCGGGGATGGAGTTGCGCTGGAACTCGGCCTGGGCGAGTTCGCTGCGCTTGGCGGCAGCGACTAGGTCCTCGGGAACGCCCTTTTCGGCGTAGCCGTTGAGGATGGTCTTCATCTCGGCGATGGCGCTGGCGGAGTCGGCTCCCGAGGGCAGAGCGACCAGGCCGAAGCCGACGCTGGCCTTGGGGTAGGTCTCGGCCATGCCGAACTCGGCGGCCAGGGCCTTGCCGGCGGGCACCATGGCGTAGAGATCGGCGCGCTGGCTGGCGAGGACGTCGGCAAGCACCTGGCTGGCGGCGTAGTCGGGCGAGTCGGTTCCGGGCAGACGGTAGGCGACGAAGCCGAGGACGTAGGGGAGGTTGCTGTCGAGGGTGAAGCTCTCGGGCTTGACCGGCTGCAGCTTCACCTCCGGGTGGGCGGGTAGCGGATGGCTGGAGATGTCCCCGAAGAGCTGCTTGATCTTGGCGAGGGTGGCCGCGGGATCGACGTCGCCGACGATGACCAGGATGGCGTTGGAGGGGGTGTACCACTGGTCGTGGAACTGCTTGAGCATGGAGCCGGTGGTCTTGTCGAAGGAGTCCTTGGTGCCGAGCGGGTCGTGGGCGTAGGGGGTGCCGGCGAACATGTCGGCGTTGAGGCGGCTGATGAACTTGTAGGTGGGGTTGGAGAGGTCGCGGGCGACCTCCTGCTCGATGGCGCCGCGCTCCTGGTCCCATTCGGCCTGGGAGTCGTCGATGCCGCGCAGGCAGGTGGCCTGGGCCTGGAGGGCGACGTCGAGGTCGGCGGCGGGGACGGTGGCGAAGTACTGGGTGATGTTCTGCTGGGTGTCGGCGTTGTTCTGGCCGCCGAGCTGGGCGTAGATGGCCGCGGTCTGGTCGGCGGTCATGCCGGTGCAGCCGCGGAAGGCCATGTGCTCCTGGGCGTGAGCCATGCCGGGGAAGCCGGCGGGGGTCTCGTTGCCGCCCACCAGGAAGTTCGCCTCGACGGTCACGACCGGCGCGAGCGCGTTGCGGATGATTACGACCCGCATACCGTTGGCCAGGGTGGAGCGGGTTACATCGGCGTGATCGGAGGCGTGATCGGGGGTGGCCTGCGCGGGAAGCCCGGAGGCAGAGAGCAGTGGCAGCAGAATAGACAGACTCAGGACACGCTTCAGATTCACTCGAAAACTCCTCCAATTACCCTTTTAGACTACCTTGTGGCTGGGTTGGTGTGCGAGACGCAGATTGCTCCCGCCGCTGAATGGGGTTGGGCGACCAGGATTTGCCCTGGGCGCCCGAGTGGTCCTGCTCAAAACATGCGACCGACGATGAAGATCGGGCGGGACGCTACTTCGGGAGCTCCGCCTGGCCGGTGACGGTGAATCGGGCCGTCTGAATCGCCTCTGTCTGGCCGGGCTGGGCGCCGCCGAGCGAGATCAGGTACTCGCCGGGCAGGATGATGCGATTTCCCTGGGCATCGACCTGGCCGAGGCTGCGGAGATCGATGGTGAAGGCGACGTGGGTCGACTGACCGGGCTCGAGGTGGACGCGGGTGAAGCCGGCGAGGACGCGCAGAGGAGTCTCGAAGCCCTTGGGCTGAGTGAGGTAGAGCTCGGCTACCTCGTCTCCGGCAAGGGACCCGATGTTCTTGAGCTCGCCCTCAACCCGGACCGGCTGGCCGGCGGTGACGTTCTCAGCCGGCAGTTTGATCTGGGTGTAGGCGAAGCTGGTGTAGCTGAGACCGAAGCCGAAGCCGTAGAGCGGCTTGCCGGAGAAGTAGCGGTAGGTGCGGCCCTGCATGGAGTAGTCCTCGAAGGAGGGCAGCTGTTCGAGCGAGGAGTAGAAGGTCAAGGGGAGCCGTCCGGCGGGGTTGTTGTCTCCAGCCAGGGTCTCGGCGATGGCGGTGCCGCCCTCCTCGCCCGGATACCAGGCCTCGAGAATGGCGGTGGCGTTCTGCTGCGCCCAGTTGACGGCGAGGGCGCTGCCGTTCTCGAGGACAACGACTAGCGGCTTGCCGGTGGCGGCGAGCGCCTTCAGCAGCTCCTCCTGCGCGGCGGGCAGGGTGATGGCGGTGCGGTCGCCGCCGCTGAAGCCGTCGAGCTTGACCGGCATCTCCTCGCCTTCGAGGGAAGGGGAGAGGCCGACGAAGGCCACGGTTACGTCGGACTGCTTCGCGGCCTCGACGGCCTGCTCGCGCAGGACATCGGCAGGAGCCTCCCAGGTGAGATCGATGCCAGCGCTGCCGCCGCCGTGGAGGTATTCGAGCCGGATGGGGTGCGGCTTGGTGTCGCTGAAGTGCACGGAGCCTTCGCTGACGGCGCCGCGCTCTCCCGTCTTGCCGCCGCTCTCGAGGATCAACTTGCCGTCGAGGTAGAGCTTGAAGCCTTCGGCGTTCTCGCAGGCGTAGCAGTAGTTGACGCGCACGCCCAGCTTGTAGTCGCCGGGGGCGGGCGGGACGAGCGCTCCGCTCCAGCGCACGGAGTAGTTGTTGCGCTCGAGGCCGCTGACGGGAATGACCTTGTCCCAGTTGAAGTTGATGTTGCGATCGAGGCGGGTCAGTACGGGCTGGCCGGTTAGATCCTTGGAGCGGAAGTACTCTCCGGTGAGGCCGTCGCCGGAGCCGCTGGCGGGGTGCAGCGCGGTGTGTTCGATGGGCATGGGCAGGCCTTCGACGAGCGTCGAGCCCTGGGCGTAGCGGACCTTCGCCGAGGAGAAGCGCTTCTCGATGCCTGCAAGCGGATAGACGGGCGCGGGCGGAGGACCGTTGTAGTTGCCCTGCAGCGACTGCACGAGTTCGGCGGTCGGGCCAACGACCGCGATGCGGCTGCCGGGCTTCAGCGGAAGCAGAGCGTTCTCGTTTTTGAGCAGGACGATCGACTCGCGCGCCGCCTGCAGCGAGAGCTGGCGGTGCTGGGTCGAGTTGTCTTCACTGAAGGGAATGCGGCCGTAGGCGTAGCTCGAGGGTGGATCGAACATGCCGAGTCGGAAGCGGGCGCGGAAGAGGCGGCGCAGCGCGGTGTCGAGTTCGGCCTCGGTGATCAGCTTCTGGTGGACGGCCTCGACCAACGCGGGAAAGGCCTGGCCCTGAGCGAAGCCGCACTCGAGATCGGTGCCGGCCTTCACGGCGGCGGCGGCGGCGTGGGCCATGTCGGGGGTGTAATGATGGCCGGTGTTGACGTCGGCCACGGCGGCGCAGTCGCTGACGACGTAGCCGTCGAAGTGCCAGGCGTCGCGCAGATGGTCGCGCAGCAGCATGGCGTTGGCGCAGGCCGGGGCTCCGTCGATCGCGTTGTAGGCGCACATCACGGACTGGGCGTGGGCCTCGGTGACGGCGGCGCGGAAGGCCGGCAGATAGGTGTCCTCGAGATCGTGCGCGCTTACATCGACGTTGAAGCGGTGGCGCAGAGGCTCGGGGCCGCTGTGCACGGAGTAGTGTTTGGGCGTGGAGATGACGCGGAAGTAGTTGGGATCGTCGCCCTGCATTCCGGTGACGAAGGCCACTCCCATGCGGCTGGTGAGGAAGGGATCCTCGCCGTAGGTCTCCTGGCCGCGGCCCCAGCGTGGATCGCGGAAGATGTTGATGTTGGGCGCCCAGAAGGTGAGTCCGAAGAACATCTCGTGGTCGCCCTCGCGCATGGCCTGGTTGTACTTGGCGCGGGCTTCGGTCGAGGTGATCTGGCCGATGTGGTGGACCAGGTTGCTGTCCCAGGTGGCGGCCATGCCGATGACCTGGGGAAAGTTGGTGGCGCTGCCGGCGAAGGCAACCCCATGCAGGCCTTCGTTCCACCAGTCGTATTTGGGCACGTTCAGACGGGGGATGGCGGGGGCGTGGTCGCGCATCTGCGAGACCTTTTCCTCGAGCGTCATGCGGCCGATCAGGTCATCGACCCGGTCCTCCACGGACAGCTTGGCGTTCATGAACCGGAGGGCGCTCGGCGCCGGCTGCTGGCTGTGCAGGTGCAGCGGGAGGAGCAGCAGGGCGCAGAGGCTTGCGAGGACGCGGGCGTGGCAACGTGGCATGGACGGACCAACTCCTGCTCAGAGCGTGAAATGGATGCTGATTGCGATGCGGCGACAATTATACGGCTGGGTGAGGACGCAGGGCTGCGGTCGCAAAGGCTGTGAAGTTACTTTCGCAACTTCCTATTCCCGTGACGCTACTTCGAAAACGCTGTCGATTACTTCGCGGCGCTCGATAGCTGCGCCGGTCTGCCGATGCCGCTGCCTTCGACCACGGTGTAGATGGCGTCGATGCCGGGCAGCTTGATCGGTTCCACGCGGCCGCCGGGCCAGTGGATCTCCACCTGATCGATGGAGGTTGCGACACCGAGGCCGAAGTGCAGGCGCTGGTCCGAGGAGGAGGCATAGCTGCCTCCGCTGACTACATCCCCGCGTTGCCGAAAACCAGCGGCGGTTACATAAACGGTGGCTCCGATTGCGTCCCGAGGGCCAGCGGGACCACCCACCAGGCGCAGCTCGATCCAGTGATTGCTGTTGGCAACCACGTTGCGGAACAACGACGGCGTTCCGTCCAGATTGTTGACGACAACGTCGATCTTGCCGTCGTTGAACAGATCTCCGAAGGCCATGCCGCGGGAGGATCGAACCTCCGCCAGGCCGGTCTTTTCGACCGCGGGCATCAGCTGCATCTTGCCCTTGACGTTGTGAAACAGCAGCGGGCGCTGCAGCCAGGTTGTGCCCCAGTTCATCTGGTCGACCTGCGGATAGACGTGACCGTTGACCTCGAACAGGTCGAGCCAACCGTCGTTGTCGTAGTCGAAGAAGCCGTCGCCCCAGCCGAGAAAGGGCATGGTCGGCTCGGCGATGCCCATCTGATAGCTGACGTCGGTAAAGCTGGTGTTGCCGTCGTTGCGATAGAGCGGCTTGTAGTCGTCGGAGAAGGTGGTGTTGTAGAGGTCGATGAGGCCGTTGTGGGTGAGGTCGCCGGCTGCGATGCCCATCGAGGCGGTCTCGCGTCCGCTCTCATTCAACGCATATCCGGAGGCGTAGCTCTCGTCCTCGAAGGTGCCGTTGCCCTTGTTGCGGTAGAGGTAGTTGGGCGTCGAGTCGTCGGCGACCACGAGGTCGACCTTGCCGTCGTTGTTCACGTCGATAAACAGCGAGGCGAGGCCGTAGTAGTTCGCGTCATCGCCGACGCCTGCGGCCTTGCTGACATCGGTGAAGGTCCCGTCCCCGTTGTTGTGAAAGAGATGGTCCGGCTCCCCCTTGAGGCCGCGCGGACCGCACATGACCTTGACGCCGCGAAACTGGCAGGAGCTGTTGCCGGCCATCATTGGAGGCGCGGCGATGTCGTAGTGCACATAGCCGGGCACGAAGAGATCGAGCCTGCCATCGCCGTCGTAGTCTCCCCAGGTGGCGCCGGCCGACCAGTTGCCCAGGGTGACGCCGGCCTTCTCGGCGACGTCAGCGAAGGTTCCATCGTGGTTGTTGTGGTAGAGGCGGTTCTTGCCGAAGTTCGAGACGAAGATGTCTGGCCAGCCGTCGTTGTCGTAGTCCGCGATGGCCACGCCGAAGCCCCAGCGATCGTTGCCGACACCGGCCTTGCTGGTGACGTCGGTGAAGGTGCCGTCGTGGTTGTTATGGAACAGGGCGGCGTGCGGCGGCGGCGTCTTTCCGGACAAGGCGTCATAGGTCGATCCGTTGACGAGGTAGATGTCCAGCCAGCCGTCGTTGTCGTAGTCGAGCAGGCCCACTCCCGAGCCGACCGTCTCGACGATGTAGGTCTTCTCCGGCGTGCCCATGATGTGCCGCCACTGTGCGAGGCCGGAGCTTGTGGCCATCTCTTGAAAGATGATTGGTCCGCTGGAGACGAAGCCGCCGGCGGTGATCGGGCGATGCTCCGCGTCCAGCACCACGGGCTGCGGCACGCCGGAGCTTGCTCCTCCCATGGAGGAAGACTGTGCTGCGGAACCAGGCGCCGTTACCTTCTCGGGCGCCTGCCCGAGAGCTTGCGGCGCTGGCCCGGCTGCGACCGCGAAGGCCAGGGTACCGGCCGCGAAAAACCATCCCATGCTGCATCGTGCCGTCATGCTTTGTCGTCCGCCCGCTGTACCTGGCTGCTCGCGCGGCCAGGAAGAAATTTGTGGATCTACATCTGCCAGACGGCTGAACAGCCCGCGATTCCATTAACCACGTCCGTATAAATCCTGAGTGCCCAAGTTTAGGCAACAGAAGAGAAAGCTCGTCCGCGGTCCAGCAATTCTAGCTTTGTTTCCGGTTGGAGATGAAGTGAGCCCGGCGTTCCGCCCTGCCAGCGGAAACCACGTCTGGCAGTGGGTCAGTTTGGAGTTTCAGCAATTGGGTGGGATGATGAGAGCGAAAAAAGAGGAGGCGGCGGCATGAAACTCCGAATCGCGATTTGGTCGGGTGTGGGCGCGCTGGTTGTGGTCCTCTGGACCCTCTATATCTCCATCTCCGCAACCTCGCCAACGCCCCTTGGGATCGTGTGGACTCTGGCCTGTTTGACCTGTCCTATTGCGCTGGCTCGCCATTACGCCCTCAGTTTCTATTTCGTCCTTCTTATGAACGCTGCCACCTATGCGTTGGTCGGTTCGGTCGTGGAAACCATGCGGCGGCACTACAAACCCCGCTCGATTGCAAACTGACCCACTATCGAAGATGAGCCGATCGAGACAGATGCCCTCGTAATCCTGTAATATTTCCATCTAAATGAGCAATAAAACAGCAAATGAACATAATGAAGCTCATTTGCATCGGATCGAGCGCCTGTTTGCCTGACTCAGGCCCAGGCCCTATGTAGTTGTAGTGCTGTCATGTGCGCTGCTGGCGACTCGTTCCGCGACTCCTTGCCGCAACTACAATTCGTAGCAATCCACATACGGACCAAGACTGGAGAACCACAATGGCTGTCGGAAGCGTAGAGAGTGCACAGGCATCCGTTGCGGGCGAGGCGCAGGGCAGCTTTGTGCTGCCGATGTTGCTGATGGTGTCGCTGTACTTCAGCATCGGCTTTATTACGGCGATGAATGACATCCTGATCCCGCACTTCAAGGATCTCTTTCATCTGACGAACTTCCTGGCGCTGCTGGTCCAGTTCTGCTTCTTTGGGGCCTACTTCGTGATGTCGCTGCCGTCGGGCTGGATCGTGGGGCGGATCGGGTATAAGGCCGGCATCATCGCGGCGCTGGCGACGATGGCCTGCGGTCTGCTGTGCTTTGTTCCGGCGTCGATCGCGATCTCCTACCCGGTGTTTCTGTTCGCTCTGTTCGTGGTGGGCAGCGGTTTGGCGCTACTGCAGGTCGCGATCAACCCGTATGTCGGTGCGCTGGGCAGGCCGGAGTCCGCGTCTGCGCGGCTGAACCTGTGCGGGGGGTTGAACTCGCTGGCAACCACGATTGCGCCCAGGGTCGGGGCGGCGTTTATCTTTATCGCGGCCGGGGCGACGAGCGCGCAACTGGCGCGATCGGTGCGTGCGCCTTACCTGCTGCTGGCCGGGTTTACGTTTCTGCTGGCGGTGGTCACCCTGTTCGTCCGGCTTCCGGAGTTGATCGAGAAGCGGCCGGAGGGGGCGATCGGCGAGGGCAGCGCCTGGCAGTTTGTGCATCTGCGGCTGGGCGCGGTCGCCATCTTCAGCTACGTCGGCGCGGAGGTGGCGATCGGCAGCATTCTGATCAGCTTCCTGGGGCAGCCGGCGATGGGCAGTCTCTCGCACCAGGCTGCGGCGGCCTATGTGTCTCTTTACTGGATGGGTGCGATGATTGGGCGCTTCATCGGCTCCTTTGCGCTGCTCTACATCCGGGCACAGCGGGCGCTGACGGTGGTTGCGGTGTCGGCCTTCTTGCTGGTGGCGACGACGATTCTGGGGCATGGCCGGCTGGCGATGTGGGCGATCGTGGCCTGCGGGCTCTGCAACTCGGTGATGTGGCCCTGTATCTTCCCGCTGTCGGTGAAGGGGCTGGGACGGTTCACCAGCCAGGGATCCGGCATTCTGATCACCATGGTGGTTGGGGGCGCTGTGATTCCGGAGATCCAGGGACTGCTCGCCGACACCTTCGGCTACCAGCGCAGCTTCGCGATCGTTCTGCTGTGCTATGCCTACCTCATCTACTTCGCGCTGAGCGGATACCGCATCCGGCAGCCGCGATTCCCTTCGCTGCCGGACTTTGTGCCGCCGGTGGAAGGGGTTTGAGAAACACCGCCAAACTCTTTGGTTGTCATTCCGCAGCGCAGCGGAGGAATCTGCTGTTCACGCCCTCAAGCGACCGGGATTTCTTGACAAGCCATTTATAATGAAATAGATAGCATCCAAAAGCGAAGCCTCTTCGAAGTCCAGACCAGGTCCAGACTTCGAAGAGATTTCATTTGGACTTAGGTCATTTGCTTTCTATACTTTAGGACTTCAAGTACGGGGGAGGGGGTGGGTGCCTCACAACCCCGGCCGGAACGGCACGGAGAAGGCATATCGGAGCCCCAGGGCGCCATTTCTCCTCCGTTTGAAAATTATTTTGCGGCAGCCGTGAGCGGGATCTTGGCGTACTACTGCTGCAGCAGGCGTCCGTTGAGGATGGTGCCGGTGCGCTCGCCGGTCTGGTTGTAGATGTTGAAGTTGGCGGGATGTCCTGGCGCGAGGGTGGAGAGCTGCGGCATGCCCAGCATGTGGGCGGGGTTGCGCGAGGCTAGATGGACGGCGGTGGCGAGCGAGCTGCCGGTGAAGCGCCGCAGGTTGGCGACGGCCTTGTCCATGGTGAGGACGCTGCCGGCCAGGGTTTGGCCGGAGAGGCAGACGCCATCCTTGACCTCCACGGAGAGGTCTCCGAGGGTGTAGGTTCCGTCGGGCATGCCGGTGGCGGACATGCCGTCGGTGACCAGGATGGCGCGCTGCTCACCCTTCATCCTGAGCCACAGGCGGATCATGGCGGGATCGACGTGGACGCCGTCGCAGATGGCCTCGGCGTAGACGTCGTCGCGATCGAGCAGGGTGCCGAGGATGCCGGGCTCGCGGTGATCGAGAGCGCGCATGGCGTTGAAGAGATGGGTGGAGCTGGTGGCGCCGGCGGCGACGGCGGCCAGGGTCTCGGCGGCGGTGGCGTTGCTGTGGCCGAGGGTGACGCGGATGCCGGCGGCGCTGGCGTGTTCGATCAGCTCGAGCGCGTGCGGCAGCTCGGGGGCGAGGGTGAGCAGGCGGATGTGGCCGCGGGCTGCCTGCTGGAAGCGGTCGAAGAGGGCGACGCTGGGTTCGAGGATGCTGGCGAGGGGATGCACGCCGCGCTTGACGTGGGAGACGAAGGGTCCTTCGAGGTGAATGCCGACGGGGAGCGCGAGCGGGAGGTCTGGGGCAGAGGAGAGCGGACTCTCGATGGCGTTGGCCAGGTTTTCGAGCGCCCGCAGAGTGAGGTCGAGCGGCGCGGTGACGGTGGTGGGCAGGTAGTGGGCGACGCCGCGCGCGGCCAGGAAGGTGCCGACCGCCGCGATCTCGGTCTGGGTGGCCGCCATGAAGTCATAGGAGCAGGCGCCGTGGACGTGGATGTCGAGGAAGGCGGCGGTGAGCGTGTCTAGCGTGCCTGTAGAGGTGGCAGCCGATGGGGCAGGAGAGGTGTCGGGAGCGCCCTGGTCGATGCGGAGGATCAGGCCATCCTCGTCGATGGTGATGATGGGCAGATCGATCTGGCCGCTGTCGGTGAGAAGTCTGCGGGCCGTGAGCGTGGTGGGCATTGATCTCTACTCTCGTTCCTGGTGTTGGTGGTTGGGCCCGATTGGCGCCGCTCACAATGCCGTCGATACTTCTTTCCAGAGCGTCGTGGGCCGGAATTCGTCTGGCCGTCCGGAAGATTCTTCAAAGCTGTTTTAGGAACCCGATAAGCCTATCGCAGTCGGAGGGGAAAGGCATGTCCGAGGGTGCTCGAGCAGGGTTCTGAAGCGTTGCAGGGCCGACCGCTCAGGCAAGGATGACCTCGACCCCGCAGGCCAGCAGCTTCTGGTGGACCTCGGGTGCTATGCCGGTATCGGTGACGAGGGTGTGGATGGATGCGATGGGGCAGATGAGTGCAGGGCTGACGGTGCCGATCTTTTGCGAGTCGGCTACGACGATGACCTGTTTGGCGTTGCGGATCATGGCGAGGGAGACGGCGGCCTCCTCGGTCTCGAGCGTGGTGACGCCGCGGTCGAGATCGAAGCCGGTGACGCCGATGAAGGCCTTGTCCAGGTAGACATCGCGCAGGAAGTTGAGCGCGGGCTGACCGGCGAGGGCGAAGGTCCAGGCCCAGGCCAGGGTTCCGCCGGTGAGCATGGTCTTGATGGCGGGTTGGTTGCAGAGCTCCATACCGATGTTGACCGCGTTGGTGATGACGGAGACACCGCCGCGATGGCGGAGGGAGCGGCCGACCTGGGTGGTGGTGGTGCCGGCGGTGAGACCGATGGTCTCTTTTTCGCCGATGAGTTCGGCGGCGGCCAGGCCGATGCGGCGCTTCTCGTCGGCGGAGCGGAGCTCACGGGCCTGGAAGGAGGTGTCGTGGCGAAAGGGCTCGTAGAGCAGGGGCTCGACCAGGGTGGCGCCGCCATGAGTGCGCAGCACCAGGCCGCGCTTCTCCAGTCGGGCGAGATCGCGGCGAATGCTGGGCGCGGAGGTGCCGACCTGGTCTACCAGCTCTTGCACGGAGATATCTCCGGCCCGGAGCAGGGCTTTAATGATGCGATCACCACGTACATCGGTTTTGGTGGACATAGGGTTTATTCCGAACGATCTGGCCCGGGTCGAATCCCGCAGACCCTGGAATTGTAACGCACAGGGAGCGCGAAAGACGCCATGTTATGATCATATCAGCAATAAACGATCATTATTCAGAGTGCAAATCGCGCCGGAAATAGGACTGGGCGCGGGCGGCAACGCTTCGCCCGGAGCGTGCGCGGCGCCACAGCTGCTGCCTCTCTTCTAATGGATGCAGGCCATAATGGAATGGCGTCGCGTAGCGGCGCAAACTTGATCACGGGCAGTGCGGGCGGGGTAACGGTTCAAGATGGCTTACTTTCTGGCTTTGGATGCGGGCGGGACGAAGACGGATTTCGTTCTCGCCGACGAGACCCGTGAACTGGCCCGGGTGCGCACGGGTACGATCAAGCGGCTGCGAACCGACGCGGCGAGCGCGACACTCCATCTGGAGGCGGCGTTGGCGGAGCTCACGGAGCGTACCGGGGTTTCGATGCAGGCGATCACGCGCACCTGCGTTGGGACTGCGGGCGAGACGGTGGCGCTGGTGACGGATTGGCTCCGCGAAGCGATCGGCTGTCGGGTGAGTGGCGAGTTGGTCGTGCTCGGCGACGTGGAGATTGCGCTCGACGCTGCGTTCTTCGGTAGAGCGGGCGTGCTCGCGATGGCGGGGACGGGGTCGAATGTCGCAGGGCGGACGGAGCAGGGAGTGCTGGTTCGGGCTGGGGGTTGGGGCCCGGCGCTGTCCGACCAGGGCTCAGGGCACAGGATCGGCCAGGAGGCGCTGCGGGCGGGGTTCCTGGCGAAGGATGAAGGACGATCGACGGTACTGCTCGATGCGGTGCTGGAGTTCTGGGAGCTGGCTTCGCTGGACCTTCTGATTGAGGTTGCGAATCGTCAGCCGGCGCCGGATTTTTCGCGTCTGACGGAGCTGGTGCTGGGGTGTGCGGAGCGAGGCGATGCAGTGGCTGCGGCCGTGCTCAAGAAGGAGGGCGAGGAGCTTGGCTACCTGGTGCGGCTGGTGCTTCGCCGGCTGCAGACGGCTTCGTCCGCACTGCAGGAGCTGCCTGCGATTGCCTTCACCGGCTCGATCATGGACAAGGTGCTCCCGGTGCGAGAGGCCCTGATTGCCGCGGTTCGTGAGGAGTTTCCCCGGGTTCAAGTGAAGGGTGGGGTAATCGACCCGATTGCCGGCGCCGTCTGGCGGGCGCGCGGGGGCGTCCGCTCCTGAGCTGAGCATCGGCAGAGGCGAGTTTCCCACCGAAGGTCACCTTGTTGCTTGTACAATTAGTCAACGCACAACAAGAACTGGCAGCCTGGTTTTCCAACCAGAGGAGTTGCCCAGTGTTGCTTCCTGCAGAGAACGGGGTAGGCAAGAGAGAAGGCAGGCATGTCGGACACGCTTCTGACGCTGCATGGCTTGAGGCGGAGGCGGGCCGATGGTGATATATGATATTCGAACTTCCGTAACCGATTTTAACTTGCAAAGTAATTATTTATGAGTTACTTTAGGCCTATCTAAGCTTTACATGTAGCTTTTTGAGTCTCTCGTGCCTAAGGGGTGGCAGAACGATGCATGTGCTGGTCATTGAAGATGAGCCCGCGTTGTCGCTGATTTTGAAATACCACCTTGAGCTCGAGGGCCATCAGGTTGAGGTTGCGGCCGATGGCGCTACGGGGCTCACGAAGGCAGCTGAAGCCGGGTACGACATGGTTCTTCTGGATTTGAACCTTCCCGGCTGCGATGGAACGGAGATTCTGCGCGCTCTGCGCGCGGCGGATGCGTCTACCCCGACAATTGTTCTGAGCGCCCGTGCGGGTCTGGAGGATCGTCTTCGGTGCTTTGACCTGGGTGCGGATGATTATCTGGCGAAGCCCTTCGCGCTGCGGGAGCTGAGCATGCGGATCAAGGCGATCAGTCGTCGGGCTCAGGCGCTTCCGGAGCCGGTGCTGCGTTGCGCGGATCTGGAGTTGAATCGCGTGCAGCGATCGGTGATGCGGGGCGGCAGAAGGATCGATCTGAGTGCTCGCGAATACGCCCTGGTCGAGTATCTGATTCAGCACAAGGGACGCTGCGTGCCGCGCACGACGCTGCTGCGCCATGTGTGGAACATGCCGGAACAGAGTGGCACGAACGTGGTGGAGGTCTATGTGAACTATCTGCGGCGCAAGGTAGATCAGGGCTTCGGTAGACCGCTAATCCACACCGTGCGGGGAGAGGGCTATGTTATCCGGGAACTCAACACCACTCTGTCCACAGAACCGGGCAGCAGCCCCGTCGCCGGCGTTCCCTGGCGCGGCAATGCGGCAGGAGCCATCTTCGCCTCTCCTTCGGAGTGCATTGCATAGGTTGGCGCAACCGTTGATGGCGTCGCTGTGCATTAGTGAATATCTTGGACATGGATCCGGCGGGGATCTCGAGCGGACACTCGGCGACGAATTGCAGCGGGCGGTCGCCATATTTTTACTTCTGCAGCAGATGCTTGAGGTGCAGCAGAGCAGCCAGGCGGCTGTGCCGGTATGTTTGGCGGAGTTGCTCCGAGCCAAGCTGGGTACGCTCGATGCGAATGGGGCGCTTGGGGCAGGAGCGGGGACGGCGTTTCAATTGCCGGATACACTGATGTGCCAAGGCAATCGCAGGGCGCTGGATCAAGCTCTCGATTTGGTTTTCGAGCTTTTGGGTGGTGCGGTCAGACCGGGAGAGTCGCTCGAGATCGGCACGCGTTTGCTTGATCGGGGGATTGAACTGCGGCTGGCGGTGGCGTCGGATGAGGGGGAGGAGTTAGCGACCCGGTTGAACGGCGACGCTCGTCCATTTGAGGGCAAAGGTTTCGATTTCCGAAATCGGAAGCTGCCCGAGGTGGCCCTGGTACAGACGAGTCTCGAAGCCTTTGGCGGCGATCTGAAAATCGAGGGGAGCGATGCCATGTTGGCCTTTTCCCTGGTCTTGCGCCATCCGCACAGTGAACCCGTTTGTTGTATATGATTCGAGTTAGACCAGCCCGCGGATTGAAACCGTGGACGACCTGAATTCATCGGACACCTGCTCTGAGCCGTCCAGTAATATGTAACCTTCCGGGAGTCGAGTGGATCGGCTCCCGGAACTGAAGCAAAGGACCGATTTAAACCTGACCTCCCCGGATCCCATGACGGCAAGCTCGCAACGACTCTCAACGGCCTCCGCGAAACATCCCGCAACGGTCCTCATCACCAGTCCGGACACATCCTTCCGTCAGAAGGTGAAGGGGGTGTTGGAGGGACTGCGTTGGCGGGTCGAGGAGGCGTCCGGTGGCGCGGAGGCGCTCCTGTATCTGAACAACCATGATTGCGTGGCCATGATTCTCGACTCATGGCTCCCCGATCTGGAGGTTTCGGAGTTCATCGCCGAATCGAGGCGAAGGTATCCGGCTACCGATGTGCTGATGCAGAACATGAGTATTTTGCAGCTGGCGGCAGTCAAGAACTCGAGGCGCCAGGAGTTGTGGTACGCCCTTCGCTGTAGCGATGCGGAGGGAGATCGGATCGAAGCGACCTCGGGGGCGGCGGCTCTGTTGGAGAGTGGAGTTGAGAGCCAAGGCGCACCGGCTGTAGAGGCTGTGGTGGCTCCGGTGCCTGTCTCGGGGCCGGAGGCAGCGTTCGAGGCGCTGCCTGCGTTGCCGGAGAAACCGCGCGACCTTTCCGCGAAGCTCCCAGAGATCGTCGGTTCGAGTCCGGCGATCATCGAGTTGTGCCGGCAGATACGGTTGGTGGCGCCCAAGAAGACCAGCGTTCTGATCCAAGGTCCGACGGGCACTGGAAAGGAGTTGGTGGCGTGTGCGGTGCACCGTTTGAGCAAGCGCTCACGCAACTCCTTCATTGTGGTCAACTGCGCGGCTATTCCGGAGACACTGCTGGAGGCGGAGCTCTTCGGGCACACGAAGGGCGCCTTTACGGGAGCGGTTCAAGCGCGCTTGGGGCGTCTCGAAGCGGCCCACGGAGGGACGCTGTTTCTCGATGAGATCGGTGAGATGCCGTTGATGCTGCAATCCAAGCTGCTGCGCTTTCTCGAGGCGGGTGAACTGCAGCGGATTGGGGAAAACAAGCCCATCCACGTGGACGTGCGGGTGATTGCTGCAACCCATCAACCTCTGGAGCAGCGCGCGGCCGAAGGGAGCTTTCGCTCGGATCTATATTTTCGCCTGTCGGTATTTCCTCTGGTGACACCGAGTCTGGCGGAGCGGCGGGGGGATATTCCCGAGTTGGCCGAGCACTTTTTGCGTCGCTTTGCAATCGATCAACCCGTGAAGCGGTTGCATGCTTCTGGCATGGAGCGGCTGATGGCGCATAGCTGGCCTGGAGGGGTGCGCGAACTCGAGCATGTTCTGGAGCGAGGCTACATTCTGGCAGAAGATCGATCCGAGATTGCGGCATCGGAGATTCGATTCGGAAGCGGCCGCTAGCAGCTGCGATCGCGGGCGGGAGGCTGGTCTAAGAGCTGATGCTAAGGAAACTCTTAGCATCAGCTCTTGACGCGTGGATACGAGGCTGGCGCGTGGCTCTCTGGGCTGGTGGTTGAGCAGTCTACATGGGGTCGTTCGACGTAAGATGTTTCTTAACTTGTTCTCATCAAGTTGGCCCTTCTACTGCAAGAATCATCGGTAGATGATCCTGATCTTGCAGATCCCAATCCAGCGCTCCTTTGATCGCGCGGCGCTTCAAAGGCAGTTGAGTGCAGACTCTGGCGTGCAACTGGTCGCGGCTCCGTGCGTCTTGATGCCGGCGAAGCCGGGCTGCCATTCACGGAAAGGTAACCAGAGATGAACCTATTCGGCGTCATGGAATTGAGTGGAACCGCACTGACCGCGGAGCGTATTCGCGCCGAGGTGGTTGCGGCGAACATGGCGAATGCGGAGACGACGCGCACTCAAGACGGCGGACCGTACCGACGGCAGAATGTGGTTTTTGCCGCCAACCAGATGGAGCAATCCTCCTTCGGCGGTGTGCTGTCCTCGCAGCTGGACCCGACGAAGGGCTCGGAGGGAGTTGAGGTGGCGGCGGTCGTGGCGAGCCAGGGTGCTCCACTGCGCCGCTATAGCCCCGGCCATCCCGATGCGGACGCGGACGGCTACGTAAGTTTTCCCGATATTAACCCGATGACGGAGATGGTGGATCTGATGGGGGCGAATCGCTCCTACCAACTGAATGCGACGGCGGTTCAGGCGGAAAAGAGCATGCTACAGGCCTCCATCGACCTGCTCAAGTGAGGATGTGAATGATTGACCCGGTAGCTCTTGGCACGGCGGCGACGGCGGTATGGAACCAGGGCGTAGGAAGTTCAGCGGCGGTAGATGGCACGGCGGCGGGCGTCTCGGAGACGCCGTTTGCCAGTGTTCTTCAAGATGCGCTCGTGGAGATGGGGACGCTCCAGGAGGAAGCACATACAAAGATGACCGCGATGCTGGCTGGGGATGGCGTGGATGTGCATACGGCGATGATCGCTTCGCAGCGATCCGGTCTTGCCTTTCAACTGGCGCTGGCGGTGCGGAATAAAGCGGTGGATGCCTACAACCAATTGAACGCGATGCAGTTCTGACCTGGTTCCCCGGAGCCCTGAGATTAAACGTAAATGCCTGATGCTCTAAAACGAACGCAACGTGCTCTCCTTGATGCCCAGCAGTGGCTGATGCGGAACACGACTCCCATGCAGCGTCTCCTGATGGGGCTGGCGCTGGCTGGGGTGCTGATTATGACGGCTGGTCTGATGTGGCTATCGTCGCGCGTGGAGTGGACCACGCTCTACTCCAATATGGATGCTCGGGACGCGCAGGCGGCGGCTGCCGAGTTGGTTGCGGAGAAGATTCCGTCGCAGTTGGATTCCGATGGGACCACGCTGCGGGTTCCGGTCAACCTGGTCGACAAGGCGCGGCTGGGCCTGGCGGCCAAGGGGCTTCCGCAATCGGGCCGGATCGGCTTTGAGCTGTTCGATAAGCCGAACTGGGTGGGCTCGGAGTTTGACGAGAAGGTGAACTACCAGCGCGCGCTGGAAGGCGAACTGGAGCACACCATCAGCAGCATGGGCGCGATCGCCTCGGCGCGAGTGCATCTGGTGCTGCCTCATGATTCGCTGTTTGAAACGCAACAGCGCGCGGCCAAGGCCTCGGTGGTCATCAAGCTGGGCCGGCGCAGCCTGACGACGACGGAGTCGGACTCGATTCGCACACTGGTGGCAAGCGCGGTCGATGGTCTTGACCCGAACGATGTCACGCTCGTCGATGCGGATGGCCGAGTTTCTTTTGGCCAGAAGGATGTGCAGACGCAGGCCGCCCTTTACGAGCAGGAGTTGGTGGACCGCCTGACGGCGACCCTGAACCCGGTCGCTGGCAGAGACAATATCCGCGCCTCAGTGAATGTGGACTTCGACAACGCGCACACCGATGAGACCCAGGAGATCTACGATCCGAAGGGGACGGTACTGGCGTCGAACGATAGCACGGATCAGAGTCGTGGAGGCCTACCCAAGGTGGCGGGCGTTCCTGGGACGGCGAGCAATGCGCCGAATGGCGGGGGCGCGGCCAATGGCACTACCCCGCCGAGCGCACTGCCTTTATTCCCGCCCGCTGTGACGGGAACTGAGACCTCGCATCACGAAAACACCAATTATTTTGCTTCGAAGCGGACGGTGCATATCGTGCAGGGCGCCGGGCAGGTGAAGCGGTTGACGATCGCCATTCTGGTGAACGACAAGATGGTCACCACCGGTTCGGGTAAGACTCTGAAGCAGCAATTTGTCTCGCGCAGCCCGGAGGAGTTGGCACGTATCGAAGAGTTGGGCAAGGCAGCGGTGGGGTTCAATGCACTGCGCGGAGATCAGATTGCGGTGGAGAATATGGCCTTCGTGGACAATGTGGCGGCGGCTCCGCCCACGTTGATCGAACGTCTGCTTCCGCGCGAGGACCACCTTATGGCCGCCATGTGGTGGATCGCTCCTATCGTCATGTTCCTACTGCTTTTGATCTTTGTCTTCCGACCGGTCGGGATGCAGCTGGTGCAGCAGATGTCGCGCAACGAATTGCCAGCCGGAGATGTGGTGACTACAGCTCTGGTTGAAAGTGAGCCGGAGACTGAGTTCTTTGAACCGCGGCATCGCTCGCGGACTCAGGTGCTCCGGCAGGCGGTTGCGGAGAAGCTGGCGCAGGAGCCGGAGCCGGTCGTGCGGTTGGTGAAGAGCTGGATCACGGATGATGAGCCAAACGAGTAGGAGTGGGGGAGCACGATGGAAAAGACCCAGGCGGTATCGCCAGCGTTGAAGGACTTGGGCGACGAAATGCCGACCAGTGGAGTCCGCAAGGCCGCGATTCTGATGGTGGCGTTGGGAGACGAACGGGCCAAGGATATTTACCGGCAGTTGGGCGAGCGGGAGATCGAGCGCTTGACGCAGGAGATTGCCATTCTCCGCTCAGTGCCGCCCGCCGTGTCGGAGGCTGTGCTGGAGGAGTTCCATGAACTTATGGAGACCCAGCAGTTCCTCTCCTTTGGCGGTCTCGAATATGCGGAGAAGATCCTCGTCGAGACCTTCGGGGTGGTACGCGCGCAGGAGTTGCTGAGTCAGGTCAAGCGCTCGCGGGAGGCCGCGGATAGCAATCTGGCTCCTCTGCAGAAGCTGGACATGCAACAGGTGGCGAAGTTTCTCGAAGAAGAACATCCGCAGACGGCCGCGCTGGTGCTGGCGCACTTGAATCCGCGTGCTTCCTCGCAGGCGCTGGCTGCGCTTCCCGAGGCCATGCGCGTGTCGGTGGTGAAGCGTCTGGCGGAGATGCGGCAGTTCTCCGATGAGATGGCGCAGAAGGTGGGTCTGATCTTGCGTCGCCGGATGGAATCGACGGGGCGCGACCGCAGTCAGTCCTACTCCGGCTTCAAGGTCGTGGCCGATCTGCTGAACCGTATGGATGCGTCGGCGACGAAGCAGATTCTGGAGTCGATCGAGCAGGAGAACACGGAGATGGCTCTCAGCATTCGCAATCTCATGTTCACGTTCGAGGATTTTGTAACCGTTCCTGCGTCGAGCATGATGGAGCTGGTCTCCCACATTGATAAGGGTCTCCTGGCTACCGCGCTCAAGGGCGCCAAAGAGAATCTGCGCATGCACTTCTTCGGTGCGTTGTCGTCGCGCGCGGTGGAGATGCTTCGCGATGATATGGAGGTTCTTGGACCGATTCGCGGCCGGGATATTTATAAGGCCCAGACGGAGATTCTCAACGTGGCACGGAACCTCGAAGCTTCGGGCAAATTGATGCTGAAGCCAGAGGCCGAAGACGAATATGTTGCATGACGGATTTCTGCTTGCCGCACCGAGAACATAGGAGAGAAGAGTGCCTACTTTGGATCCAACCCGAGCGCTACCGTATCCCGAAACAGAGCGCGGCGCGCCAGCCGCGCTGCGTGTTCCCCTAGAGTTCCAATCCTTGCTCCCAACCGAGGGTCGTCCGAAGCAGAACGATGCTGCTCTGGCTGTGGCGCAGCAGAAGATTGCCGAACTGGAGGCGAAGCTGGCCGGGCTGGAGCTCGAACTGCCTCAGATCAGGGAGCGAAGCAGGATCGAGGGGGAGGAGGCAGGACGGCGTAAACAGGCAGAGGAGTCCACGCAGGCTTTGGCACAAAGCCGCACCTTGCTCAACTCCGCGCTGGAGTCGTTCGCTGCTGACCGCCGGGACTACTTTCGCAATGTGGAAGCAGAGGCGGTGAAGCTGGCGTTGGCTATTGCCCGGAAGGTCCTCCATCGTGAAGCGCAGATGGACCCGATGCTTCTTCGCGCGGTGGTGCGCTCCGCGATGGAGCGCCTTGAGGAAACCTCGAAGGTTACGCTGCGCATTCCTCCCTATGATGCTGCTGGTTGGGAGAAGGTGTTCGCGGAGATGCCTGCGCATGTGCGGCCAACGGTGATGGCAGATGCCCGGTTAGAGAGCGGGGCATGTGTGATCGAGTCGCAGATGGGGACCATCGAACTGAGCGTCGACGCCCAATTGGGTGAGATTGAACGCGGGTTCTTTGACCTTCTCGACCAGCGGCTTGCGGACCGGCCGGATGGATTGCCCTGCACGAATTGTGGAATGGAATCGGTTCAGTAGGAGTTCCTATGGCCATCGTCGAGGACCAGAGATCATCTGCCAGCGAGACTGGTGCTTCATCGGCGAGTCCCTTCGAGCCTTATTTTCAGACGCTCCTGGAGCGTCCCGCATGGCGTTGCCGAGGCCGCATCGTCGAGGCGCTTGGGCAGAGTGTGCGATCCGAGGGGCCGCTTTGTCAGCTCGGCGAGTCGTGCGAGATTGTGGATGGTGACGGCCGACGGCACCTGGGTGAGGTAATCGGCTTCCGCGGCAATCAGGTGCTCTCGATGCCGCTTGATCGGGTTGGAGGGATTCGCTACGGCAATGCGGTGTCCGCGCTGGGTATTCGGCCGCGGGTGGGCGTGGGCGACTCTTTGCGTGGGCGAGTTCTGAATGCACTGGGAAAGCCCATCGATGGCGGCCCTCCGCTGCGCACCAGTAGCAATTGGGCTTTGGATCGGCCTCCGCTGGCGGCCATGGATCGGTTGCCGATCGATCAACCACTTGGCACCGGCATTCGGGCGATCGATGGTTTGCTCACCACGGGATGCGGTCAGCGTGTCGGGATCTTCGGCGGTAGCGGCGTAGGTAAGAGCACACTCATCGGAATGATGACGCGCAATACCTCGGCCGACATTACCGTGGTGGGTCTGATCGGAGAACGCGGGCGCGAGGTGCGGGAGTTTCTGGACGACGTTTTGGGGGAGGAGGGCCGGAGCAAGTCGGTCGTGGTGGTTTCGACCTCCGATGAATCTCCCCTGCTGCGCATTCGCGCAGCGTACACGACGACGGTGATCGCGGAGTACTTCGCTTCGCAGGGAAAGAACGTTCTGTTGGTGATGGACTCGCTGACCCGCTATGCGATGGCTGAGCGGGAGGTGGGCCTGGCTGCCGGAGAGCCGCCGACGGTGAGAGGATATACGCCGTCGGTTTTCGCGCGCCTAGCGCGTCTGGTCGAGCGTGCCGGAAGACGAAATAACGGCTCCATTACTGCCTTTTATGGCGTGCTGATGGAGGGCGACGACCTGCAGGATCCAATCGTGGACGCGGTCCGCTCGTTGCTGGACGGTCATATCATGTTGAGTCGTTCGATCGCGGCCGAAGGGATCTATCCACCGATCGCTGTTCTCGATTCGGTGAGCCGATTGATGAGTGCCGTGGCGACGCCGGAGCATCGTCAGGCCGCAACCCGCGTCCGCCGGTGGATGGCTGCGTACACGCGCTCAGAGGATCTGGTTCGCATCGGGGCTTATAGGTCGGGGACCGACGGAGAACTTGACCAGGCGTTGCGGGTGATGCCCGCGATCCGGCACTTTCTGGAACAGACATCCCATGAGCGAGAGACGTTGCAGCGCTGTCTGGAACGGCTGCAAGCTTTGGCGGCGCAGGGTTGATGTGAATAATTCGAGAAAACGATTAGAACGAATCCATCGGATTCGCCAGATGGAAGAGGATCAGGCGCGGCTGGGACTGGAGAGTTCCGTGGCCATATTGCGCCGTACCCAGATGCAGGTTGGAGAGGCTCTAGAGGCCGAGCTGGGGGCGCGAGTGCGAAGGAATGCCGCTTTGGCTGAGCCAACGATGGAGCCCAACGGATGGCTGGGGCCGGAGTCGGAGGCGCAGATTCAGCGCGTCGTTGCGGTGCGTACTGCCCGCGTGCTTCCTCGCCTTGAAGCGGAGATTCAAGCCAAACGCGACGGTTATTTCGAGCGCAGGCGGGAGCGTCAAAAGCTCGAAAGCCTGCTGCATAAGGCCGAAGAGAAAGAGGCTCTGGAGATGGAACGGAAGAGTCGAGCGGAGTTGGACGACCTGCTGCAGGCCCGCCGGCGCTACGAATGGCTGCGCGCGCAGGAAGAATATAGCTAAGTTCCTTCTAATCGGCAATTGAAATGCAAATGTTGGTTTCCATGAGTGCTCCAGTCGCCGTCCAACTTGCAGATACCTTAGTGAGCGCAGCTACGGGTAGTCCGGGTCTTCACAAGGGAGGAAGTAAGGCGGAGCATTCTGCCGCATCGAGCCAAGCATTTTCCAAGCTTCTGCTCGCAGCCCAGCAGAAGGGAAGCGCAAGCGGAACCTCGCAGCCGACGGTCGCTAAGCCGCCTCAGGATATAGCGGCTGGCGCCAAAGCGCCGGTGGCGACCGGTTCCGTCGCTGTTCCGCCCCCCTTTGTCCTACCCCAGACTTCGACCGCGACGCTGAATCCGGTCCCCACCCAGACCTCGCCTTCATCACACTCAGAAGCAACAAAGAGTGCAAAAGATAAAGTTACGAACGTAAATGAGGGTGGCAAGTCCAAGACGGCAGCTGCACCAGCGCAGCCGGAGCAGTCGACGACCGCCACGGCCGTTGACTATCTGCTTGCATCGCAGGTCGTGGAGGAGAGAAACCCCGCGCCGATGCTGCTGGCTGCTTCCGGCCCCAGCATGCCTTCGGCGACGTCGACGTCGGCGTCGACGGTGACTCTGACATCGACTCTGACGTCAACGCTGCCGTCGGGTGGTAAGGCAGAGGTCGCGAAGTCAGAGAGTGCCAGCTCTCCTGTATTAAAGACTAGCCAGTCGGGATCATCGGTTGGTGTCGCAGCCTCCGCGAGCGGTCTATCGGGCCAAGCGACAGGCGGGTTGATCGCTAAGGCAGGATCGCAGTCGCCGGATGCATCCCTCTCCACCTCGGCGGTGACACAAGGGCAGCAGTCTGCGTGGTCTTCAGGCAATGCAGGCATTGTTGTCGATCGCGCAGAGACCCTGGGCGGGGTCTCCACGACTAACTCAGCTGCAGTCGTAAGCACTGGGCAAATGTCGCAGGCGACCGCGATTGCCACTCCGACGGGAACAATTGACGCAGCGGCAATCAACATCGGAACCGACGGGCTGTCGAGCATTGCGAATACAGCCGCTGACTCCGCGGCTTCGGGCACGGCGCGCAGTTCTAGCGGAATCTCGAAGGTGCAGGGCGTAGACGCCAAATTGGCGACGAGCACGGTGGCTTCCAGCTCAGCGGCAGCATCGGCCGTGGCGGCTAGCACGGTGGCGTCGACCCACAATGCGGCGATCAGCGCATCCTCGATTCCTGCGCACGAGATGCCCAGCGCCGCGCCAGCACAGTCGGTGCAGAACGACTCCGGAGTGCAAACGGCGCTGCATGGATCCGGCGCGCAGACGGCGCGGATGGACGGGCCGGAGCGTGTGGCGGCAGCAAGCTCGACGGGGTCTGGGAGTTCCAATGCGCACACAATCCTCGACGGTGCCGGAACAACTTCGTCGAGCGGGCCCAACGCGGTGTGGCAGCTCTCACCCAACCGCATCGAGGCCGGCTTTGCCAATGGGCAGGACTCGTGGACATCTGTAGTCGCGCAGCGGCAGCAAGGCCACGTGACGGCGACGCTGGAGCTAAGTTCTGCGGCAGAGCATAGCAGCACAGCGTCGATGTTGCCGCAGTTGAATTCACATCTGGTCGAGCGGCAGGTTTCCGTGGACCAGATCGGGGTGTCGGTGCGTCAGCAGTTCTCCTCCGACAGGGGAGCTGGCGATTCCAACCAAGGACAGCAACCCGGCCAATCGTCGCAGTCGCAAGCAGCAGTCACGCCAGTTTCTGTAGTGGCTGCTACAAGTGTTGCGGCGGCGCTGGATGGAAGCAGGATCAGTATCCGGGCGTAGTTCAAGCGGCTCCACCCATGATCAAGGAGAAAGTCAGTGAACCTGAATAACATTGTCCAGCAGCTTCAAGCGCAGCGCCAACAGCAGGCAACCGGCACGGCTACTCCGATGGTGAGCGGCAGGGCTACTGCGGCAACTGCTGCTCCTTCCAGCTCCACATCGACCTCGGATACGGCCACGATCACCGCAAATGATTTCATCACTCTCCTGGTGGCCGAGCTACAGCATCAGGATCCGACCTCAGACACGGACCCGAACACCTATGTAAACCAGTTGGTCAATGTGAACAGCCTGCAGCAGCTGATCGCGATTAATCAAGGGGTGGGAACTCTGGACACCGTGGCCACCACTCCGACCACGCCTACCACGCCTACCACCGGTACGCCCACGAGCGGCAGCCCGACCGGTGCCGTGGCTCCGGCGAGCGGAACCTCTGCTCCTTCTTCCACTACCTCCGCGGCTCAGGTGGCCAAAGCGCAAGCCAGCTACGCCGCCTTTGATCCCACTGCGATCACCGATCAACTCAGTGTGGCGCAGCAGCTCGATCCCACAAATCCGGTGGTCAACTCGCAAAAGGCCAGCTGGAATAGTGCGGCCCCGTCCGCGTTGCGCTAGTCGTTTGGCGCAAGGGCGCGGCGAGCGCGCTCAGAAAAAGTTCTGTTGCGGTCGGCTCCTTCGGCGACTCGTTTGACAAACCCGGCGAAGCAGCCGCTCACAAGAAAGTCTTCAAGAGAGGAACCATGGCATCATTTTCGATCCCCCTGACTGGGCTGCAGGCCGATTCGCAAGCCCTCGCCACGATCTCGAACAACCTGGCCAACATGAACACCACGGCGTTCAAGGATCAGACCACGAGCTTCTCCAGTCTGTTCTATCAGCAGATCGGATCCGCGGGGAGCGGAGATCCGTTGACGCAAGGTCTGGGTGTGCAGGTAGACACTACCGCAACCAACTTCACCACGGGGAGCATCAGCCAGACGCCAGGCGTCACCAGCAACATGGCGCTGAATGGCAACGGATTCTTTGTGGCGCAGGATCCATTGACGGGAGCGAAGTATCTGACCCAGGCTGGAAACTTCACGGTGAACTCCAATGGCAATCTGGTCACCAGTAATGGCCTGGAGGTACTGGGCTATCCGGCGGTAAACGGGACGATTAACAGCAGCGCCGCAGCCGTTCCGATTGTCATTCCGGAGAACTCGACCCAGTCGCCCACGGCTACGACGGCGGTAAGTATCAACGCGAATCTGACTTCGACCGCGCCTGTTGGAAGCATTGTGAACGCTCCAGTAACGATGTATGACTCTCTGGGGGGAACGCAAAATGCAACGGTGACCTTCACGGCGAACGGGGGAGGAAGTTGGAACTACGCGGTGACAGTGCCTGGCGCGGTCGGCAACGCCGCGTCGACCGGTACGCTGCAGTTCAATAGCCTGGGACAGCTGGTCAGCCCATCGACCAACATCTCCGGAATTGGCTTTACCGGCTTGGGCACTGCATCGGCGTTCGCAACTCCCGGGCTCGCGACTGGTACGGCCGCTCTCGGCGCAACCCAGACGCTCGCCTTCAATCCGGGCTACGGCATCTCCGGCTCGCTGGACCTTTCGGTAGTCAATAGCACGCTGCTAGCGAATCCCACCCCGACGGCGGCTTCGGCCGGCGTTGCCTCAACCGTAACCTTCAGCGTCGGCGCGGCCGGCGACACGCTCTCCGGCCCCTTCAGCTTCCAGAGCGCGGGCAGTGGTGCCGCGGTGGCGGGAACCTTCGCCCCGGGCACTACCATTGCCCAGGCGGTGACGCAGTTGAACGCAGCGTTTGCCGGTAATGGAATGACCGCAACCGCAAACGGCAACTCACTGGTGGTCACTGGACCCGCCGGTACGGGCAATACGATCAGCTTGGGTGCGGCGGGTGCGACTGCGATCACCGAGACGCCGCTGCCAACCTCCGTGACCACAAACTTTGCCGCGGGTACAAACGTAGCCGACGCGGTGGACCAGTTAAATTCGCAGGCGAGCTTCAAGGCCGCTGGATTGACTGCCAGTGCGGGTGCTGGTGGCCAGCTCATCATCACGGGACCCGCAGGTGCCATGAATACGATCAGCCTGGCCGGCAGCGCGCTCAGCCAAGCGGCTCCGGGCACCATTCTGAGCGACGGAGCGTCTGCACTCAACTTCGCCTTGAATCTGTACGGTGCTACTGGAGCCTCTGGCATCACGCAGACGGCCGCTGCATCGACCACCAGCGGGGTCACTGCAAACGGAAACGCGAGCGGTACCTTTGCGAGCTTCAGCGTGGCTGCGGACGGGACGATCTCCGCCACCTACTCAAATGGCCTGACGTCGCCTTTGGCACAGGTCGCGATCGCCTCGGTGACCAACCTTCAGGGCCTTACCCCGGTTGGCTCCAATGACTACGTGACGAACGCAGCCTCGGGTCAGGCAAGCCTGGGCATCGCCGGAACGGGCGGTCGGGGAACGATTCAAGGAAGTGCGCTTGAGGCCTCGAACGTCGATATTTCCACGGAGTTCGCCAATTTGATCGTGGCTCAAAACGCCTTCGCTGCCAATTCGAAGTCGGTCACGACCTTCAATACGGTGGACCAGGACATCCTCGCCATGATGCGCTAACGCTCATCTCCAACTGCTCCTGTAGGAGGCGACCTTCGAGGCCGCCGCTCGATCGAGCGGCGGCCTCGAAGAGCTTGCTTTCGAGTGATTGGCTTAGAACTTCCTAAGCTGGTACCTAAGTCTGCCCTGATGCGGCTTGGACCAGACTGGTTCTTCAGGTGCAAAGCCTTTTCTATATGGCCACGACCGCACCAAGCCCCACACCAACAAAAAAGAAGGGCCCTAACCTGTTTCTGATTGCAGCGGTTGTGCTGCTTACCGCGGCAGCTGGCGCCGGCGGTTGGTTCTATTGGACAAAGACGCACGCGCCTGTGGCCGGCCCGGCCCCGGTTAAGTCCAGCCCGGGAGAGCATTCTGCGACGGCCGAGGCCGTCACCCTCGAACCGTTCTTGGCGAATCTCTCGGCCGGGGAGGGCTATGTCAAAGTGACGATCACACTCAGCGTTCACAAGGCTGGGTCACTCGTTGAGGAAAAGGCGGCCAAAGCCGCCCCGACAGGCGCTGCCTTGCTGCAGTCCGCCATGGTGCGTGACATTATTCTGGGGGATCTCTCCACGCAGACCGCTGCGGTTTTGCTTACCCCCGAGGGGAAGACCGCCCTCAAGAAGACCTTGAAGTCGGACCTGGTGGCCAAGGTCCCAGGTCTTTCGATTGAGAACATTTTCTTTACGGACTTTCTTGTTCAGCAATAAGAGAACCTAATGGACCAACTTACACCTGTTGACACCGAGGGATCGATCGCACTGGCCGAGGCTGCGCCGCACGCGGACAGTTGGTCTGCCGTCGCTGGATTGCCTACGGCAGTTCTGGTCGCCGTGCCGATCCCGGCATTTCGCGTGCGCGACCTTTTGACCTTGAAGCCGGGCAGCATTCTGTCCTCTGCGTGGCACGGTGAGCGGGAGGTTCCCCTGCTCGCAGATGATGTGCAGTTTGCGTGGGTGGAATTCGAGGTCACCGATGACAAGCTGGGGGTCCGGGTCACCCGCCTCAAGTGAAGATGCGGATGGAATCGAGATGAAAATCAACACGAAAGACAGAGAGGGCTGGATCTGGAGCTTCTGGGCTCAGGTGCGGACTAAGAATCAACGGCGTATGCGGGTTGTCGAAACGCTTTCACTGGGTGGAAAGCGTTCCTTGTTCCTGGTGGAGTGCGAGGGGAAGTCGTTTTTTGTGGGGTGCGGCGGCGACGCTGTGAACTGTATCTATCCCGCGCCTTTCGATCCAACTCTTCCGCAGAATCCATTGAGCTCTGAGGCTGGTGAGGAGACCGCGCAATGCACCCCATGATTCTGTTTGCGGCGGCCCCGGGGCTGAAGATACCGGGCGCCGGCCTCAATACCATTCCCTCGACGATCGTCGTCGTGCTGACGCTGATGACTCTGATTCCGGCGATTCTGCTGTCGATGACGCCGATGATTCGGCTGCTGGTGGTCTTCCACTTTCTCCGTCAGGCTCTTGGGACCCAGACCGCGCCCAGTAATCAGATTCTGATGGGTCTCTCGCTCATGATGACCTGGTTCCTCATGCAACCTGTTTTGTTACAGGTCCAGCATCAGGCGGTGGAGCCTTTCCTACAGGGCAAGATCGATGGCTACACGGCGATCAGCAAGGGGAGCGATCCGCCGCGGCTCTACATGCTGCGCTACGCGGGGGAGAGGGATCTGGCGCTGTTCGTGAATGCCTCCGGCGTTCCTCATCCGCAGAAGCCCGAGGATCTGCCGCTCCGTGTGGTGGTGCCGGCGTACATGCTCTCTGAGTTGAAGGCGGGCTTTCAAATCGGCGCGGTTCTGTTCCTGCCCTTTCTCCTAATTGATATTGTCATTGCGTCCATTACCACCTCGGTTGGCATGATGCAGTTGCCTCCGGTGGTGGTGTCGACGCCCATCAAGATTTTCCTCTTCGTTATGGTAGACGGCTGGCATTTGTTAGCGAGCTCGCTGTTGAAGAGCTTTTAGTTTTTGTCGAGGAGAGTCATGGGACCCGACCAGGTTACTGAACTCATGAGAATGTTGCTCCGGGAGGCACTCATTATCAGCGCGCCCGTTCTGTTGCTCGCCACCGTGGTTAGTGTCATCGTGAGCTTGGTATTAACTCTGATCTCGTTGCAGGATCAGACACTGTCGCAGGTTCCTCGATTGGCCATCGTGGGGGTGGCGCTTCTGGTGGGAGCTCCGTGGATTATCCGCCGGCTGGCTGTCTACACCATCGGCTTGCTGGGTGATTTCCATCGGTTTACCCGGTAGCCACTATGCAGACTCAAGCGACAGCTGCGCTGCTTCATAGCTGGACAAGCTTTCTGGTGTCTTCGCTGCTGATCCTGATCCGCATCAGCGGAATGATGGTGTTTGTTTCTCCGTTTTCGTCGAAGGCGATTCCTGCCCGAATCAAGATGCTGCTTTCGGTTGCCCTCACCTTCGTGGTTACGCCCATCGCTGCCGTGTCGCAGACGCCGCCGCGGCTTGCCCTTGATACGATTTTGGGCGAACTGTCGGTCGGGCTGCTGCTGGGGATTTGCGTCGCCCTGTTGGAGGAGACGCTCAGCTTCGCCGGCTATCTGCTCAATCTGGAGTTCAGTTTCTCGTTGGTCAATGTGCTCGACCCGAGCACCAATGTGCAATCTCCGCTGATGAGCCAATTTACCGGGCTGATCTTGGTGACGGTGCTCTTCTGTGGCGGCTACTACAGGGTTGTGATTGAAGCCCTGTTCCGCACCATGGTTGTGGTCCCGGTGGGGCATGCCCGGTTCGATGCGATCGTGGCTCCGACGATTGTCAATATGCTCGGCGGGATTCTGCTGGCCGGCCTTCAGTTGGCCTCTCCCATCATGGCAGCCACCTTTCTGGTCCAGGTGGCGATTGCTCTGGTTGGGAAGCTCTCTCCATCCTTGCCGGTAATGATTGTGGGTATACCGCTCAAGACCCTGACGGGTTTCTTCGTGTTGATCGCCAGCCTCGGTCTGTGGCCGCGATTCATCGATAGCAGATTCTCCGCGCTGCTGGATGCCGCCATGCAGCTGATGCAACGTCACGTGAAAGCATAGGTCGCGATGCCGGACGAACAAACAGAAAAAGCAACAGCGCAACGACGCCAAAAGGCACGCGAAGAAGGACAGGTCGTGCGCAGTCGTGAACTGACGGGCTCAATCGTCATGTTGGCGGGCACGCTGTTTCTGGGTTGGTTCTCCAGCGGCTTCGTCTCCCACTGGAAAGCGGCGCTGTTTTCACTGCTTGAAGAGGCGAGCAATAGCGACCTGAGCCTTCAGGCAGGCAGCCAGGCGTATGCGATGTTTCGTTCGCTGGTCTCTTCGATGATGTTGCCGGTCCTGTTGTTGATGGTTGGACTCTTCTGTGTCGCAGCATTGGTAAACGTCGCTCAGAGCGGTGGAATCGCCATACGGCAGAATGCCTTCGAGCCCAACTTCTCGCGTCTGTCGCCCACGAATTACTTCAGCCAGGTGTTCTCGTTCCAAGGCCTGACCCGCATTCTCAAATCGCTTGTGCCGTCTGTGCTTCTGGGATGGCTTGCTGTGCGACTGCTCTCCGCAGAGTTCAACGGGATGCCGCTGTTTTCGCTGATGCGCCTGCCGCAGATGTTCTCCGACGCCCACACACTTCTGCTTCAAGCGTCCTTTATCACGCTGGCCTGGTCGGCGATTGATTATGGCAGCGAGTGGTGGGCGAATGAGAAGCGTCTGCGTATGAGTAAACAGGACATTCGTGAGGAGATGAAGCAGAATCAAGGCAATCCTCAGGTGCGTGGCCGTATTCGCTCCATCCAGCGGCAGTTGCGGCAACGCAAACTCAGGGGCGATGTCGCCAAGGCCAGCGTGGTGATTACCAATCCAACTCACTATGCCGTGGCGCTTGAATTCTCGATGGAGACCATGCAGGCGCCGAAGGTGTTGGCCAAGGGAAGGAATTTGATCGCCGAGATGATCAAGGCTGAGGCTCGCCTGGCGCATATTCCGATCGTGGAGAATCCACCTTTGGCGCGTTCGTTGTATCGATCGGTGGAGGTGGGCCAAAACATCCCACAGGACCTCTACGCTGTGGTGGCGGAGATTCTGGCCTTCTTATATCGCACAGAACTCGAGCGCAGCGCTCGGGAAAAATCGAACGCTGCCACTGCTGCATCTGCGGCACGGCGCGCCCCGGTGGTGCGGCCCCCGATGCCGTACATCCTCGAAGAGAATGTTGTTCCGGCGCAGGCGCCACCTACTGGGGCGGGTATTGAGGGCAACGAAACAGACGGTGGCCAGGAGAGAGCGTGAGCACAATGGGAAACTCGGCAACAACCGCAGCAGCGGTAGCACAGGGTGCGGGCGACGGAAAGGGCTCCGCTCAAAAGTGGCTTCGGCGGGGATCGAAGCTATTCATTCCGATTGCAGGCATATGCCTGGTGTTCGTGATGCTGGTGCCGCTGCCGGCGTTCATGTTGGACCTGTTGCTCGCCTTCTCGATGACTGCTTCCATCATCGTCTTTCTCTCCGCGTTGCAGTTGCAGAGGGCGATTGACTTTTCCATCTTCCCAACATTGCTCCTGCTGTTGACGCTGATGCGTCTGTCGCTCAATCTCGCCTCCAGCCGGAGAATCCTGTTGCACGGCAACGAGGGTACGGCGGCTGCCGGAAGCGTGATTGAAGCGTTCGGCCAGTTTGTGGTGGGTGGCAACTTTGTCGTGGGTTTCGTTCTGTTCCTGGCGCTGATCGCGATCCAGTTCCTGGTGGTCAGCCATGGCGCGGTGCGCACGGCGGAGGTCACCGCTCGTTTTACTCTGGATGCGCTTCCGGGTAAGCAGATGGCGATCGATGCCGATCTCAATGCCGGTCTGATCGACGAGGCGGGCGCACGCAAGCGCCGTCAGGCGGTAGCGCACGAGGCGGAGTTCTACGGAGCTATGGATGGCTCGGCGCGCTTCACCCAGCGGGACGCGGTGGCGACCATCCTGATTACCGCGATCAATATCTTTGCGGGGCTATTGATCGGAGTTCTGCAGCAGGGCATGCAACTGGCGGACGCGCTGCGCACCTACACCATCCTTACTGTCGGGGATGGATTGGTCACGATGATTCCGGCGTTGTTGGTGTCCGTCGCCGGCGCTATTGTTCTCACTCGCACCTCGACCTCGGCGCCGATGGGAAGCGAGTTGGGAAGCCAGCTCTTCACGAACGCGAGCACCCTGTGGGTGGCGGCGGGCGTGTTGGCGGTGCTGTCCCTGGTGCCCGGCATGCCCACTCTCTCCTTCCTTGCAGTTGCCGGAGCGGTTGGCCTTGGCGCGCGGTCTATCGGCTCGCGTCAGGGTGAGGAGCAGGCCAAGGAGGAGGCGAGCCAAGCGCCGAAGCAGGAGGCCGGTGCAGCGGCGGAGAATCTCGCTGCCGTACTCAAGCTGGACGAGGTCTGCCTGGAGATTGGCTTTCAGCTGATTCCGCTGGTCGATGAGAAGCAGGGTGGTTTGATGATGCAGAGAGTACGCGCCCTGCGCAAGCATCTGGCTACGCAGCTCGGATTCATTGTTCCCTCGGTACACATCACCGACAATCTCCGCCTGCGCCCGCGCGAGTACTGCATTCTGTTACGGGGCGTAGAGATCGGCAGATGGGAGCTTGAGCCGGGGAGGGTTTTGGCGGTTTCGAATGATCCGAACCCGCGCGTCATCCAGGGCAAGGAGACCAACGAGCCGGCCTTTGGCGTGCCCGCGCGCTGGATCGACCCTACGCTTGAGGATCAGGCTCTGGCTGCGGGCTACTCGGTGGTCGATCAGACGACGGTGATTGCCACTCATCTCGGGGAGTTACTGCGCAAGAACGCTCCGGAACTCTTGAGCCGAAACGAAACCAAGCGCTTGCTTGACACATTAAATGATTCACATCCGCGTCTGGTCGAAGAACTTCTGCCCAAGCTGCTGACTTTGGGCGAGGTGCAGCGTGTCCTGCAGCAGCTGCTGCGCGAGGGCGTCTCGATCCGCAACCTGGGATCGATTCTCGAGGCGCTGGTCGAGACGGCGGCGATCAACAAGGGGCTGCCTGCCCTGGTCGAAAGCTCGCGGCAGGCGCTGGGCCGGTCTCTAGTGCAGCCGCTGCTCTCGCCCGATGGAAGCTTACGGGTGTTCACGCTCAATCCTCAGCTTGAGGATCAGGTGATTCGCTCTCTGGAAGGGGATCTTTCGTCCCGCCTGAACGATCCGAGCAGGCCGGATGCTGCGGGGAATGCGCTGCGGAGGCTGGTGGAAGCTTTGAAGCCCCTAATCCAGTCTCAGCCGGATTCGGCAACGCCCGTGCTGTTGTGTTCGAGTCCGGCTCGTTATCATCTGCGCCGTTGGTTGGAACCATTCGCTCCCCGGCTCGCGGTGGTTGCTCCCGTTGAAATTCCTCCGGGCGTCCAGGTGCGCTCGATAGGAGTAGTCAATTAGCTCGTGCTGCAGGTTAGGTACCGAAAAGCGGCGTGGTGATCACTCGCACCACCGAATGAGGAGAAGATGCAGAGCTTAACATATGGCCGACAAGACGTAACCTATCGGGCTCCGTTGTCTGTTGCCGCGGAACCGCTCGCTGCCGATCAGCTGTCTGAGGCGGATGGCTTCGTCGACCGGGAGGAGGTTATCCTCGGCAACCTGCCGATGGTTCGGTTTATTGCGCGCCGCATCCATGAAAAACTCCCGCAGTATGTCAATCTCGACGATCTGGTGAGTGCGGGCGTTCTCGGGCTGATCGATGCTGCGAACAAATTTGATGCGGCGAAGAAGACGCAGTTCCGCACCTACGCACAGTTCCGGATCAAGGGGGCTATCCTGGACAGCCTGCGTGACGTAGACTGGGGGCCGCGCGAGCTTCGGCGCAAAGGCCGGGCCATTGAGGAGACGATCCGTGCGTTGACCGCGAAGGTTGGCCGGGCGCCCTCCGAGCAGGAGGTGGCCGATGAGCTCGGTCAGCCGCTGGCGGAGTATCAAGCGCTTCTGGGGGAGCTCAATGGCTTGGAGATGGGCAGTCTTCATGTGCAACGGAACGACAGCTCCGGCACCGAGGAGGTGGCGTATGTTGCCGGCCCCCCCGAGGAGGACCCGTTGTTTATCTGCATGCGGGAGGAGCTGCGGGACCGCCTGCAGGCGGCTATCGAAGAGTTGCCGATGAACGAGCGGCTGGTACTTACCCTGTACTATTATGAAGAGCTAACCATGAGAGAGATTGGGCTGATTCTGGATGTGACGACCTCGCGAGTCTCACAGATCAGGGTTTCCGCTGTTCTTCATCTGAGGGCCAAGCTCGAAGCCGCAAAGGCTGCAGTCGAGCTTTAGGCCCGCCGCCAATCCTGCTCGTTTCGATCCACCGCTGCACTTATAGTTGAGAAAAAAAGGAGAGTCGGTTTATGCCGGCAAGCGAGATCCAGAGATGGATCCCTGTACTTCAGGAATTATGGCTCACTGCTGCATGTACGGTTTTGGCCGAGTACGCCGGTGGGGTTTTCGAAGCAGATGACGCCCGCGTCATGGAGGCATTTCGCCCCCTGGAGGTCTGCTCAGAGTTTGAACTGCGGATAGATCAGGATTCTGCGGGCAAGATTATCTTCGGCGTGCCCGCCGGTTCCGTTGAGTTGAGCGAGTTCGTCGCTTTGGGGCAGGCGGGACAGAGCGTGAATACGCTTTGGGATAGCTTATCCGCGAAGACCGTAGAGCAGTGGCTGGAGCTAGTGCGCAGTGAGACCAGTCTCGTTTGTACAGTCAAGCCGGTGCGTTCCGACCCAGCCGCGTACGAACGAACCGAAGCCGCTGCGCGGTTCTCCTCCAGCTTGAAGAGTGAAAAGCTGGTCTTGCCGGTGTGCCTGGTTGTGGCGTTCGAAGAAGACAATCGGGCAGCCGAGGCGGTACCCGATCGTACGGTGGACGCGCGTGCACAAAAAGCATACGTAGACTTAGCCGCGGGGGACTCTTCGTCGGCAAATCTCGATCTCCTGCTGGATATTGAATTACAGGCTTCGCTCCGCTTTGGTGGACGCGAGATGCTCTTGAGCGAGATCCTCGACATGGCCCCCGGAGATGTCGTGTCGCTCGATCGTCCGGTTCATGCACCGGTGGATCTTGTGGTGGGTGATCGCATCGTAGCGCGCGGGGAGGTGGTTCTGGTGGATGGGAACTATGGGCTGCGGGTCACCGAGGTTGCTGAGCCGCGCAAACGACTGGAGACTGTACGATGCCTCTTTTAGACAGGCTTCGCCGCCTGTCTCGCGCGATCCCGTATCCCCGGCTCGTCTTCCAGAAAAAGCCTGCAACTCCGACGTTTCGAGGAGGCAGGGGTTGCGAAAACCCAAGTTGTGCATCCCCCAGGCGGCCCTTGAGTGCACCTCCGAGGAGATGCTTCGAGGGGCGATGGCTGTGCTCGGACGCGTGCTGGTCCTCGGTGCTTACGCAGCGCATCGAGCGAGAGCTTGGAGCACAGGATCCCGGGGCAATGGTGACGCACGCGCATCGTATCCCGCTAGGCCTGGTCTTGCTCTCCATGGGGATGATTACCGAGGCGCAACTGCAGACTGCGTTGGAGCAGCAGCGTCAGGCAAAGACGGAGAGGATCGGAGACTGGCTTCGCAAGGGAACTGACCTCACGGAGAAGGACATCACTCGAGCTCTAGGGATGCAGTGGAACTGCCCCATCTTCGACCTGGCGACCTACCGCCCGCAGCCCGGCGAGATTCCGCGTGAGCTTATTGAGATCTACCGCATCCTGCCGCTTCCGGCACGGAATCGCGGTTTGCTTTATCTTGCCTTCGATCGCGGCCTGAATCCGGTGGCATCCTTTGCGGTACAGCATATGACGGGCCTGCGGGTTGAGGCTGGTCTGGCTGGAGAGAGCGCCTTTCAAGATGCCTGGACTCGTTCGCTTCCGATACAGGCGCCGGCGGCGACGGTGGTTCGTCCGCGGACGAAGGAGGAGCTTCTGAAGGCCGCGGCGGCTGTCTTGCAGGAGGAAGACGTTTCTGACGCCTGCATCGCGCGGCTGCATCAACATCTATGGCTGCGTGCCTTCGCTGCGAACGATGTACAGAGCAGCCTTGGCAGCTACCGCGACTACCTCTTTGTTATTCCTGAGGCGTTGGGTAAATCGCAGTAGCGATGCCGGAGACGATCTTTCGATGCGCATAAGCGCTTTTTAAGCTGCGCTGTACCTATTTGGTACTAATCATGCACAAGTTCTAAGTATGGACAGCGGATACTACGCCGCCTTGAGTGGCCTTCTGGCTCGAAGCCAGGCACTCGACACGGCTGCGAATAATCTAGCCAACGCCAGCACCAATGGCTTTCGTGCGGAGAATAACTTCTTTCGCGACGCGGTACTCGGGCCGAACGCCTCCAACTCTCAATTGAACACCGTTCTCAATGACTACGGCGTGATCGGCGGCGACAACGTTGATCTCAGTCAGGGCCAACTGACGACCACAGGGAATCCTCTCGATGTCGCCTTGCAGGGAGTTGGCTTCTTCGAGGTTCAGACTGCAAATGGTGTGCGCTACACGCGCGACGGTTCCTTCCAGCGGGCGAGTGATGGGACGCTGCGGACCTCGCGTAATGAGCGGGTTTTGGCGGCGAATGGAACTCCCATCGTGCTCCCGCCGGGCCCCATCGACATCGCGGCCGACGGAACGATCTCCGTCGCGGGCGGGGTGGCCGGGCGCATAGCAGTGGTGGATTTTCCTGCAGGAACGGCGATTGTTCCCGAAGGAACGACGCTCTTTCGCGCGCCGGCACAGAGTGCCGTTCCGGCGGTCTCTACCGAGGTGCGCCAGGGCAGCCTTGAAGGCTCTAATCTCAACGTTGTTGGCGGAACGATGCAGCTGATGCTCATTCAACGCCAGGCTGAAATGATGCAGAAAGCGCTTAGCATCTTTTATTCGGAATTCAATAAGACCGCGACAACAGATTTGGGCAAGGTCTGATAGTAAGTCACCAGCAGAGGATCATATATGATACGAGCGCTATACACCGCGGCAAGTGGCATGGAAGCCCAGCAGTTGAATCTTGATACCATCGCCAACAACCTTGCGAACTCTTCCACCACTGGTTTTCAGGGACGTCAGCTTGATTTTCAGGACATGATCTACCAGAACATGGTCACTCCTGGTGCCGCACAGAGTCAGCAGACGGTGGCGGCGGGCTTGCAGGTTGGACTCGGAGTTCGGTCTGCGGCGACCGAGGTCATTCAGACTCAGGGGAGTCTGGTCCAGACCGGAAACCCGCTCGACGTCGCGATTCAGGGAGCAGGCTACTTCTCGGTTCTTCTTCCCAATGGAACGCTGGCTTACACCCGAGATGGCAGCTTTCATCAAGACCAGCAGGGCGCTATTGTCGATGCCAACGGCAATCTGTTGCAGCCGCAGATCACGGTTCCTGCGAATGCAACTGCGGTCACCATTACCCAGTATGGAGTGGTGGACGCGACTTTGCCAGGACAGGCAAATCCGCAGCAGATCGGCCAGATCCAGCTGACCACCTTTCCTAATCCGGGCGGCTTGAACAGTATCGGCAGCAATCTCCTGACCGCGACGCTTTCCTCGGGCACTGCTATCAATGACAATCCCGGTGGCCCGAGCGGCGTGGGAACGCTGCAGCCTCAATATCTAGAGAACTCGAACGTGGATGTGGTGACGCAGTTTGTCCAGATGATCGAGGCGCAACGCGCGTTTGAAAGCAACTCCAAGGTGATTCGTGCAGCCGATGATATGTATTCCCAGGTCAATAGCATGCCGAGGTAGGGTATTGCTTCTCGGTGCTCTCGGTGTGCTGGCGCCGCAGCCTGTCTGGTCGCTTTGCAGTGCGACCCCTCAGGCTGCACTTGCCAGCTATCGGGAGCACCTTCCCGCGCAGAAGGCGCAACCAGAGGAGCAGGGATTCCGAGTGTGGAGGACGATGAAGGATGCGGCGCTCGGACGGCGATGGTTCTGGGTCCAGCAGTGCGGCGCTCCGGAGCGTCCCGCGCAGCTTCTTTGGGCTCCTCTCGCTCAGGACGAGGACGAGGCAGCCGGCGAGTTGCCTGCGGTCGCCGAAGATCATCTTCTGGTCCATAGTGGGGATGCCGTGGTGGTGAGCCAAGAGTCGGACAAATTCTCGATGCGACTTGCCGGGCATGCTTTGGAGGCGGGTGAACTCGGCAAGAGCGTGCGCGTCGAGGTAGACGCTATGCATCGGGTCACCATTATGGTTGGGACTATTTCCGGGAAGGGCGAGGTCCGGGTTGGCGGCTGAAGGCGTGTTCTACGTGTCGCCCGCAGGAGCTCTTGGAGTTCCTCAGTTCGAGACGCGCACCGCGATTACGCAAGCGCTTCGTTGTAGGAGGTAAGGTGAGCAGAGGCTGCATCACAAGACGGAGGAAGCAGAAGCGAGGCTCAGGCCAGGCGGCGGCGCTTCGTTCGAGGCTTCTATTACTCATCGCGTTGCTGGCTCTCTTGTCCGGCACCCTGGTGCGTGGGGCGGCAGCTGCGAAGAAGGAAAAACCGGCGAAGACGGATCCGGCGAGCTCGGCCCTGGATCAGTATCTGACTCGTGTCCATGCCCAAAACCTCTCCGCGCCCGCCTCACTCGGATCGACGTGGAGCGATACCGGCCGCCTGGCCCGGCTGATGAGCGACGTAAGGGCCTTTCAGGCGCACGACCTCATCTCGGTGGTTGTGTCGGAAAGCGTGGTCTCGACCACCAATGGCTCGATTGCAGGGGCGCGCGCCTCAGCGGCCAGCTCGCAGCTTACTGCTTTGCTGGGTGCGTTTTCGGCTCATAGTGCAGCCACCAATCTGTTGAATCAGAGCTCTTCGAACAAGCTTACGGGAACGGCGCAGGCTGCAGACAACAACACCTTGACCACCACGCTTGGGGGCACGGTAGTGGAGGTGCTGCCGAATGGCGTGATGGTGATCGAGGCGGCCCGGCAGGTCCACTTCAGCCAGGAGACGCAAACCATCATCCTCAGGGGTCTGGTGCGGCCGGAGGATGTGAGCGCGCAGAATCAGGTCATGTCCACAGCCATCTCCAGCATGGAACTTGAAGTGCGCGGCAAGGGCATCGTTGAGGACTATACCCATCGGCCTAACTTTATTGTCCGCGCCTTAGAAAGCTTACTGGTGTTTTAAATTGGAGAACTGCATGGGCCTTAGGAGCCGACTCTGGTGTCTCGCGATGGTGGCCGCTGCCATGGCGTTGGCTGCCCCCGTAAAAGCTCAACTCGCGGTGTCATCCGAATCGCGGTTGGCTCGCATCAAAGATATCGCGTCGGTGCAGGGAATTCGCGACAACCAGCTGATTGGCTATGGGCTGGTTGTGGGACTGCGCAATACCGGAGATAGCCAGCAGACCGTCTTCCCGATCCAGACTCTCTCGGATGCTCTCGCCCGTATGGGCGTGAATATTACGAGCGGTGCCGCCGGTGCCTCCCAGATTCGCACCCAGAACATGGCCGCAGTATTTGTAACCGCTTCGCTACCTGCGTTTGCCGAGTCTGGGACGAAGATCGACGTTACTGTCGCGTCGGTCGGTGACGCACGTAGCCTCGAGGGTGGCTTGCTGCTGATGACCCCGCTCTATGGAGCCGACGGCAAGGTCTATGGCGCTGCGCAGGGGGCCTTGGTGTTGGGCGGATATAGCGTCACCGCGAATGGCAACGCGCAGCGGGTGAATCATCCCACGACGGCGCGCATACCCGAGGGCGCGATCACGGAACATGCCGTTCCGATGAATGTCGCTCAACTCAATCCCATCACGTTCTTGCTCGCTCAGGATGACTTCCAAAGCGCCAAGTCGGTGGCCGATACGATCAATCAGAATCTGGGTGCCCCGAGGGCGAAGGCTCTCGACAGCCGGCGCGTCGTACTGACCGCCGAGCCAGGGGAGGACATTCCTCAATTGCTCGCTCGCCTGGAGATGCTTCCAGTAGCCATCTCCACGCGGGCCAGGGTGGTCGTGAACGAGCGTACGGGAACCGTGGTGATCGGAGGTGACGCCCGGCTGTCGCCCGTCTCCATCCTGCATGGGGGGCTGTCGATCCACGTGGTCACCCAGACGGCCATCGTGCCCAACTTCGACGGCCCGGCGACGACGGTGCCTGAGACAAGCGTTACCACTCAGGACAAACCGGTGAACCAGATTCAGTTGAAAGAGGGTTCGACCGTCGATGATCTCATTCGCGGGTTACAAAATATCGGAGCAACGGCGCGTGACGTCATCTCGATCCTGCAGGCGATGAAGCAGGCGGGAGCCCTTGAGGCCGATCTGGAGGTGATCTAATATGATGGACCTGAACCGAATCACGCTCACGGTTGGCAACTCTACGGAGACCGCCGTTCCGAGCCCCCGGCTGACGACCGCTTCCCACCAGTTCGAGGCGTCGATGCTGCAGGAACTTCTTAAGCCCTTGCAGCAGCAATCGGGACTCTCCGATTCCGATAAGGATGGCGACGACTCGGACAGCAACAGTTCATTGCGCGAATTTGGCACTGAGGTGATGGCTGGAGCGCTCTCGCAACGGGGTGGCCTTGGCATCTCCAAGATGGTGCTGGCAAAGCTGGCGCCCATTGAGGCTGTCCAAAAACAGCAGAAGTCGACGAATCCACCAAAATCTTGAGTCGAGCTCTAAAATCTTGGGTGCTTTTAGCCGATGACAGTAGAGCCGGAGGAGATCTTTGATGGAAATTCGTTCCCAAGCTGCTACATATTCGCAGCTCGAGCCCGTGAATACCGTGCCTGGCAGCAAGCCGCAGAGCGCGCTGGCGGGATCCGGACAGCCGTCGCAAGCCTCCGATGTTGCCAGCCTCAGCTCCGGGCAAATGCTCTCAGGGAGCGACGTACGCGTCGGGCTCGTTCAGGCGTTGCAGGGACAGATCTCCAGCGGAACGTACCAGGTCTCTGCGCAGAATGTTGCTAACAAGGTTATGGATTCCATGGTGCTACAAGGGTGACGATGATGTTGTCGGAAGAGACAGGAAAGGCTGGCGCGATGCACGTATTTGGCCCGAGCTTTGTCGACGAAGTTATCCAAGCCCTGGGCGAATTGGACGCCGAGCATCTCGCGGCGCTTGCTAAGACGGCGGAGAATTTTGTTCATGACTTTGCGCCTAGCCTGGCCTCGACCGAGGCTGCAGAGTTAGAGGCGAAGATGCAAACCTTTTCTGCGGTTCTCAATGAGACGCGGCGCAATCTGCGTCTCTTTGTTTTGGCTTCAGGTAAATCGGATGAGTTTGGTTACAAACCCGGGAGGGCAAGATGGGTGGATTAAGCGTCGCATTTGGCACCGTCGTAAGTGCGCTGGAGGCGAATCAGCAGGCAATCAACGTCACCGCGAATAACGTCGGAAATGCGAATACGCCGGGCTACACGCTTGAGACGGTGACGTTTCAGCAGACCAGCCCGATCACGGCCGGAGGTCTGCAGATCGGCACTGGCGTGACCGTCTCCGCGGTCACCTCACAGAGAAGCTTGATCCTTAATCAGGCCATTGATCAGCAGCAACAGACGCTCTCCGCGGCAACCTCCCGACAGGCCGGTCTCACGAGTGTGGAAAACATCTTCAATCAGGTGGCCACCAGTACCTCGAGTAGTGGCAGCGGGGGGATCGGCGGCGCCCTCACGAACTTTTTCAGCTCGCTCTCGTCACTTGCGGCCAGCCCCTCCCAGAGCAGCACTCGCACTGGATTTCTGAGCGCGGCGCAGGCGTTGGCTGCCAGCTTCAATTCGGCAGCCTCACAGTTGTCGTCCACCACCACCTCGCTGAATCAGCAGGTGGGCACGACCGTCCAGCAGATTAATGGTCTTACGGCCACCCTCGCCTCTCTGAATCAGCAGATCACGCAGACCAGTCCGAATGGGGACGCGGGAGCCCTTGAGGATCAGCGCCAGCAAGCCTTGTCCCAACTCTCGCAGCTGGTGGCTGTAAACCAGATCCAGACGCAAAACAATCAGATCACGCTGACCACCGCTAACGGCACCGTGCTGGTTGCCGGAAATCAGTCATTCGCACTCACGGCGTCTCCCTCCGCAACGACTGCTGGAGTGCAGGCAGTCTACTCCGGGACTACGGACATTAGTGCTTCGATCCAGGGCGGCTCTCTTGGCGGCACGCTGCAGAATCTTTATCAAGATATTCCTGCCGCGCAGTCCCAGATCGATACGCTCGCGCATTCCGTTGCGACCAGCATCAATTCCATTCAACAGTCTGGCACGGACCAGAATGGGAGCCCGACCGCCACGACGCCGTTATTCAATATTCCCACCGGTGTCTCGGGGAGTGCCGCTGCGATCTCGGTCGCGATTACGGACCCTACCAAGATTGCGGCAGCTGCATCAGGCAACGGCTCGGCCGATGGCAGCAACGCGCAAGCCATGGCAAATGTGGCGAATCAAGCCGTTGCCGGGGGAAGTACACCCGCGAACTTCTACGCCGCGTTCCTGGGCACCTTAGGCTCGAACGTGCAGAGTTTGCAGACTACGGTCTCGGCGGTTACCACTTCCTTGTCGCAGTTGACGACGCAACAAGGCAGCCTTTCGGGAGTCTCTCAAGACCAAGAAGCCTCCAATCTGGTCACCTACCAGCGTGCCTATCAGGCAGCGTCGCAGACATTTACTATCCTCAATAATCTGATGACCGCAGCACTTAACCTCGGTGTCGAAACCGCGATGTCGTAATCGGAGCCCGGCCTCTCATGCGCGCAGATCCATTTTTCATTCAGAACACGTTGGTTTCGCTGAACCAGGTGCAGTCCAACGTGCAGACGTATACGCAGCAGCTCTCCTCCGGGGTGAGCGTCAACTCGCTTTCCGACAATCCGAGCGCTGCCGCGCAGGACTCGGTGGTGGCCAACAACATCAGCGTGGACGCCACATTTACCCAAACGGCGGGAAGCACGGAAGGCATGATGCAGGTCACCGATTCCACGCTTGCCGCCGTGGTTTCTCAGCTGAACAGTGCCATCTCAACCGCAACGGCCGGAAACAATGGAACGCTCAACTCGGCGGATAAAGCATCCGTCGTTGCTCAGCTTCAAGGAATTCGCAGTTCGATCGTTGGCCTGGCGAATAGCTCCTATATGGGCGTTTCGATCTTCGCAGGTAGCCAAGGAAACGCAACGGCGTTCACAATTGACTCCTCGACCAGCCCGGCCACAGTGAACTACCACGGCGACTCCGTTGCCCAGAGCATCACGACTCCTACAGGAGCAACTCTGCAGACCTCCATCCCGGGAGATCAGATCTTTGGTGGTGGCACGGGAACCAGCGCCAATGTGCTTGGAGTTCTTAACAATCTCATCAACGATTTCAGCACCGGCACCTCTGCCGTTGCCGATACCGCAGCTCTCAACACGAGCCTGAATCAGCTGTCGTCGGTCCGTGCTCAATTTGACTCGTCGCTGCAGCAACTTCAGTCGGTCGACTCCTACACTCAAACCCAGCAGGTGCAGCTCCAAGCTGCACAAGCTGCGCTGGTGGCGGCGAACCCTGCACAGATTGCAACCAATCTTTCCAATGCAGAGGTTCAGCAGAGTGCTCTGATGAGCGTCATGGCCAGCAGCAATAAGACGGATCTGTTCGACTACCTGCGCTAAACAAGAATGACCTGCTTTCAGGATGCGAGACGAGCGGCCAGCCTTGGTAAAACTGTTTACCAAGGCTGAGTCAGATCGAGATAGCGTCGTGAAAGCAAGTCTTTTAGTAGATCGTTCTTGGCTTATGCACGGGTGGTGCAGCGGCTTCTCCGTACTCTCTTCAAGATCTCAATTGGCCGATTCGCTTGCATGAACGGGCGGTACGACGCCCGCCGCAGATGGGAGCACAACGATGTCTACCCTACGGTTATGAGCGCGGCCAGTCTCGTCACCATTTGAGGCAAACGGGCGATATTGCGCGTAACCTGCAGCCGACAACTTCTCAGGATTGAATTGATACTGCTCAATCAAGAGCCGCGCGATGGTCGATGCCCGCCCGGTAGAGAGCTCCCAGTTGGAGGCGAACTGGAAGCTATGAATTGGCACGTCGTCGGTATGGCCTTCAATGCGAAGTTCGTTGGGAAGCTGTTTAAGGCGTCCTGCGATCCGCTCAATGATGGGAACGGAAGTGGGCTTGTACATAGCCGATCCGCTATCGAAGAATCCTGCCTCAAGAAGCGAGATTACAAGGCCGTCCTTCGACATGCGCAGGGTTACGGTTTGCGATTGGATCTCGCTTGCCAGTTCCCCTTCGAGGCGCTTTTTCAGAGCAAGAAGGTCGGTACGTTGCTGCGCCGTGCCGACAAAATCGCTATTGCTGGCCGCAGTGACGGTGATGACCTTGTTGGAAGCAGCCTTCTGCGAATTGAGGGGAGGGGTCGTCGAATGGGGGGCAAAGAGCCCTAACTGCGTGAACGCGGCAGCAATAGCAGTCGCCATATCGGCCTGTCGGGCGGTGTCCCTCCGCGCGCTCGCGAAAAGCACAACGAAGAGCGCGAAGATCATGGTTACAAAGTCAGCGTAGGAGACGAGCCAGCGCTCATGATTCCCTTTATTCTCCTTCTTTCGTCTCATGTCAGGCTGCCTCGGCCGGCTGCTTGCTTTCCGAGAGGAAGGTGCGCAACTTCATTTCCATCATGCGGGGATTAAGGCCCTCGAGAATGGAGACAACCCCTTCGAGGACCATCTGCTTGACCATCTCCTGCTCGTGATTCCTGATCTTCAATTTACCCGCGGCCGGCAGAAAGAGAAGGTTGGCCGTGCCCACACCGTAGACCGTGGCGACGAATGCAACTGCGATGCCGCGTCCCACTTCGTCGATGTTGTCCAGGTGTTGCATCACCTGGATCAGGCCAAGCACAGCGCCAATGATGCCGATGGTCGGAGCAAATCCTCCCGCCGACTCAAAGACCTCTGGAATTCGCTCCTCCGAGATTGCCTGATTGTCCAACTCCAGTTGCATGATCTTCCGCAATTCAACGGGATCGGTGCCGTCAATCGCCAGGGTCAGGGCCTGGCGCATAAACGGATCCTGGACGGCTGCCAATTCGCGGTCCAGCGAGACGATGCCGCTGCGGCGCGCTTTGTTGGCAAAATCGATAAGCTGCTTGAGAGCGAAGTCTCCGTCCGGAGAGCTTCCAGTGAAGACCTTCACGAGCTGCTTTGCAGCTCCGAGGACAGCCTCGAGAGGGAATTGCAGCATGACAGCGCCAAGCGTGCCCCCGAGTACGATCATGGCAGCGGTGGGCTGCAGAATCTGAGCGATGCTTCCGCCCTCCAGCAGCAGACCGCCCATCAGGCCCGCAACCGCTATCAGAATTCCACCAACGCTGCTCTTATCCACGTCCGGCTCCTCAACAAATCATTTACTGCAGATCGGGTTCGTCCGCTGCAGTCTTGGGCAGAACGAAGATGCGGTGAGCCGAGGCTGCGCTTTCGGCGGCCGTGCTGACTGCTGCGCTCTCGCCTGGCCCAGCGCCTACCCCCTGCAGCAGGCGCGAGCGAAAGGCGACTGCCCGTTCCACGACGTCAGCACACGACTCCCGAACCACGATCTTTTCACCGGTCACCAGCGTGAGCATGGTGTCCGGAGCGGCTTCGACGAATTTGATCAGGTCGCAGTTGACGACCAGTGCTCTGCCATTGAGACGGGTTAGTTCGATCAAAACTGAGTGTCCTCAATCTTTCTGGGTACATTGGGTTATCGGCAAGGACCCTCAAGATTTTAAGGGTGCCGATGAAGGAAGTGTTTGCAGGCACAGCTCCTCACTAGCCCGGGGTGCCGTCGCCACAAGAATTTGTGATCACCGTGGTTACTGAAGCGAGAATCAAGCTGCTTATCTATATAGATAAGCCGAGAAGGGCGCCCACGCTGCGATAAAAACATCGTTCTTTTGAAAATTAAAACCCTCTCTACAATTTTTCGGGGGTGCTGCCGATGAGTTAGCTGTTCGCGGTTCTTACAAGCTTCCGGGTCGCCGGAACTGGAGGCCCGGAACCAAACGCATAGTGCTCAGCACGAAAAAATAGGAGATTCCAAATGTCCTTGCAGGTAATGAACAACATCTCGGCACTCTACGCCCAGAACAACCTTAACAATACCCAGAGCAAGCTGCAGACCACCTTGCAGCAGCTGTCCTCGGGTTCGAGCATCAACTCCGGCGCGGACAATCCCGCTGGCCTCGCGCTGGCCAACGGCCTGGCTGCGAACAGCACGGCGTTGACCCAGTCTGCCACCAACGCCAGCCAGGGCGTCGGTCTGCTGCAGGTCGCGGACGGAGCGCTCTCGCAGGTGACCAACCTGCTCAACACCGCCGTGCAGCTCGCCACGCAGGCGGCCAACGGCACCATGAACAGCTCGCAGGACGCCGCCGCCAACCAGGAGTATCAGTCGATCCTGGCAGAAATTAACAACATCGGTTCCACCACCACCTACAACTCGCAGCAGGTCTTCACCGGCAGCACGGCGGGCACCCAGATCTATACTGGCGACTCCTCGACCGCGGGCTCCTCGGTCAACAACCTGTACTTCGCGGCCCTGACCTCGTCCTCGGTGGGCGACGCGGGTGGTACGGTGCAGCAGAGCAGTAACGCTACCTTCGTGAACCTGTCGAAGGATACGGGCGGTGTGCTGACCACCGCGGCGACCGGCAGCAACGCCGTCACCGGCGGTCTTACCTTCACCACCACCAACGCGAACGGATCTACGAGCTCGTTCACCACGACCGCCACGACGGCTGCCGGTCTGGTGTCTCAGATCAACTCGGCAGGTATCGCGGGCGTCAGCGCCACCTTCACGACCGCTTCGGCGGCGGGCATCTCCAGCGCAGTCGCCGCTGGCGGCGACACCGGCATCATGATCAACCAGTCGAATGCCAATGTGAAGATCACCCAAGCCAGCCAGGCGTTGACAAACCCGACGCCGGTGGCAGGTACGTCCACCACCGGTGCTACGACGACCTTAGCGCTGGGCACGGCAACCAACACCCTCGGAGGCACGCTTGCTATTGCTTCGACGCAGGCCGTTGCCGCTGCCTCAATCGCGGCGCCCGCCGCGGCGACCGGCGGTACGGCGAGCTTCTCGCTTGCTTTGGCGGCCGACACTCTCGGCGGTACACTCAACACGACGGTAGGAACCGCCACGACCATCGCTGGCGCCACGCAGGGAACCGTCGTCAGCGCAACCGCCGGCACGACTCCCGCTTCGCTGGCCCTCCAGTTCGATTCGACCACCGGTACGGTCTCCGGCACTTTGGCTCTGACCATTACCGGCACCAACGCCGGATCTATCAGCACATCGTTCGCCGCAGGTACGACCCTAAGCAATGCCGTGAGCCAGCTGAATACGGCGCTCGCTGGAACCGGATACACTGCTGCAATGGGAAGTGGCGCCACCGAGGGCCAGCTCAAGATTACCGAGACGACGGCGACTGCGACCAACGATGCGATCAACACGGCGGCTACCACCAACTTTACCGTGGCGGCCGGAACCGCGACCGCAAGCTTCGCCGCAGGCACGACGCTTGCCCAGGCTGCGGCCCAGGTGAATGCCAGTGCCGGCTTCACCGCCGCGGGTCTCACCGCAACCGTCAGCGGGAACAAGCTGGTTCTTACTGGACCGGTGGGTAGCGCGACCGTGAATGAACTCACCACCACTGGTACTGCGCTTACCGATACCTCGAACGTGACGACAACGTTCGCTGCCGGAACGACCCTTGCGCAGGCGCAAACGCAGCTGTCTCCGTTACTCGCCAGCACCGGCCTCTCGCTAAGCAGCACCGCAACCAATAACCTGGTTATTACCGGACCGACCGGTCTTGGCAATACGATCAGCCTGACCGGTACCACCCTCGCCCAGTCGGGAGCAGGTATTTATCTGTCCGATACAACCGTTGGCGGAGCAGCGCCTGCGGCTGCCGGTCTCCAGGCTTCCAACGCTGGCACAACCACCATCCAGTACGTGACCAGCTCGACCGAGAGCTCGGCGAACCTCAAGATCTCCGACCTCAGTAATCAGGCCGAGGCGCAGGCTACCTTGACGGCACTCAACGCCGCTACCGCGGACGTCGCGGCGCAGCGCGGTTACCTGGGCGCGCAGATCAACACCCTCAACTCCGTCTCCGCGGTCGAAAGCACCCAGCAGGTCAACCTGGTGGCGGCTGAGAACGCGGTCACCGCAACCAACTACGGCTCGGCCACCACGGCCATGTCGCAGGAGCAGATCCTGACCCAGACCGGTATCAGCGCGCTGGCTCAGGCCAACTCCAGCCAGCAGGCCGTTCTGAAGCTGCTGCAATAATCCGTAGAGTTACACTCTGCACTTGGTGGCGGCTGGAGAACCTTCCAGCCGCCCTTTTTCTTGAATTTCCATCTGTCTTGCCGATATAAGAGGCGAGTAGAGGAGTCTTCCCATGGGGTCAGTTGGTCTTAGCTTTGGAAATCCAACGGGCGGTACCGGTTTCAATGTCACCGCCACGGTCAGCCAGATTATGGCGAACTATCAAGCCGTGGAGACGCCGTGGACGACACAGCTCACCACGCTGAGCGCGCAAGATACCGCCCTCACGACACTCGGCACCGGTCTTTCCACGCTTTCGGCCGCTGTCGGTGCGCTCACAAACTTTCAGGGTGTCATGGCCACGAAGAACGGATCGAGCTCCGACCCCACCGTTCTCACCTTGACCTCTGCCGGGACATCGGCCGTGGCCGGTAGCCATACCATCACGGTGAACACGCTCGCCGCCACCAGTTCCTGGAGTACATCGACCACCCCCATCGGGGCGACGGATACTCTCGCGGGTACCATTAGCATTGGGGTTGCTGGTTCGCCCGCGCAGTCCTTTACCATGACCTCCAGCGATAACACGCTGAGCACGCTGGCTGCGGCCATCAACACGGCCGGAATCGGAGTCACCGCCAACGTCTCCTCGAATGCAAGCGGTTCTTTCCTGACCCTGGTGAGCGGGACCAGCGGCGCTGCGGGCAATTTGACCATCACCGGGAACCTCACCGACACCAGCAAATCAGGCAGCGCCGTCACGGCCACTCAGGCCATCCCAGGAAAAGATGCGAGTCTCACGGTGGATGGTGTGGCTGTCACCAGTCCCTCCAACACGGTCTCGAATGCGATCGCGGGAGTCACCTTTCAACTCCTGAATACATCAGCTACGGGCACCTCGGTGCAGGTGCAGATCACCAACAATACCTCGGCCGTCACGAGTTCGGTGGAGACCTTTGTCACCGCGTACAACGCTGTGATGCAGGATCTGACGGCGCAGCAGACCAGCAGCACCACGGGAACTGCTCCGCCGCTTCTCGGAAACTCGAGCATCGCTCTGCTGCAGCAGCAACTGGGGCAAGCCATGAATATGACCCAGAACAACGTCTGGGACAGCTCGGCAACCCCGATTGCAGCTACCGATACACTCTCCGGAACTATCAGTATCGGCGTGGGCACGGGACCACAAACAAGCTTTACCGCCAACGGCAATCTCGCGAGTCTGGCGGCCTCCATCAATAGCGCCAAGATTGGCGTTACTGCCAATGTCGTTCAGGGGTTGACCGGCTCCTACCTGTCGCTGGTGAGCGGAACCACCGGAAGCGCCGGCGATTTGAATATCTCCGCGAACCTCGCGGACACGACCGCCACTGGAGCTCCCGCGGTGACCTTCGGCGATACGAATATCGGATCTTCGATCAATGGATTTGCGTCGTTGGGCATCACGAGCAACCTGGATGGAACTCTGTCGCTCAATACCGACACCCTGACCAGTGCTCTCAATGGGAGCTTTCAAGGCGTCGTCAATTTCTTCCAGGACGCAGCCAGTGTCGGAATGGGTTTTACCAACACGATCAATCAGCTGGGTAACACTACTCCGACTGGTACTATCTCCCTGGCGCTGGCCTCCGACGCGGCTCAGGAGACTACGCTTAACACCAATATCACCAGTGAAAACTCGATTATCTCCGCCCAGCAGGCGCTGCTTACTAGCGAGTTGACACAGGCAAACCAAACCTTGCAGAGTCTTCCCTCGCAACTCAATATGGTCAACGAATTGTATTCGGCCATTACTGGATATGGAACGAGCCAATCATGAACTTTAGCTATCAGCAGCAGACCTTGGCCAGTGCAAATCCGATCGAGCTGGTGGTTGCACTTTACGATGGGGCGATTCGCTTTCTGCGTCAGGCGATCGCCGCCGTCGAGGTCAACGATGTACGTGGCCGGCGCAGGTCGGTGAAGTTCGCGCTCGATATCTTCCTGCATCTCCAGTCCAGGCTGCGCTACGACGTCGATGCGAGGGTTGCGGGAAACTTCTCGCAGTTCTACATCGAGATGTTCCGCCACACTCTCCTTGCCTCCTCCGCCAACTCGCGCGAGGGCTTTGAGACAATCATCGAGCGGGTATCGCAACTCAGAGATGCGTGGAAGATAGCGGCGAGCAATCCCGAGGCGCTTCGCGCGCTCGAGCGCGGTCAAATCTAAGTCTCCGGTCGTCGCGGCGCATGGCTGGACCTTCGGAATTTTCGGCAGATAACTGTAACAGCCAGGAGTGCGTGCCTTCTTCGGGGAAGCGCTTCTGGGAAAGGATGCTTTTTCGTGTCTCTCGAAACCTCAATCGCGACTGCGAACCACGTTATTCCGACCTCTTCGTCCTCCTCTGAGCGGCGCGGCGGGAAGTACCTGATCTTCTCCCTGGCCGAAGAGGAGTTCGGCGTCCGAGTGCTCAAGATCAAGGAAATTATGGGCATGCAGGAGATCACCGCAGTGCCGAATACGGCGCCGTATGTCAAAGGCGTTATCAATCTGCGCGGACAGGTCATTCCTGTCGTCGACCTGCGGATGAAGTTCAATTTGCCGACCTGCGCCTACACTCACCGGACCTGCATCGTCGTCGTGACCACGCACGGCAAGACCGGTGATCGGCTTGTGGGCGCGATCGCCGATGGAGTCGCAGAGGTCCTGACCCTGGTGGACGAAGAGATCGAGGACACGCCGGACTTTGGCAATGGAGCGACGGCGCCTTATTTGCTCGGCATGGCCAAGGTCAAGGGCACGGTCAAGATCCTGCTCGATATCGATCAGGTACTGAGCGAACAGGAAATCATCGATCTACCCAGTCTGACGCTGGATTAGTTCGCGATTACCATCTGTCCCGAAGATCAACAGCCACACCCTGGACGGAGTTAGAGTTATGCCCGCTGCAGCAGAGAAGCAGGATTTGAAGCTGTGCGTAGACCTGTCGCTCGATGAGCTTGCGACCCAGCTTATGGTTTCCGGTCCACATGCCATCCGGCCAGACGCGTTGGAAGCACTGCGTGCCCATGCGGTGGAATGTGGATACAGTGCGCTGGCCGAGACTGCGGGCGCGCTCGCCCAGCGGATTCGGGCGGAGGGCTCAGAAGGCGATGGGGAATGGCTGCGCGATGGCGTCGCCGGCCTGCGCGACTTGATGCAGGAGCCCAACCAGAACGACGCCCCCGAAGAGTCTGGCGCGCAGTCGTCTGGGGCTGCGACTACTGCCGCCTTTGCGCAGGATCCGGAGCTGCTGGAAGGTTTCGTCCAGGAGGCCAGCGAACATCTCTCCTCGATCGAGGGCCAGTTGCTGGTTCTCGAGCAGTCGCCCTCTGAGGTGGACGCGATTCACGCGGTGTTCCGCGCCTTTCACACCATCAAGGGCATTGCTGGTTTTCTCGAACTGACTCGCGTCCAAGCGGTTGCACATGAGGTAGAGACGCTGCTGGATCTTGCTCGCAATCGCAAGATCCCGGTGACCACCACACTGATTGATATGGTGCTCGAGGGGGCCGACTATTTAACCGGCGAGGTTGCTATTGTCGACGCGCTCTTGACCGGTCGGAAGGTTCCGCCGGTACGGGACAATACGAAGCTGCTCAAGAAGTTGGCCAAGGCCGTGGCCGATGGCTCAATGGCGGAGATGGAAGACGCGGGCAAGCAAGGACAGCCGTCAGCCGAAACGGACGTCGCGTCGCAGAGTGTCGCGGCGAATGCCTCCTCCGAGAAGCAGCAGGCGGCCGCCGCAGACGCGATGCCCAAGACCTCGACGACCATTGTTCCAATGAAGGCCGCGAACGGGCTTGCTGAAGCTTCCGCGCCGGCGGCTAATGCTAATGAGGATGCGGATGCGGACGGAAAACGCCGCTCTCGGGGAGAGAGCAGCAAGGGAACGCTTCGCGTCGACACCGCCAAGCTTGATCAGTTGATGGATATGGTCGGCGAGATGGTGATCGCGCAATCGGTTCTCGCCAATAATCCCCTGATCAGCGGTTCGCAGGACGCCAGGCTGCTCGGGAACCTAAGCCAACTCGCGCGCATCACCGGCGAGGTGCAGCGTCGTGCGATGAGCATGCGCATGATGCCCATCGGTCCGCTCTTTCAGAAGACAGCGCGCCTCGTGCGTGATCTCTCTCGACGGGCTGGCAAGCAGGTCGTGCTCGAGACCAGCGGAGAGAGCACCGAACTGGACAAGACCATCGCCGAGGAGCTCTCCGATCCCTTGCTGCACATGGTTCGGAACGCGCTGGACCATGGCATCGAGCCGCCGGATGAACGCATTGCCAAGGGGAAGAATCCTACCGCCAAACTACGCCTGACCGCGCAACATCTGGCGGGGCAGGTCGTGGTTGAGATCGCCGATGATGGCCGCGGTCTGGACGCAAACAAGATTCTGCAGAAGGCGCAGCAAAGGGGACTGGTCGAAGAAGGCGCCGTGCTCTCTCAGGCAGCGATCTTCCAACTCATCTTTGAGCCCGGCTTTTCCACCGCGGACAAGATCACCGATATCTCCGGCCGCGGGGTCGGAATGGACGTGGTCCGCAAGCATGTGGAGAAGCTGCGTGGACGCATAGAGATTCAATCCACCGCGGGCCAGGGAACCACCTTCTCCCTGTTCTTCCCTCTTACCCTGGCTATCATCAATGGCTTGGTGGTGGCAGTAGGCGAGCAGCGATATATCCTGCCAATCTTCTCTGTGCGGGAGATGCTCCGGCCAACGCGCGAAATGCTCTTTACAGTCCAAGGGCGACAGGAGATGATCCTGATCCGCGGCGAACTGTTGCCGCTGGTGCGCCTCTATCAGCGCTTCTCCGTGCAACCTGGCACCGAAGATCTCTGCCAAGGTGTCCTGGTGGTTGCGGAGTTTGGAGACACGCACTTCTGCCTCTTTGTCGACGATCTCGTCGGCCAGCAGGAGATCGTTATCAAGAGCCTGGATGAGAGCTTCGATGGGTGCGCGGGACTTGCTGGTTGCGCCATCCTCGGTGACGGTCGAGTTGGCCTGATTCTCGATGTTGCCAGCGTTTTCACTGAAAAGGCCTCATGACGTTTATGGCAGAAAGCTCCAGCGCAACCCTCCCGACTCAGCCGGCCCTCCTTAAGGCGAGAGAATTCGACCAGATTCGTGAGCTCGCTTATCAATATTGCGGTCTGGACATCCATCCCGGCAAAGAAGAGCTGGTCGCTGCCCGCCTCGGTAAGCTCCTGCGCAAGCTGGGGATGACCTCCTTTCGGCAGTATTACGAATATGTAACCGCAGACGCGAGTGGGCCGGCACTGGTCGAAATGATTGATGCTCTGACCACCAATCACACCAGTTTCTTTCGTGAGCCGCAGCACTTCGAGTTCCTTAGCAAGACCATTCTTCCCGCTCTGGCCAACCGATCGAAGATCGAGATCTGGAGCGCGGCCTGTTCGACCGGTGAGGAGCCTTACTCGCTGGCAATCGCTCTTCTCGAACACTTTGCGAGCACACACAGCCCGGATATCCGGATCATGGCTACCGACATCTCCACCCGCGCCATCGCTGCCGGAGAGTTGGCGGTGTATCCCGAGGAGCGTCTTCATGGCATGGAGCATAGCCTTTTGAAGAAGCACTTCCTGCGTGGGCAGGGAGAATCCAAGGGGCTCTGTCGCCTTAATCCCGGCGTTCGCCGTCTGGTGCAGTTTCAGCGCCTGAACCTGATGGAGCCGTTTCCTTCGATCGGAACTTACCCCCTCATCCTGTGTCGAAATGTAATGATTTATTTCGACGCTGCAACCCAGGAGCATCTAGTTCGGCGATTGAGCCAACAGCTCGAGCCGGGTGGCTATCTCTTCATCGGCCACTCCGAAAGTCTCAATGGAATCGCTCACCCGCTTAAATACGTCCGCCCTGCGATCTATCGAAAGAGCGGAGATGGCGTCACGGTGAGCCGATTGCGGGCCGACTAAATGCGGCAACTCATCGTCGGAATAGGAGACTGCAAGCTGAGCAGTGATCCCGATTGCAGTCTGGTTACATATGGCCTGGGCTCCTGTATCGGAATCACACTTTACGATCCGGTCGCCAAGGTTGGAGGGATGCTTCACTATATGTTGCCCGACTCGTCGATCAATGCTGAGAAGGCGCGCGACCGTCCCTTTATGTATGCCGATACCGGAATACCGCTGCTCTTGCAGCAGGCCTATGGTCTAGGCGCAGAAAGAAGGCGCTTGCAAGTGGTCGCGGTTGGAGGCGCGCAATTACTGGATTCAAATGGCGTCTTCAATATTGGAAAGCGCAATCATCTGGCCATGCAAGACATCTTTCAGCAAGCGGGTATCTTGATTCACACAGAGGTGGTTGGCGGTATGGACTCCCGCACGATCCGTTTGGAGATATCGACCGGGAGGCTGCTGATGCGGGGAGCGAATGGAGTAGAGAAAATTCTGGCCAATCCCAACTCTCAAGAGCGGGAGGGGCGGGCATGTGTGTAACGCTGGGGTGGTTTATTCATGGAACATAGCGCTGTGCTGCCTCTGTCGATTGTTTATAGTGGATGGATCCCGCGTGGAAGAGTGAAGAGCAGGCAAGTGCGGCAGGGGCTACGTGGAGTCCGCTGCGAAATGGATTGGGCGCAATGAAGAGTGACATGCCAAAGATTCGGGTGCTGATCGTTGATGATTCAGCGGTCGTGCGCAGAATGTTGTCGGCGTCCCTGGAAGGGGAGAGCGACATCGAGGTGGTCGGAACCGCTCCGGATCCCTACGTGGCGCGAACCAAGATCATCGAGCTGTCTCCCGATGTGCTCACACTCGACATAGAGATGCCGCGGATGGATGGCCTGACCTTTCTGCGCAAGCTCATGCACGCCCGGCCACTCCCTGTAATTGTCATCAGCTCTATCGCCGGTCCTGCGAGTCAAGCGGCCTTCGAAGCTCTTCAGATCGGGGCAGTGGAGGTCTTGGCCAAACCCTCCGGACCGTATTCGGTAGGAAACCTCGGAAATACGTTGGCCTATAAGATTCGGGCCGCTGCTCGGGCTCGGCTCAAAACCCCGGGGACATCGCTTCCTGCACCACCGCAAGCTCCTCCGCCACGTCCTCCAGCGAATGGTTCTGCAAAAGGAATTATCGCAATTGGCGCCTCGACAGGCGGCACCGAGGCGATCTCGCAGGTGCTTCTGCATCTCCCGGCAGAGGTGCCCCCAATTGTGATCACCCAACACATGCCGCCCGTCTTCACCGGATACTTCGCAGAGCGTCTGAATAAGCTATGCCCCTTCGAGGTCAAGGAGGCACAGGACGGAGATGAGGTCATCGCGGGTCGTGTCCTGATTGCTCCGGGAGACTTTCATATGTTGCTCTCACGGCGCGGTAACTCGCTTCGAGTCCGCACCGATCATGGACCTCAGGTCTGTTACCAGCGACCTGCGGTCGATGTCATGTTTGCTTCGGTCGCCGAGGTGGCCGGAAAAGAGGCGGTGGGTGCGCTCTTGACGGGCATGGGCTCTGATGGCGCGCACGGGCTGTTGAGAATGCGGCAGTCCGGTGCCAGCACGATCGCTCAGGACGAGGAAAGCTGCGTCGTCTTTGGCATGCCGCGCGAAGCGATTCGGCTCGGCGCGGCGGAACAGGTGCTCCCACTCTCCAAGATCGCGAGCGCCATCATGGTCAGCGCCGAGCAGCGTACGGTTCGCTTCTAGCCTTTCTCTTCCCGCCGCCGTGTAGTGCTGGACGAAACATTGGCTACCTGTGTGAGAAAGGCTCCCTTGTGGAGACCGGCGGCGACGGGTTGAGCGTGAAACATAGGCTTACCCGCTACCAGAAGCGTCGCCGGCGTCTCGGTGGATAGCTGCAAAGGTAGGAACGATCCAGGGCGCAACTGTTGAACGGCATGTGCGCTGACTTTGACAATGGGCAGTTGCAGGATAGCTCCGTAGCGGAAGGTTAGAGACTTTTCCTGGAGTTTTTGCTTCATCAGCTGCGACGGCGCGCGCCGAATCTCCTGTTTCGCGACGGCGCGCAGCAAGGTATCCGATGCCAAACCGGAGAAGAGAAGCGCCATGCTGCCTTGTGTGGTTCCCACCTGAACCTCAAAGCTGAGGCAGAGGGCATTGTCGCGCGCCGGCATAGCTTGGCTGTGGTAGGAAGAGAGCAGTCGCTTTTGATGGCGAACCTCAATGTCAGCCGATCGCCATGCATTGCTGAATTCGGCGCACATCGCTTGCATCACACTATCCAAAATTGCTGACTCAATCTCAGTTATTTCGGTCGATTGTTTACGCAGGCTGGCTGCGCCGATTCCTCCCAGTAGTAAATCGATGATCGGATCGATCAGGCAGACATCCATATACGCCAGGCAAGGGGCGTCCACCGGCGCCATCTCCCACGAGGCTACGTAATTTTCGTCGGGCACGATATTGCCGAGAAATTCGCTGAAGAGCACGCGTTCCACCGAGATCAGACCTACCTTGGTGACCGCTCCAAGCCACGTGCTGAAGCGAAAGCTGGCGCTTCGGGCAAACAGCTGCACCAGAGCCGTGAGCCCTTGCATCTGGCTCGAGCTGATGGAGTTCTTTGAGCCGAATTTGACGGACACAACGTTGCTGCCATTCTCTTTTGCAGCCGTTGACGACGACTTCATAAACAGGGCGTCAATCGCGCTTTGATCGAGTTCCGGGGTTTGCATGGCGAATCGTTCCTCGTTAGTAACAGTAGATGACGCAAATGCAGGCCCACTCCCAGGTGGGGCAGCTAAGAGCCTCGTTATCTCTGCATTCGGAACCAGAGAGGCGAAGGTAGATAACGAGCCAACGAGATGCTTATACGAGCCTTACGGCTTCAACCGAATCTCCTGGTGCTGCCGCACTGAGCAACATCGCTTGGAAGGCGGAGGAAACCTTGCTCATCTGCGCGCCCTTGTATGGGAACAGATCCGGGCTATCCATTGCATGAACCAACATGGCGCTTGCCACCTCAAAAATCAGCAGCTCGCCGCTCTTGGTCTCGGCACAATCCAGACCGATGTACTCCAGTTGAATCTGTTCCGAAACCGCCGCCAACGCTGCTTGGTGACGCCGCGCAAAGGCCTGGTCAAAACTCGCCATCGCAAGTCGCTCTTCCTCGCGCCGCGCCGGGTTGGCAATCATCTCCTCGTAGGGGTAGTGCACCATCCAATGATTGGAGATCCCCATGTGGCAGAGGAAGGGAACACCGCGCATCATCACGACACGGTATTTGCGGAATAGATTGTCGGTGGAGCTGTAGTCGATAAATTGTGAGATATAGAACTCAGAATCAGACCGCTCTTCGAGATAGCCCAAAAGCTCCGCAGCCGACTCTGCTTTGATCAGGCCTCGACCTGCATGGGAGTCGAGCGGACGAACAATAATCGGAAACTCTGCCTTGGGAAGCAGCATATTGAGCTGAATCTCTCCGCGGCCTAACTGAAACAAGGTCGTTCGGTCGGCCCTTTGGGTGGGTGGCATGGAGATGCCGGGTATGGGACCGAGCAATTCACAGGCGCGATCGCGTTCCACCTTCAGTATTTCGCGAGGAACATTGAGGTAGGGCCGCGGCCAGGAGGCCAGACGTTGCTGCAGATACTCCAAGACAGGCCGATTGTCATTTGACTCAGCGACCGCCACGAAGAGCAGATCGTGCTCAGGCAGCACCTCAGGAAGCGGCAGACCTGGCCCCACGTAGAGTAGCTCCATTGCGATATTAGTGTTCTCTAATAGGCACTCGAGCGGAGTATTTGTGCTGAGATCTCCCGGAGCCTTGATGACCAGCAGTCGGAGCACGGGATCTGCTGCCGTGGAGGCAATCGGAAAGCGTTGACCCTGCTTGAGCGCATCACCTTGAATAGCTAACGCTAATTCTCGTTTTCCCTGCAGCTCCAACACAATCGCTAGATCCATCAGGGCGTTCGCGTCGTGATGGCGTTTTGCACGCTCGATGCAATGCTGGGCTAATGGAGAAAGATCGACACCGGTAAACGCCCGCTTCAAGAGAGGTGCCAATCCTACGATTGTCCCAGTATCAATGGAAGACGGTTCTGCTAAAGAGCTCAAGACACTCCATTCATATGACGTAAATCGGCCGTCATCAAGGCAGATTTGCTTTTGATGACGATGACCTGTCGGCGGTCAAAGGCTCTACTTGATCTGGATCGCGTTCTGAATTCCTGTAAGGTCGTCCTTCACCAGCTTCTCGCCGACGGTGAATCGCAGCTGCGCCTCTGCCAGGTTCAATCCCTCGCGGTCCATCGATACATTATTGCCGTCCGGCCGCTCCAGCAGTCCACTGACCTCAGCGACGGAAACTCCGGAGGTGAGTGAATTCCTATCCGCGTCTCCAGGAGCCTTCTGCTCGGTCAACTCTGCCAGGGACCGCTTCATCTCGGCCTCGAAGTCAAAACCGACCGCCCGGTAGCCTGGGGTGTCGACATTCGCCATGTTCTGCGCTGTCAATTTGAGTTCCAGATTGGCCAGGTCCATGTACCGTTGAAACTCGGGTGCAGGCACGTCCCAGTGCATTGCGCTCCCTCCTTGGATTTGTATTCGATATTCGCACGAATTGCTTTTGCCGCAGTGCTTTTCGGTCTAAGACAACAGCAAAACGCTTGCCGCTATTTCAGTTGCTTAGATGTGAAGTTTTAATGTCCACTATGTGAGGAAACGCTTCCAGGTACTTTCACCCAAACAGCAGAGCCGCATGGGATAAGCGTCTGTGTCAGCAAAAGGAACATATGGTTTTATAGTGGGTTTATGCCACGCGTTGAACTCTCGATGATTGTCAAAGATGGTGGGCCAGGCTTGAAACGGTGTCTTGAGAGCGTTCGCGGCGTGGTGGACCGGATCACCATTGGAGACACCGGTTCAACCGACGATAGTGCTGCCATTGCTCGGTCGTTCGGGGCTGAGGTCATCGACGTTCCATGGCAGCAGGATTTCGCCCAAGCCCGCAATCGCGTGTTGAGCCGCAGCCAGTGCGATTGGATTCTTGTTCTTGATGCCGACGAGATGTTGGACGCTAGCGCGGCTCAGACTCTGCGCGAAGCTCTGCAATGCAAAGATGTGGCGGCCTATGATGTTTGGCGCTGGAACTATGTGCTCGCGACCCATAGCCGAAGCGGCGAACAGGGAGCGATCGCCAATCCGTGTCTGGTGGAGGCCGCGCGTCCTTATCCGGCCTACGTAAAGAGCCTGAATACGCGGCTCTTCCGTCGCCATCCCGAGATCTATTTCACGCGACCAGTACATGAAAGCGTCTCACCCTGCGTCGAGGCCCTGGGCTTGAGAAAGACGGTCGCGAAATTTGTGATTCATCATTTTGGCCAGGCGGAGGATCCGGTTGCAATCCGCAAGGGCAAGAATGAGCTGTATCAAGAGATTGGTTTGGCCCATCTGCAATCCCAGCCGCAGGACGCGCGCACCTGCTTTGAACTGGGACTAGGCGAGCTGGAACACTTTAAGCGTCCGCAAAAAGCGCTCGAGTATTTTGTTCAGGCATTGCGTCTCAACCCGCGCTCGGCCGCGGCGTATCTCTTTGCCGGCCTCTGCTTGGTCCGGTTGGGCCGATTCACAGAGGCTCTTCAGCTCCTTGGGCAATCAGAGAGTCTCGATCCCAGCAGCATCGTGTTGCAGGAGGCGATAGGGGATGCGGAGTTTCACCAGGCGAACTACCTGCAGGCAAGTGTGGGCTATGCCCGCGCTCAATCCTTGGGCGGTGCATCTGCGCTGATCGACGCGAAGCTTGGCGCTTGCGAGGTGCATCTCGATCGCAAACAGCAGGGGATGACGAGAGTTCTTCGGGCTCTGGAGCGAGAGCCGGACTTTGCCGAGTTGTATGGGGTCGCCTCCGCTACCGCGCTTCTTGCCGGCAGGCTCGACCTTGCAGCCGAGATAGCGGTCAGGCGTCTTGGGTTGGAGGCGGCCGCGGCTACGGACTTTGCCTTAGCGGCTGCTCTGAGCCGATCCGTGGGCAGCGATGCGCGCAGCCGTGCCCTTCTTGAGCAGGGGCTATCGCTCTTCCCACGCGATGCAGAGTTGCAGCGGGCGCTGCTTTCGCATCCGTCCTGATTTCGTCTGAAACAGGCAGGCAGAGTACGTGTTTGTGAGGATGAGAATCCACTAATTCCTCTGCGGTCACTCAGTTGCTCTAGGCAGGCAGGGCGCGCGAGGGGCAATGCGGGGAGAGCAGATGTTGCAAGGGATCGACGACCTAGCCAGGAATGTTGCCGCAGACGCCGCGACGGAACATAAGCAAACGCTGGACCCGGTCGAGTGGGGAGCTCTTCGAGCGCAGGCGCACCGAATGCTGGACGATATGCTCGATTATGTCGAGAATATCCGGGAGCGGCCCGTATGGCAGCCCATCCCTGACGAGGTACGGGCGAAGTTCCGCACTGGCGTTCCTCGTCGGGCGGCCGATCTCGCCTCCGTTCATGAAGAGTTTATGCGCGATGTGCTGCCCTTTGCGCCAGGCAACGTTCACCCCGGTTTCATGGGTTGGGTGCAAGGTGGGGGGACACCGGTCGGTATGCTGGCGGAGATGCTGGCGGCAGGCCTGAACGCCAATCTTGGTGGCCGCGATCACATCCCGGTCGAGGTCGAGCGTCAAGTGGGCCAGTGGACCCGCGAGATCTTCGGCTTCCCGGAGAGCGCGTCCGGTTTGTTTGTCACGGGAACCTCCATGGCAACCCTGATTGCCGTGATCATTGCCCGGGACGTAGAGTTAGGCTTTGAGGCGCGCCGCTGCGGTATTTCGCCACCGGCGAAGAGCCTTACCGCCTATGGATCGACGGCCGCCCATGGATCCGTCGCAAAAGCTATGGATGTGTCCGGCGTGGGCAGCGATGCGCTACGGCTCATCCCCACCGACAGCCGCCAGCGGATCGACATCGACTTGCTCGAGCGCGCCATTCAGGCCGATCGTGATGCGGGCCTATCTCCGTTCATGGTGATTGGGAACGCAGGAACGGTGGACATTGGAGCCATCGACGACCTCGCGGCGCTGGCCGATCTCTGTCGCCGAGAGAAGATCTGGTTTCACGTGGACGGTGCCTATGGGGCTCTGGCGATGCTCGCCCCCGACCTTGCCCCTCGCCTCGCAGGGATCGAGCGCGCCGATTCGATCGCATTTGACTTCCACAAATGGGGACAGGTCCCGTACGATGCCGGTTACATTCTGGTGCGCGACGGCGTGCTGCACCAAAGCGCGTTCTCGTCTCCGGCAGCCTATCTCAAACGAGTGGAGCGAGGCCTGGCCGCAGGCTCTGCCTGGCCATGCGACTTCGGGCCCGATCTATCGCGCGGCTTTCGCGCATTGAAGACGTGGTTCACCCTGAAGGTCTACGGTACCGATGCGCTGGGAGCATCCATCTCGCGAAGCTGTGAGTTAGCTCGGTATCTCGAGCGTCGGATTACCGAGTCTCCAGAGCTGGAGCTTATGGCTCGGGTTGAACTCAACATCGTGTGCTTTCGCTATCGTGCCGAACAGTCGGACGAGGTCAATGAGCAGATCGTCGTCGCCCTTCAGGAGTCCGGCATCGTCGCTCCGTCGAGCACGACGATCGACGGCCGCATAGTCATTCGAGCGGCCCTCTTCAACCACCGCACCAGCCGCGCTGAGGTCG
>DATMOB010000079.1:0-48713 GCA_035568455.1 Granulicella sp.
CTCGCTTACAACGTCTTCCACTTCGCTCAGAACCTGCTGGGATAGCACCAACACCGCTCAAAAACACCCTCCACCCACCCACAACATCCCTGTTGCACCGAACGCGACAACTCCAGCCTTCCGCCCTACCCGACAAAAAAAACGCAAACCTCTTCTGCCTCGATCCCAGCAATCCAATAAAGTCACAAGCTCTCAGGATGACACCTATCTAGGAAATCAGTTCAAGTGGTGGGGTGGCTGGTTCCGGGTTTCGCTTGGACGGGGTGGGTTTGTTATGCTCGCGATACGCTGTCCATGAGGGTTCGATGCTGCTGGAGTTGCGGGCGGAAAACTATGCTGTGATCGACCGGGCTGTTGCTCGCTTCGGGCGAGGGTTGAACCTGTTGACGGGGGAGACGGGAGCCGGGAAGTCGATCTTGATCGATGCGCTGGCGCTGCTGCTCGGGGGCAAGGCTTCGAGCGATGTGGTGCGGCATGGCGCGGAGAAGGCGGTGGTGGCGTGCGTCTTCGAGATGACGCCGGGAGCGCTGGCGATCCTCGAGGCGAATGGGATCGAGGCCGAGACCGAGGACATTGTGCTGCGGCGGGAGATTGCGGCGAACGGCAAGGCGCGGGTGTTTGTGAACAATCAGCCGACCACGGTGGGGGTGCTGCGGCAGCTGGCTCCGGAGCTGGCGCTGGTGCACTCGCAGGGGGAGACGCTGGGATCGTTCGACCAGGTGCAGCAGCGGATATTGCTGGACCGGTTTGGGGCGATCTCGACCGAGGCCGTGGGGGAGGCGTTCCGGGCCTGGCAGCGGACGACGGCGAAGCTGACGGAGCTTGAGTCGGCGGAGCAGGACCGGCTGCGGATGGCGGATCTGTGGCGGTTTCAGAGCGGGGAGATTGCGGCGGCGGAGTTGAGCGCGGAGGATGAGGACGCGCAGCTTGACGCAGAGAAGCAGGTGCTGGGGAACGCGGAGAAGCTGTTTACGGCGGCGATGAGCGCTCATGACCTGCTGTACGAGAGCGAGAGCGCGGTGGAGGCGACGTTGGGTGCGGCGCTGAAGCATGTGGAGGAGCTGGCGCGCTATGACGCTCGGTTTGCCGAGCCGGTGCAGCAGCTGGCGGCGGCGAAGGCGACGGTCGAGGATGTGAGCGCGGAGGTACGGGACTTCGCGGAGAGGATCAATGCGACGCCGGAGCGGTTGGCGGAGATTGAGGACCGGCTGGCGGCGCTCGACCGGCTGAAGCGGAAGTATGGAAAGACGCTGGCGGAGGTGATCGCGTTTGGGGCGGAGGCGGCGACGCGGCTGGCGGAGGTGGAGAACCGGGACGCTCTGCTGGTGGAGCTGACGGCGCGGCAGGCGGCGGAGACGGAGGTCTACCGGCGGGCGGCGAAGGTGGTGACCGCGGCCAGGATCGAGGCGGCGAAGCGGCTGGAGACGCAGGCGGTGGCGCAGATCAACGATCTGGCGATGAATGCGCGGTTCCATATCGAGGTGACGCCGGAGGAGGATTCACAGGCGTGGACGGCGCATGGTTCGGACCGGGTGGACTGTCTGATCGCGACCAATCCGGGCGAGCCGATGAAGCCGCTCGAGGAGATTGCGTCGGGCGGAGAGATGTCGCGGGTGATGCTGGCGCTGAAGGTGACGGTGGAGGAGGGCAGCGCGGGCTCGGGTGGGCGCAGGAAGAAGGTGGTGCTGCCGAGGACGCTGGTCTTCGATGAGATCGATATCGGGATCGGCGGACGGGCGGCGGAGGCGGTGGGCAAGAAGCTGAAGACGCTGTCGGGGGGCCAGCAGGTGCTGTGCATCACGCATCTGCCGCAGATTGCGGCCTTTGGGGATCAACACTTCCTCATCGAGAAGACGGTGAAGCAGGGGCGGACGCAGACGGATATCCGCTTGATGGAGGCGCCGCAGCGGATCGAGGAGATCGCCCGGATGCTGAGCGGGGCGAAGCTGACGGATACGAGTCTGAAGCATGCGGAGCATCTGCTGGAGATGAGCCGCTAGCGGCACTCCGGTTGGGCAGGCGGCATCGCACGGGAGGACGACGGAAAGGAGCTCTCCCACGGCGACGACTACGTGCGCTCATGCCCCTTGTACCTGTATTCCTCCGAAGGGGGAGAAGTACTGTTCCCAGTGGTGCAAGGACACGAAGGACGAGATCGAGATCAAGTGCGGCTGCAATCATCCGGAGTGCGCGGCGAGCAAGTCGTGAGGATTGCGTATCGGCTTCACCGGCGGCGGTACTGAATCGATGTGGGTTCGCGGGACGGAGAGGTGGGGGGTTTTGCACCTTTTGTGGTTCATTCTCGGGCGCATCTGCTGCCCTGACAGGGTATACTGAGGGACGTGACTACAACCATCCTTGAAGCTCCCGCCCCCACGACCAAACGCGTTCTCTTGCTGAAGCCGCGTGGCTTCTGCGCCGGCGTGGTGCGAGCGATTGATATCGTGCAGATTGCTCTTGATACGTTTGGCGCGCCGATCTATGTGCGCAAGGAGATCGTGCATAACAGCTATGTTGTGACCGACCTGGCGAAGAAGGGCGCGATCTTCGTGAACGAGCTGGACGAGGTGCCGGAGGGCGCGCGCGTGATCTATTCCGCGCACGGAGTCTCGCCGGCGGTGCGGGAGCGGGCCAAGGAGCGCGGTCTGAAGGTGATCGACGCGACCTGTCCGCTGGTGACCAAGGTGCACGTGGAGGCGATCAAGTTCGCCAAGCAGGGCTACTCGCTGGTGCTGGTGGGACATCGCGATCACGAAGAGATTGAAGGTACGCAGGGCGAGGCGCCGGATGTAACCCAGGTGGTTTCGACGGTGGAAGAGGTAGCGCGGCTGGTGGTGCCGGACCCGAACCGGGTGGCGTATCTGACGCAGACGACGCTGTCGCTGGACGAGGCGCGGGATATGATCAACGCGCTGAAGCAGAAGTTTCCGAATATTGTGGGGCCGCACTCGCAGGATATCTGCTATGCGACGGAGAATCGCCAGGTGGCGGTGAAGAACGTTGCACATGGAGCCGACCTGGTCCTGGTGGTGGGGTCGAAGAATAGCTCGAACTCCAACCGGCTGGTGGAGGTTTCGAAGAATCTGGATACAAATTCGTACTTGATCGACGCGGCGGACGCGATTCAGCCGGAGTGGCTGGATGGTGTGAACACCGTAGCGGTTACGGCCGGTGCTTCGGCCCCGGAAGTGCTCGTGAAGGACGTTGTGGAGTATCTGCAGTCGATGGGGTATGGATCGGTCGATGAGGTCGAGGTCATGCCGGAGAATGTCAGATTTGGGCTACCGCCTGAGATTGTTCAGGCAATTGCATCGGCACCGCCGGTTGCCCAGTAGTTCGATCACTGAGCATCGGGCGTGTGCAAATCTGCACGAGCTTTGGCTGGACCTTGGTAAATCGATTATGAGTGCATCACCCATAAATCCGCGGGCGGCAGCTGAAGCCGTACCCACGTTGGCGCCCCAGGCGGCGTTTGAGGCAGCAGCTCACCCGGTCTCGCAGTCGAGCTCGCGGGGAGCACAGCCGCGCTTTGGCCGGCTGGACCTCGGCCTGGAGCATGTCGTCTCCGGCATCGAGAAGGCCAAGGACTGGATGCTGAGCCTGCAGCATCCAGAGGGCTACTGGTGCGGCGAGCTCGAGGCCGACAGCATGCTCGAGTCCGATTACATCTTTATGCATGTGCTGCTGGGGACGGGTGACCGCGGCAAGCTGGAGCGCGCGGTCAACGAGATCCTGCGCCACCAGAATGCGGATGGCGGCTGGAGCATCTCTCCCAACGGGCCTTCGAATATTTCGCTGGGCGTGAAGGCGTACTTCGCGCTAAAGCTGATGGGCTGGTCGGCGGATCATCCGGTGCTGGTCAAGGCGCGGGAGTGGATCCTGGCCAATGGCGGGGTGGTGGAGTGCAATACCTTCACCAAGATCTATCTCTGCTTCCTGGGGCAGTACGAGTACAACGCCGTTCCGGCGGTGCCGCCGGAGCTGATCCTGTTCCCCAAGTGGTGCTACTTCAATATCTACGAGATCTCGGCGTGGTCGCGGGCGATCGTGGTGCCGCTGTCGATCGCGTATGCGAAGAAGCCGTTCAAGAAGATACCGCCGGAGCAGGGGATCGACGAGCTGTTTGTAGGCGGGCGCAAGAAGGCCGATCTGCACCTGAAGTGGGATCGCAAGCGGCCGATCGGCTGGCGGAACCTGTTTCTGGCGTTCGACCGGGTGGCGCACTGGGCGGAGCGGATTCACATCCGGCCGCTGCGCAAGATTGCGCTGCGCAAGGCGGAGAAGTGGCTGCTGGAGCGGTTTGAGATGTCCGATGGGCTGGGCGCGATCTACCCGGCGATGCTGAATGCGATCATCGCGCTGCGCTGCCTGGGGTACTCGGATGACGACCCGCAGTTTATCCGGGCGATGGACGAGTTCGAGAAGCTGGGAATCGATAAGCCCGAGGGCGAGCCGGACTACCCGACGCCGACCTTCCGGATGCAGCCGTGCGTCTCGCCGGTGTGGGATACGGCGCAGGCGGTGTTCGCGCTGGGCGAGGCTGGGGTGAGTCGGACGGATCCGCGGATGGTGAAGGCGGCCGACTGGCTGTTGTCGAAGGAGGTCCGCCAGAAGGGGGACTGGTCGTTCGCCCTGCCGCATGTGGAGCCGGGCGGATGGTACTTCGAGTTCAACAATGAGTTTTACCCGGATGTCGATGATTCTGCGCAGGTTCTTATGGCGCTGAAGTCGGTCGACCACCCTCATGAGAATGTACAGTTTGGAGCGGCGACGCGGGCCATCGACTGGATCTTCGCGATGCAGTGCAAGAACGGCGGCTGGGCGAGCTTCGACAAGGACAACACCAAGCGGATCTTTGAGTACATTCCATTCGCCGATCACAATGCGATGATCGATCCACCGACGGTGGACATTACGGGGCGCATCCTGGAGATGCTGGCGAGCTACGGCTACACCCGCCGCGATAAGCGGGTGGAGAAGGCGATCCAGTTCATTCTGAAGGAGCAGGAGCCGGACGGTAGCTGGTTTGGCCGCTGGGGCGTGAACTATATCTACGGGACCTTCCTGGTGCTGCGCGGGTTGGAGGCCATGGGCGTTTGGAACCACGAGCCGGCGATTCAGCAGGCGGCGGAGTGGATCCGGATGGTGCAGAACGCCGATGGGGGCTGGGGCGAGACCTGCGGGAGCTACGACGATTCGGCGCAGCGCGGGATCGGGCCGAGTACGCCGTCGCAGACGGCGTGGGCGGTGCTGGGGCTGCTGGCTGCTGGAGATACGCGCAGCGATTCGGTGGCCAAGGGCGTTCGCTGGCTGATCGACCGACAGGCGGCGGATGGGTCGTGGGATGAGTCGGCCGCCGGGCGCAACGGCGAGGCGATCTATACGGGGACGGGGTTCCCCAGGGTGTTTTATCTGGCGTATCACTTGTACCGGGATTATTTCCCGCTGCTCGCGCTGACGACCTATCGGCGGGCGATGGAACGGGAGGCGGAGGACGCGGCTTAGCGCTGGTTTCTCCGCTGCTCCACGAAGGATGCATGGTATCGGAACGGTAGTCGCGACGTTCAGACGAGAGGGATCGATTTTATGGCAATACCAGTCTCGCAAGCTTTTACGGTTGCAACCTATGTGCTGAAGCAGAAGCTGATGGGGAGGAAGAAGTACCCGCTGGTGCTGATGCTGGAACCGCTGTTCCGCTGCAATCTGGCGTGTGCGGGGTGCGGCAAGATTCAGTATCCAGCGCACATCCTGAAGGCTGAGCTGTCGCCCGAGGAGTGCTTCAAGGCGGTGGAGGAGTGCGGTACGCCGATGGTGTCGATTCCGGGCGGAGAGCCGCTGCTGCATCCGCAGATGCCGGAGATCGTAGCCGGCTTGGTCGCGCGCAAGAAGTACGTGTACATGTGCACGAACGCTCTTCTGCTGAAGGAGAAGCTGCACCTGTTCAAGCCGAGCAAGTATCTGTCGTTCTCGGTGCACGTGGATGGCCAGCGCGAACATCATGATTTTTCGGTGTGCCGCGAGGGTGGCTACGACATCGCGATGGAGGGGGTGCGCGCGGCGGTGGCGGCGGGCTTCCGGGTGACGACGAACACGACGCTGTTCGATGGCGCCGATCCGAACTCGGTGCGGGCGCACTTCGATGAGTTGATGGCTGCGGGCGTGGAGAGCATGATGGTCTCGCCCGGCTACACCTACGACAAGGCGCCGGATCAGAACCACTTCCTGGGCAAGGCGCGGTCGCGGCGAATGTTCCGCGCGATTCTGTCGAACCGCAAGAAGAGCTGGCAGTTCAATACGCATCCGCTGTTCTCTGAATTCTTGATGGGGAAGCAGAACTTTGAGTGCACCCCGTGGGGCATGCCGACGTTCTCGATCTTCGGCTGGCAGAAGCCGTGCTACCTGCTGCAGGACGGCTACGCCGATACCTTCCAGGAGCTGATGGAGACGGTGGAGTGGCAGAACTACGGGGCGAAGAGCGGCAATCCGAAGTGCGCGAACTGCATGGTGCACTCGGGCCATGAGGCCTCGGCGGTGGACTATGCGTTCAGCTCGCTGAAGGGGTTCGCGATCACGGCGAAGAAGTTCATGTTCCCGTCGGTGTATGAGGATGCGGACGCTCTGAAGCTGCTGAACGATTGGCCGAAGACGAGCCATGGGCCGCTGGTGCAGATCGCGGCGCCGACTACGAAGGCGGCACAGCTGCAGGAAGTTTCGGGAGACTAGAGATGGCGACGGAGACGCAGGAGGCGGCAAAGCTGCAGCAACTGGCGCATGAGAACGCGGATGAGATCGAGATTGCAGCCGGGCGCGAGCGGGAGCAGCTTGAGGGCTGGGTGCCGGAGCTGGCGACCGAGGCCGAGGTGAGGGAGGCGCTCGAAAAGGCGTTCGACTATCGCGGCGACATTACAGTGACGCGCAAGGATGGGACCAAGGTCGAGGGGTATCTGTTCGACCGGCGGACGGGCGCGACGCTGGCGGATTCCTACGTTCGCATCATCCCGGCGAAGGAGAAGACGAGGCTGAATATTGCGTACAGCGAGATTGCGGCGCTGGCGTTCTCGGGGCGCGATACGGCCGCGGGAAAGACCTTCGAGGCCTGGGTGAAGAAGTACTGGGAGAAGAAGGCCGCAGGGGAGAAGGATATTCAGATCGAGCCGGAAAAGCTGGACTAGGCAGCATCGGCGGGCAAGAATGCTCATAAACCACGCTTAGGTGTTGTCGCTGCGAAGCAAACCGCAAGTCCTTCTACTGCGCCTCTCGCGATCAAGCTGCGAGAGGCTTCGCTCAGCATGACAAGTCCTCTATTTCCCCGACATTGTCGAAGGCCCATATACTCCTGCGTCACGTCGGAGGCTAAGCTAGAACAGCGAAATGGGTGAATTGGAATGAAGGTTTTTCTTACTGGGGCGACGGGGTTTGTGGGGAGCCATGTGGCGCGGAGCTACGCTGCGGCTGGGGCTCAGCTGCGCCTGCTGACGCGGTCTTCGAGCAATATGGCGGCGCTCGAGGGGCTGGACGCGGAGGTGGTGGTCGGCGATCTGCGCCAGGCGGCGGGGCTGCGGTCTGCGATTCAGGGCTGCGAGGCGGTGGTGCATGTGGCGGCTGACTACCGGCTGTGGGTTCGTGATCCCAAGGCGATGTATGGGGCCAATGTGGAGGGCACGCGCGAGCTGCTGCGGCTGGCGCGCGAGGCCGGGGTGCGGCGGGTGGTGTACACATCGAGCGTGGCCACGATGGGCTTCAAGAGCGATGGGACGATCGTGAACGAGGAAACTCCGGTGGGGGTCGAGTGCATGATCGGGCACTATAAGCGGTCGAAGTTTCTGGGCGAGCAGGAGGCGATCCAGGCGGCGCGCGCGGGGCAGGAGGTGCTGATCCTGAATCCGACGACGCCGATCGGGCCGGGGGATCGGAAGCCGACTCCGACCGGGCAGATCATCGTGGACTTTCTGAACCGCAAGTTTCCGGCGTATGTGGATACGGGGTTGAACCTGGTCGACGTGGGTGAGGTGGCGCGGATGCATCTGGCGGCGCTTGAAAGGGGAAGGCCGGGGGAGCGCTACATTCTGGGGGGAGAGAACCTGACGCTGAAGCAGATTCTGGACCGGATGTCGTCGATTACGGGGCTGCCGTCGCCGACGATGAAGGTGCCGCATGCAGTGGCGATGGTGTTTGCGTTCTTCGACGAGAACATTACTGGCAGGCTGCGGGGCAAGGAGCCAAGGGCGACGGTGGAGGCGGTGCGGATGGGCCGGAAGATGATGTTCGCGTCGTCGGCGAAGGCGGAGCGCGAGCTGGGCTTCAAGGTGCTGCCGGCGTACAGCGCGCTGCGGGCGGCGATCGAGTGGTTCGTCGCACAGGGGTATGCGCCGGCGTATGAGAATGTTTCGGCATGATGGAGTTTCCGGCGATCATTGCGGCGCTGCCGCGCGAGGTAAAGGGGTTGGTGCGCGGCTGGAATGTCCGCGAGCTTCCGGGGAAGGTGCTTGTCTACACCAAGGACCGCGCTGTGGTGGCGTGCGCCGGGATGGGGGAGGCGCGGGCGGCACTGGCGGTCGAGGCGGCGCTGGCGGCGGGGCCGGTGACGGCGCTGCTCTCCGTGGGGCTGGCCGGGGCGTGTGATCCCGCGCTGCGGGTCGGCGATGTGGTGCGCGCGGGCGTGGTGGTGGATAGCCGGACGGGAGAGCGGATAGAGACGACCCAATCTGGGGGGCAGGTTCTGGTGTCGACGGAGGGGATTGCGAGCGTGCGGGAGAAGGCGCGTCTCTGTGCGTCGTACGGGGCGGCGGCGGTGGATATGGAGGCTGCGACGGTGGCGCGGCTGGCGCGGGCGCATGGGTTGGAGTTTCGAGCGATCAAGGCGATCTCGGATGCGGCGGAGTTCGAGCTTGAGGATCTGGGGCGGTTCGCGACCGAGGACGGGCAGTTTCGGGAGACGGCGTTTGCGCTGCATGCGGCGCTGCGGCCGCATCTCTGGCGCAAGCTGATCCAGCTTGCGGGCAACAGCGGAAGGGCGCTGGCGGGGCTGACGAAGGCGCTCGAGGAACAACTAGACTGGTATCGAGAGAGGGCTTGAGCGATCGATGAGGACGCAGGGCGAGCAGATCGAGGCTTCTAAGGTTGCGGCGGTTGCAGCGATACCCAGCACGATGCGGGCTGCGGTGTATCGCGGTGTGAATGATGTTCGGGTGGAGACGGTGCCGGTGCCGGAGATCGAGCCGGGCGAGGTGTTGGTGCGGATCCATACCTGCGGGATCTGCGGGACGGATCTGAAGAAGATTCATACCGGGTCGCACTCGGCGCCGCGCGTGTTTGGGCACGAGATGGCGGGGACCGTCGTGAAGGTGGGTGACGAGGTGACGGGGTTTTCGGTGGGCGATCGGGTGATGGCGTACCACCACATTCCGTGCGGCGAGTGCTACTACTGCCGCAAGCGGACCTTTGCGCAGTGCGAGGGGTACAAGAAGGTTGGCTGCACGGCTGGGTTTACGCCGTCGGGTGGCGGGTTCGCCGAGTACATACGGGTGATGGACTGGATCGTCGCGGGTGGGCTGGTGAAGATTCCCGCCGGCGTTCCGTTCGAGCAGGCGGCATTTATCGAGCCGGTGAACACCTGCTACAAGGCGGTAGAGATGCTGGCGCTCGAGCCGGATGAGACGGTGCTGGTGATCGGGCAGGGGCCGATCGGGATCCTGCTGGCGGCGCTGGCGAAGCGGACCGGGGCAAAGGTGCTGACCAGCGACCTGTATCCGGAGCGGCATGCGGTGGCGGCGGGCTACGGGCTCGAGCATCCGCTCGACGCGCGCGGCGATGTGGTGGCGGCGGCGAGGGCGGCGACCGAGGGCCGCGGGGCGGATGTCGCGCTGGTGGCAGTGGCTGGGAACGCGCTGATCTCGCTGGCGATGGATGCTCTGCGGCCGGGTGGGAGGGTGATGCTGTTCGCGGCGACCCAGCACGGCGAGGCGCCGTTTGATCCGGCGGCGGTGTGTATGGATGAGAAGACGCTGATGGGGTCGTACAGCTCGTCGGTGGCGATCAATGAGGCAGTGGCGGAGCTGGTTTTCTCGGGGTATCGCGATGGAACGTTCGACCTGACCCGGCTGATCTCGCATCGGTTTTCGATCGAGGAGGCGGTGGCGGCGATCGATCTGGCGTCGCATCCGCAGGCGGATTCGCTGAAGATCGTCATCCAGCCTTAGGGGCAGGGAATCGGGAGCTGGGAATCGTGAGTAGGCTTTGGCTACGGCTGATCCCCCCTGCGAAGTCCTAAAGTCTAGATGATTCATGACCAGACGAAGTCTGCCAGCGGTCTATCTGAAGTCCGCATCTTTTCGGGACGTGGGGAATCTGCGGGCGATCGGGGCGACGGCACGGGATGTGATCTCGATCCTGCAGGCGATGAAGGCGGCCGGAGCGCTCGAGGCCGAGATTGAGGTGCTATGAGCGGGATCTTGGGTATCATGGGAGCTACGCCACAATTAGCGAACGGCACAATCGCAACCGGGACGACGGGAACGGCCGGGCCTGCTGGATTCGGGGCCGTGTTTGAGGCGCAGCGGCACGCCCGTCTGGTCGATGCGGCGCAGCAGTTCGAGGGGATGATGCTGGAGCAGATCTTGAAGCCGATGCAGAGGTCTCAGGACAGCGGATTTGGTCAGGATCCGGATGGCGAGCGCGACGGCTCGCTGGACACGATGAGCAGCTATGGCAGGGAGGCGGTCGCGAAGGCGATTGCGAAGAGCGGAGGAGTGGGGATTGCACGGAAGATTGTGGCGGACGTGTCCCGGACCGACGCAAAGACCGAAAAGGGACGGACTGGTACTAAAGACTGAAGCGCCTGGGCCGATGAGATCAAGTAGATGTCGGTATGGAGGAGGCCACGTGAATATTACAAACGATGTGAATCAGGTCAGAATCGCGGACAACAGTACTTCGTCCCCAGCGACTGCGGCAACCGGGGCGGCGAGCAGGAGCTCCGCGGCAGGGGCTGGAGGCGCTGCCGCAAACGCCGCTGCGCAGTTTGGCGACCAGACGACGATCAGCTCCACCAGTGATGCCCTGTCGGCGGCGCTGAACGCCTCGGACGTCCGCACGGGGAAGGTAGCGTCTTTGCAGGCAGCCATCCAGGGGGGGGCGTACAACGTACCGTCGGGCGCCGTCGCCGACAAGCTGCTGAGTTCGATGTTGCAGTAGGGAAGCGAGCGAGGCGGGGTAGGCATGGCAACCGAGGCGCCGGAGAAGCTGCTCTTGAGCGATACGCTGCGGCAGGCGACTGAGGCACTGGCACTGCTCGATACAGCGGCGCTGGAGCCGCTGATCGCTCGCCTGGCTGCGGTGCGGCGGGCTTGCTCGAGTTGGAGCGGGAGCCGGCTGCGGTGATCCGGGAGAACCGCCGGATGCTGCGATCGGTGCTGGCGGCGACCCAAAAGAACATGCAGGTGCTGGAGCGGCTGGAACAAAGAGGGGCGTCGGGGCGATGGGAACGATAACCTCGCTGATGAACATCGCTGGCCGGGCGCTGGTTGCGGACCAGGCGGGTCTGAACGTCACTGCGAACAATATTGCCAACCAGACGACGATGGGCTACACGCGGGAGACGGTCACTATGCAGGCCCGGGACTCGGTGACTCTGAATGGATCGAGCTTCGGCGACGGGGATGCGGTCAGCTCTCCCCAGTCGCAGCGCAACCTTGTGCTGGAGAAGCAGGTGCAGCAGCAGACGCAGGTGCAGTCGCAGAGCGCGACGGTTCAGGCGGCGCTGAACCAGGTGCAGAATGTCTTCGGGATCAGCTCCACGTCCACGTCGTCGAGCCTGACGCCAGTCTCACCATCGATGGAGCGGCGGCATCGAGTGCGACGAACAGCGTCTCGGGGGTGATATCCGGGGTTAGCTTCAATGTCCTCGCGACCGGCACCAATATGTGTTTGCGGGCAGCGATGGGTTGACGCAGCCGTTCTCGCAGACTGTCTCGACCACACCGGCGACCACAACGTACAACGGGCACGCCGCGCTGCAGTACACGACGACGGCGACGGGGCAGAAGATTCAGACGAATCTGCCTGTCTCGGCTGTGTTTACCGCGGTGGGCGCAAGCGTCTTCGGGGCTCTGAACCAGATTGTCTCCGATTTTGCGAATGGAGCGAGCAGCTCGACGCTGCAGGCGGATACAGCCTTGCCGTCGACGGCGCTGCATGGGGTGGTGAGCCAGCGCAGCGTGCTGGATAACTCGCTGGCGTAGCTCGAATCGACTAGCACGTATGCGCAGACGAACGCCACAGAGTTGGAGGCAGCGCAGACGGCGCTGGTGTCGGTGAATACGGCGTCGGTGGCGACCCAGTTGAGCCAGACCGAGACCCAGAGCCAGGCGCTGATGAGCAGTATCGCGGCGCTCGAGAAGAACAGCCTGTTTCAGTATCTGAAGTAAGGTTGGGAGCGTCTTCGGCGGGACGCATCCGGTACACTGAAGCTACGGCAATTTGCGAGGGTCGGAAGTGATCGAGACGGTGCGATTTATATGGAATGCGACCAAAGGGCATCGGTTTGCTCCGTGGCGCAGCCCGTATCTGCGCTGGCGCGTCGAGACCTACAGCGGCAAGCGCGCGGAGTCGCTGAAGGTCTCCGACTTCTGGCATCTGATGTGGACGGAAAAGCGGCAATTTTTACGTTTTCTTGGCTGGACCCGGGAGATGCGCGGGTATGCTGTTGAGCGGGAGCGCCGCTGAGCCTGCGGCACGGCCCCATCTCCTTTGCCCCGGGGTTTGATCTGGACAACCGCAGGAGTCTTACGCGGCGGCGCTTGCTTGCGCTCGCCGGCCAATCTACCGCAGCAGCGCTTGCCTCCACCTCCTTTTTGCCGCACGCCGCGGGCGAGCCATTTCGTGGAGACTCGGGCAATCCGACAGAAGTACAGGGCCGCCGCGAGAGTCCGCAGCTGACCGAAGACATCACTGGGCCGCACTCGCTGAAGGTCCATGCCGCAGCCAACCGGCTGCTGACCGGGTGCGCCGTGGTGCCGTCGCTGCTCGATCGGGATGCCGACTACACCAGGCTTGTTCGCGAACAGGCGAGCATCCTGGTGGCCGAGAACGCCATGAAGTGGGGGCCGCTGCGGCCCTCGCCCAGCAGCTTCGACTTCGAGCAGGCGGATCTTCTGATGGCCTTCGCGCAACGTAACGGGATGAAGCTGCGCGGGCATAATCTGTGCTGGCACCGACAGCTTCCGGGCTGGTTCGCCACGGTTGCGACGCCGGCGAATGCGCGGCAGCTGCTGGTGGAGCACATCGAGCGGGTGGCGGGACGGTACGCTGGCCGGATGCACTCCTGGGACGTGGTCAACGAGGCGATTGAGGTGAAGGATGGCCGCTCCGACGGCTTTCGCCTGTCTCCATGGCTGAAGCTGGCTGGCGGCGACTACGTCGAGCTTGCCTTCCGCACCGCGCGTCGTGCCGATTCGCAGGCGCTGCTGACCTACAATGACTACGGCATCGAGGACGAGACGCCAGAGGCCGAGGCGAAGCGTTCCGCTGTGCTGAAGCTACTGCGGCGGATGCGGGCGCGCCGGGTGCCGATCGATGCCGTGGGGATTCAGTCGCACATCGCGGCGCGGCCTTCGGGCACGACAACGGCGGGGCAGGCTGCGAAGTTTGTTTACGGGGCGGGCCTGACGAGGTTTCTGGCCAGCGCGCGCGAGCTCGACCTGCAGGTCTTCTTGACGGAGATGGACGTCAACGACCGCTCTCTGCCGGAGGGCATTGCGGAGCGGGATGCGGCCGTGGCCGAGGCCTATGCACGCTATCTCGACCTGGTGCTGCGCGATCCCGCGGTGACGGCGGTGCTGACCTGGGGCATCACCGACCGCTACACGTGGTTGAACCACGAGGACGGGCGCTCCGACAAGTTGGCGGAGCGGCCGTTGCCGTTCGATGTGAACTACCAGCCGAAGCCGGCGTTTCTCGCACTGCGCCATAGCGTCGACAAGTTGCGGCCAATTCACGGAATTCCGCAGCGCCCTAGCTTATGATGACAGTTGGCGCACCTCGGTGGAGTGTCTTTCGAGGGCTGCCTTTGACGAAGCCGCAACACGAAAAGATTGGAGTTTCAAGTATGGGACAGTGGACGAAGTTGACCGCAGGTGATGGGCATGAGCTGGACGCGTATGTGGCGACCCCTGAGGGAACGCCGGTGGGAGCGTTGGTGCTCGTGCAGGAGATCTTTGGGCTGAACACACACATTCGCGGTGTTGTGGACAGCTATGCCAAGGATGGCTTCCTGGTGGTTGCGCCTGCACTCTTCGATCGCCAGGAGAAGGGTGTCCAGATCGGCTATGAGGGCGAGGACCTGAAGAAGGCGTTCGGCTACTACGGCAAGCTGAATCCGGAGACGGCGCTGCTGGATGTCGCTGCTGCCTACAAGTACGCGGAGAACGCGGGCAAGAAGATCGGCGTGATTGGCTTCTGCTATGGCGGCTTTATGAGCTGGCTGTCGGCGACCCGTGGAGCGAAGCTGGGCGTGAATCCGGCGGCGTGCGTTGCCTATTACCCGGGCGGCATCGGATCGGTGGCGACGGAGAGGCCGAGCTGCCCGGTGATGATCCACATCGGTACGGACGACGCGCACATTGCGGCGGACCAGATCGATGCGGTGAAGCAGGCGAATCACCCCGAGGTCACGCTGCATGTTTACGAGGGCGGCAAGCACGGCTTCAACTGCGAGGCACGTTCCGACTACAACGCGGAGCTGGCGAAGGTTGCGCGGGAGCGGTCGCTCGCGTTCCTGAAGAAGCACATCGCTTAGTCAAAAGCGGGGGCGCGCGGGTGGGCGCGCCCCTCTAACTATGTGCAACGTCCCGGTTGTACGGTGGTTCTGAAGCAGTTGGAAGGCGCGGGCAGACAGCGCATAGGTTGTCCTGGCAGGCTTTCACGAAGCATTTGGTTGGGGCAATTTTCCAGAAAATCTTGCGGAACATCGGGTCGGAACGGGGCGAGCAGAGGATCGTCCGGCGGGCGACATTGCCCGGATATCCAACCGGTGCTATCCTCTTGTAGACACTACGAGTGGACTAGAAGAATTAGGAGCAAGAACTGCTGTGTTGGCATCCGTAAAGAAGACAGACATTATCGAGAAGTTTCGCACGCATGACTCTGACACCGGAAGTCCGGAGGTTCAGATCGCTATCCTCAGCGAGCGCATTGGCGAGTTGACCGAGCACTTCAAGACGCACAAGAAGGATCACGGTTCGCGCCGGGGTCTGTTGATGCTTGTGAGCAAGCGCCGCCGCCTTCTGGATTACCTGAAGAAGTGCGATGCGGATCGCTATCGCGACGTTATTGGGAAGCTCGGCATCCGCAAGTAGCCGTTCCCACCCCGGAGATCCCATTCCTCACATGGAAGCTTGCCCGGCCCGTCATGAATCGGCTGCAGTCACTGTTCAGGATCGTTTGCGCTCCTGTATCGGGAGCCGTTAGCGATGGCCGGAGCGATGCCTTTCAGCCGGAGTTCCAAGCCCCAAGGTCATGGGACCGAGATGCGCAGTACAACGTACACCGAGAGCAAGACGCATACGTTGATGCAGGCAGAGATTAGGGCGGCGCAGCTCGCTGAGGACGCATTGGGCGTCTCAGCGGGTCTGCGCCTTTCGCGTTCCTAACGGACGAAGCGAACCGGGCCACTTACAAGTTTCTACATTGGATAAACGAGAAGACGAGGGAAGAAGATGAAGCAGGATGTCATAGTCGAGCTTGCCGGCGGCAAGCAGATCAAATTTGAGACCGGACGGATGGCCAAGCAGGCCTCCGGTGCGGCGCTCACCACGAGCGGCGATAACGTCGTTCTCGCCACGGCAGTGGCCTCACCCGACCCGAAAGAGGGAATCGACTTTTTCCCGTTGACCGTGGAGTATCGCGAGTTCACCTATGCGGGTGGACGCATTCCGGGCGGCTTCATCAAGCGCGAAGGCCGGCCGAGCGAGAAGGAAGTACTGACCAGCCGGCAGATCGACCGTCCCATCCGTCCGCTGTTCCCGGAGGCGTTCCGCAACGAGACCCAGGTGGTCGCGTTTGTGTATTCGGCGGACAAGGAGAACGATCCCGACGTTCTGGGCATCAATGGCGCGAGCTGCGCGCTGGCACTCAGCGACATTCCGTTCCACGGACCGGTGGGCGCGGTGCGCATTGGCTTGATCGAGGGCCAGTTCATCGTGAACCCGACCTACTCCGAGCGTGCGGTGAGCACACTGAACATCATGGTCGTCGGCACGAAGGACGGCATTGTGATGGTGGAGTCGGGCGCCAAGGAAGTTTCGGAAGAGAATGTTGTCGGTGCAATCGAGTTTGCGCATGAAGAGATCAAGAAGATCTGCGCGGCCATCGAAGACCTGGCTCGCCGCGCGGGCAAGACCAAGCGCACGGTCACTCCTGTGGAGATCGACCAGGAGTATCTGAATGCGTTGGGTGCGAAGATCGGCGATCGTCTGAAGGATGCGCTGGACACCCAGAAGCATCCTAAGTTCGACAGCTATGCGTTGGTCAAGGAGATCAAGGACGAGTTGAAGAAGGAGCTGCCCGAGGGCGATGCGTCCGCGAGCAAGAAGCTCAGCAAGTACTACGAGCTGCTGCGCGAGAACATCTTCCGCGATCAGGTGCTGAACGACCGCATCCGTCCTGACCACCGCGCGTTCGACCAGATTCGCGCGATCGACATCGAGGTGGGCGTACTTCCTCGCGTGCACGGTTCGGCGCTGTTTACGCGTGGCGAGACTCAGGCGCTGGTCAGCGCGACCCTGGGTACGACCGATGACGCGCAGCGTCTGGAGAGCTACGAGGGCGAGCAGAAGCGGCGCTTCATGCTGCACTACAACTTCCCGCCGTTCTCGGTGGGTGAGGTTGGGCGCATGACCGGCGTTGGCCGTCGCGAGATCGGTCACGGTGCGCTGGCGTCGCGTGCGATCGAGGCGGTTCTGCCCAATGAGGACGAGTCGCCGTACACGCTGCGCGTGGTGTCGGACATTCTGGAGTCGAACGGTTCGTCCTCGATGGCGACGGTCTGCGGAGCTTCGCTGTCGCTGATGCAGGCGGGCATTCCGCTGAAGGGCGCGGTCGCCGGGGTTGCGATGGGTCTGGTGAAGGAAGGCGACAAGTACGCCATCCTGACCGACATCGCGGGCGCTGAGGACCACTACGGCGACATGGACTTCAAGGTCGCTGGAACACGCAAGGGCATCACGGCGCTGCAGATGGACATCAAGATCATGGGCATCACCGCCCAGATCATGCGTGAGGCGCTGGAGCAGGCGCGGCGCGGCCGATTGTTCCTGCTGGATACGATGGATGCAACCCTGGGCGCTGCGAAGGAAGAGAAGTCGCAGTTCGCTCCGCGCATCCACACGCTGCAGATTCCGACCGACAAGATTCGCGACCTGATCGGGCCGGGAGGCAAGATCATCCGCGGCATCATCGATGCAACCGGCGTGAAGATCGACGTGGACGATACCGGTCGCGTGAATGTGGCTTCGAGCGATGCCGATGGTCTCGCGCGCGCGATCCAGATGATCAGCGACATCACCGCCGTTCCCGAGATTGGCAAGACCTATCTGGGCAAGGTGGTGCGGATCGCCGAGTTCGGCGCGTTCGTCGAAATCTTCCCTGGAACGGACGGCCTGCTGCACGTCTCCGAGATCGCGGAGCATCGCGTGAAGGAAGTGAAGGACGAGCTGCGCGAGGGCGATCAGGTGCTGGTGAAGGTGCTGGCGATCGAAGGCAACCGCATCAAGCTCTCCCGCAAGGCCGTGTTGCGTGAGCAGCGCGCCAAGCTGGGGCTGCCGGAGCCGGGTCAGATCGGCCTGGAGGCGAGCGCTCCGCAGCAGCACACCGAGGCGCCCGATCTCGACGATGAGCTGGTCGAGGACGAGGACTTCGACGGAGAAGAGAACGACGGAGAAGAGGCCGATGAGCCGAACTTCAACCGCGCGGACGGCGTTCCGGTGACTGCGGGCGCAAATGCTGGCCGTCGGCCGGCTGGAGCTCCTGGCGAGGGCGGTGGCAATCGCCGTCCGGGCGGCCGGCGTCGTCGCGGCGGCCGTCGTCCGGGCTCTGGTTCGGGTGGCGGCGCTCCTCAGGGCGGCGGCGGTAACCGGTAGGACGTTTCAATATCGCTCAAGTGAAAAGGGTCGCCCTTCGGGGTGGCCCTTTTTGCATTTTGCCGAGAGCTGGGGGAGCTAGTTCGAGGAAGGCTGCTCGACGTGGTCGATGACGAGGACGGGGATGGGTTCCTTGGCGGGTTCGAGTTTGAGGCCGAGCTGCTCCTGGATGGCGGTGAAGAGGGATGGAGCGGAGTTGTCGGTGATGGGCGCGCTGTCCGGGGTCCACTGGAGCTTGAAGTCATAGTGGTCGGGGAGATTGGTCTTGTCGACGACGATTCGGCCAGCGATCTCGGAGAGCTTTCTGGCGATGAGAGTTGTGGTCATGCCCTGGCCGTTGAAGTATGTATCGCCGGCGCCGAAGCCGTTGTCGTCGGACTGACTCGGCTGGAGTCTTGAGCCGCCTTTTGCCAGAATGAGGTCGTAGGCGGGCAGAATCCTGGTCTCCGGGTGGAGTTTGAGGCGGCAACGCTCGGCGAGCAGTGCCTGGATCATGCGGCGTTTGAGCTCGCCCTCCTGGTCGGGCGCTATCTTTCTGAGCTGGCTGTCGGTATCGGCGTCCGACTTGGCCTCGATGTCGAAGCGTATCGAGGAGAGCCAGGGAGGCGCATCGAGGATCTGCTTTTCGTGCATGCCGTAGGCCCACTGCATGAGAGCGAGAAGGGTGATGTTGGAGGCGCTGAAACGGCCGCCGGCGGGATAGTTGATGCTGGTGCCGGGGTAGGGAGCGGCGGGCTTGATGGTAGCTACGTCAAAGGCTGGGAGCGCCTCTGACGCCGCCGGTTTCTTGTCTGCGGTCTGCGCCGCATCAGGCACTGCGCTGCGCTGAGCGATGGTGATCGGCGCTGCGACGGCCATCCATAGTGCTAAAGGAAGCAGCTGCCGCCTGCTATTTCGGACAGCGATCATGATTCGTCCTCTTTGAGAGCCTCACCCCTCAACTCCAATCTGCGGTCCGGTGGGGATTTCAGGAAGGATACATCGATGGAGCGTTCGCGAAGGATCTATTCGGGGCCTATAGCAGGGCGATTTCTAACCGTTGCACCGGTTGAAACGCTCAGCGCCAGCTTACGGCGAGGTGCCAGCGCAGGCCGTGCTCGTGAGTCTTGCGCAGGACCTGGACGTACTCCTCGAGTTCGGCCAGCACCTCGGGTCCTTCGCTGCCGAGTTGTTGCGGGTCCTCGCGCAGTGCGCTCAGGAGGGCGCTGACCGTCTCGAGACCTGCTCTGCAGTGTACCGCCGGGCGGGGACGGGTGGAAGCGGTGGAGGTCTCCTGCGGCGGGTCCGCGGAGGAACCAAAGCAGATTCCTCCGCTGCGCTGCGGAATGACAACCAAAAAGACGGCGGATCCCTAGTGGCGGGTTTCGGTGGAGCCGACTGCGGCGGCGGGGAGGTCGCCCTGGCCCAACTTGCGGTGGAAGAAGGTGAGGACCAGGGAGTAGAGGCTGAGGGCGAGTTCGGGATCGTAGCGGGCGCCTTCGTCACGCATGAAGGCGTGGGCGCCGTTGACCTCGTGCCAGCTGAGGCGAGTGCCCAGTTCGTTGAGGCGGGCGAGTACCTTCATACGGCCTTCGAGGGGGATGTGCGGGTCCTGGCGGCCCCAGATCATCAGGAGTTCGCCGTGGATGTCCTTGGCGCGCTCTAGGGAGTCGTCCTTCATGCCCTCGCCCAAGCCGCCCTTGTGGATGTCGGTGGCGTAAAAGCAGGCGGTGCCGAGCACGCCGGGGTTCATGGCGGCGCGGAAGGCGAGGTGACCGCCGATGCAGATGCCCATGGCGCCGAGCTTGCCGGTGCAGTCGGGGCGGGCGGCGAGGTGGTCGAGGGCGGCGCGGGCGTCGGCGTCGTAGCTGGCGAGCTTTTTGGTGGTCTTGAGCGCATTACCGCGGTCGGAGCCGGCCTGATCGTAGGCGAAGACGGTGCCGGCGGGTTCGAACTCGTGGTAGATCTCAGGCATGGCGACGACGTAGCCGTGGCCAGCGAGCAGGGCGGCGGTGCGGCGAATGGGCGCGGTGATCTGGAAGATCTCGGAGTAGAAGACGATACCGGGATAGCGGCCGGGCGCGGCGGGACGGACGATGTGGGTCCGCATCGGACCGTTGGGGGTGTCGAGAGTAACGTGCTCGTCGTTAATGATTATCATGAATCTCCTTGCGAAGGGTTGAGAAGGATCAATGGTCGGAGGCGCGGTAATTTTGCGCGTAAAGGTCGCGGGGGAGGCCTTGACCGCGCAGTTTGGCCTTCAACGCCATGGCTTGATCGCGCGTCATGAGACCGCCCAGCGCGACCAGATAGGGTGCGCGTCCATGGGGTGAGAAGACCTCAATCTGGAGGTCGGGGTGCTGGCCTTCGAGATGGTGGGCCTTGGCCTCAGCCTGCGCCTGTTTGTTGTAGGTGTAGGCGACGACCCGCCAATCAGCCAGCCCCCCGGGGGCAGCCTGAGACTTTGGAGCCCGCGGCGGAGCGGACTGCGGCCGGGTGGCTGGGGTCTGGTTGATTGAGGGCCGGTCGGCTGAGGGGCGGGCGATCGGGTTGGCCGGTTGCCCCATGCTGGCGAGCGTTTGCATGGGCTGAGTTGTGTCGGTGGCGTGGGCGACTGGGTGGCGATGCGTGGTACGCCAAAGGATCAGGATGAGGACGAGCAGAGCGGCGGCGGCGAGCGCGGCACGCCGGAGATGCCGGGGAGGAGGAGGTGCTTCGACCTCCACCATAACGGTTGTCCGTCCCGGCTGCACGCGAGCCCGGCTGGCGCTGGTCTGGTAGGCGGGAAGCGTTGGATTAGAGGGCGGCTGTGATGGCTGGGACGAGCCTTCGGCAGGGGAGGCAGAAGTGGTTCTGGAGGCGGGCCTAGCTGACGTTGATGTCGGAGGGAGGGTTGCCGCGGTTGCAGATGCTCGCGGAATGGCCTGCGGCGCGGCCGATGGGGCCGCGCCGGGATGGGTGATGGCGGCCGGAACGGCTGCGGTGGCGACAGAGCTGGTGAGGGACTGGGCGATCTGGGCAAGGGTCCAACGGCCGCTGATCCCGTTTTGGATGATCTCGCGAAAGGGCGCGGGCAAGGCACTGCCGTTGGCGGAGGCATTGAGGACTCGATCGGGGTTGCGCTCGAGGGTGAGGGCCTGCAGTAGGCCGATGGCAAGATCGTGAATGTCGCGAGCACGGCTAAGGTCGCCTTCCGCGCCTTCGGGAGCGTCGCGGACACAGTCGCTGCGGAGCTTGACGGTATCGCCCACGGCAAGCACGTTCATGGGCTGGATGTGCTCGTGGACGAGACTGACCGCGTGCAGAGCCTGAAGCGCGGAGACCAGGCTGACGGCGAGTTGATGGGCTTCGGGAAGAGTGAGTGGACGCTCGCGCAGGATCTGGCCGAGGTCCGCGTCGACCGGCTCCATGACTGCGTACACAAGCGAGGTGTCGTCCATGACGACGTGGCCGAATTTGATGAAGGCGAGGAGATTGTCCTGCTTCAGGCCGGCTACGGCCCTCCAGCGGGCGAGGATCGCGTCGTCATCGTAGTGCGACTCGATCAGGCGGATTACGGTGCCTTTGCCGTTGCCGATCGAGGTGGAGAAGAAGGCGCTGCGGCCCTCGGGGCGGAGCAATCGTTCCAGCGGGAAGGTGCCGGCGATCGTGCGTCCTTCGTATTCGTTCCAGAGTTCCATTGATCTACCAGTCCTAGGAAGGTGATCCGGATTTGCAGTCCGGATGATTCAAGGAGAAAAAGCCGTTGTCGGCAAAGTGCAGCAATGGATTGAGGACCGAAGGCTCGATGTTGCGAGACTTGCAGACTCATTATCCGCCTTTCGTTGCAGGAGAGGCTGTGGAACAACTGTGGACGTACTCAGGAAGGTTCACCCGAGAGTTCGCAGGTGCTGCGGGGCGGTCGGCGGGTTAGCCGCGGGCGGCTTCTTCGGCCCGGAGGCGTTCGAACATCGACCGGATCTCATTCGATTCGATCTGAGGCGTTGGCGGCGGAGGATCGAGCAGGGCCTGCATGGTATGCAGGTCATTCTGCAGCGCCTGCGCGATCAGGACCAGGGAGCGGACGATGTCCATCGCGTCGCTGCCCTGGATGACCAACGATCCAGGCGCGAGTTGAATGTTTCCGGGAAGATCCTTTGCCATGACGGAGCGAAGGTCCTGCGGGATCGAGAACTTGATTCCCCGGGCGCCGGTGGTGCTGGGGGGCGGTTCGGTGACGAGCTGGCGCCGGGCGACCGTCTCGGAGACGCGGTCCGCGGCGACCGCCTCGTCCAGAAATGCGAGCAGGGACGAGCGGTCGAGGAAGTGGGTGCTGCCGATCGTCTGCACGTTGCCGACGAGCTTCATCAGGTTCTGTGCCGAGGCTCGTTTCACCTCGAAGAGACGCTCGATGTCGCGCCGGCGCCAGGTCTGGGTTGTGGATTGGCTGACCCGCTCGCGGATGTTGTAGGCGCGGTCGGACCAGGAGATCGTCTTCGCCATCGGCACTCCTCCATGGGCTCATCCGGTACGTGGTGCCCGTTTTCAGCATGGGGGATAAATAGCCGAGGTGCTAATTATTGCTTTGGCGAAGCGGGGACTGATCCGGAATCTTGTAACTGTTTCTAGTATAAGACGATAACTTGTTGATATCTCAACGAGTTGTCTCGCCATGGGAGCAATGATTACGCGAGCTGCCACCGCAGATTGACTCTCAGGGGCAACTGCAGATCAGCCGAGCTACCACGGGTAATCCAATTTCAGGGCAGTCAATAGCTGGCCGGTGTGCCACTCAATCACTGATTTCTGGGTAAGTGGTTAAGTAGCCGATCTGCCACTTATGAATCAGATTATGAAGGAAGCGGCGCAAATTTTGCTGTGGAATATAGCACCCGATAATACCTGTTATCATGGTCTTACGGGCCCGTGTACGAGTTGCTACCAATCCGTGTCGACCCTCCTCCGGTCCAAGAGGAGCAGCTCATCGCGTTGGTTTTGAATGGAGTCAACTCGCCGCATACGCGCCGCGCGTATCGCACCGGGCTCGTGGAGTTCTTCGCCTGGATGCGTCAGACCCATGCCCGGCCGACCTTCAACAAGGCTCTGGTTCAGGAGTACCGCACGCACCTGGAGGCGCGGGTGATTCCGGATGGAAAGAACGGGACGGGAGCTGCAGAGGAGGGGCGACGGCTGACGGCCGCCACCATCAATCTGCGAATGGCTACGATCAAGAAGCTGGCACTCGAGATGGCCGACAACGGTCTGCTCGACCAAAACATTGCTGCGGCGATCGGGCGGGCCAAGGGGGTGAAGCAGCGCGGCAGGAAGGCAGGGAACTGGCTGGGCCCGAGGGAGGCGAATGAGCTGCTCCGCGCCCCGGACGCGGAAACGCTTAAGGGCCTGCGCGACCGGGCCATCCTAGCGGTGCTCTTGAGCTGTGGTCTGCGGCGGGCGGAGCTGCTTCGGCTCAAACTTAGTGATCTGGTACTACGCGATGGACGCTGGGTCTTGATCGATCTGGTGGGCAAGGGAAACCGGATTCGGACGGTGCCGGTGCCGGCGAATGTGAAGGCCGCGCTCGACCGTTGGACGCAGGTGGCCGGGATCGAGAGCGGGTATTTGTTTCGGCCGGTAAACAAGGCGGGCGGGGTCTCGGCGAGCGCGATCCAGGACGAAAAGGTGATCTGGCGGCTGGTGATGGCGTATGCGCGGCAGATTGGCCTCGATCGGCTGGCGCCTCACGATCTTCGTCGGACTTGCGCCAAGCTCTGCCGTAGGAATGGCGGGGAGCTGGAACAGATCGCTTTTCTGTTGGGACATAGTTCGATTCAGACGACCGAACGGTATTTGGGGTCGGAGCAGGAGTTTGAGACCGCCGTGAACGACGGGATGGGGTTGGAGTTGGAATGAGCCAGGAATTTTCTCCGCGGCACGAAGAAGACAGTTTGGGAACGATAACTCTTATCAGTTGATAGATGATCTTATTCGCCGCAGCAATCAGGAGAGCCTCAGTGCGGGTTGAAAGGTGCGAGCGGTAGGGGTAGTGCCTCCGGTACCGGGGTCCTTCGACTTCGCCGCGCACGATACGACCGTGCGCGGCTCCGCTCAGGATGACGGTTCGTCTATTTATCGATACTTGCCGGAGTCCTATATTTCTATGTCGATGCGGCTTAGGTAAAGTTGGCGGCGCAGCGTAGCGCAGTCGCCGCCCTGAAGATATCACCACCCTTTGAAGCTCGATGTGAAGGTTAGGCGGGGTTGAACCAGCCGCCGTAGCCGGCGTGGAGCTTTTCTGCGGCCTGCGGCCCCCAGGTGTCGGGTTCGTAGGTGTGGACGGGGAGGTTGCTCTCGAGGACCGGGTCCAGCAGCTTCCAGGACTCTTCGACGTAGTCCTGGCGGGCGAAGCGGCGCTGGTTGCCCATCATGGCGTCTTCGAGCAGCTCCTCGTAGGGCAGCATGTCGTCGGCTCCGGGCGGGGTCGCGGAGACCAGCTCGACGGGGTGGCCGATGAATCCCTGGCCGAAGGACTTTTCGAGAGCGCCGAGGGCGATCTTGACCTGGGGAGAGACCTGGAAGCGGATGTAGTTGGCCGCGGGCGGCTCGCCGGAGAAGACTGCGGGCGGCTGGCGCATGCGAGCGACGATCTGGGTTCCGGTTACGGCGAGGTGCTTGCCGGTGCGGATGAAGAACGGAACGCCCTTCCAGCGCCAGGAGTTGATGAACAGGCGCAGGGCGACGAAGGTTTCGATGTTGGAGTCGGGGGCGACGCCGGGCTCGTCGAGGTAACCATTGAACTGGCCGAGGACGACGTCTTCGGGGCGAATGGGCTGGATTCCGCGGAGGACCTTGACGCGCTCGTCGCGGAAGAGCTCCATGTCGTTCCCCGGCGGGGGCTCCATGGCGACGTTGCTGACCAGCTGCATGATGTGGTTCTGGACGACGTCGCGGATGGCCCCGACGGCGTCGTAGAAGGAGCCGCGGCCCTGGACGCCGAACTTCTCGGCCATGGTGATCTCGACCGACTCGATGTACTGGCGGTTCCAGATGGGTTCGAGGAAGGCGTTGGCGAAGCGGAAGTAGAGGATGTTCTGGACGGCATTTTTACCGAGGTAGTGATCGATGCGGAAGACGTCGTGCTCGGAGAAGGTGTGTTGCACGGTTTGATTGAGGGCCTCGGCGGAGGGAAGATCTCGGCCGAAGGGTTTTTCGACGATAACGCGCGCACCCTCGGCGCAGCCGGCGCTCTTGAGCTGCTCCAAAACCTTTGCGAAGAGGCTGGGCGGGATGGCCAGATAATGCAGCGGGTGTTTGGCGTTTCCGAGTTGCTGGCGCACCTGCTGGAAGGTTGCGGGGTCGGCGTAATCACCGTCGACGTAGCGGAGCTGGCTCATCAGCTTGTCGAAGCCTTCGGGATCGAGGCCGCCGTGGTCTTCGAGGCTCTTTTTGGCGTGTGCTTTGAACTGCTCAAGGTCCCAGCCAGATTTTGCGACGCCAATTACCGGGATGTTGAGCTTGTCGCGCTTGGCTAAGCGCTGCAGTGAGGGAAAGATTTGCTTGTAGGCCAGATCGCCAGTCGCCCCAAAGAATACCAGTGCATCGGAAAATACCTGTTGCATTCTTGAAAACCTCTCACCACTATCATGCCATCTTTGGGGTATCTATATGAGATGAGGGAGTTGCCGTAAACGGTTCACTCAGCATGAGTTTCACGTTATGGGCGCAACTGCCGACGTGAAACGGGGTTGTAACCTTCCAGACGTTGAACGATCTAAACCCATGGAGGGTTTTTTAGCATGCCGAGGTTGAACGCAATCCTTTTCCTCTCCCTGGCGATTTCAAGCGCACCGGCCTTCGGGCAGGGCGCGGGCCAAGCTTTTCCAGGAACCGTAAACTATGTCGAAGGGACAGCTACGCTGAATGGGCGGGCGCTTTCAACGACCTCAGTGGGGAAGGCCGTCCTAAAGCCCGGCCAGTTTCTCCAGACCGAACAGGGAAGGGCTGAGATTCTGCTGACTCCGGGCATCTTCCTGCGGCTGGACAACCATAGCGCGGTGATGATGGTCTCCCCGGATCTGACTCATACCGAGGTGGAGATCGACCGCGGGCGGGCCGAGGTGGAGGTCGACCAGATCTTCAAGCAGAACTATGTATTGATCGATCAGAAGAACGCCGGCACCCAACTTCTGCAGCCTGGACTGTATGAGTTCGACGCCAACGCGCAGACGATGCGCGTCTTCAACGGGAAGGCGGCGGTATTCGCCGGAACTGGAGCGCGCGCCGGCGAGCAGCCCGAGCACCAGAGGGCAGTGGTGGTGAAGGGCGGCCATGAACTCGCGGTAAGCGGGGAGCTCGGGAAGCCGGTCCACTTCGACAAGGACGATGCCCAGCAGGCCGACACCCTGTACCGCTGGAGCAGCCTGCGCTCGCAGTACCTTGGCGAGTCGAACCTGGAGCTTGCCAGCCAGTACGCCGGTCAACCGGGCTTCGCTCCAGGCTGGTTCTGGGATCCATATTCTTACGGATACACGTGGCTGCCGGGTGACGGGCTGTTCTGGAATCCGTTCGGCTTTGGCTTCTACTCGCCGTATTACATCTGGGGTGGTGGCTTCATCTATGGCCGGGGTTACCATGGCGGCTATGGTTACCATGGCGGCTATGGCTACCGGGGTGGCTATGGCTACCGGGGTGGATACGGACACGCTTCCTCCGGCTTCAGCGGCGGTGGTGGCTTCCATGGCGGCGGCGGCGGCGGACACCGCTAGTCCTAAGCTGCGATTCTGAATCGCACAGGATGTACTACAGTACGAAGAGGTGCCCACTCGGCTTGAGTGGGCACCTCTTTTTTTTGCCTGTGGCTGCATTATTTTGGGGGCGATGACAGTGACCGGGGGTGAGCCGCCGCCGTCGTCGAAAAGCAACTTCCCAGCTTGCCTCGGACTCTCGTGAAAGGTATAACTTCTACACACTCAGGTTCTTATCGGAAGCGTGGGCTTGCGCGGTCTCTCGTTTTCGTGTTCATTTTGTGGCTGAACTTCGCTGTTATTTGACTTCGCCAGGGTTTTCCTTATGCGACCAATCATGGGTCGAAGATTCAACTGTTGCCTGTTGCTTGCTCTCGCGCTCTGTCTTGGGGGGGAGAGCGCCTCGGCGTGCATCGTGGCATTGAAGACGTGCCTGGCAGTCTGAAACACGGCTGGTGCATGAGTTCAATTTCAAGCTGAGAGAGTGCGGGGACATGCGCCCCCTTGTAGAGGGGAACGCATGTCCTTCGCGTCCTTACCAGCCCACACTCCACGCCATGTGTTCGGGCTGTGGCGTGGTAATTGTGCTGCTCTGGTTGTTGTTGTCGTCGTAGGAGAAGCCGTAGGCCAGCCCCCCGAGTGAGTGGTTATGCCAGAACTGCGAGTAGAAGTTCGCCGGCGTCGCGCTGTAGTACGCCCCAACATTGGTCCAGTTGGTGGGATTGGTTAGTGCACCGCGGTTGATCGCCGAGCAGATCTGGTTCTCCAGTTGCAGCTGCACGTTGTTTTCGTCCTGGAGCTGCGGCGTGCTGCCTGCAACACCGCTGGCCATGGTGCCGGCGCACTCGAGGACATCCTGTGTGGAGGGTTGGGAGACGGCGAAGACCTCGCCGACGTTGGCCTGGGCTGGGTTGACCTCGGTGAAGGTTAGAGTGGATCTCGAGGCGGTGCCGGTGAATTGACGGCCGCTGAGGGGGATGGTGAGCGGCGTGGTGCTGTACGACGCCCACGCGCTGGCGATGTAGCTATCGAAGTAGTTCGCGTTCGCTCCGCCGGAAGCCATGGAGAGCTTGGCCGGCGAGAGGATGCGAAGGTTGGACATCGTGGGTGGCTGGAATTGCGCCGGTACCTGGCTGGCGAACTCGCTGTCGATCTGAGCTACGGATTCGGTGATGCCGACCTCTTTATGGAAGGTGCCTCCGGCGCCCCAGACGTCGAGCAGCAGAGGTAGGCCGAACTGGTCGACCTGTGTGGTGTTGATGTAGAGACCGTTCTGATTGTTGAACTCATACCAGTCGTAGTTGGTGTTGATGTTGGGATCGGCGGTGTTCTGCGGATTGGGACCGGCGTAGCCTGTGACCTGACCGCTGGCGTTCCCGTTGACCTGGACATACAAGGGAGCGCCGAGCGAGATATAGGCACGCGCCGAGATCAGGGTGGGAATCAGCAGCAGCTTACTTTGCGCCAGGGTGAAGGAGTAGTTGCCATAGTTCTGGCCGTTTTGGGTGAGGTGATTGGCGGCGGCGCTATCGTTGAGGGTGAAGTCCACGATGGTGCCGGCGGGAGTGAGATAGCCGAACTGGTTGGTGGCGGGATCGATGCCGATGACGGTGACGTAGACCTGGCTGTCGGGCCAGGCTCCTTTGGTGTTGTTGTTGAGATCGACGCCGATGTAGCCGGGGACGATCGTGTAGTTGGCGACGGAGAGAGTCGCTGCCGCGGAGGTGACGGCGCCGCCGGGATTGCTGACGGTGACGCTGTAGAGAGCCCCGTTATTGGAGGCAGCGAGGATCGGGGTGGTGTAGCTGGAGGCGGTGGCGCCGGGGATGGCGACACCGTTGAGCAGCCACTGATAGGTGAAGGGACCGGTTCCCGCCGCGGTGACGGTGAAGGTGGCGGTGCTGCCGACGTCCCCGCTTTGGTTGGTCGGCTGCGTGGTGATGGTTGGTGCGCTGGAGGGGCCGTAGACCTGGAACTCGAAGAGCGAGTAGCCGTACTGCGTGTTCCGTTTCGTTCCGTACATCCGCACGTAGCGAGCGGTGACGGGGTTGAAGGTGATGTTCTCGACGCCGCCCTGTCCTTGCGTCTGGGTAAAGACGGTGGTCCAATTCGCGCCGTCGGTCGAGACCTGGATCTGATACTGCACGCCATAGGCCGCCTGCCAGTAGAGCTCGGCCTGGTTGATCGTGATCGGGGAGCCGAGATCGACCATGATCCAGGAGGGATCGACCCAAGCCGAGGACCAGCGCGTGGTGAAGTCGCCATCCACGGCGTATTGCGGGCCCAATCCAGCGTTTTCATTTCCACTGGAGGTCGCCGGTTGGTTCAGGGCCAGGTTCGGCCCGGTGGGTGTGTTGGAGGTGACGGTTACGGCGGCAGAGGCGGAGAGGGTGGTGCCGCCTGCGTTGGTGACCGCGACGGTGAAGACGCTGCCGTTGTCGCTGGACATCAGAGCTGGGGTGGTGTAGCTGGCAGCGGTGGCACCTGCGATGGCTACACCGTTGCGTCGCCACTGATAGGTAAAGGGACCATCCCCGCCTGCGACCACGCTGAAGGTTGCTGTGGAGCCCGCAGCTACAGACTGCGCCACGGGCTGGGCGACGATCAAGGGAACATCGGCGCCATAGACCTGGAACTCGAAGAGCGAGTAGCCGTACGGCGTCGCCCGTTGCGTTCCATACATGCGGATGTAGCGGCCGATGACGGCGGGGAAGGTCAAGGTCTCGACGCCGCCCTGGCCATTGACCTGGTTGAAGGCCGTGGTCCAGTTCACGGAGTCATTCGACACCTGAATCTGATACTGCACGCCGTAGGCCGCCTGCCAGTACAGCACGACCTTGTTGATGAGTAACGGAGAACCCAGGTCGACCTCGATCCAGGAGGGATCGACGAAGGCTGAGGACCAACGCGTGGTGAGGTCGCCATCCACGGCGTTTTGCGGGCCGAGGCCATCGTTCTCGTTGCCGCTGGAGGTTGCGGGTTGGTTCAGGGCGAGGTTGGCGACGCCGGGCGTCGGATTTGTAACTGTGAGGAGCGCAGGACTGGAGGTCACAGAGCCGCCGACATTGCTTACGCTAACGGTGAACCGGCTGCCGGTCTCCGAGCCCCAGAGTGCGGGCGTCGTGTAGGTCGCGCTGGTCGCACCGGGGATGGCTGCGCCGTTGTTGAACCACTGGTAGGTGAAGGGACCATTGCCGCCGGCCACGACCGTGTACTGCGCCATCGAACCCGCAACGACCGTTTGGCTGACCGGCTGGGTTACGATCGTTGGCGCGACAGGGCCATAGACCTCGAACTCCCAGAGGGAATACCCGTACTGCGACGAACGCTGGGTTCCATACATCCGGACATAGCGTGCGTTGACGGTTGGGAAGACGAGGTTTTCGGAGCCGCCCTGGCCGTTGGTCTGATTGAAGGCCGTGGTCCAGTTCTGCGCGTCGGTCGAGACCTGAATCTGGTACGCAACGCCGAAGGCACGCTCCCAGCGCAGAACGACCTGTCCGATGGGCTGCACTGAGCCGAGGTCGACCTGGATCCAGGAGGGGTCGACGAACGTGGACGACCAACGCGTGGTGAGGTTGCCGTCGACGGCATTCACCGCCGGGAAGGCAGCATCGTCCTGGTTACCGCTGGAGGTGGCGGCGGAGCCCAAGGCCAGATTCGGTCCTGTGGGCGTCGGTCCGGTGCCAAATCCAGGGATCGCCGTATCGGAGGGGTCTGTGTTTCCGCTGGTGCCGGTCCCCCCTCCAGTGGTGCCCCCGCCCGAGGTGGTGGTGGAGTTGGTGACCGTCAGCCTGGCGGTGCTGCTGGTTACGGTGCCACTCGCGTTCGTGAGCACGACGCTAAAGACGGAGCCATTGTCGGTGGTCGCGGTCGGCTGCGTCATGTAGGTCGCTGCAGTCGCACCGGGGATTGGGGTCCCGTTCTCCGACCATTGGTAGGTTGGCGCAGGGATCCCGGTGGCAACGACGGTGAAGGTCGCCGCTTGCCCAACGGTTACGGTGGTGGGTTGTGGTTGCATCTGGATGACAGGAGCCTGGGCCGCCGACGTACCGGCGTCGCAGAGGGTCTGGCCGGGATAGTTCGTGGTTACGTTCCAGGAGGTGCTGCCGTCGAAGTTGACGATCGCGGTTTCGCTCGCGTCATTGGGATCTACGGTTGAGGTCCATGTGCTCCAAACTCCGGGGAAGGCACAGGAGGCGTTGTTGATGCCGCTGATGCTGCGTGCTTCGGCCTCGGTGGGGATGCGCATTTTGAGGCTGCTGCAATAGGCCGCAGCATTGACACCGGTGAACTGCGAACCGGGGGTAGTGTCGGTTTCGATGGTGCGGGTCCAGGTGAGGCCAAGGAGGTTGTCGTTGACCAAGGAGGGGTTGGAGGGGTTGACGGTGTAGCGCTCCGCCGGGCCGCCACATTGCGCTACGTTGTAGACTTGGAACTCATAGATCGAGTAGCCGTACTGCGTGGCACGCTGGATGCCGTACATGCGGATGTAGCGAGCCTGCACGGTAGCGAAGTTGAGGGTCTCCACACCGCCTGTGCCGGTGTTATTCGTGAAGGCTACGTTCCAGGTTGGGTTGGTGGCAGGATCGGCGTTCGTGTACTGAATTTGATACTGCGTCGCGTACGCATTTTCCCAGTTGATGATGACGGTGTTGAAGGACTGCACCGAACCGAGATCCACCTGCAGCCAGGAGGGATCGACCCCTGCGACGGGGGGTGTGGGTGGAGCGCCTGCGGTCGCCGATCCCCAGCGGGTGCCGAGGTTGCCGTCGACCGCATTCTCCGGTCCGAGGCAATCCGTGCCGGAGTAGGGCGGAGTTGTGGTTCCATCGGTGCACGCGTTCTGGGTGCTGCTGGAGGTCGCCGTCATGTTGAGCGCCAGGTTCATCCCAGGAGGTGCGAGCGTCAGTTGCGCGGGTGCGCTGGTGACGGGAACGTTGGCGGCATTGTTGACTGTCACCGTGTAGGCGCCCACATCGGAGGCGCTCATGGCGGGGATGGTGTAGGTGATCGTGTTCGAGATCTGCGTGTTACTGACAAGGATGATGGGCGAGCCGCCGGCGGGAGTGTACTGCCATTGGTAGCTGTAGGGCGCGGAACCCGCGACCACAGCGGTGAACTGGACAGGCTGGTTGACCGCGACGATCGCTCCGGCGGGCTGGGTCGTGATGCTTACCGGCACGGGGGCGTTGATGGTGAGCACAGCGGTTGCGGATTGCACCCGGCCAAGGGGATTGCTGACGACGACGTAGAAGCTCTGCGTCCCAGCGGCCGTGAGGATGGGCGTGGTGTAGCTGTTCTGCGAACCGGATGCGACCTGCATGCCGTTCTGAAACCACTGGTAGTTGAGCGTGGCCGATCCGGCCGCAGCTACCGCCAGGGTTGCCGACTGGCCGACCACGACGGTCTGCGAGGCAGGCTGCGCGGTGATGACGACGTTGGCCGGCGATTGCACGGTGAGGGTGACCGGGGTCGAGGTAACGCTGCCGGAGCTATTTGCAACTGCAACCATTACAGTTTCGCCGCTTTGTGACAGAGTCGTAGCCGCCGTTGTGTAGGTCGCGCCGGTGGCACCGGGAACCTCAGTTCCATTCACATTCCATTGGTAGCTGAGCGTGCCGGAACCACTCGCCGCAACCGTGAAAGTGGCGGCATAACCAGCGGTGACCGACGTGTTGACTGGCGGCACGATGATGACGGGAGGTTGTGCTTGCTGGGATTGCGCATTCGCCATGGGCGCGATGCTGGTCAGCTGTACGCCGCCACTCACGAGGCCGGGCGCGGTTGCGGTTACGGTCACAGTTCCGGGAGTGAAGGTGCTACGCAGGGCGATCTTTTGCAAGCCGCCTTCGAAGTTCAGCTCGGGGTCGCCAGGTGCGTGGAAGAAGGCGTAGGGCTGGCCGTTGATGACGCCGCTATTGGCTTGGGAGAAGGCATCCTGGTAGTAGCTTGTCCATGAAGGATCGGCCACATATTGCTGACTGCCGCCCATGTAGGTGGCCGGGCCAGACACTGAGAAGGTTACGTTATCGGCCGCGGTCGGCACAAGATTGCCTTGCGCATCCTGCACCTGAGCCATGATGAAGGCTGCGTCAGAACCATTCGAGGTCCATCGGAAGCTGGTGCCGTCGGGCTTGACCACCTCGGGAACAACGCTGAGGACGATCTTGTTCTCCGCTCCGGCGGTCGTCCGGCTGTCGCTCACGCCCGAAACCACGTTGCCGTTGATGTCGAGACACTCGGCGGTTACAGTGCCCGGCGCCCAGTTGACCATCCAATGAACCTGGCCCGGCATGACGGTGCTGTTTTGACTCAGATCCGCGCCGGAGTTGATGTTCCAGGGATTGGGCGTCTGATCGGCAAGGTTGGCTCCGGTGACCGGATCTTTGGCAACCCCGTTGATCAACAGGCGCACCGAGGGACAGTTACTGAATGCATTCTCCTGAAGAGGAGTGCCCGAAGTGTACTCGTACGCCCGATTCCAATGGTGCGCGAGGTGAACGACCGGCTTGAGCGAGTAAGGGACCCAGTTGGCTTGATAGATGTAGTAGAGCAGGCGGGGGAAACGGTTCATGTCCACGGAGGAGTACCCCAGGGAGCGAACGTAGTTCACCATCGCGGGCTGATTTTGGAACTCCGCATAGAGATCGACTTCGCCGGGAGAGTCGGCGAAGTACCACTGCGCCATACCAAAGCTATTGGCCGCTCTGCCGTTGCTCCAATCGTTCAGGTAGGGAGCGGCAAAGGCGAGCTCGTAGTCCCAGGCGAGACCGCGCCCGGTTCCCATGTTGTCCCAATACTCGGCGCCAAATGCCGGGTTGTTGGGGAACTGCTGTTTGTTGCCGACCTCGCAACCAGCGCCATCACACTCGTCCATGTGGCCGTACGAGGGCAGATAGGTGCGATCGGCCTGGACACGTGGATTGACGGAGTCCCAGGAGGTCTCGATGGTTGCAAGCGCCGCGGCGAGGCTCGGATTGTTGCCGCCGTTGTCCTCCTCCCAGTCGAGGATGGAAGGATGACTGCGATCGCGGATGATCATGTCGCGATGCAACTCCTCCTTCAATGTGGTGTCGTCGGCCGTGGGGTTGTTGAAGTAACCCTCTCCGTCGCCGCTGGGTTGGTCGATCATGATGCCGTAGGCGTCGGCCGCCTCCACGAACTCTTCGCTGCTGGTGGAGTGGCCGGGGCGCCAGATGTTGCCTCCCTGGGCTGCGATCTGCTGGAGATCACGCCAATCCTGCTCGTCGGGAACGGAGGATCCAAGGGCGGGGTAATCGTAGCGTCCGGAGCCGCCCCAGAGGTATTGTGCGTGTCCGTTGAAGTAGGGGAAGTTCGCGTCCCAGGTGATGGTGCGGATGCCGAGCGGGCTCTGCGCCGAATCCACCACCACGCCATTGACACTGACGATGTGGTAGACCTTGTACATATACGGCGTGCCATAGATGGAGTTGTTCGGATACCACAGCGTGGGATTCGGAACGGTAATCAGTTGCTGGAACATCGGTGCGGGCGTCGAGGGAAAGGTGCTCGGCGTCATGGGCGGCACCGATTGCGTAATGGGCGGAGCCGTCACGACCACATTGCCGTTGGCATCGACGATCTGCGTGGTGAGCGTAACCTGCTGCGCCGCTGCGGTCTCGTTGAGGACGTTGGTCTGGACCTCGACGACTGCGGAGGCCGCGGTCGCGGTACCCTCCGCGGCGGGAACCTCCGATACCGTCGACACGTAGGTGCCCCAGGTCCTCTGGTTGGAGTAGACGTTGATGGGAATATGTACGGAATTGGTTACATATAGATAGACATTGCGGAACAGACCGGCCATGGCCTGACCGAAACGGAAGGCGCCGGAGAATCCGGGCTCCTCGAACCAGGGATCTCCTCTGGAGACATCGACGGCAATCACGTTATCGGTCGCGCCGTCGGTATGCAGATAGGGCGTGAGGTCCACCACGACGGGAACGAAACCGACCACGTGCGTTGCCTGCGCGTCGGGAGCAACTGCGCTGATGCCAGGCAGCAAGGTGCCATTGATGAAGACCTGAACGCCGGTGTGCGTGCCTTCGAGATCGAGCATGAACTTCTGGCCCGCGTACGTTGGATCGACCTTGAAGTGCAGACGGTACCAGTTTTCCTGGCCATTGAGAGAGCCCTCGCCGCCGCCGGAGGTCTGGTTGATGAAGGTGCGCGGTATGTTCGCGTCGTAGGGCAAGCCGACCTGCTGCCAGCTTGCGGCGCGGTCCGTGCTCTCCACAAAACCGGGGGAGGAGTACGTGGTCGAGTTGTTCGTATTCTCGAACCACCACTGGCTTTGTGGCGCGTTGGAGGCGGAGGCGGCGTTGCCGATGTACTCCGGCACGCCGGCCGCTAGATTGATCGTGAATCGCTGCGAGAGCGGCAGCGAGGTCTCCACCTGTTGTGCGCTTGCTCCGCTCGACAGCAGTAGAAGCAAGCATAAAGACAGCCAAATACACCGTGCGTATCGTTTCACAGGTTGTCCCCTCGTACATAAAACGTCGTGATTTGCGACCGATCAGGCGCACGTTTAAAACGGTCCCGATGGAACCTGCGCGGACGCTGCCCGATGAAGGCCATGGAAGTCGTGAAGTAACGGACTCTATAGTTACATAGATTCGCACTTTAAGTAACCATAAAAGTGGTTACGATAGAGGGATACACGCCGAGGATGCCTTCCCTCTGACCGGGGAGCAAGCACGAAGCGGCCAGAGCATGTATGGATGGACACGAGGGCAAGAGCTGCCAGTTTTCTCGCGAGGGGCGACTATCCACCACACTAATCACGCCGTCTTTGAGTTGTCCAGCTTCGTTGCTAACGACTTGAAATCGCGAACTTATGCCCAATGTGCTCTTCACATCGCGGATCGTCAGACGGCTAAAATCAGGCATATCTTCCCTAAGAACTTGTTGAAGGACGCGGCATACTGCGACTGCGGTGGAGCGGTGTTCATCTGTCCGGTGTTCACCGCAGTCACGATTGGAATGAACGTCCGGTCGTCCGCAAAGAATCTGATCTTCGCGTCCTCGGTGATGGTCGCCGCTGGCCGCCGGCAAGAAGGAGGGGAGACAGATGTCTCCCCTTTTCTATTGAATTGCTGCGGCTTTACTGCGCCGCGGCGGTGGGTGGGGTTCCGAGGGCAGGTAGCGGCCGATCCACTGGATCCACCGGCGGTTGATGTCCTCGCGCCGGAGGGGGCCGCAGGAGCGTGTCCACCGACCGGGAAGGCGATGAACTCCGTTTAATATCGCATTTCTGCCATATCGTGGAAAAATTGCAATATGATTCAGCGTGCAGCCAAGACCCGACTCGTCGAGCTTCTGTCCCGGTTTCCTGCAGTCGCGGTACTTGGTCCCGCCAGGTGGGCAAGACGACGCTCGCTCTGAGTCTCACCGGCGAGGGCAGGATGTCGCCGCTCTACCTCGACCTTGAACTTCCCTCGGATCGAGCCAAGCTGGCGGATCCCGAGTTGTAGCTTTCTGCCTACGAGGGTCGGCTGGTCATCCTGGATGAGATTCATCGCCTGCCGGGAATCTTTCAAACCCTTCGTGGCCTGATCGACCAGCGGCGCCGAAAAGGGAAGCGTACTGGACAGTTTCTGTTGGTCGGGTCGGCTTCTATTGATCTCCTGCAGCAATCGGCCGAAACGTTGGCAGGTCGAATCTCCTATATGGAGCTGACGCCTTTCCTGGAAGGCGAGGTCAGGGGTGTTGCGCCCAATGCAAGCCATTCTCTTTGGGTGCGTGGTGGGTTTCCGGACAGCTTTCTTGACGAGACGGAGTCTGGAAGTTTCGAGTGGCGAGCAGCCTTCATCCAGACGTATCTTGAACGGGATGTCCCTTCGTTGGGCCCGCGTATTCCGGCTGAGACGCTGCATCGCTTCTGGCAGATGTTGGCCCACAACCAGGGCCAAATGCTGAATGGGGCTCAGTTGGCAGCGGGTCTGGGTATCAGTGGCCAGACCGTCGCGCGGTACCTCGACGTCATGGTCGATCTTCTGCTCGTCCGTCGCTTGCAGCCCTGGACCACAAACGCCGGGAAGCGCCTCGTCCGCTCGCCAAAGGTTTATGTGCGGGATAGCGGGCTGCTTCATACGCTCCTCGGTATCCGCGATCAGGAGACGTTGCTGGGGCATCCCGTAGTCGGGGCGAGCTGGGAAGGGATGCTCATCGAAAATATATTGAGCAGCGTGCCTGCAACCACACGGGCATGGTTCTACCGCACCGCTGTCGGAGCCGAGATTGATCTGGTTCTGGAGACCACGCCAAATGAGCGATGGGCAATCGAGATCAAGCGCTCGCTGGGAGACCCGAAGCCAAGCAGAGGTTTCTATATCGGCTGCGAAGACATCAAGGCGGTGCGCCAGATCGTGCTCTACCCAGGGGATGACACCTTCAAGCTAGACGCAAAGACAGATGTGATGCCCTTGCGGACTCTCTTGTCAGAGCTATTGCCAAGGGTTTGAGCCCCTTTCCGGCGTCAATACCGAGGGCCTCAAAGGAAGGAGGCACCCCAGGGGACCCAGGTGGCTTTCAGAAGTGGGTTTCGCTCGATCATGCGGTCCTATCGGTCCTCTGGTTGGGGATCAGCACCCTGCGATATCGGCTGCGACGAAGCCCCGACCTCGCGGTCATCGTTGTTGGCCGTCGAAGAGGTGTGCCACCCGCTCCGTGCTGGCCTGCGCCCAGATCGTATTCGATAGCCAACCGAGCAGTAGGACGATCACACCGCACCCTGTCATGATCCACCAGATAGCGTGCGTCGCCTGCGCGAAGACCGTCTCCGTTGCATGGCTTGCGGCGACTGTGCCAGCGACCGCCACGCCCAAAGCTGCTCCCACTTGTCGTCCCGTGGATGCGATCGCTGCAGCCACCCCCACTTGCGATAAGGGCATGCCTGCGACGGCACTATTGGTGATCGCCGGGTTGACCATCCCGAGTCCAAGCCCAAACAATGCGTAGGCAAGCATCAACAGGGAAACTGGAGTATTGAGACTCAGGTGCGTGAGCATTAAGGTGCTCAGCAGAAAACCAGCACCCGCAGCCAGCAGTGAAGGACGCGTGCCGTGAGCCCCCACCAGACGGCCGGAAAGAGGAGCGCAAACCGTCATCATGACCGCCAGAGGCAGTGTGAAAAGCCCAGAGCGAAAGGCAGAGAACCCGCGTGCCTGTTGCAGATAGAGCGCATTCAGAAAGAGAAACCCAGAGAACGAGGCGAAGGCGCACAGGGCGAGAAGGGTCGCACTGCTGAACGGGACGCTATGGAAGAAGCGAAGGTCAATTAAGGGATCTTTGCGCCGAGGTTCATACAAGAGGAACATCGTCCAGGCAGCAGCTGCGATGGCGAACGAGCCGAGGATGAACCCGGACGTCCAGCCGCCACGCGGCCCCTCAATCACCGCAGTGGTAAGCGACGCCAGGCCAACGAGCACCAGCAGTTGCCCGATCGGATCGAAGGCGCGGGCTCGCGGTGCTTTGGACTCAGGGATGAACCTCGCTGCCAGGAGCGCCGCTGCGAGACCGATGGGAAGCTTGATCCAGAAGATCGATCGCCACCCCACCGCCTGCGTCAACGCGCCGCCGATCAGCGGACCAATCGCCAGCGACAGGCCAGCGACAGCGCCCCAAACACCGACAGCCCGCGCCCGCGCCTTTGGTTCCTGGAACGCGTTGGCGATGATCGACAGAGCGACCGGATTCAGCATGGAGGCGCCCAGCCCCTGAACGGCGCGGAAGGCTACCAGCTGTCCGATGCTTTGCGCCACACTGCAGAGCACCGATCCCACGCTGAAGAGACCCAGGCCGATCTGAAATACACGACGCCGCCCGAAACGATCCGACATGGAGCCCGAGAGCATGAGCAGGCTCGCGACTACGAGCGTGTATGCGTCGAGGATCCATTGCAGCCCTGCGAAGGAGGCGTGGAGATTCTGTTGGATGGCAGGCAACGCGACGTTGACGATGGTCACGTCCATGCCCACGATCAAGAGACTCATGCAGCATATGCCCAGGATCAGATTCGGCTGACTTGATCGATTTCGAGGAGCAACCGCGGTCGCGGTGTTGCCTCCCAATGCCGGGCTGGGTGACAGTTTGGCCTTCGGCAATGAAGCTCTGACTTGAGTGTGGTTGCGTCTTACATATGTATCTGCCACTGGGCACATTTTATGCCGGGGAACACTCCCGGAGGATGTTGCCTGATCTTCACTGGGCAAGGGGCTTGGACGGCTGGTAAGCGGGGAGGGCAGCCCCGGTTGAAGCTGCTCGATTTGCTGATTCGCTCCGATCCCACAGGCGAACAAGGGGCGAATGTGGTTGAATGGATGCGAGGTTACTTCGCTGACCAGACGTCCTCAAGACTCACCTCCTCCGGTGTGGCAAAGAGTCGCCTGCAGTGCCTGCAGAACCATGACAGCATCCGATACCCAACACGTAGTCGCCGAGAATAACTCGGTTCCGCTGCGCAAGATCGTTCATGTCGACATGGACGCCTTCTACGCCTCGGTGGAACAGCGAGACAATCCAGAGCTTCGCGGGAAGCCGGTTGTGGTCGCGTGGCGCGGCAAGCGGTCGGTGGTCTGCGCCGCATCGTATGAGGCCCGGCGTTATGGCATTCACTCTGCGATGCCAGCGGTGCGAGCTGAGCGCCTGTGCCCGGACGCGATCTTCATTCCTCCAGACTTCGTGCGTTACAAAGCTACTTCGTCTGCAGTACGCGAGATATTCCAACGGCATACGGACCTGATTGAACCACTATCTCTCGACGAAGCCTATTTGGACGTGACCCAGAACAAGTTGCAGCTTGCGACAGCGACGCGCGTTGCGAAGACGATCCGTGCGCAGATACGCGAAGAGTTGAACCTCACGGCATCCGCTGGCGTGGCACCCAACAAGTTTCTCGCGAAGATCGCGTCTGACTGGAAGAAACCCGACGGCCTGTTCGTCATTCAGCCGCGCGAAGTACAGAGCTTTCTTCTCCCGTTGCCCGTGGGGCGTATCCCTGGAGTGGGGCAGGTCACAGAGAGCCGCATGAAGGCAGTTGGAATCGCTACGGTCGGCGATCTCTATGCTCTCGAACTCTCCACACTTGAAGGGCACTTCGGGAGCTACGGCCTGCGCCTCTACCACCTGGCCCGCGGTATCGACCACAATCCAGTCGTCCCGAACCGTGTCAGCAAGTCCATCTCTGCCGAAGACACCTTTCCCGAAGACATTCGGTTGGCGGACACTGAGCCACAGATCCGACGTCTGGCCGAGAAGGTTTGGAAATCGTCGCACGGCAATGAGCGGGCGGCGAGGACAGTGGTTCTGAAGCTCAAGACGAAAGAGTTCAATAGCCTTACGCGAAGTCTCACGCCTCCAACTCCTCCTTCATCCTGCGATGAACTTGCGCGTATCGCACTCAGGCTCCGAGAACGGGTTGCGGTGGGACCAGAGCAGCTCTTCCGTTTGGTTGGGGTTGGCCTCAGTAACTTTCAAACAGTCGAGGACCTGGTTCCGCCTCTCTTTGTCGAGGAACATGGGGAGGATCTTGACTTGCAATGATTGTTGGGCTGGCCGCCGTAGCGGCTCGAGCGGTCAACTACGCCTGATCGGAAGCTGATCGACAAGAGTATCCAGGAGTTGGCACTGTTCCTCGCGAATGTACGTACGGGCTTCTGCTAATCCATACCATTGGCCTCGGTCGACTTCAGGAATCTCGATCCGTTTCCCAGAACGCGGAGGCCATTCGATCGTGCATGTGTTACTCACAAGTCTGGCGGGATCACAGTCTCCCTCAAAAGCCCACGCCATGACGACCTTCCCGCTCTTTTGGCGCACGGAACCAATCTCAACAAAGGTTCCGGACGCAATGAATCCAGTCTCCTCATGAAACTCGCGCTGCGCTGCGACGAGTGGATCTTCGTCGGATTCGTACTCGCCCTTCGGAAGGGTCCACGCGCCCCGATCCTTCTTGGCCCAGAGCGGTCCACCGGGATGAACGAGGAACACCTCGAGTTCGTCCTTTGTCCATCGATACATGATTAGACCCGCGCTGCGTTTTGGCATCCTGCTCCCTGGCTGTCGAAGAGGTTATCCACCCATTCCTTAACGTATGCAGTAATGGCAAGGGTTACTGTCGCTCTCCCCAACTCTCTGCGCCGGGGCGAATCGCTGCCTTCCAGAGCATTAGCCGTCCGCCTTGGTCTCTGCGGTTGGCTCCACTAGACGAAGGCAAATGCCGGGTTTGGTATCCGAGGCGAATCAGCGATACTTCGGGTTCTGCTGCCCCCTGACCGTTGAAACAGACCAGCCTCAGATTTGGAGCTGCGCCCTTCAGAGCGGTGAAGTCGTTCGGTTCTTTCTCTGTTATGTCCTTGTCCATGCTGCCGGGACGGAAGCATGCGTGATAGGCGTCCCAAAGCCCGACGCGATTAACCTTCAACAACTCAAGCTTGTCCTTATACGACAGTCCATCAACGGTCTGGGGTAACGCCGCCCCTATAAGCTTCCAAAAGTCGTTGCCGGGGTTTGCGTAATATTGCCCGGTCTTAAGGGAAGTGTCGCTCGGCAGTGTCCCCAAGATGAGGATTTCCGTATTCTTGTCCACGACCGGAGGTAGGCCAGACTTTCGCATGTGCATTTTCTCCCCGGAATGATGTTAACTCCACCCGCGAGAGCGTAGAGGGAGCCCGCGAAACACTGAGCACTGTCGTATTCACCTTACTGCTGAACTGCCAAATCGAGCGAGCCTTGACGGCCTAGCGAAGGGAAGTAAGGTGCGGGTTGTGCCTGTGATCCGCCCGGCGGAGCTAGGCAAAGGATTACCTGCGTCGCAGACTACTTCGCTCTGTCCTTCGCGGCGACGATAATCCCATATCCGAGGTGGTTGGAAGCAATGGCTTCCTGGGCGGCCTTGGAGAATGTTTTGGCTTGGCTTAGATCCAAGCCTGGAAGCTCGAGCTTCTTGATGCCAATCATGATCTCGGCCATCAGGAGTTTACTGCGTATGCCCTGAACCATCTCCTGCAGGTAGTGGCTCCTGGGCTCCACGTGGATGAGGTGCAGCCCCGTGGCAGCAAGCCACTCGGCGTAGCTTTGGAGTGGCTGGGCGTCGCCGATGCAGGCAATCCATGCGAGCAGTCCCTCCAGTGCAGGAAGGGCCGTGCCGTCCTTGGTGATGTCGCTGATCCCGACCCGTCCTCCTGGCTTGAGGACGCGCTCGAACTCAGAGGCCGCTGTCTGCTTGCTGGGAAAGGTGCAGAAGGCGCATTCGCAGAGGACGGCATCGAACGAGGCGGCATCGAACGGTAACGCTTCGGCATCCGCGAGACGAAACTCCACCAAGCTGCTGAGACCGAGTGCCGCGGCCGCGGCGCTCGCGTCCAGGATGTTCTGCTCGCTGAGATCGACTCCGATCACGCGGCAGCCAAACTTCTCTGCAAGAAAGAGCGCGGATGTTCCCCTTCCAGAGGCAACATCGAGCACGACCGTGGCCGGACTCAAGGCCAGCAGAGAGACGAGCTCTTCGGTGAGTCGCAATCCGCCTGGATGAAAACTATCGCCGAGGAGATACTTGGCCGCGTCGCTCCCGTATACATTGGCGCAGCACTGCTTGATGCCTGCGGAGTCGTTTCGGACGGGTTCACTCATGGGAGGGCGGCACCTCGATGGAGGTCAAGCGGGGATGCGGCTTCGAGGTCATGTCGAACGCAATCGGCTTGACGACATAGGGCGAGTTCTCGTGCCTTGAACGGCGGCGTTCCGGCTCCATCGCCTCCAACTGCGCCCGCGCCTGTTCGCGGTAGCCGATGGTGTTATAGGAGCAGAAGGGAACCTGCTTGCCTCCCGGCAGGAGGAACTCCTTGCAGCACTTCATCAGGTTCTTCTGGTTGAAGGTCCAAGGGTCCATGAAGTCCGTCAGCATAATCATCAGCATGTTTTGCGCGATGTCGCCGACAGTCAGGCTCTCGGGAAGACCGCAGGCCTGGCACGAAACCGAGAACTGCTCCGCGGACTTCTGAGAGCCCGAGACCGAGGACGAAGACCAGAGCCCTTCGAGCGCCTTCTTGATCTCGAGACTGAAGTCCGGCATGACCCGGTTGGTGATGTAGTCGAGGTACTCATAGACATTGACGATGCGCGACAGCGGCGTAACCTGTTCGCCTTCGATGAAGGCGTAGGTGACGGAGTTGCATGTGGGGAAGCAGCAGGGTACGGGAATAAAGTCCGATGTGAGGAACTTTTTGTCGGTCTGCTCTTCGATCATCTTCACGATGTCAGGAATGGTGATGCGCTGCATCGGATCGTGTTGCATATGCCGCCCAACGTGGAAGGCGGGCTGGAAGTTGATGCCGCGCACCGCAGGATGATTGATAGCGAAGTCGACGATCTTCCCGATCTCGTGCTCGTTGACGCCACGTTCGATCGCGGGAACCAGCGTCACACTCAGGCCCATGGCCGCAAGCCGATCAAGCGCAAGAAGCTTCTCAGCGAGGATGTCCGGTTCACCCCGGATGATGCGGTAGGTCTCGGAGTCGAAGCCGTCGAACTGAAAGTAGAGCGACGGACGAACTTCATTCAGCTCCGCCAGGAAGCGATCATCGTGCGCGATGCGCTTGCCGTTGGTGTTGATCATCGTGAACGGAATGCCACGGTCCTTTGCGGCACGGACGAAGTCCATGATCTGCGGATGAATCGTGGGCTCGCCGCCTGAAAACTGGATGACCTCGGGCGCCCCTTCTGTGCAGATGAAGTCGTCAAGCATCGCCTCCACCTCTTCCATAGTGAGGCTGAAGCCCGGACGGGCTGACGCGAAGCAAAGCGGGCAGTGCATATTGCAGTTACTGTTGACCTCGATGATGCCGAGGCAGGCGTGCTGCTGGTGGTCCGGACAGAGGCCGCAGTCGAGCGGACAGCCATCCTTGATCTCCGTGCCGAAGGCGAGCGGGATCGTGCCGGGCTTGTTGTACTTGCTGAAGCTCAAGTACATCTCGGCGTCGCCATACACGAGCGCCTCGAACGGCCCATGTTCCGGACAGCGCTTCGCCATGTACACCTTGTTGTCCCGCAGCAGGATCTTCGCGTCGATCACCTTGCGGCACTCGGGACAGATGCTCCGGGTCAGCTCATAAAAGACGTAATCGGCGTCTTTCTTCTGTGGTGAGGGTTCAGCCACCAACGTCTGACCACTCCCTGAGGGAAAATCGCTCATCCTGTTTCAGCCTCTCTTTTGGTTCTACGCTCCAAACCCTTCCGTCGGCAAGACGGACGGTTGCAAGGTGCACCAGATAGCGGAATGTGTGCATCTGGATGCATCCAACGCGTCACATGCAGTCTCTCTTGGATCGCGGATGATTCTGATCTTTGGTTCTGGACTATTCTCAGTGGAGGGGCTGTTTTCCCAAGTGGGCCGTCGACAAGATGACCGCCAGAGACTTTGCTTGTGAATAGGCAGACTTTGAAGCAACTTGAGGCCGATCCTGGCCCGCGAATGGTTGGCACTCCCTCGCGTTCGGACGATACCGGCGAAGAGTTGCAGCCTCACGCCAATCTTTCCTGGGTAATCTCAGCACATGCTCTATTGAGGATTGCGAGCGGCACAAGCGGCATTCTCATTGGGCTGTACCTGGCGAGCCTCAATAACCACGGGGCCCACCTGAGCGCGGGATTGGTCGGGACACTCAGTGCGGTGTCCTTCGCCGCCGAGTTGTTCGCCTCAATCCCAATGGGAGTTGCCTCAGATACCATGGAGCCGCGATGGTTGATGACGGGCGGCGCCATCGTTGGTGCCATTGCCGCATTCCTCTTCGCCGTGTCGGGATCGACGTCCATTTTCTTCCTTAGCAGGCTGCTCGAAGGCATTGGAGCTGCGGCCATCGTGCCGGCACTCCTCGCATACCTGACGGATGCGACCGAGGATCGCCCCGCGCTACGTGTCCGGGCAATGAGCTACTTCGAGTTGACTCTTCTGACGGGCTTGGCCTTGGGAGGCGTTGTCGCGGCACAGCTTTTCCGGGCTCTCCATGCGGAGGCATTCACCGTCGTCGCTGTGGTCTACCTGGCCTGTGCTGCGATCCTTTTCAGCAGCATCTCCGGCAGCTCCGCGAGACATCTGGCAAGTCCATTCGAAGACCTCAAGCAAGTTCTGCGTCTGCCATCGATACGCCAGCTTGCTCCGGTCTGGCTTTGCGTCAACTCGGTGGTCGGGCTTTGGCTCGGACCAACACTTCCGTTTCTGCTGACCGAACGCTCCACCAAGGCTCAATACCTCGCTGGAATTTATGCCTCCAGTCCCGCGAGCGTAGGCTGGCTGCTCTTTGGATACTCCATCGTGTTCGGTCTCGGTGTCACGGTATGGAGCCTTGTCCTGCCCCACATGCGTTTGCCAACTGCAATGAGGATCACGCTTGGAGCGATGCTTCCGGTTTGTGCAGGTATCTATCTGCTCAACCATTCCGGCGGTCAGTCGGTGCTCGAGCGCTGGGGCATCGGAGTCATTACCGCTCTGCTCATCATGGTGGAAAGCGGATTCACACCGGCAGCCCTCGCATGGCTGGCAGGGACTCTTCCTGTGCAGTCGGGCAGAGGTGCGGCGATGGGTATCTATTCCGTACTCCTCAGCGTCGGAGCCATCGTCGGTTCACTTCTCGCGGGGGTTCTCGGCGAGCACTATTCCATTGATGGGCTCCTTTATGGAACTGTCTTCGTGGCTATGGCGGCGCTGATCTTCCTCCATTGGGTTCCTAACCTCAAATCAGAAAGCGCGGTACGTAAAGCATGAGTACGGAACGGTATGATTTCGCCATCATCGGTGCAGGTTCGGTTGGCCTGATCGCGGCTGATTTTGCGGTGAAACTCGGAGCGCGTGTCGCTCTGCTAGAGCGAGACCGCATCGGTGGAGACTGCACCTGGTCGGGCTGCGTTCCCAGCAAGTCCCTCTTGAAGGTCGCCAAGGTCGCACACGACCTACGCACCGCATCGGCCTTCGGCATTCAATCGCAGCCTCCCATCGTGGACATGGTGCAGGTCAGCGAATACCTCCGGTCCACGATCCAGCAGATATACAAGGGCACGACCCCGGAAGCTTTGCAGCAAAAGGGCATGGACATTCTTCTGGGGCCGGTCAGCTTCGTCGATCCGCACACCCTGACCGTCGCGGCGCAGCGGATCACCGCAAAGAAGATCCTCATCGCGACTGGAGCGGAGCCGGTGCTTCCATCGCTGCCGGGGCTCAGCGATGTCTCGTTCTCAACCTATCGCCAGATATTCGAGAATGACCGCCTCCCCGCCTCGATGGTGGTCATTGGCGGCGGTCCCGTCGGCGTCGAAGTGGCTCAGGCCTATCAGCGGCTTGGCACCCAGGTCACGATCTTCGCGGAGCGATTGCTGCCCAAAGAGGAGCCCGATGCCGGCGAAATCCTGCTACGCGTGCTGCAGCGCGAAGGGCTTCGCATTGTGCCGGAGAGAGCTGTTTCCGTCGCTCGATCCGGCAACCGTACGAGGGTGCACTCGCAGCAACAACAAGTCGAATGCGACCTGCTTTTTGTGGCCGCGGGACGGAAGCCCACGCTTGACGGCCTGAATCTCGAAGCTGCTGGCATCACATACTCCCACCAAGGAATACAGGTAAACCGTAAACTTCAAACATCCACCAGCACGATTTATGCTGCGGGCGATGTGCTGGGCGGCGAGCAGTTCTCGCACCTTGCCGGATGGCAGGGGTTTCAAGCCGCACGCAATGCCTTGCTGCCGGGGAGCAACGCAGGCGTTCCCACCTTCACGCCACGTGTCACCTTTACGGATCCGGAGATCGCGCAGGTAGGAATGACATCGGCTCAGGCGTTCGCCGCCCACCCGGACGCCGTTGTGTCTACGTGGCCGATCGACAGAGTCGACCGTGCTGTGTGCGACAACGACCGCGACGGAATGATCAAGGTCATTACGAATCCAGCGGGGATTATCCTTGGTGCAACGATCGTCGGCCACCGCGCAGGGGAAGCCGTAATGGAGATCGTGCTGGCTATGCAGAAAAAGCTTAAGGTCAGCGACCTCGCGAGCACTATCCACCCCTATCCAACCTACAATTCCGGGATTCAGTTGCTCGCAACAGAGATGGCAGTGCAACACACGCTTAAGGGGATTTCGGGATCGTTGATTCGGACGGCATCTCGATTCGCACGATAAGTCGCTCCCCCTCATTCCTCGTTTACCAACCCTAAGCGATCATCCTGCTGACAACATAATCTGCGACATATTTCATGCGGAGTACCTACCATTTTCGTGAGCGCGGTCGAAAGCTCGTTGAGAAAGAATGGAGGAATTACAGACGTGATACTTTTCGTGCTTTTCCAGATCGGCTTCGTTTCTCGCGTTTGCAATCGTGAGCAAACATTTCAGACAAATAGAATCGAAAGAACCATCTCTATTCCGTCTGTGTGGGAAAAAAGGTGGAAGTGTGAGAGCCATCGTGCGGCCTCTTTCCGGGGAGAATCTCCAACGTACAAGAGCTTTGTCCAAAAAGATGTTCAATTAAGCACACTCTGATAACAAAAAGGATGGCCCTCCGAAGAGGACCGTTCGTGACGTCTGTACACTGTTTGCGCAGCGGTGGGAGGTCCTCATTTTCCAATTCTCACAGAACGAGGCGCTTAGTAAGACGAAGCATACTAGCGGTAATCGCCTGCGCGTTTCAAATGGTCACCGTCCGCCGACCGAGTCGGTTTCATCGCCGATAAGTGGCCGACCGGATCCGCTGTCGTGATCTGGTAGTTGGTGTACTGAATCGTCAACTCGGCACGCCCGCCCAGCCGGATCGAGGAGATGCTATGGTTGCGTGCCGGAAGCCAGAAATCACTCACTTTCACGTACAGCTGTTCGAGTTCGCTATTCTTCGTCCAGAAGGAAGGGTTCTTTGCAGGCTCTGCCACTAACCGGACTACAGCAAAGTCTTCTCCATCCACCCAGACTCGGCCGCGGTAGAGAAACTTGTTCTTTGTTTTGGGCTCCGCTTTCAACACGTACACTGAACCGGAGGGAGTGCTTTCGTACGTGAGCATGGTGAAATCATAGTTGTCGCTGTTGAGGGCGGCGCGCCTTTGGGCCTCTGCGGCGAGAGCCTCCTGTTCAGCCTCCAGCAGCTTTTTGAATACCTTGTCGATGATTAGTCTGGATCCGGTCGCAGACCGGATGGTGAACTCTTTCGTTCCGGGCGCTCGGTACTGAACGTCGACGATCATCTCCGCGTCGCGTGCCTCTGGAAAACCCTGGTATTCCACTCGGTAGATTCGTGTCCCACGGTAAGCACGCAGCGCTTGGGCGCGCTCGAGATTCCTCCCAACCAGGTTCTCTACGACTTGCTGCGTGGTGAATGGAGCATTTGCGACTGAGGCGGGTACGCCTGAATTTTGTGCGCACCCAAACCGTTGCAGTTCCCAGACGACAAGGAGCGCCACCATCAGTCTCCCAGACATTGGAAGCCTCGATTCATCGGCGCCCTGATCGGCGACGCTGATCACTCGTCGGGAGAGCCACCCTTATCAGTATGAGGTTCCTGACGTCCGAAAGCTGGTCAATATTGACCAGGATGCGCTGGCCATTCTGCCGCTAGGAAGGAGCAAATTAGCCAGCGGCGCTGCGACCCATACCCGACACAGAGAGTCATAGTGTAACGAACATACCAATGCCAACTTCTTTACTGCGAAAGTAAAAAGCTAAAGTTGTAGGGAAGGCTACCGGCCCCTGAATCTATAATATTTGTCAGGATTCCGGCTGCTTATTTCAGATCGGAGCCGGTCGCGCACTCGTCTGAATTGCCGTCCGAACACGACTGCCAGTTCAACCGGTCGATGCAACACCATCTGATCAGCTGATCCACAAATGC
>DATMOB010000080.1:0-3654 GCA_035568455.1 Granulicella sp.
CAATGTTCTAAGGGCGGGACACGCCCGGTTAGCCTGTGAAGTGAATGGCGAGGTAAGCCGTCAGCAGCAAGAACCCACCGAAATGGCCGCTAGGCGGCCATCGTAGGAATCCCCTTCCTTTAGGGAGGGGAGGATGTCAAAGTGCAGCCTTAAAACTCACCACACTCGCTGACCGGGAGCGGTTGATGGTCTGTACCGTGGAAGGGGGCATGATCAGGCCGCGACCGGCAACGGCGATGTTGTCGCGAGTGGAGTTCTTGACCTCGTACATCATCTTGTCGGCGGAGCGGAGGATGGCGTGGACGGAGTTGCCGTCCTCGGGGAAGGTGGCCAGCCCGAAGCTGCCGGAGACGCTGAGCGCCAGGCCCTTGCTCTCGAGAAAGCGGGCGCTGCGCAGCCGCTGGCAGAGCTCGACAGTGGTCGCCATGGCAGCGTCCTTGCCCATGCCCGGCAACAACACGACGAACTCGTCTCCACCGTAGCGGAAGGCGGCGTTCTCCGGACCGATGCAGCGCTTGAGCACGCCGCCGACCTCGGCCAGCAGATGGCTGCCGATGAGATGGCCGTGGGTATCGTTAACGCTCTTGAAGCGGTCGAGATCGACGAACAGCAGGCTAAACTGCATCCGCGGCTGGGCGCTCTCGATGCCGCCGGCGATCTGCACCTGCTCGTCGAGCAGGCTATAGAGATGGCGGGCGTTGAACAGGCCGGTGCAGTCGTCGGTGATGGTGAGCTCCTGGATGAGCTTCATCGAGCGCGCATTCTGGATGGCGATGGCGGCGTAGTCGCAGAGGATGCGCAGGAACGAGATGGAGAACTCGCTCATCAGGTCGAGCTTGCTGTTCAGCAGCTGGATGACGCCGAGGGTGCGGTTGTTGGCACGCACCGGAAGGCAGGCGATGGACTGGATGTTCAGCTCGGGATGATGGCTGGTGAAGTTTCTCCAGTGCGGGTCGAGCGCGACATCGGGGACCACAAGAGCGTTGCCGGTGGCGGCGACCCAGCCGGCCACTCCCTCGCCGAGGGGAACGCGCAGCCCCTTGAGGGTGTGTTCGTTCTCGCCCACAGCGATGGCGTAGTAGAGATCGTTACTGTACTCGTCGACCATCATCAGCGACCAGCGCTCGGGTCCGAAGAAGTCGGCCATCTTGTTCATGATGGTGCCCAGGACCTGATCGAGTTCGAGGGTGGAGGTGAGCGTGCGCGCGACGTCGTGAAAGACCCGCAGATGATCCATCTGGTGGCTGTCGATCGCCTCGTAGTGCTGCCGCTTACCGCCGAGAAAGCCTCTCACTGGAGCCTTACCTCTTCCTTCCCGAGATGGAGACGAACCGCACTTCAAACGACGAAAGGGCAAAGACCGGCCCGGTGTCGAAGCGACTGCGCAGCGAGATGCAGGCCGGGCGATTACACCAGTTGACTACAGAATAAGTGTACTTTGACCCCGCAGCGTGAGAAAGCCATGATTATTCGGGGTTAACCGCCGATATGCACCATGTTGCGTGACGGTTTGCGGAATCCGGGCTCGCCGATGTGGTGGCGCGCCTCCTTGCGCAGCACGACACGGCGAATGTAGGCGTGCAGGTCGGCGTCGCTTCCGCCCCGGCGCAGGACTCCGTATAGATCGTGGTCGCTCTGCGAGAAGAGGCAGGTGCGGATCTTGCCGTCGGAGGTGAGGCGGACGCGGCTGCAGTGGCCGCAAAAGGGGTGCGAGACCGGGGCGATGATGCCGATCTCCCCCAGGCCGTCGTCGAAGGTGTAGCGGCGGGCGGTCTCGCTGGGAGCGTTGGGCGCGAGATTGACCAGGGGACGGTAGGCGTTGAGCCGGGTGACGATCTCGTCCAGGGTGACGACGGTCTCAGGCTTCCAGCTGCGGTCCTCTTCGAGCGGCATCCACTCGATGAAGCGGACGATGACGTTTTCGCGGCGGCTGAACTCGGCGAACTGCTCGATCTGATTGTCGTTGAAGCCGCGCAACAGGACGCAGTTGACCTTGACGGGGCCGAGACCGGCCTCGCGAGCGGCGCTGATGCCGGCGAGGACACGCTCGAAGCTGCGGGGAACGCGGGTGATGCGGGTGAAGGTCTCGGGATCGACCGCATCCATGCTGACGGTGATGCGGCTGAGTCCGGCGGTCTTCAGGGGAACGGCCAGCTTCTCGAGCAGATGGCCGTTGGTGGTGAGGGCGATGTCGAGCGGCTGCGCGGACGGGTCGCCGGGGACGATCTCTGCGCCGTCGTGGTCGTAGGCGGTGCGCATCCGCGACAGCTCCTGGACCATCTCGACCAGGCCGGAGCGGAGCAGCGGCTCGCCGCCGGTGAGCCGGACCTTTTCGATGCCGAGGGCGACGAAGGCGCGGATCATGCGCAGGTAGTCTTCGATGGGCAGTTCGGTGAACTGGGCGCCCTCGTTGCCGGTGCGGCAGTAGACACACTTGTAGTTGCAGCGATCGGTGACGGAGATACGCAGGTCGGTAATCGCACGGCCGTGGCTGTCGCGGAGACGTCCTTGCTGAGGTGGCGCGGCCGCCTGCTGGCCTGCGAAAAGAGTCGCAGGAGGGTCGATCGAGATGAGGGGCAGCGTAGAAGACATCTTATTTATTAGATGCAGAGGCCGCCGATTCGATGGAACGGACGGAGGGACTCACTTCTATCTTGCACCCAAGCGATCAAAAAACGGTAATCGATTGAGACGACTTGCTTTTCTCAGGGGTACCGGAGCCGGCTAGGACTTGGCGGCGAGGATGGCTTTGGTGAGTTCGGGGACGATCTCGAACATGTCGCCGACGACCCCGTAGTCGGCTACCTCAAAGATCGGGGCGTTCTCGTCTTTATTGATCGCAATGACGGACTTGGAGCCCTTCATGCCGACCAGATGCTGGATGGCGCCGGAGATGCCGACCGCCAGGTACATCTTGGGCGCGACCGTTTGGCCGGAGCTGCCGACCTGGCGCTCCATGGGAAGCCAGCCGTTATCGCAGATGGGCCGCGAAGCTGCGAGCTCGGCGCCGAGGGCTTTGGCCAGCTCTTCGACCACTGGAATGTTGTCCTTCTCTTTAATGCCACGCCCCACGGATACGATGATGTCCGCCGACGTCAAATCCACCGCGCGGGCCGATTCGCGGAAAGGCTCCTGCGGTTTGGCTCGAATGATGCCGGCGGTCAGCTCCGGCGCGAATGGTTCCACCTGTGATGTGCCGGCTTCTGCCTGATCTGCTCGAAACGCGCCGGCTTGTATGGATGCAAAGTGCGGTTCTCCGCCCCCGAGTTTCACGTCAGCGTTTAATTTGCCTTGAAAAAGCTGGCGCACGAAAATGGGCGCGCCCGATTCCACACGAAAACCGACCGTATCGCTCACTAGCACTTGATTGAACCGGGTGGCGAGCTTCGGCGCAAAGTCTCGAACCTGGTAAGTGTGAGGAAAGAGAACGATGGACGGCGCGATCTTGCGAATCAATTGTTCCAACGCGACCGTGAATCCATCCGCGGTGTAGGGGGCAAGCAGTTCGTGCTGGATGGTATAGGTGCGATCGAGCTTCTTGCCGGCGAGTTCCCCGGCTTGACCAACCACTGCAGCAGACACGGTCTGACCGGTCTGAGCTGCGAGTTGCTGCGCAGCCGCAAGCGTCTCCCAGGACATGCGATGCCAAGAGCC
>DATMOB010000081.1:0-5998 GCA_035568455.1 Granulicella sp.
GTCGGGTAGGGCGGAAGGCTGGAGTTGTCGCGTTCGGTGCAACAGGGATGTTGTGGGTGGGTGGAGGGTGTTTTTGAGCGGTGTTGGTGCTATCCCAGCAGGTTCTGAGCGAAGTGGAAGACGTTGTAAGCGAGGGCGCACCACAGAGCGACGCATCGCATCTTGGCGGTTCCTCGTACCATCATCGGTGTAAGCCCCCTGTGAGTGCGCAGATCGGCGTTGACCACCGTGCGCGCCTTTCCACCCAGATCCGCTCTCTGACTGCTGTTACAGAGCCAGAACGTTCGTTAGTCTTACCGCTCTTCGAACCACGCCCCTACCCCAGCCGCGCCTCCGCCCGTTGTGCCGCTTCGTAGATCTGCTCGAACGACTCCACCGCATACAGTACCGGCTGCATCGCGCCGGTATCGAACTCCTGCGCCATCACCGCGTCCAGGTCGAAGTCCTTCACCTCGCAGCCACCGGCCAGCACTCGCGTGCACTCCCCATGCGAGCTGATCAGACCGCTTCCATACACCTTCAGCTCGCCCTGCTGCCGGATCAGCCCAAACTCCACGGTGAACCAGAACAGCCGCCCCATCCGCTCCAGATCGTGCGCCCGCCCCGTCGCATCGCCCGCCGTCAGCCCCGCGCACACCTTCCCATAATGCTCGAGGAAGTTCGCAAACACCGGATGCGCATGCATCGGCACATGCCCAAAGACGTCATGGAAGATATCCGGCTCGGGCGTGTACTCCATCGACTCCCGTGAGCGCAGCCATGTGGTCGTCGGAAAGCACCGCGCCGCCAGCATCGCGAAGAACGCATCCGGCGGCAGAAACCCGCTCACCGGCGTCGACTGCCACCCCGTCCGCGGCGCCAGCCGCGCGCTCACCGCCTTCAAATCCGGCAGCCGGTCCTCGCGCAACCCGATCTGCTCAAACCCCTCCAGGTACTCGCGGCAGGCATGCTCGCGCAGCTGTGGCATCCTCCGCCGCACCAACTCGGCCCAGACCGCATGCTGCTCCTCGGTGTATGCCGCCCAGTCCTGCTCGATCAGAAACGGCTCCGCCGGCCCCAGCCTCCCGGTGCGAACGCTCTCCAACTCCATACAACCCTCCCCCGCGGCCACCACCGCCAGCCCACGCCCACCGCCAGCCGCATCCATACTACGGCAACATCGCCTGCGCGCGGGCGACCCGTGCCTCCCAAGCTCCGGGTGCCCCATCCATCGCAGTCTCACCGCGATGGATGGGAAGGAAGGCAACTGCTCTTCCAAAACTCCGGGCGCCCCATGTCTCGCCTTTGGGACATGGGCATCGAGCGCAGCTCGATCGCCTTTCTTCCCCGCAGAACGGCCTGCCCGCTATTTCTTACTCCCTGGTCCCCACTCGCCCTTGTCAAGCTTGGAACCTCTGACCCACACATTCCGAACCGGATACCGGTGGCATACCTTCCCCTCCCACCAGCTACCATTAAATTAGGGGCAAAAGGTCCGCAACTCCGCCGGCAATTCTTTAAGAAACCGCTCCAGTCACCCGTAAGCACCGTGGATTCAGTCTATTCTCGAGCTATCATGAACCCGTCACTTGAACAATAGAAGACTTTGGACCTGCGGGAGACCTCAATTTGGACTTAAGTCCCAACATTCGAAGACTTTAGGACCAAAGTACGGGGGGGTACCCTCACCGCACCCTCACCTCTTCCGATTCCCCCAGGTGCTGCGACGCGGTAAGGTCGCTACCCTTCGCCTCCGGCCCCAGCATCGTCAGCACCGCCACCACCAGGGCCACCAACACCACCGTCCCCGACAGGACCACGCGCAGACCACCCGGGAACCGGTTCGCCCACTCCGTTTGAAACACGCTGTTGCGTGACGAGAGCAGGTTCCCCATCTGGTAGGCCAGGCCGGGAAAGATCGCCCGCACCGGCGCCGGAGAAAGCTCGTTCAGGTGCGCCGGAATCACCCCCCAGGCCCCCTGCACCATGAACTGCATCAGAAATCCACCCACTGCCAGCAGCACCACGGTATGGCTCCACGCCCACAACGGAATCATTGGAATCGCCAGCAAAGATGCCCAGAGAATCGCTCGCCGCCGTCCCAGGCGCTCGGAGATCGTGCCGCAGCAGATGCCGCCCAGCAAAGCACCCAGGTTGGCAACCACCACGATCAGTCCCACATGACCGGGAGCCAACCCGTGGTCCCGCTCGAGAAACATCGGATATAGGTCCTGGGTTCCATGGCTGAAGGCCATAAACGCGGTCATCAGCAGCACCAGGAACAGGAAGGAGGGCAGGTAGGCGAGCAGGCTGCCCCAGTCGAAGGCTGGCTTGGTAGTCCGCTGCTTGGCCGCCCGCGCCGCCAGCCAGACCGGAGACTCCTCCACCTTGAAGCGGAGATAGAACGCCAGCACCGCCGGCAGCGCGCCAATCATGAACATCACCCGCCACGGGGTGAACATCCCCAGCCCGTGCAGGTGCCGGAACAGCAGGCCATAGAGAGCAGCAGCCAGCAGATTCCCGACGACGTAGCCCTCCTGCAGCAGCCCGGAGAAGAAGCCACGGCCCTTGGCGGGCAGGGTCTCGAGCGCCAGAACGGCCCCCACCCCCCACTCCCCGCCCATGGCAATCCCAAACAGCGCACGCAAGACCAGGAAGCTGACCAGGTTCGGAGCGAAGGCCGACCCCAGCTCAAACATCGAGAAGGCGATGATGTTGACCATTAGCGCCGGGCGGCGGCCATACCGCTCCGCCATCCATCCAAACAGGAAGGCCCCCACCGGCCGCATGACCAGCGTCCAGAAGATCGCCTCTGCGACCGCCTTGATGCCTACGTGGAAGTCCGCCGCAATCGCACGCAGGCAGAGCGTCAGCAGGAAGAAATCGAACGCGTCCAGCGTCCAGCCCAGAAAGCAGGCCGTGAACGTGTTCCTTTGGCTCGGGGTAAGGGATCTGAGTGTCCGCGAAAGACTCATGTACCTTTATAGCTTGGATCGCAAAGGAGCCATCGCAGCTTGCCCCTCCGCCGGTCCCGTCTCCGCCTCATCCACATACTTTTTCAAGATCTGGTGATGGAGGCAATAGAGCGCTAACTCCAGACGATCGGAGACCCCCAGCTTGTCGTACACCTTGCGCAGGTAGTTCTTGATCACCTGCTCGGTCGTACCGATCTGGTAGGCAATCTCCTTGTTCCGCATGCCTCGGGTAATACAGCCGATGATCGCGAGTTCCTTCTTCGACAACTTCGGCTGCACCCGCGGATTGGTCAAAGAGCTTGCCTGAGAGCGATACGCGTCGATCACCCAGCTGACAGACTGGTTGTCGATCCAGGTCTCCCCTTCCGCGATCTTGCGCACGCACTTGACCAGCAGATCCGGGGTGATGGAGCGCGGCACAACGCCGCGAACCCCCCGGCGGTACAGCTCGACGGTGTTTCCTTCGTCGGTCTCCACGACCTGCACGATCAGCTTCGCATCGGGAGCGCGCCGCACCAGCTCCGGAATGGCGTCGATGGTTCCGGCGATCAACTGCCCCTCAAGGACCACCACATCGGTCGGATAGCGCTGCAAGGCGGCATACAGGTTGGTCAATGTTTCGGCCTGGGCCACCACCCGGATATCGTCTTCGAGCGCAAACACTTTTCTCAACCCGACGCGGTAGATGGCTTGTGAGTCGGCCAGGATCACGCGAACCCCGGGTGCCACTGCGGGCTCCCCTGCGGGGTCGGGTGCAATCGACTTCGTTTCTTCTCTATCGGCCATTGTTTTCATACCTTGAGGAAATACTCATCGATCACGGCGGCGGCCTTCAACGTCCCCCCCGTATCTTGGTGACGTACGATTCGGCCTACGCAGTGAACGGTCACGTCCTGATCGGTGCCCATGACGGCGGACGGCATCACCATGGTGAACACGATGCGACTGCCAACCTGCGGTAACTGGTCGGCGACAAACAGCAATCCCGCCGCCGAGATGTTGACAGTTGTCGCCTGGATGGTCCCCTGCCCCGTCTCCAGACGGACCGGCAACTCCAGCGGAAATCGAACTGCCGCCCGCACCGGGTTTTCGCCGCCTGCTTTATTCCATTGGGACATCTCGCCAAACCTCAATCAATGACGGCCCGATCTCATGCGACCGGACTTCAGCTACTCCCTAAGATGTTCACTCTACAGAATTTCGCGCGAAAGATACATCACTAGAACGGTCCCCGTCCCCGAAAAGGAGGCCGAAATCCCGCCTAGGGCGGCTCCGAACTCTGGTCATACGCCCCAGATGACCTCCGCCCATGCGGATAAGGCTCATCTCTCCAGTTCAGTTCCTCGCTATCCAGCCATTGTTACATTCTGCAGAACTAATAGCATTGTACGGCGTCTGCGGCACGTCGATAATCGGATCAACTCAGCTCTATTATCGCAGCAAACGGGTTACTACAGTCATAACGACGTCCAGGTACAGTTTTTGTTACCGCAGTGGAAAAGGCCCTCGGGGACCGAGGGCCTTTAATTTCAGTGATTCGATTGCAGGGAATGGACTGCGCTTCGACTTAGCCGCCAAAGCGAAATCCTGAAGTGGCTAGGGATTCTGTACCAGGTAGTCGTTGATCTCGGCCACCTCCGCCGGGCTCAGCCGGAAGGTCGCTGCGGCAATCGTGCCTTCGACCTGCTTGGCGCTGCGGCTACCGACAATCGCCGCGGTGATCGCGGGCTGCTCCAGCGTCCAGGCGGTGGCGACCACGCCGGCGTTGACGCCGTGGCGGCTGCCGATCTGCGCAAGAAGATCCGCGAGCTTGAGGTTCCTGTCCAGGTGAGGCTGCTGGTAGGACTTCGCGTTGCGGCGGAAGTCATCGCTGGGGAACGCCGCCACACGCTCCTTGGTCATCGCTCCGGTGAGCAGGCCGGAGTGCATCGGGGCATAGTTGATGATGCCGATGTTGTTCTGCCCGCAGTAGGGCAGGATCTCCGCCTCGATGGTGCGGTTGATCATCGAATACGGCGGCTGGTTCGAGGTAATCGGAGCGATCTTCGAGGCCCGTTCCATCTGCGCGACGCTGAAGTTCGAGACACCGATCCAGCGGACCTTTCCTTCCTTCTGCAGATCGGCCATGGTCGTCCAGCCCTCTTCGATCTCCTCGTCCGGCATCGGCCAGTGGATCTGGTAGAGATCGATCGCCTCCACCTGCAGCCGCTTCAGGCTGTCCTCAACCTCCCGGCGAATCTGCTTGAGGGAGCGCGTGATCTCACGCTTCTCGTCCCACAGCATGGCGCATTTGGTGAAGACATAGGGCTTGATGGAGCTGGACTTCAGCGCCTTGCCCACGACCTCCTCGGAGTGCCCGAGTCCATAGATTGCAGCCGTATCGATCCAGTTGACGCCGAGCTCCAGCGCACGGTGAATCGCGGCGATCGAATCGGCGTCATCCTGCGGTCCCCAACCAAAGGCCCAGTCTCCGCCACCAATCGCCCAGGCTCCGAGGCCAATGCGCGTCAACTCCATATCGGAGTTCCCTAACTTTTTCTTTTCCAAAGACATGTTCTTTCTCTTCCTCCAGGCGATTACCCGCACCCTTTGGATGCGGCGCGGGTCATTCGGTTTCGCGCAAAGTCCTGCACCACGACAACATCGCCGCGCAGATCTCGCACAAGCTATTTACCATCGTATCGGCTCTTGCTGGAGACCGGTTTGGCAGCAGATTTCCTTGCGGAGGCACTCTTCGCCACAGGCTTCTTCATGGGAACCGCCCTGCGCTTGGCGTCGCTCGCATTCGCGCCAGAGAGCAATCCCACCCAGTGCAATTGGGCTTGTTTCCTCTCCGCAACTCTCGCCTTCTTGACAGCCAGCTTGGCTACGGAATCGACGATCCAGTCAAAGCTGGCGTGGCCAACCGAGTGGAGGTCCGCGTCCGGCGCCATACTTCCCGATCCTGAAGACCGCGACATCCTCGTGTACCTGCCGCGCGCCTACCAGGCGGAACCGGGTCGGCGCTTCCCCGTCTTTTATTTGCATGATGGTCAGAACCTCTT
>DATMOB010000082.1:0-5035 GCA_035568455.1 Granulicella sp.
GCGCAACGCTCTGCGGCATGCAATCGAACACTGCTACCTAACATGTATTTGAGGATTCAGCATGCTCCTTTACGTGGTGCATAGAGCGCTACGGCATTTGCCGTCGCGCGACCTCTAGCTGACTCTTATTTGCTTGAAATCACGAGAAGCGCGATGGCTGTCGTAGTGGTGACAGGTGGCTGATTTGTCTTTCTGCCGCCTGTTCCCTTCACGACGAGCCACTTACCCGAGGTGTGCCTATTCGATCAGGCTCATCAGGAGCGCACATTCACCTCAATCGATGCCACCGGACGGCGATCCAACGAGCACGCCAGGGAAGGCCGGAGATGTCGAATAGCAACCTGGCAGGGCTATAGAAAGGACGAGTGATGAACGAGTACGGGCATAATTCGTTTCCGCTGACCGTTGCACAGCGCGGTCTCTGGATGACCCAGAAGATAACGCCGGGCGCCATTCTCAACATTGCCGAGGCGGTCGAGATCTGCGGCCCCATTAATCCGGAGGTCTTCCGGCGGGCACTTCATCAAGTAGTTGCCGAGGCGGAACAGCTGCGTGTGTGTGTGGTCGAGGACAATGGCAAGCCGCGGCAAGTCCTGCGGCCGGTCTACGCGGGCGATTTCCCGTACGTGGATATGAGTCGCGAAGCGGATCCACGGGCCGCGATCCAAACCTGGATGATGCATGAGGTGACGCGGCCAGTGGATTTGCGCAAAGACCCGTTGTGGGTATCTGCCCTGCTGAAGGCCTCTGACGATTGTTACTTCTGGTATCAGCGCGCCCATCACATCGTCTACGACGGTTACGGCGGTGGGTTGGTGGCACGGCGCTTGGCGGAGTTATATACGGCTTACACAAGGGGCGAAGCTCCGGAGCCGAGATGTTTCTGCACCGTCGAGGCGATGGTGGAAGCCGAGGGCACCTATCGAAATTCTGACCGCTTCCATCGCGATCGCGAATATTGGCAACAACAGCTGGCACAATTGCCCGAGGCGGTGACGCTGTCGCACAGCCCTCGGCGGCATGGATTGAGCAGCGAATTGCGGCGCAGTGTTGGTTACTTATCCGCAGAAATCGCCCGTCAGCTGGCCGAGTTTGGCAAGAGCGCCGGCGCCAGCCTGCCGCAGGTCTTGATCAGCCTGATTGCAGCCTACTATCAGCGCTTGGCTGGCGTCAGGGACCTGGTCTTTGGGATGCCCGTGTCAGGTCGCATCAACGGAGCGCTGCGGAACTCTGTGTCCGTCTCCGCCAACGTGGTACCGATCCGGATCTCCTTCACGGCGGAGATGACAGCCGCCGATTTGTTCGCGCATGTTTCGCGCACCGTGCGTCAAGCGTTGCGCCATCAGCAGTATCGCTATGAAGATATGCGTCGCGATCTTGGGCTCGTTGGCCAGGGGCAGAATGTGGCATGGCTTGGCGTAAACATCGAGCCATTCGATTACCGGCTCAGCTTCGATGGGGCCGCCACCCTCTCGCACAATGTGTCGAACAGTTCCGCCGAAGATCTAATGGTATTCGTGTACGATCGCGGAACTGACGCCGATCTGCGCTTTGACCTGGATGCGAATCCGGCCTTGTACGAGATGGCTGAGTTGGACGAGCACCGGCGCAGGCTGTTGCGTTTGATCGAACAGGTCCTGGCCCATCCCTCTACGCCGCTGCGAGAGATTGACATCCTTGGCGACAAGGAACGTCAGCGCCTCCTCTGTGAGTGGAATAACACCGCGACGTCAGTGCCGGACATCAGCGTGCCCAAGCTCGTCGAGCAATGGGCTTCGGCGACTCCGGAGGCGCCGGCGGTCGTGTTCGAGGACACCACGGTGAGCTATCGCGAGCTACACGAGCGCAGTCTGCGACAGGCCCGCTGGTTACTTGCGAATGGCGTTCAGCCGGGAGACATCGTTGCGGTGGCACTGCCGCGCAGCGAACAGTTGCTGGTTGTGCTTCTGGCAATCATGCGTACGGGCGCGGCCTACCTGCCAATTGAACTGGACAGCCCGAACGATCGCATCGCGCTGGTGCTGGATGATGCCTCGCCAACGGTGCTGATCGCTGAGCCGCAGATGCATGCATGGTTCAAGGGGAACTTCACTCTCCTGCAGCCCGAGTGTGGAGATGCGTTGCTCGACGAGGAACTGCTTGAGCCGGACCTGAGCACACCGGAAGGCATTGCTTATGTCCTCTACACCTCTGGATCGACGGGACGGCCGAAGGGCGTAGAGATTACGCATCGCAATCTCGGCAATTTCTTGCATGGCATGCAGCAGCAGTTGAGGCCGACAGCGAGAGATCGTTTTCTAGCCGTAACCACGATAACCTTCGATATCGCCGGTCTCGAATTGTACCTGCCCTTGATGGCCGGAGCGCGTGTCGTCATGGCGAGCAGCGAGGCGCTGCACAATCCGCAGATGCTCGCGCGGCTGATCCAGCACAGCGGTGCGACGCATGTGCAGGCCACGCCGTCACTGTGGCGCGTCCTGCTCTCCAGTTCTGAAACCACGCTGGATGATGTACACGTTTTAGTGGGCGGGGAGGCGCTGAGCGCGGATTTGGCGGCACGGCTCAAGAGCATGGCCGCGCGCGTGACCCAGTTCTATGGACCGACCGAAACCACCGTGTGGTCCACCGCGTTTGAACTCGAGGAGATTGCCACGGTCGCACCAGCGATTGGGCGGCCCATCCTCAACACCCAGATCTACGTGCTCGACGAAGATCGGGAGCCAGTGGTTACCGGTGCTGTCGGCGAGTTGTACATCGGCGGTGCGGGTGTAGCGAAGGGCTATCTGAAGCGCCCGGAACTTACTGCGGAACGCTTCGTCGCAGACCCGTTCGCGGGCGACGGCAACCGTATGTACCGCACGGGGGACCTGGTGCGCTGGAGTAACGCGGGTCTGCTGGAATTCATTGGCCGTGCGGATGACCAAGTAAAGATCAACGGTCACCGGATCGAGTTGGGCGAGATCGAGAGCCTATTGCTGCAGCACCCGGCGGTCGCCGAAGCAGCGGTAGCTGCCCATCGCAAAACAGACAGCATAACTTCGCTGGCTGCTTACCTGGTGACGGAGAACGGCCATCGGATCGAGGTCGATACGCTACGTGGTTTTTTGGCCGGCCGGGTGCCCGCGTACATGATGCCGTCCAGCTTCGTGGTGCTCGATGCGATGCCGTTGACGCCCAATGGCAAGCTGGACCGCAAGTCACTGGCGATACCGGAGCGAGCCGACCGGATGGCGGCCTATGCCGAGCCGGTCACGCCAGTCGAGAAGAAGCTGGCGGCGTTATGGCAGGAGGTTCTGAACGTGGAGCGGGTGGGCCTGCACGACAATTTCTTCGACTTGGGTGGCGATTCGTTGAGCGCAGCAGTGATGGCCGCGCTTTTCCCCGAACATTTGCAGGTAGAAATACCCCTTGGGAGCGTGTTTGAAGCGCCTACGATTGCGGATTTTGCCGTCCTGGTTGAGCAGCTCAGCAGTGAAACCCTGGACCCGATCGGGGTCATGCTGGCGCTGCGCACGGTCAGCAAGAATGCGTATCGCCCGCTCTTCTGCATTCATCCCATGGCCGGCATCAGCCTGGGCTTCTCCAGCTTGCTGCGGCACCTTGATCCCTCTATGCCGGTTTACGGCCTGCAATCGCGCGGGCTGCGGATGGCGGAGCAACTGCCGGCCAGCATTGAGCAGATCGCTGTCGATTACCTGGCAGAGATCCGTCGTGTTCAACCCGAAGGCCCGTATCGACTGGTCGGTCGTTCTCTGGGTGGTTTGATCGGCCACTCCATTGTCGAGCGGATGCAGGCTCAGGGGCTGGAGGTGGAGATGCTGGCAATGATCGACAGCTACGTCTTCGCGGGCGGTGACCTTGCTGGTCCACGCAGCGAGGCCGAAGAGGTACGGGCGGTGATGGGTTTTCTGGATACCCATCTGCTCGACGAGAACACGCCGCAAACTCTAAAGGAGCTGGCGGCGGTCCTGGTGCAGACTTATGATCCTCACTCCATCCCACTGTTTCAGGAGATCATCAGGAGCAACCCGCAGTTCATCCATAACCTGTGTGCGGTGATGATCAATCATCTTGCGCTGGCGCGCCAATATATGCCGGGCAAGATCGACGTTGATTTGCTGTATTTCCAGGCCATGGAGAACAAGGGCGACCTGGAAGGCATACTCGACCGTAGTCCCTCAGCATGGCGGCGCTTCATCGGAGGAAGGATCGAGGTGCACGAACTGGCCTGCCACCATGAGGGCGTGCTCGATTCGGTACCGGCAGCTCAGATCGGCAACACACTGCGGCAGTGGTTCTCGATGCCGAGACTGCGGCGGGCACCAATGGCTTCTCCATCGATGCGAAGTGCGACGGGAGAGATGTCGATAGCATGATCAAACCTATAGTGATCTTCACGATCGGCACGCAGGGCGATATCCGTCCCTGCGTTGCCCTGGGCCAGGGGCTCCATCGCGCGGGTTATCCGGTACGCATTGCTACCAGCGGGAACTTCGCCGAACTGGTGCGGGAGGCGGGCCTGGAGTTTTATCCGCTCACCGCGGATTTTCAGGCGATGCTCGAGGCTGACCGAACGATCACCGACCGGGCCCTAGACCTGCGCGCGATGGTCCGCATCTTTCGCGAGCGCTATGCGAGCTGGGCGGTCAACTGGGTGGAGGAAGGGCTCGCGGCCAGCGCGGGCGCAGGGCTCTTGATTGGTGTCAGCAACAGTACCTTATTGGCCAAAGCTCTCTCCGAAGCCCAGGGAATTCCATTCGCGATTGCCCGGCTACAACCGCTGACGCCGTCACGGGAGATGCCGCCGATGGTCTTGAGCGGCTCCCGGCACAAGCTGCCTGGAGTGCTGAGTCTCGGGGCTCATCATCTGCTTTTCCAGATGGTGTGGGGCGTAATGCGTCCGGCGATCAATGACATCGTTCGGCCGCAGCTTGGGTTGCCGCGCTATCCAAGGTTTGGTCCTTATCTCTTCCAGAGCGCCCTGCACGGAGCGAAGGTTATCAACGGCTTCAGCAAACATGTGCTGCCACGGCCG
>DATMOB010000083.1:0-42542 GCA_035568455.1 Granulicella sp.
CGGAAGCTGCGGGGGCGCACCCATCTCGATCATCCGCCAGTACATCGAGCAACAACAAACACCGAGTTGAGGACAGCTTCGCTGTCCGCGCTCTACATCCCCGCCCTGAAGGACGGGGTTTTCCGCACAATTTGGATAAAAGAATCGCTGACTTGGCTCTGCCGGTCGAAGCCACATCAAACGTCAGCGTCGGCACATATACCTCGCTCGCAGCAGCAGCACGTGACGCATCCGGGCCCGCTCCGGTCTGCGCGAACGCGACTGGCACAGCGAAGGCCACCCATCCGTACGTCAACAGCAACAGTTTGCGCGCTGAACTCAATCTGCATCCCAGCTGCTTCGCCATAGGGCACTTTTCTAGCCGATCCCCAGGCAAGTGCCAATCGCTGCCATAACTGCGCTGAGGGCTCAGGGACCAGGGGGCTTGGGGAGGGCGGTCGAGCTGCGCACGATGGGTACCCGGCTGTTGGGTTAGGCGGGGTGGGAGGCCATGAGGAGGTAGTCGCCGGGGATGTTGGGGGTGAAGCCAGCTTGGCGGACCAAGGTGGCCAGCTGTGCGTAGTGGCGGATGCCGTGCAGCATGGCGTGGAAGAGGATGGCGCGGCGAGAGCAGCGGCGGCGTCCGGCGGTGATGGTGGTGAACTCCATCTCCCCGGCCCAGTCGATGGTGGGGTCGGTCAGCAGCGAGCGCAGCAGGGCGATGGTGCGGTTGTGCGTGGCCTGGAGGTCGTTCACGGTGGCGTAGGGGACGCTGTCGTATTCGCTGATGGGGGCGCCGGCGAGGCGCTCGGCGTGGCGCAGCTCGGCGGCGGCGATGTGCTGGAGGAACTTGCCCACGGTGTCGGCGTCGTGGATGTCGCAGGGGGTCGCGAGCAGGGTGGGGTTGGCGGCGAGGAAGGTGAACCAGCGCTCGGCGGTGGTGTCGTTCCAGGCGATCAGCTCTTCGGCGGTGAGGGCGGTTAGGGGGTTCATGTCCATTCCACTTTAGAACAGGTGCGTGGAGGGTGGGTGGTCTTGTTGCGTCGAAGATGGTCGCCGCGCCGGCGACGGGGTTTTGGGTTGAATGGTGCGAGTGGTATGGGTGGTGGAAGCGGTATCGGGGTCCTTCGACTTCGCCTCTCGCGATGAAGCTGCGAGAGGCTTCGCTCAGGATGACGGCAAAAACGAACTGCAACGGCAACAACAAGGGCAAAAGCAGGTCCTCCCGCTTCGCGGAAGGATGACAAACGTAAAACAAATAACAACAGCAACGGCAAAGGCAACGACGAGTGCTGAAGCAGCGACCGCGGCGGGGCTAAGAGAGGTATTCCTTCAGCCAGGGGTCATCGGTGCTGACCAGCTCCTCGGTGGAGCCGTCGAAGACGACCTTGCCCTCGTTGAGCACGAGGAACTTGGTGCTGGGCTCGATGCCGTCGTCGGGGATGCGTTCCATGCGGCCCTTTTCCGGGTTGTAGCGGTTCATGGCCAGGGTGAAGGCGTCCTGGATGCGGTGGGTGATGAGCAGTGAGGTGGTGTGGGAGACGTCGCGCTGCTTTATGACCAGCTCAATGATGGTAGTCGAGGTGATGGGGTCGAGGCCGCCGGTGGGGGAGTCGTAGAGGATCAGGTCGGGCTTGGTGATGAGGGCGCGGGCGATGGAGACGCGGCGGCGCATGCCGCCCGAGAGCTCGGAGGGGAACTTGTCGATGGCCTGTTCGAGGGCGACGAACTTGAGCGCCTCCTCGACGCGGGTGCGGGCCTCGGCCTCGGGGGTCTTCTCCTCGTTCAGGCGGTAGGCGACGTTGTCTGCGACGGAGAGGGAGTCGAAGAGCGCGGACTCCTGGAAGACCATGCCGATGCGCGCGCGCAGGGTGAAGAGATCGGTCTCGCGCATCCTGGTCACGTCCTGGCCGAAGACCGTGATGGTGCCTGAGTCGGCGCGGAGCAGGCCGTTGACCATCTTCATCAGGACGGACTTGCCACAGCCGGCGGGGCCGAGGATGATGCGGGTCTCGCCCGGGGCGACGGTGAAGGAGATGTCTTCGAGCACGGGCTTGGCGAAGGCGATGGAGACGCCCTCGAATACGACGACAGGGGCGGTGTCGTCGCCGGTGTATTGTTCGCGTTCTGTGTCGATCGCCGTGGGAGTGGTCATGGGCGTCATCACTGGCCGAAAACGAAGAGCATGGCGCGGCTGACGATGAAGTCGACCACGATGATGAGGACCGAAGAGGCGACGACGGCCTGGGTGGTGGCGCGGCCCACGCCCTGGGTTCCGCCCTTGGTGTTGAGGCCGTAGTAGCAGCCGATGGTGGCGATGATGAAGCCGGAGAAGAGCGGTTTGGTGAGGCCCTGGATGACGCTGCCGTAGTGGAGCGAGCGGTAGGAGGAGTGGAAGTAGGCGTTGGCGTTGAGTCCGAGCGAGGAGATGCTGACCAGCGCGCCGCCAGCGATGCCGACCGCGTCGGCGATGATGGTGAGGAAGAACATCATGAAGACGGTGGCGAACAGGCGCGGAGTGACGAGTTTGCGGATGGGATCGGTGCCGAGGGCGCGCATGGCGTCGATCTGCTCGGTGACCTTCATCGAGCCGAGCTCGGAGGCCATGCCGGAGGCGTTGCGGCCAGCGAGCATGAGACCGGTGAGCACCGGGCCGAGCTCGCGCACCATGGAGAGCGCGACCAGGTTGCCGGTCATGCTGACGGCGCCGAACTCCTCGAGCGAGGTCGCTGACTGCAGCGCGAGCACGCAGCCGGTGAAGAATCCGGTGAGGATGACGATGGGCATCGAGCCGGCGCCGATCGAATCCATCTGGGTGTAGATCTCGTCCCAGTAGTGCGGGCGGGTGAAGATGTCCGCGACGGCGCGTCCGACCAGCAGGGAGTAATCCTGCACAGTGGCGATCCGTTCCTTGAGGAAGACTTCCGGCGAAACAAAAGACATAGTTTGGCTCACTGTATCAGATGCGGCAGCGGCTTCGCCGACGCTGGGAGCTGAGAAGCTTTCTCGCGGGCGCAACAATGAGAAAATAGACGGGATGAGTGCACCCTTTCAAACCCTGGGCGAAGAGTTCGCCCGATCCACCGGCCGGATGAGGGCCGCTGTCCTTTACGGTAAGGAAGATTTGCGCCTGGAAGAGGTCCCCATGCCGCAGGCGGGCGCGGGCGAGGTTGTGCTGCGCGTGGGCGCGGCGCTGACCTGCGGGACGGACCTGAAGGTTTACCGGCGCGGCTACCACGCGATGATGCTGCAGCCGCCGATCCCGTTCGGCCACGAACTGGCCGGCACTGTGATCGAGGTGGGCGCGGGCGTGACCCGCTTCGCGCTGGGCGACCGCGTGGTGGCGCTGAACTCGGCGCCCTGCGATACATGCTTCTTCTGCGGCCAGGGCCAGCAGAATCTGTGCGAGGATCTGCTGTTCAACAACGGAGCGTACGCCGAGTACCTGAAGATTCCGGCGCGCATCGTCGAAAAGAACACGCTGGCAATCCCGGAGGGCGTTCCCTTCGAGCACGCCGCTCTGGTCGAGCCGCTGGCGTGCGTGGTGCGTGGCCTCGAGGAGACGGCGGCGCGGCCGGGAGACACGATGGTCGTGCTGGGAGCAGGGCCGATCGGGCTGATGTTCATGCATGTGGCGCAACTGAGCGGCGTGCGCGTGATTGCCGTAGTCAAGCGCGCGGACCAGGTGGCGACGGCGCGGCTCTTCGGCGCCGAGCAGGTGGTGCGCACGGAGGAGTACTCCGACCAAACAGAGATTGTCGCCGCGGTGAGGGCGCTGACCCCGGCCGGGCGTGGGGCCGACCAGGTGATTGAGGCCGTGGCCACGCCGGCGACCTGGGAGTGGGCGGTCGATATGGTGCGCAAGGGCGGGACGGTGAACTTCTTCGGCGGGCCGCCGTCGGGGACGCGGGTGGCGCTCGACACCAACCGGCTGCACTACGGGGACATTACGCTGAAGGCGAGCTTCCATCACACGCCGGCAACCTGCCGGACGGCGTTCGGGCTGGTCACCAGCGGGCGCTTCAAGTGCGCGGAGTACATCACCGGGCGGGCGACGCTGGCCGAGGTTCCGGGGCTGTTTCATGCGATGCTGACGCGCTCGCAGCAGCCGGGGACGCTGGATATCAAGACGGCTGTGATTCCGCATGGAGGCGAGTGATGGCGTCGACGACTCCTCAAACTGCTCCTCATCTCGGGCCTGAATTGAGCGGGGCGCCAGCCGAGTACCAGCTGCCGGCCGCGCGGTCGTCGCACGAAGAGGCGCGGCAGTGGTGCCATAATCTGGCGACCACGCACTACGAGAACTTCCATGTGGCAACGTTCTTTCTGCCGAAGCGGTTTTGCGCTCACTTCCAGGGCGGAGAGTCGATTCTGGACGCCATCGCCCAGGGCTATGACACACAGGTGCGCCACCCCGAGGTGTCGACGAAGGATTCAGGAGCAGGGAAGTGATCGCAGCCGAGCTGAGAACCGAAGACCTGGCCGCCGCCTATGCGACCTGCCGCGGCATCGCCAAACGCGAGGCAAAGAACTTCTACTACGCCTTCCGCGTTCTGCCGGAGGCCAAGCGCGATGCCATGTGCGCGATCTACGCGTTCATGCGCCGAGCCGACGACATCTCTGACGACGAATCGGTATCCATCCCGGAGCGCCGCAGGATGATGGCGGAGTGGCTCGATGCCTGGCGTAGCTCGACACCTGACGCGGTGTTTGTAGCCGTGCGCGACACGCAGCGCAGGTTCGACATCCCCGACGAGCTGCTGGAGCAGCTGGTGCGCGGGACGACGATGGATCTCGAGGAGTCGCTGCCGGGGACGGTGACGGTCACCGAGACGGGTGCCAGTCAGCCGCAGAGCTTCGCCATCTACGACCGCTTCGACGATCTCTATCGCTACTGCTACCTGGTGGCGTCGGTGGTTGGGTTGGTCTGCATTCGCATCTTCGGCTATCGCGACGCGCGGGCTGAGCTGCTGGCGGAGAAGACGGGCATTGCGTTCCAGTTGACGAACATACTGCGCGATGTGAAGGAGGACGCCGAGCGCGGGCGCATCTATCTACCGCTCGAGGATCTGGCTGCGATGGGAATCGAGGTCGAACAGCTGATCCAGACCGCGCGCGGCGCGATGGAGCCGAAGACGGTGAGGCCGCTGCTTGCGCTCGAGGCGGCCCGGGCGCATGACTACTACCGGGCCGCGGAGGAGTTGATTCCGCTGCTCGACCGCGACAGCCAGGCGGCGATGTGGGTGCTGGTGACGATCTACCGCGGGCTGCTGGAGCGGATTGAGGCGCATGGCTTCGATGTCTTCAGCGAGCGGGTCGCCGTGCCGACCTCGGGCAAGCTGTTCATCCTGGCGCAGGGAGCGGTGCGATCGCTGCGGGACCGGATCGCTGGATGATGGAGAGCAGGACACTCAGTCGCGATGTTGTGATTGTGGGCGGCGGCCTCGCTGGGACCTCTGCGGCGCTCGATCTGTCGGGTGCTGGCGCGCAGGAGGGCGCCGTGCGTAGCGGAAGGCTGGCGGCGGGAGCGCTGATGGGCGAGCGGGAGCGATTCCTGGCGGCGGAGCTTCCGGCGAGCGGGTTGATGCCGCTGCTGGTTCGGTGAATGATTTTGTGTTGGAGCGGGGAGGAAGGCATACCCCATGGGCTAAAGCCCGCGTTCTTCTGGGCGCTGGATGCCAAGGCTAAAGCCTTGGCCTACCTAGAAGCCAGAGCGTTCGCCTCTCAGAGCGTTCGCCCTAAAAGCCAGAGCGTTCGCCTCTCGAGCCCAGAGCGTTAAAGCCGCATGGAAGCTACGCATCGATCGCGCTCGGTGATCGCCTGTGTGGCGATCTACCTCGACAGTAGGAAGACGCCGATACAGACGAAGATGGCGGCGAACCAGCGGCGGCGGTCGACGTTCTCGTGCAGGAAGATCTTGGCGGCGAAGGCGCTGCCGATGTAGGTCATGGCAGCGCTGGCCGGGGCGGCGAGCGAGACGTCGACGACGCTCAGGGTGAACAGCAGCGTGAAGAAGCTGAGCGCCATCGAACACACGCCGAGCAGGAACATTGGGCTGCCGACGACCGCTTTGATCGCGCCGGTGAGGCCGGATTTGGCGCGGATCTCGTCGAGGTCGCCGATGCGACGCATGGCGCCTGCTGTGAGGATGTCGCCGGCGACAGCGGTGGCGGCGACGGAGGTGATGCTGGTCCAGGTCTCGAGGCCGTTGGCGATGGTCATGAACGCTCCTCTGCGGACAGCGCGACTGCTGGCACGGGGCGGTTTGTGGGCTGCTCGGTCGGGTGTTCGGTGAGCGACGGGCCGTTGGCCACGAAGCCCACGCCGCAGACGATCAGTGCGATTCCCAGCCAGCGATAGATGGAGATGGTCTCGTGCAGCCAGTAGCGCGAGAGCAGCGCGACGATGACGTAGGAGAAGGCGGTCGAGGGCAGAACGAAGGTGAGGTCGGCCCAGCTGAGGGCGGTGAGATAGCTGGCGAAGAAGCCGATCAATAGCGCGATGCCGGAGATGACCCAGGGGTTCTTCAATGCGACGAGCAGCAGCCCCAGGTGATGGAGCGCGACTGGGCCGACCTGCGTCATGCCGTGCGAGAGCAGCGTGTCGCCGACCGAGGCGGTCAGCATGACGGCGAGCAGGATCAGATAGCGCTGCGGGGTAAGTGTGTGCTTCATCAACCTATCTCAAGACAACGAAGATGCAAGTAGAGAAAAGAAAACGGCGGCCAGCGGGAGGCGCTGACCGCCGTGGATCAGGACACCGGCTTAGGCGTTGCTGCTGACGGACTCCTGCCCCTTCAGTGCGTTCTCTTCCTTCTTCTGCCGCGCTGCCTTGTTACGCTGCGCGCGCAGCTTCATGAACGCCTTGGCTTCGACGTAGAGGCGGGGCACGTCGCGGTTGACGATGGCCTTCCACACCACGCGGAACGCGGCCTTGGGGCGGAAGTAGTATTCGTCGTAGAACTTGTGCACCATCTCCATGACGTACTCGGTGGGCAGGCCGGGGTACTCGATGTGCGCCATCTGGTGACCGCCGCCGTCCTCCATCTTTTCATTGGTGATGAAGTTGTTTCGCTGGGCGTAGTCGTAGAACTCGGTGCCCGGGTAGGCGTGGGCGACCGAGACCTGGATGGTCTCGCAGTCGAGGGTCTTGGCGAAGTCGATGGTGTTGCGGATCGACTGCCTGGTCTCGCCGGGAAGGCCGAGGATGAAGTCGGCGTGGATGATGAGGCCGAGATCGTGGCAGTCCTTGACGAAGTCGCGGGCGCGCTCGACGGTGGCGCCCTTCTTGATGTTCTTGAGGATCTGCGGGTCGCCGGACTCGAAGCCGACGATCAGCAGGCGGCAGCCGGCCTCCTTCATGGCCTTGAGCGTGTCGCGGTCTGTGGTGACGCGCGAGGTGCAGGACCAGGTGATGCCGAGCGGCTTCAGCTTGGCGCAGAGCTCGATGGTGCGTGCCTTCTGGATGTTGAAGGTGTCGTCGTCGAAGAAGAACTCCTTGACGTGGGGGAAGTTCTCCTTGGCCCACTTCATCTCGGCGGCGACGTCATCGCTGCTGCGCTTGCGCCAGGCGTGGCCGGAGAGGGTCTGCGGCCAGAGGCAGAAGGTGCACTGCGCCGGGCAGCCGCGGGTGGAGTAGAGCGAGATGTAGGGGTGCAGCAGGAACGGGACGTTGTACTTGGTAACGTCCATATCGCGCTTGTAGATCTTGGTTGCCCAGGGCATGGCGTCGAGGTCTTCGACCTGGGGGCGGTCCGGATTGTGCTGGATGACGCCGTTGGCGTCCTTGTAGCTGATGCCGAGGATCTCGGGCAGCGGCTTGTAGTTGGCAAACTCGACGACCGAGAAGTCGAACTCGCGGCGGCAGACGAAGTCGATGACGTCGCACTCGTTCAGGGCGCGGTCGGGGTCGGTGGTGACCGGCGGTCCGACGAAGGCGATCTTGATGGTGGGATTGGCCTTCTTGATGGCCTGGGCGAGCGCGTGGTCGCCGGACCAGCCCACGGTCGAGGTGAACAGGACCAGGAACTCGTAGCTCTTCGCCATCTCGATGGTCTCATCGGCGCTGACGTGGTGCGGCGGCGCATCGAGGAGCTTGGAGCCCTCGAGCATGCCTGCCGGGTAAGCCAGCCATACCGGATACCAGTACGATTCGATCTCGCGGGTGGCAGGCCAGCGCGAGCTGGCGCCACCGTCAAAGTTCTCGAAGGAGGGCGGATTTAGAAACAGTGTCTTTAGGGGCTTCATCGCTGTCCTCAAGTTTACCACCCGTAACCTGGGTGAGGGGTGATCCGGGCTGATCCCCTAGGGGATCGCTGGTGTAGTCGTACGCATCGAGGGTCCGGTTCCATCCGTCCTGGGTGCGGTCCGATCTGTGGATGGTGCAGCTGCTTCCGGCCCTGGTGCCGCAGTTCCGTCGTTCAAGGCCGCCGATTTGAGCCAGTTCTCCAGCTGCCCGGTCTGGCGCAGCAGCGTGAGCTGAGCCAGACGCAGCTGGTAGGTGGCGTCGACGACCTCGATGTAGCGTTGCCGCTCCTGAATGCGCGCGTTCTGCTCCTCCTTCGGGGTGACGGGCGCGCCGCTACTGGGGGAGGTCTGCAGCTGCAGGAGAATCACGTCGAGCTGCTCCTGCGCCATGTCCTTATCGAGCGAGGCCAGTTCGACGCGGGCAGAGAGTTCGGAGGTGCTGTGTTCGAGCTTGAGCCTGCCCTCGAGCTCCTGGCTGCGAGCGAACTCCGCCTCGTTCTCGGCGTGGACCGCCTCGGCCATGGTCTCACGGGCCTTGGCCTTGTGCGCCGCGTCGAACAGGGGAATGGAGACGTTCAGACCGAAGCCGACGGCGTTCGACTCGAGGTTACCGACGCTCGGATAGTAGACGACGTATTGGTTATTGAAGGTGCTGAAACGGCTGTACTCCGCTCCGAAGGAAACCTGGGGCCGCCAGGTATAGCGAGCGTCGCCGAAGGCCTGCTCGCGCTTCTGTCGGGCGCTGGCGAATGCCGCCTGGACCGCGGGGGTGTCGGGCAACTGGGCGGGAGCAGGCGCTGCCTTGGAGACCGCGGGAATGCTGCTCGGCACGGTATCGATGTGGATGCCGGGCATGCCGGTGAGTCGGCCGAGATGATCCTCGTAGGAGGCGATTGCATCGTCCAGTTGCAGCATCTGCAGACGGATCTGAACTCCGGTGCGGCGCGCCTTGGTGTATTCCATGGCGGTGTCCTGACCGGCGTCGAGGCGGCTCTTGACGATGGTCTCCAGGCGCGCCGCGAACGAGGCCTCCTGGGCCAGCGCTGCCCGCTGCTGTTGCACGCGGTCTAGCTGGAAGTAGGTGGAGATGGTGTCTTCGGCGATCTGTTCGCGCACATCCTTCAAGGCCAGACCGCTGGCTTGCAGGCCGGCCTCCGCAGCACGGATGTAGTCCTTCTGCGAAAAGCTGAAGACCAGCGAACTGGCGCTGAAGCTGAAGACAGTCGGTGTTGCCAGCGGGAATCCGTAGGCGTATCCAGCGGCGCCGGTGGAGCCGGTCAAGGTCGGGATGTACACGTCCTTGGTTCCGTCGAGAGCAGCGCGGGCTTTATCCACGTCGGCCTGCGCCATCTTCACGCGCGGGCTGTTGCGCAGCGCGAGATCGACCGCAGAGGTGAATGAGATCTGCGCGCGAGCAGGATCGCTCGCGAGCAGCAGGGCAGCCAGTGCCAGGATGCTGGGGCCGACACGGGACTTGCGCACTGACCAACCTCTTCTCTTCCGGATCATGACCATAGTATCGCCTGAGTTCAAAGCTTTTCGAGCGCCGTCTTCGCCGCGGCATACTGCGAGGCAAGGGCCAGAGCAGCGCCGTATTCGCGCCGGGCGCCAGGCTTGTCGCCATCGGCTGCCAGTAGCATTCCGAGTTGCACGTGAACGCGAAATGCGGGCGCCTCTTCCGACTTGGCAGGGGAGGCCAGATATTCACGCAGCAGCTGTTCGGCGAGTTGTGGATTGCGGTGGGCCGCGGTCAGGATGCTGGCCGCGTCCACCAGCGACTGGTCGTGGGCGCGGTCCTGGCGGATAGCGGACTGCAAGGCCGCCTCGGCCTCCGCGTAGCGTTGGTGCAGCTGATAGAAGTTGCCCAGGTCGATGTAGGCCTCGGGGGTGTTGGCGGCCTCGATGGCGTGTTGGAACTCGGCTTCGGCGGTGGCGGTGTCGCCCTTCTTGTCCGCGATCATGGCGAGCAGCGTGTGAGCGTTCGCGCCGGAGAGCGCCTGCAGACGGTCATGGAGAGCCTGCGCCTTGTCCAGACCGCCGCCCACCACGCCGGGTGCGTCGACGTAGAAGTGGCCGAGGTCGACGATCGCCTCCAGGTTGTTCGGGTCCAGTCGGGCTGCCTGTTCGAAGGCCGCGCGGACGCGCCGCGCCAGGGCGAAGGCCGCGATCAGGTTGACGCGCGACGCCTGTTGACCGTATGCCTTCGCCATCCAGAGCTGGTTGCTGCTGTCGTTGGGTGCGATCGCCACGGCGGTCTCGCACTCGTGGACAGCGGCATCGACGAGTTCCTGCTCGTAGTAGGCACGGCAGAGAAGCTGGTGCGCCTTGGGGTTCCGCGGCTCGGAGGACAGGGCCGTCTGCAGCAGATGGACTGCGTCATCCGCTCGCCCGGCCTGGATGGCCGCGTTGGCCCCGGCAGTGTCGGCGAGCGCCGCCGCCGGCGACATCTGGACCAGCAGCAGAGGGAAGAGGCAGAGGCGCGAGCAGCGCCTCAGGGCACGGAGGTGGCGAAGCATGATCATTCGACGGGTTTGACCGCCAGGCCGTCGAGCAGGTCGGCGTTATTCAAGGCGTTCAGCGCCACCACGTCCTTGGCCGTCAGCCCGGAGGCGATCTCGACCTGGGTCAGATTGGCTACGCCGCCCAGTTGAACCGGGGTTCGTACCAGGCGATTCTTCACCACGCGGAAGACATAGTTCTGTGGCCCATCGGTATGCAGCGCCTCGCGGGGGATGCTGAGTACGTTGTCGTCCTCGCGCGTGGTCACGGTCACGGTGACGTTGGTGTTGGGCAGCAGATCGCCCTTGGCGTCGTCGACGGTGATGATGCACTCCCCGACGCTGCGGGTACCGTAGGCGATCACCGTGGTCGGCGCGCGGTAGATGTGCCCATGCCAGGTCTTGCCCTGCTTCGCATCCCAGGTGATCTTGACCGCCTGGCCGTCGGCGAGATTTCCAATCTCAGGTTCGTCGAAGTATGCCCGGACCCGCATTTTGTTGAGATCGGCGACGTCAACCAGATCCTCGCCGGCCTGGACGTAGTCGTACTCGGAGACGGGAACGGAGTAGACGGTGCCGGCGATGGTGGAGCGGACATTTGCGCCGGCGTAGCTGCTGCGGGCCGCGGCCTGCTGGGCCTTGGCGTCGGCAAGCTGCTGCTTGGCGCGAGCCATTTCGTTGGCGCTGAAGCGGCCCTTGCTGCGCGATTCGAGGTTCGCCAGGGCGGCGTTCGCGTTCGTCAACCGCTGGTCGGCGGCATTGACCTCGCTGGCCGAGGCGGCGCCCTTCTGCTGCAGCTGTCTCAGCGTGGCCAGATCCTTGGTGGCGTGCTGCTGCTCGAGCCGGGCCTTCTCCATGTCGCTGGTCATCCCCAGGCGCTCGTCCTGCGAGCCGTTGTGCTCGACGGTATCTAGGCCCACCTGTGCGCTGCTGATGGAGAGCTCCGCGTTGGCCATGCGCTCCTGGATATCGCTGTCGTCCATCTTGACCAGCAGATTGCCGGGCTTCACCTCGTCGCCGACCTCGACGTAGAGCTTGGCCACCTGGCCGGGAGAGGCGGCATGCGCCTGAAACTCCACGACCGGTTCGACCTTGCCATTGGTCGGCACGGATTTGATCAGATTCTGGTAGGTGGGCGTAGCGACGCGCACTTCGATGCGCTCGCGCGTGAGCCAGCGTGTCGCAAAGAACAGCACCAACATGATGAGGAGGCCCGCGCTCCACACTACAACCGGATTAGTACGCTTCACTTGTAATGTCGGCATCGTCACGAACTCCCAGTATATGACGTCGACCGGCGGGGAACGAAGCAAGTTTTTGTTAGGGAAGGTCTTGCGGGGATGGGTTCAAGCCGGCGCGCGGTCGTCAGTGTCCGGCAAAGCCCGCAAGATCGCATAACTCCAGCTGCAATCCCCCAATTTTGCTGTAAGTATTCTGCTTCACCCGGTAGGCAATATCCACGATCGATCCCTCGCGCAGGGCAAGATCGTTCGAGCGCGCGATCCAGTCGATGGTCCGGCTCCAGCCGAGGGCGGTCAGATCGCCTCCCCGGGACCGCTGGATCTGAAGAGCGATGTGCTTTTCCTTGATCGCTCGCGGCATCCCGCGCAGCCGCGCTCCTCGGCTGACGAAGATCGGCTCCGGGTTGCCGATCCCGAACGGCGCACAGCGTTCGAGCCAGACGAAGAACTCGGGCGTGATCTCCTCCAACTCCAGTTCGAGATCGCACTCCAGGCGAGGAGCCAGCAGCGACGGGGTGAGCCGCGAGCGGGTGTGATCGCGCAGCCGCGACCGCAGCAGATCGATGTTGGCCGACGGCAGCGAGAATCCGACCGCGTGGGCGTGTCCGCCGAAGCGGGTAAAGACCGCGGTGTCGTGCTCTGAGGGGGGCTGGGACTCCTCCGCAAACCGCTGGTGCACGGCGGTCAGCGCGTCAAGCAGATGGAAGCCTTCGATCGAGCGCCCCGATCCATGCGCCTGTCCATCCTCATGGGTGAGGATTAATGCCGGCCGTCCGGTGCGCTCGACGACCCGGGAGGCAAGGATGCCGAGGACGCCGCGATGCCACTCGGGATCGTCGAGAACGATGCACTCGGCGGGGAACTGGGAGGGGCCATTCGTTCCTTGGATCTGCTTAGTTGCGTCCGAGATCGCCGCCAGCTCCCGCTCGATCGCCTCCAGAGCGCGCGCCTCGGTCGCCCGCCGCTCCTCGTTGAGGCGGTCCAGCTTTTCGGCGAGCGTCTGTGCGCGCTCCGGGTCGCGGGTGAGCAGCAGCTCGACGACCTCTCCGGCGATGTCCATCCGGCCGGCCGCGTTGATTCTTGGACCGAGCCGGAAGCCGACCTCGGTAGCCGTGGGAGTGCTTCCCGGCGGGATCTTGGCCACCTGCAGCAGCGCCCGCAGCCCGGGCTGGACTGGATTGCGCAGCGCTCGCAGCCCCAGGGCGACGATGGCGCGATTCTCTCCGGTCAGAGGCACCGAGTCGGCTACGGTGGCAATCGCCACCAGCTTCAGCAAGGAGGGAAGCAGGACATCGCGCAGCCGGGCTCGCTCGGCCTCGGTGACGGCCTGGGCGGCCAGCAGGGCGTGGGCCAGTTTGAACGCCACGGCCGCGCCGCACAACGACTTAAATGGATAGGGGCAGCCGGCCTGCGCCGGGTTGATCACCGCCACCGCCTCGGGGTTGCCCTCGGCGTCGTCGGGAAGGTGGTGGTCGGTGACGATCAGGTCGAGCCCCAGCAGCTTGGCCTCGGCCGCCGCCGCGAACGCGCGAATTCCCGTATCCACACTGATGACCAAGCGAATGCCTGACTGCGCGGCGTCGCCCAGAACGTTGGTCTGCATCCCGTAGCCCTCGCGAATGCGGTGCGGGACGTGATAGCGGACCTGGGCAGGCCGGTCCTTGGGCGCGATCCGCTCGATGACGGTCTTGAGCAGCGCCGTGGCTGTGGTGCCGTCGACGTCGTAGTCGCCGTAGATCAGGATCGGCTCGGCTGCCGCGACCGCCTGCTGAATGCGGCGCACCGCCGCGGGCATCCCCAGCAGCAGCATGGGGTCGAGCATTGGGTCCAGAAGGTCGTCGATGGAGGGCTCGAGGAAGCGCCGGACCGCGCCGGCATCGTCGGGGTCAAAGGCGTCAAAGCCGCGTCCGGCGAAGAGGCGGGCGATCGGCAGGGGGCAGCCCAGGTGACTGGCCCGGCGAGCGGCAGCTTCGCCACAGTTACCGACGTCGCTGCCATTGCCCGGCGCTCGCATCACCCATAGGCGTTCTATTTCTGATTTAACTGGACTTACGGTTCCCGGAGAGCGCTCCGAAGCCACTTCTAGGGCCAACTCTGGCGCTGCCCCGGGCGCATCTCCACTCATCTGTCCGCCACCCCCGGCCGTTTGCGCCTAGTCTTCGTCGTCGACATCATCGACGACGATGCTGCCGAGGTCGGTGACGCTCTCGAGAAGCTCCTGGAAGCGGTCGTACCAATCGGTTGAGGTTTCGAACAGGAACATGACGCCTTGGTGGGCAAATCCCAGCTGCAGGTAGCCGGTCTTGCCGACGTGGTTGATCAGGTACTCGGCGTCTTCGATCTCCTGCGCGTCGTCGTCGGGGTAGGACTGGTCGCGCAGCTGTTCAACCAGGATGGCGACGTCGGACTTCTCGAGGACGACCTCGCTCATGGTGACGAAGGGGCAGTTGGCCGCCTTGGCATGTTCGACGAAGTCCTTCCAGCCGTCGGGATTGTCCTCCTCGAACAGTACGGTAGGTACTTCTTCCGCGACGTAGCCGTTGAGCCGTCGCATGCCATGACCGGCGATGAACGCGATCATGTCGTCTTTAAGCGAGATAAGATTATCGGAGTGCATCAAGCCAGTATTGTCGCAGAAAGTAGGCGGCGCTGCATTGCAAGCAATCGGGTGGCCGTGATGTAGCCATGGGGGATGCATGGTGTATCCTCAGAAAAAGCGATGATCTTCTCCAAAGACTATGTAGGGTACCTGGCGCGCCAGACGGTCAAGCACCTCGAGGCCGCCAAGATGATTCATACTGCCAAGCCTGCTGTGCTGAACGAACAGGTGGCCAGCGCGATGATCGACGAGTTGTCCCTCGAAGACCGCATCAACGATGAGGTCCGCGTCATCCTCGAGGCCTTCCAGGACGACATGCGCAAGACCGGCGCCAGCTATCCCGAGATGTTCAAGAAGGTAAAGTACGAGCTGGCCCGCAAGTATAAGGCGGTGCTGTGAGAATCTCGCGCGACAAACTGAACAAGCTCGCCCACACCGTGGCCGACACCCTGGCGGAGATCCCCGAGTGCGATTTTCTCGAGGATCGCAACACCATTCGCCAGGAGGCGCGCAAGGCGCTCGAAAAGCTGCTGCTCGAGGAGACCAAGCTGGATGCGGCGGCGCGGCTGAAGATCGCCTCGCAGCGCAAGATCATCGTCGAGGGCAGCCAGGAGTGGGACATCCTGTACCGCAAGTACTATAACGACGAGGTCAAAAAGCTGGGCCTGTAGCCGGCACGGCTGCGAAGGCCCGGGCTCTCGATTTTGCACAGCACAGCTGGCAAAGCACCCCGCAGAGCTGATACAATCAACCTATTGCAGCGGAGATACTTCCTCCGGTTCTGGCGTCATGGTGTAACTGGTTAACACGCCGCCCTCTCAAGGCGGAGAGTACGGGTTCGATCCCCGTTGACGCTACCAAAACTTGCTGCTCCCAAACCCTCTCCATCCAAGTGTTTGGCGCCATGGTGTAACTGGTTAACACGCGGCCCTTTCAAGGCTGAGAGTACGGGTTCGATCCCCGTTGGCGCTACCAAACCCTTCTTCCTTTTACTTTTAAGAGATGCGGTGCTCCCGGCGACTTCCAGTCGTTCCCGTTTGACCTGCGTCCCCGTCTCCGAGGTATGAACCGCCGGGCCACCCGCACGCAATTTGGATTAGTTGACGTACGACGAGCAGCGGGGGCGCGGGGTCATGGGTTCGAGTAGGATCCAGTCCGAGGCGGTCAGGTCGTGCCAGTCGATCTCGACGGCGACCTCCTTGGTTCCGCGGATCGGTCTGCTCAGGCGGCGCATGATCAGCTTCTGTTCGTTGAGATAGATGCAGGACTGAGCGTTCCAACGCTTGCGGCGTGCGCTCTTGCCTTCGTTTAATGCGGCCATAACGGCGGTGATGTCTGCCATTGGTCTTCTCCTTGAAGCAACCAAAGCCTGAAGCCACCAAAGCGACCCGATCAGGGGCTCGGTCCTGGCCGCAAGTGGAGCCGATCGGCGGCCAGAAACCTAACGGACACAGTAGGACACTTCCGTCGGCAGGGACATACATCTTTCAGGGGATATGGAAGCGGGATTTCTGTCGATTGCCTACACTTTTTCTGTCGATTGCCTACACATGGCTGTGTAAAAAGTGGCTTTGCCCAATTCTGGAAGGCAAATATAGGGGTTCCTGCAGCTTCGCTCACGACAGGCTTCTCCACTTCGCAACGGACGGTGAATCGCCCCTCGCTCCGGTCGAGACGACGTCTCTATGAAGGCATGAAGGCGGGCGTGGCCTGAAAGACGACTTCATCCAGTGCAAACCCCATGACGGTGCTCGATCCGACCGGGCGATATACTGGGCAGGTGAGCAAAACATTCTACATCGAGACCTTCGGCTGCCAGATGAACGCCCATGACAGTGAAAAAGTCATTGGCACCCTGGAGCAGCAGGGCTACGCGCAGGTGCAGGACGAGGAGGCTGCCGGCCTGATCCTCTACAACACCTGCTCCATCCGCGACAAGGCGGAGCAGAAGGTCTTCCACCGCCTCAACGAGTACAAGCGCATGCAGGGCGAGGGCAAGAAGTTCGCCGTTCTGGGCTGCGTGGCGCAGCAGGAGGGCGAGAAGATCTTCGAGAAAGCCCCTTATGTGTCTATCGTTTCCGGCTCAGCCTCCTACCGCAACCTGCCCCGCATGCTGGAGCGGCTGGAGGCCGGGGAGACGCGCATCACCGGTCTCGATGACCGGCAGACCGAGGAGACCTTCGAGACCGAGTTCACCGCGCGCTCGAACCCGCACCGCGGCTACATCACCATCATCGAGGGCTGCGACAAGTTCTGCGCCTACTGCGTGGTGCCGTACACCCGCGGGAAGGAGCGATCGCGCAGCTCGGAGTCGGTGCTGGCGGAGGCGCGGCGGATGGCCGACTCCGGCTTCACCGAGATCCAACTGCTCGGACAGAACGTGAACTCCTACCACGATCCGCTTGAAAAGATGAGCTTTGCCGAGCTGCTGGCGGCGGTGGGGATGGTCTCGGGAATCCGCCGGGTGCGCTTCACTACCTCGCACCCGCGCCACTTCTCGAAAGACATCGTGGACGCGATCGACGCCGTGCCGACCCTCTGCGACCACGTCCACCTGCCCGTGCAGAGCGGCTCGAGCGCGATTCTGAAGGCGATGAACCGCGAGTACACCCGCGAGTGGTACCTGGAGCGGATCAGCTGGATCAAGGCGGCGCGGCGCTCGATCAGCATGACCTCCGACATCATCGTCGGCTTCCCGGGTGAGACCGAGGAGGACTTCGAGCAGACGGCGACGCTGCTCGACGAGGTAGGCTACGATGCCATCTTCGCCTTCAAGTACTCCCCCCGCCCAAACACCCCGGCGATCACCATGGCGGACTCGATTCCCGACGAGGTTAAAGTGGAGCGGCTCCAACGATTACTCGATCGTCAGCGCAACCTGCAACGCGTGGGCTACGAACGGCATCTGGGAGAGGTAATGGAGGTCATGGTCGAAGGCCATAACCGCCAGCGCGGACAGGTGATCGGGCGCAGCTCGCAGAATAAGACGGTGAACTTCACCACTGCGCAGCCGATCCTGCCGGCCCCCGGCGCCTACCTGCCGGTGCGGATTACCCAGACGTTTCCGAACAGTCTGGTAGGGGAGGCGGTTTGATGTTGACCACGCAGGCGTCGCTCGAGGTCGAGCAGGAGATCGAGATGCAGATTCGCGGCCTGATGATGGATCCGGTCACGAACATGCCGATCGTCGTTCTGAAGGACCTGCGCAGCGACATGGTGCTGCCAATCTGGGTAGGCATCTTCGAGGCGAACGCGATCGCACTGGAGTTGGACAAGACCACCACCCCACGGCCGATGACCCACGACCTGCTGCGCAACGTGGCGCGCGGATTGAATGCGGTGGTCCGGAAGGTGGTGGTCTCGGAGTTGAAGGACGATACCTTCTACGCGGTCATCTGGATGGAGCAGGCGGGCGAGATGGTCACCATCGACGCGCGGCCATCGGATGCGATTGCTCTGGCGCTGCGCTGGGACTGCCCCATCTTCGTCCATCGCGACGTGCTGGCGAACTCTCGGGTGGCGGCGAACGGGACCCAGAATATCAATCCGGACGAGCTGCGCAAGTGGCTCGAGAATCTAAACGACGACGAGATGGGCCGCTATAAGATGTAGGCGGCCGACGAAGTCGACGCGGCCGGCGAGTACCGCCGCTCCCCTACACCCACCGACACAACTGCGCGACGCGCTCTGCCCATTGGTCTTCGCTGGGCAGCGTTGGCTGCGGGGCTCGGTGGTGGCGGCCTTCGATGACCTTGTCGATGGCCTCGCGCATGGCTGGAAGCATGGTGGATTCGTCGCCCGCGAGCACCGTGGCCCATTCGGTATCGAGCAGAATGTCGCTCACTCCGGACTGTCGATGGAGCAGCACCGGAATACCACGCTGCAGAGACTCGATCGCCGGGATGCCGTAGCCCTGAATGGCCGGCATCAGGAACAGGTGCGCGCGGTCGTAGAGAGCTTCCAGCTGCTCGTCGGAGACGAAGCCGTGGAAGTGGACGCGGCCACTGATTCCTAGCGAAGCGGCCATCTCCTGGAGTGCGGGGATCTGCGATCCCTTGCCGGCGACCTCCAGGCGCCAGTCGACGCGTGAGGAGAGTGGAAGCGCAGCGTGCTGGAGTGCGGCGAGCGAGCGCAGCATCCAGTCGACTCGCTTGTTGGCCTCGATGCGGCAGACCGAGAGCATGCGCAGCTGGCGGTCCACAGTGCCCGCCGGGTTCACCGGACGAATGCGCGGAACGGATACGCTCTCACCGAGGCCGCCCATGCGGGCGATGTGGGCTTCGACGCCGAAGTCGCCGCGGCACTCGGCGCGCAGGAACTCGCTGGTGACGATAGCGGCCCCTCCGCTGCGCAGCCCCCAGCCGACGATCCGGTTCGCGAGGGAGATGCGCAGCTTCCCGCGCAGCGAGCGGTGATCCTGATCGCCGAACAGCGCCGGTGTGTCGTGCATCAGGCAGTGAAACTCGCGCAGGCCGGCCAGGGTAGCATGTAGCGCCGGCTGGTATCCGGAGACCAGAGGTGCATAGCGCGACGCTCCGCGCTGCTGGAAGTGTTGTTTAAGGGATGCCGTCTTGCGCCGAGCACCGGGCCCTGGCTTGAGCTCGATGATTGTAAGCGGATGGGTGGCGTATTGCGCAAGGTTGCAGTGATCGACGTAGGTCAGCAGGTAGTGCGCGTGGCCTCGCAGGTGCAGCCAGCCGGAGAGCGCCAGCAGGCTCCGTTCCGCGCCGCCAAGCTGCTCGATCTCGGAGATGACGATAGGGCGGGCGTGAGTCAACGCGTGCGGCATCTGCAGACGTTCTCCTGACAGACGAATAGGGCGACCGACCCGTTGCTGCATCGGTCGCTGTGTCTGACAGTCTAACTTTCCCTGCGGTCTACCGCTGGCACAACTTGTCGAGATATTCGAAGAACTCGGGGAAGGAGATGGCTGCGGCCTCGGCGCCGTGAATCTCGGTCTCGCCCGAGGCACGCAGCGCCGCGATGGAGAACGCCATCGCGATGCGGTGGTCGGTGCCGGAGTCGATCGCTGCGCCATGCAGCTGCTGGCCGCCGGGAACGGTCATGCCGTCCTCGAACTCGGTCACCTCGGCGCCCATCGCCTTCAGGTTTTTGACTACCAGGGCGATCCGGTCCGACTCCTTCACCCGCAGCTCCTTGGCGTCGCGAATGCGGATGCCCTCGCGGGTGTAGGGCGCGATGGCCGCCAGCACCGGCAGCTCGTCGATCAGCTGGGCGGAGAGCGCGCCGGAGATGTCGGCGCCCTTCAACCCGCCGGGCGCTACGTTGACCTGCAGCGTTCCGATCATCTCGCCGTGATGCTCCTCGACGGTGAGCACGCGGAACTTCGCCCCGAGCAGGGTCAGCACGTCGAGCAGCGCCGTCCGCGTCGGGTTCATGCCGATCGAGTCGAGCACCAGGTTCGAGTCGGGGAAGAGCAGCGCCGCGCAGAGAAAGAACGCCGCCGAAGAGAGGTCGCCGGGAACGGTCGCGTCGATGGCCTTGAGCCTCTGGCCGCCGGCGATGCTGAGCCGGGTCGCGATTGTTCCCGGGCCGCCTGCGCTCTCGCGCGTGAGCGTTGCGCCAAAGGCGCGCAGGGCGTGCTCGGAGTGGTCGCGCGTGCGTACCGCCTCGCTCAGACTGGTAACGCCTTGCGCCTGGAGGCCGGCGAAGAGGACAGCGGTCTTGACCTGCGCCGAGGGGATGGGCGTATCGAAGTCGATGGCCTGGAGCGGGCCGCCGTGGATAGTGATGGGCGCGTGCCCGTCCACCATCTCCATCTTCGCGCCCATCTGGCTCAGCGGCTTGCGGATGCGCTCCATCGGCCGCAGCGTCAGCGAGTGGTCGCCGATCAGCGTGAAGGTATGCGGGTGCGGCGCGATCAGACCCGAGAGCATGCGCATGGTCGAGCCCGAGTTGCCGCAGTCGAGCGGCGCCGAGGGCTGCTGGAAGGCGCCCGCCGTCCCGGTGATCTCGATCACCCGTGCCGGGCCTTCGCCGCCGTGGGTTACGGTCGCTCCCAGCGCCTGCATACAGCCCAGCGTGGAGTGCGGGTCGGCGCCGGTCGAGAAGTTCGAGAGCCGCGTCGTGCCCTCGGCCAGGCCCGCCAGCATGGCGTAACGGTGAGAGATGGACTTGTCGCCGGGAACAACGAGAGAGCCCTGCAGGCTGCGGGCGGGTCGTACGATCTGTGTGGGCATGCTGCAACCATTCTAGCCAATCCTCCAGCCAATCCTCTAACCAATCCGAAGCCCGCCCGCCGATTGGATCCCTTCGTCCACACAGTGAGGAGTCAGAGAATGGCTTCGAGGGCTGAGCTGTCCGCTCCGTCGTCGGCTCCATCATTCCGCTAGAGAGCACGGCCGAGGACCGCTCTTGCCAGCCGCTGTGGACCGCTCTGCAACCGCCCGTGGACCGTTGTCGCGCGCAGGCCTCTGTCTGGCGGTCCGGAGACAACCGGCGGAGTCCGATCCTGCATCGTAACTGGGATTACCGCAGGTCACGCCCCCAAGACAAGAAAGGACTTATACTCCGGACCTGCTGGGAGAGAGCATGTCAGAATCACAGACTCGATCTTATGGCGGTCGGCTCGAATCGCGTCCCGATTCGAGCCAGGAAGTGGTGAGTCCCGCGCCTCCTGCTTGCACACACGCGGTGGAGTTCTATGAAGAGGACAGTGTCCTTGTCGGTCGCCTGAGCGCGTTTCTCGGCTCGGCCCTGGGCTCGGGTGGCGCCTGCGTGGTGATTGCGACCCGGAAGCACCAGGAGGCCGTCGCCGAACAATTGACCGCATGGGGCATCGATCTCCCCTTTGCCCGAGAGGCGAATCGCTATATCTATCTGGACGTGGCGGAGACCGTAGCGAGTTTCCTGGTGGATGGTTGGCCGGACGAGAGACTGTTTTCCGCGGCCGTCGAACCGGCGCTGCTTCGCGCCCGGAGCGGGGTTGCCCAGAAAACGGGCTCCATCGCCGCCTTCGGGGAGATGGTTGCCGTCCTGTGGGCTCAAGGCCGGTACCATGCCGCCATTCGGGTAGAGCAGTTGTGGAACGAGCTTGCCCAGCGGCACTCCCTTTCCTTGCGCTGCGCCTATCCCATAAGCTGCTTTGCGGAGGAGACGCAGGCTGACCTCTTCGACCAGGTGTGCGCGCAGCACAGCAGCGTGATTCCAACCGAGAGCTACACCTCGCTCCGCGACGAAGAGGAGCGCTCCCGTCTGGTGAGCTCCTTGCAGCAGAAGGCAGAGAGCTTGCAGGCGATGGTGGACGCGCGTGCGCGGGAGATCGCGCAGCGGAAGCAGGTGGAGGAGAGGCTGCGGCGCAGTGAGGAGCTTGTGAGAGACGTGGTCGAGAGCAGCGTCGACTCGGTCAAGGTGCTCGATCTGGAGGGGCGACTGGAGTATATGAGCCCCCCGGGCCAAAGAGCGCTCGAGATCGATGACATCCGCCCGTTTCTCGGACGGCGATGGGTGGAGATGTGGCGGGAAGAGGACAGACCGAAGGCAGAGGCGGCGGTCGCAGCCGCAAAGGCGGGTGCGGTGGGCAGCTTCCATGGAGATCGCTGCACGCAGGGCGGCGTCTCGAAGAGCTGGGATGTGAGGATTACGCCGGCGCGGGGCGTGAATGGTGAGATTGAGCGGCTGATTGCCGTCTCCCGGGACATTACCGAGCTGAGACAGGCGCAGATATTGGTCATGCAGGCGGAGAAGCTGGCGGCGACCGGCCGGCTGGCGGCAACCATCGCGCATGAGATCAACAATCCGCTCGAGGCGGTGACCAACTTCATCTATCTGGCGAAGACCAGCGCAGGGGTGCCGGAGGAGGTCCGCCGGCACCTGGAGATCGCCGACCAGGAGCTGCAGCGGGTGGCGCAGATCGCCCAGCAGACGCTGGGCTTCTACCGCGACAACTCCCGGCATCGCTGGATCAGCCTGGCCGACCTCATCGGCGACGTGGTCGCGATCTACCAGCGCAAGCTGCGCTATAAGCATCTGGAGTTGCACCTCGCAGTCGATCCGGAGTTGCGGCTCTATACCCGGCAGGGAGAGCTGAAACAGGCGCTGGCCAACCTGATGGCCAACGCGATCGATGCCTCGAACGAGGCCGGAACGCTGTGGCTGCGCGCGCGCAAGACCCGGCACTGGGGCAACGGCATGGAAGAGGGCGTCCGCATCACCCTGGCGGACAACGGAGTCGGCATGACCCCCGAGGTGCAGCGGCGGATCTTTGTGCCGTTCTTCACCACCAAGGCCGACATCGGCACCGGCATCGGTCTGTGGATGACGAAGAATCTGGTCGAAAAACAGGGCGGCACCATGCGCTTCCGCAGCCGGCAGGGAGAGAAGGCGGGAACCGTGATGACCTGCTTCCTGCCCTTGATTCCCGATGAGAGCGTGGATGCCCACGCGACAAAACCGCTCTAAAGGAGCGTTCCTTCGACTCGGCCGATCGCTTGCGTCGCCTGACCGCCGGATATATTACGGGCTATTGCAGGGAGGCGAGGCTATGAGCAGCACATCCCAGAATCGTGCATTGAAAGACCCCTGAACTCGCCTGGGACTTGATGCCGATGGGGAACTGATCCGCGCGCTCGCGAAGCGGCTGGCTCAGGATGATCCAGAGGCAAGCCGAATTCGCTCCGAGGTCAGCCGGACGGTCTCGAATATCCTTCCCCGAAGAGGTGGGATCCTTGCAGCGCTTCGTCGTTCGCCCTTGGTTGGAGTGGAGTTGGAGATCGACCGTCCGTTTGATGCCGGACGGGAAGTGGATCTATGACGAGGTATCTCCTTGATACCAACATCATCAGCAATGTGACCAAGCTCATTCCGTCGCCGCCGCTGATCGAATGGATGGCGGAACAGCTGGATGACGATCTGTTCATCGCTTCACTTCGCCTGGCGGAGATCTGGCGCGGCATCCTGGAGAAGCCCTCAGGCAAGAAGCGCAAACAACTGGAGGCATGGTTTCAAGGACCGGAGGGACCTCAAGCCTTATTTCGGGGACGCGTCCTCGGTTTCGACGAGACAGCAGCGCTCATCGGGGCCAGGCTCATGTCGGAAGGGACCTCCTCAGGTCAGCCGAGGGGCGCTCTCGACATGATCATCCCGCGACCGCTGAAGCGAACGCCTGCATTTGTATCGGACAATGAAAAGCATCTCACTGGAGTAACAATCTTGAACCCACTCCGTAGCCCGCGACGCAGAACCGCGATTGAGGTTTGAGCGCGCTTTCCCCCCGATCGTCTGCCCAACGCTGGCACTACTCCACCGTGGAGTGATGGCCCCAGTCGAAGCGTCGGCCGATGATGCCTTTGACGATCAGGTGGTCGGTCGCGGCCGTGGGCCCGACGCCGACGCCGAAGTTGATCTCCCATTTGGGCGAGACGTTCAAATCGGTGACGGCGAAGATCTGCTGTTGCTGCTCGTGCAGGCTGTCCCAGGCGCCGATCCTGCCGTAGTCTGCGTAATATTCGACGCCGCCGCTGATCACACTGCTGAAGTCGTAGCCAACCTTGACCCCCGGCGCGAGCGAGATCCCCTGAGCGACGTCGGGACCATGCCAGGTGCGCTCAAGCGCCGGGTTCACGGCGAAGTACCAGCGTCCCAGCGTCTTATCGATGATCGGGCGAATCTCCCAGGTCCAGGTGTCGGGTGAGTACTGTGCGCGCTGGTAGCCGATCTCCGTGGAGAGACTGACTCCGACCGGCCAGTGCCAGGAGTCCGGCACCCGCACACGCGGGCGAATGTGGTCGCCCACCCATTGCACGCCATGACCCGCCTGCTCGCTGGTGAAGACATAGAAGCCAACCTCGGACCAGCCGTTGATGCCCTCGGTCAACTCCAGCGTCTCGTGCTCCTGGTGGTTGGTCGGATAGACGCCGTCGATCAGATTCTTCTGCCCATTGGGCGTGAAGTTTGAGTGCACCTCGACCATCAGGTTCTTCGGAGCGACAGTGTCCGCTCCGTAGACCTGAATCTCGTAATTGCCCTGAGCATGCGCCGCCGCGCAGGGCAGCGCCAGCGATCCGGCGAAGCAGCACACCTGGGCCATCCGGCCGACGAAAATCGTTCCTTTAGCGCTAGCGGAAGGAATAGACATAGTTGAAGAGCATCAGGGAGCCCGAAGCCATGCGATTGTGTGGAGGACAGACAAAAGCATAGCACCCGGGAGTGTGTTCCCGCGGGGAGCAACCACGAGCCTCTCAGAGGACCCGCAGCACCACCACGGTCTCATCATCGAAGTGCTCGGTTCCCGACTGGAACTCGCTGACCGCATCGAGAATCGCATCCACCGTCGACTCCGCCGACGAACTGGGCTGCGCTGCGAGCACGGCGGCCAGCCGCTCGGTGCCGAACATCTCTCGGGCCGCGTTCTCCGCGTCGACGATGCCGTCGGAGAAGAAGACGATCGTGTCGCCGGGCTGGGTCGCCAGGGTGAACTCCTCGTACTCGACATCCGGAAACAGGCCCAGGGGAAAGCCCTCCGCCTGGATCGTCTTTACCTCGACGCCGGCCGGCGTCTTCGAGACAAACACCGGCTGCACCGACCCGGCGTTGGCGATCTGCAGGGTCTGGTTGTCGTCGTCCCAGATTGCCATCAGCATAGTTACATATTGGGAATCGATCTTGCGCACCTGCAGCTGATCGTTCAACGCCGCCAGCATCTTCGCCGGCGACAGATGCTGCGCCGCCAGCGATCGCAGGATTCCGCTTACCAGCGCCGCATACAACGCGGCCGGCGCCGCCTTGCCCGAGACGTCGCCCACCGCGAGACCGGTCCGTCCCGGCCCATAGTCGAGAAAGTCGTAGACATCGCCGCCGATCGCGCGTGCCGCCAGGAAGCGCGCCGCGATCTGCGCCCGGCGCGGTCGTGGTGGAGTGGGTGGAAGCAGGCGCAGCTGCACCTCGCGCGCCATGTCCAGATCGCGTTCCATGCGCTGCTCCTCCTCATGGATGCGCTGATAGAGCCGCGCATTTGCGATACTGATCGCGATCTGCGCCGCCAGCGTCGTCAGGGTGCGTTGATGGTCTTCGTTGAAGTAGTTGACGCGCGTGTGTTCGAGATCGACCACCCCGATCACTTTGCCCTTGTAGATCAGCGGCACGGTCAACTCCGACCGGGTCTCGGGGTTCGCCGCGACGTAGCGCGGGTCCTTGCGCACGTCCGGGGCGACGATCGGCTCGCGCCGCTCGGCCGCGGTCCCAATCAGTCCTTGTCCCAGCTTCACCGCGCGCGGCCGTTCTACGCGTTCGCCGTAGCGCGAGCTGAAGCGGTGCTCGAAGCGCTCCGTGCGCTCGTTCCACAGCAGGATGGTGAACATCTGGAAGTCGATCACCCGCTTCAACAGATGCCCGATGCGCTCCAGCAGATCGTCCACGTCGAGGATGCTGGTAATCTCGCGCGAGATCTCGTTCAGCACGGTCAGCGTCTGCGCCTGGCGCGAGACCCGCGTGTAGAGCCGCGCATTCTCGACGGCGACGGCCATGCGCGAGGCCGTCAGCTCGAGCAGCCGCTGGTGCTCATGCGTGAAGTAGCCCAGATGCTCGGACTGGATGTCGATGACGCCGATCACCTTGTTCTTCACGATTAGCGGTACCGCCAGCTCCGAGAGGACCTCCGGATTGGCGTTGATGTAGTTTTCGACCTGGCGCACATCCTCGAGCAGCAGCGATTTGCGCTCGAGCGCCGCCTGCCCCACGATGCCCCGGCCGAGCTTGATGCGGATGCGCTCGATCTCTGGCGTATGCCCGGTCTGGAAGCGCATCCAGAGCTCATTGGTGCGGTCGTTCAGCAGCAGAATCGCGAAGATGCGGTAGTCGATCACGGCGCGCACCAAGTCCGCTACCCGGTGCATCAGGGTGTTCAGGTCGAGCGTCGTATTCAGCGCGTCGGCGATCCGCCAGAGGAAGTCGAGCTGCAGCGGCTCGGCACGGAGCTGCGGCGAAGCCGCAGCCGTCGAGGGGTCCGACGGGCTGTAGTCGCCTTCGAAGGGGCTCTCGGGCGCGGCCGGATCAGGGTCGGCAGGGGCGTCTCGGGTTGGAGCGGGCGATGGCATCTATAGAAGCCGATGATACTACCCAGACCCGAGCAAAAACGGACCAGAATCTGCCCTGCGTGACGCGGTGCCTGACGGCTCAATACCCCTCGGCTGGGGTTGCAGCGGGCGCCTGTCCGCTCAGCTCGGCGATGATCTTCACACTGGCGCTGGCGCCGATCCGCGTTGCGCCCGCCTTGAGCATGGCGGTCGCGTCCGTCAGCGAGCGGATGCCGCCCGAGGCCTTGACCCCGGCACGGTTACCGGCCGCACCGCGCAACAGCGCGATATCATCCACGGTCGCCCCCCCGGTCGAAAATCCGGTGCTGGTTTTGAGGAAGTCGGCGCCAGCGGCCAGCGCCAGCTCCGCCGCGCGCAGCTTCTCCTCAAAGCTGAGCAGGCAGGTCTCCAGGATCACCTTAACGATCGCTCCCGCGTCATGCGCCAGCGCCACCACGCCGCGGATGTCCTGCCGCACAGCCTCGAAGTCCTCCTTCGTGCCCGACTTCAGCAGGCCGACGTTCAGCACCATATCGACATCCTGCGCGCCCAGCTTCAGCACCTGCACCGTCTCATCACGCTTGGAGCTGGAGAGGCTCGCTCCCAACGGAAACCCGACCACCACGCCCGTCCGCACCCCCGTGCCCGCCAGCGCCTCGACCACGGTCGCCACCCATGTGGGATTGACCATCGCGCAGGCAAACCCGTACTCGGCGGCCTCGGCGCATAGATGCAGCACCTGGGCCCGCGTCGCCTCGGGCTTCAACTGGGTGTGGTCGATCACAGCCGCCAGGTTGCGGGGCGAGCTGAGGGCGTGCGTTGCGAAGCTGAGCGCGTCGAAGGTGGCTGGTTCGGATATGGCGATGGTGGTCATGTTGCTCCTGTCCCGGGCTCTACAAAGTCCGTGTGAAGGTCCGTTTCTCTCGATCTGCTGGGGGAGAATATCTGCCTCCCAGCAGAGACCGGCTGCGGCAGAGCGTTCCGCCGGTCAATGTTCTACCACACCCAAGTATGGACTGTTTGAATCACCCTTGGATAGCCGGGGGGCCGGGAGCGACAGCACGATTTTCCATGCTCCCGCCTCCCACTCGGCGCGCCTTTCCCTGGTTCGCAACATCTAACGGCTGTGGAACATACAGACCTGCGCCTCTCCGTGCTCGACCAGTCTCCGGTGCCCCAGGGGTGTACGCCGGCGCAAGCGCTCCAGAACTCGGTCGCCTTGGCGCGTCACGTCGATGGTCTCGTCTACAACCGCTACTGGATGTCCGAGCACCACGCCATGGACCTGCTCGCCTGCACCGCGCCCGAGATCATGCTCGCCCGCATCGGCGCCGAGACCGAGCGCATCCGCATCGGCTCGGGCGGCATCATGCTGCCGCACTATAGCGTCTTCAAGGTCGCCGAGGTCTTCCGCACCCTGCACGCGCTCTATCCCGGCCGGGTCGATCTCGGCATAGGCCGTGCTCCCGGCGGAGGTCCGGTGGAGATGCTGGCTCTGCAGCGCGATCGCAAGGTCCGCCCGGCCGACGACTTCGCCGACCAGGTCACCGAATTGCTCGCCTACTTCGACCAGAGCTTCCCCGAGCGGCACCCCTTCGCGAACCTTCGCGTCTCCCCGCTGATGCCCGGCGCGCCCGCCGTCTGGATGCTCGGTTCCAGCATGTGGAGCAGCGCCGCCGCCGCCGGCTTCGGCCTGCCCTACGCCTTCGCCCACTTCTTCAGCCCGGTCCCCACGCGGGCGGCCATCGAGACCTACCGGCGCGGCTTTCTGCCCTGCGACCGGCCCGGAGCGCGCTCCAACCCCGAGGCCATGGTCGCCGTTGGCGTCATCTGCGCCGACACCCAGGAGGAGGCCGACTTCCTCCACGCCAGCGTCCGGCTGCTGCAGCGACGCATTCGCGTGAACGACCGCCGCCCGGTCGCGCCGCCCGAGGACGCCCTGCGTGAGCTGCAGGCGCTCGGAGACATCGCCGTCGAGGAAGGGGAGTGGCCGCGGTACTTCGTCGGCACCCCGCAGCGGGTCGGCCGCGATCTCCGCACCATGGCCGACGCTCTCGGAGCGGAAGAGATGGTCATCAACACCATCACCTGGGATCACGCGGCGCGACTCCGCAGCTACACGCTGCTGGCCGAGGAGTTCAGCCTCAACTAGAGAACTCGGGTCGCGCCGAGTGTGGAGCATCCTAAATCTCTACCTACAGATGGGTCATCCTGAAGCGCAGCCGAGTCGAAGGACCTGCGGTTAGCGTGCTATGCCAATAGCTTTGGTTGCTAAATATCGCAGCGAACCTCAAACTTACCGTTCGAGCCCGCCCCTCAGTGCCCCGCCGGCTCCTCGGGGAAGAGGCGAATATCCGGCACACCGCGGTAGCGCTCGGCGTAGTCCATGCCGTAGCCGACCACGAACTGGTTGGGAATCTGGAAGCCGACATAGTCCGCCTCGATCGGCACCAGCCGCCGCTCCGGCTTGTCCAGGCAGGTGGCAATCTTCAGCGATGCCGGCTTGTGCTGCAGCATCAGGCCGCGCAGATAGGTCAGCGTGAGGCCGGTGTCGAGGATGTCCTCGACCAAAATCACATGCTTGCCCTCGATCGGGTTGTCGATGTCCTTGATCAGCCGCACCGCGCCCGACGACACCTTGGCCCGGCCGTAGCTCGACACCGCCACAAAGTCGAAGGTGTTATCCACCGCGATGGCGCGGGCCAGGTCGGCAAGAAAGATCGCCGCGCCCTTGAGCACGCCGATCAGCACGATCGAGACCCCCGCATAGTCGGCCGATATCTGCGCTCCGATGGCCCGAACCCGCTCTGCGATCTGGTCTTCACTGAAGAGAACTTCCATAGAGGCGGCGGGAGGGAAGGCGGGCGTGCTGGCTGGCATGTCTCTCAGGGTAGCGTGAACCGCCACCGCAGGGAAAGCCCGGCGGTGGCCCAGTCATGCGTCCGGTCATGTCCCGGTCACGTTCGCAAGCGTGGGACGATATACTTGGATTTGAAGCGAGGTCTATGTATCCCTATCTCAACATTGGCCATTGGCATATCGGAACCTTCGGTCTGCTGCTGTGGCTCGCGGCCGTAGTGGGCACCATCGTGCTGCACCGAAACTTCGTCCGCAACGGCGTCGACGCCGACGCGCTCAACGTCGTCGCTCTGGTGGTCGTGGTCGGTATCCTGGGCGCGAAGACCTGGCACGAGCTGCAGAGCATCACCGAACTGCGGCTCTCGCTCAAGCAGATCCTCGCTCCCGGTTGGCATCGTCCCCTCGATGTGCTGGGCGAGTTCCTGTTCTGGTTCCGCGCCGGATTCGCCTGGTTCGGCGGCCTGATCGCCGGCGTCGCCATGCTGATGTGGCAGGGCCGCGCCGCGCGCCCCGAGGGCCTCACGGGATGGTGGGCAGGCGTTCGCATGCTCGATCTCGCCGCTCCCGCCGCCGCCATCGGCTATGGTGTGGGCCGCATCGGCTGCCTCACCTCCGGCGACGGCGACTACGGCATCAAGACAACGCTTCCCTGGGGCGTCCACATGGCTCCCAACGCCCTGGTGCCCACCAAGGACCTGGTACAGCCCACCCCAATCTACGAGTTCCTCTTCTCAGCGGCGCTCGCCTGGCTTCTGTGGAAGCTCGGCAGCAAGTCGCGCCCGGTCGGCTGGCTCACCGGACTCTACCTTCTGCTCAGCGGCGTCGGCCGCTTTCTGGTGGAGTTCGTCCGCATCAATCCCCGGCTCTACTGGGGCATGAGCAACGCTCAGGTCGCTGCGCTGGGCTCGATCGTCGTCGGCGGCCTCATCATGGTACTCGCCCGCAAGCGCGTCCCGGAAACAGTGTCGGCCGACGTCTCCGCTACAGCCTGATACCGCTCCTTTCCTGCGACTTCTTAATTGCATCGCGGGGCTTCAATACCCTACGATCAGTGTCAATCGCGATGGGCCTTCAGAGAATTCTGAAGGCCCATCGGTTCTTAATGAATACGACTTCCCGCCGCCGAGAAATTTCGGCACGATCACGCTCCTAGGTAAGCCAAGGCTTTAGCCTCGGCATTGAGAGCCAGAGAGAACGTGGGGCTTCAGTCCCTGGGGTATGCCTCTCGCCTTGCCAGTCTTCAGCCTATAACCGCCGCAGGTAAGCCTTCGCCTCTTCCAACTCAGGGAACAGCCGCTCCTCGGCCTGAAACTCCCGCGAATGCACGCATCGCCGTCCCGCCTTCACCCGCACCGGATGCTTCAGGTGCAGCATTTCATGGTAGAGCAGGTACTCGACGGCGCAGCGCGGAGTATCGGCGCGGTCGAAGACCCGGCTGACGACGATGGTGTTGTGCGCAGCATCGTAGTGGCCCAGCATGCGCCGGGCATGATGCGCCGACCAGGTCAGCGTAGGGCGTCCCAGCAGGCCGTGAAAGAAACGCGTGTTGAGCGTCTCGAAGACCTCGTCCAGGTTGTAATGATTTCCCTGCGCACTGAGGATGCGCTTGCGCCCGCGCGTCTGCCGTACATGCTCGGCCTGCCTTGAAACCGCCTCCGAGGACACATGCCGCCGGTAGCGATCCGCATACGAAGGCGCAATCGGCTTCTTGTACAGCTTGGCCAGCAGAATATGCGCGATCGCCCGGTGCACCGACTCGGGCGCCGGCTCCAGGATGTCGGAGAGCCGCACATGCAGCCGGCCCTCGCGCAGCCGTATGGTGGTGTTCAGCGACGTGAACCGCCGAAAGCGGATATCGAGCGGCGGAATCGGCGCTCGCGGACGAAGCTCGCGGTACTCCTCCTCGAAGATCGAGGTCAGCGCGACTGGATGACTGAGGACGGACACTCTTTTTCGAGATTAGCATGCCGCACCCAGTCTTCGCCCCCCTCCGTCAGCGCGCGAATGTGCAGTCTACTGCGGCACCGACCGGCCCTCCGCGTCCTTTGGCGGAGGATGTGCCGCAAACCAGGCCTTCTGCTCCTCGATCATGTGGGTCGCGTCCTCGCGCAGGTCGCGAATCGACTCCAGCGCCAGCTTGCGCGAGACGTTATAGTGTTCGTCCTCCGGCGGCGATTTCAGCACCGAGGACCATCTATCTACCGCCTTCAACAGCTTCGGCAGCGACTTGCGCACATCCCAGTGGCGAGCCCCGTATTCATCAAGATTGTCTTCGAGGTCGTCCGCAATCGAGAGGAACTGCTCCATTGCGTCGTGGATATCCTCCTCCCGGCCGGGGCGCCTGGGGTTGGCCGTGAGGTCGCGAATCTTATCCGTGCGGTCGTCCAGAAACTGGATGAAGACCTGCACCCGATCGTTCGGCTCGCGGTTGGTGTCGCGCAGCTTCTCGACCTCTTTCTCGGAGAGCGCATCGGCCTTCTCCTGCGCGCGCGCGCCGGAGGCGGAGGCGATTGCGGCGCCGCCCGCGCACACCAGCGGTCCAGTCGCGAGCAGCAACGCGATCGAGAAGAAACCGGCACTCAGGCGAATCGAACTCAAAGCAGACCGGCGCGGCATGATGTCCGAGATCCTAACTCTTTGTAGGTGGAAAGCCAATCCTCAGACGGAAATCAGACCGAGAGAAGAGTGCACGAGTCTCTCTCGTCGTCGCCGTGCATGTCTACTCAGCGGCTTGGCTCTTAGTGGCTGAACACCTGGTCGAGCAGCTCATCGTGCACATGGTCGAGCTGCCGCAGCGTGGACTGCATGGCCAGGCGGTCATCGCCCGAGGTGCGGCGCAGATACTCGGTCATACGCTGTGTGGTGTGTTCCAGCAGCTTCTCCGCGTCCTTCAGCCGCTTGGTATCCCTGGCCAGCCCTTGGTGAATCAGCTGCGCGTAGTGTTCGGTCTTCTTCAGTGTCGCCGCCGCCTGGTCGGAGTCCCCGTTGAGCATCTGGTGGCCGGCCGCATCCGCCATGGTCTGCACCAGCTGTGCATACAGGAAGCACTGTTCTCGTGGGTTGGCGTGGCTTGCCTTCTGCTCCAGCTGAGCGATGGCCTGCGGATCGGGTCCGTTCTGGTCGGTCGCCGCAGTGCAGGGAATACCGGCGAAGAGGGTGATGGCGATCGCGAACGTTATGGTCTTACAGCAGTGTGCAGAGTAGCCCATGACGCACCTCGACTACGGGCACACAGGCTGCTGTCTGAGCGCCCTACTTCATATGCTCCAGGGCGATCAGGCGGTGTCGAGCCTGCCACTCCTGGTCCGGGAACTTGCCATTCGCCAAGTTGAGAAACGCCTGGTAGGCGGCGGAAGCTTGCTTTACTTGATGCAGCTTGTCGTACGAGGTTGCTCTCAAGAAGAGCGATCCCGCGGTTTCCGCTGAAATTTTAGCACGCAACTCGAGGACCTGCAATGTCACTTTCGGGTCACTATTCTCCGACGCTGCAAAAGCGAGATCGCTGTACGCCGCCGCTAGATCCTCATTGGCCGGAAACGCCGTGGGCGTCGTGACCGCACGCTCGAGCAGCGTCTCCGCCTCGGCATAGCGGCGCAGGTGAATCAGCGTGGAGCCAAGATCGTCGAGCAGCGTGGGGTCCTGCGGCTGCTGCTTCACCAGCGCGGTGTAGAGCGGCTCAGCCTTCTCCGGCTGACCCGCCTTCGTATATAGCCGGGCCAGCAGGCGGGTGATGGACGTGTCGGCCGGATGCTGCTGATGCAGCTCCTCCACCAGTGGAACCGCCTTGGCGGAACTCGCCGGATCGTCGGCGCTGGCGTAGATCTCGGCCAGCAGCGCGGTCAGCGCCGGATCGCCCGCGTGCGCCTGCAGAGCGGCGACCAGCAGCGTCTCGGCCTCGCTGCTCTTCTTCTCGCGCAGTAGCGTGTGGGCCAGACCTGCGGTCGCGGTGACGTCGCCAGGATCTGCCTTTAAGAGCCGGCGATACTCCGCCTCCGCTCCGGCGTAGTCCTGAAGCCTCTCGGCCGCCTGCGCGGCCAGCAGGGAATCGTCCGCGGTCTCGGGCGATATCTTCAAAGCGGTCAGCAGCTCGTCGCGTGCGTCCGCGGGACTGTTCGCCAGATCGATATGGGCCAGCGCCCGTAACGCCCGCGCGACCAGCGCCGCATTGTGCTCAGGCACGCCGATTGCGGCCTTCAACTCCGCTCGCGCCTCGGGCAGCTTGTCTTCACGGGCCAGCAGCAGGCCCAGCGCAAGGTGAGCTTCGAAGTACTGGGGATCCGCCGCAATCGCGCGCCGATAGGCGGCTTCGGCCTCACCGGCATGGCCGAGCCCCTCCTCGCCATATCCAAGATCGAACAGCAGGTGTGGATCCTTCGCGCCCTTCGCATTCGCCGGCGTATCCGCAGTCAACTGCGTCAACAGCTTCACCGCCGTGGCGTAGTCGCTCTTCTCGAGCGCGTCGTCCGCCTGGCTCAGCAAGGCATCGTTCGGCCCCGCCGCCTTGCTCGCCGAAGATGCCGCAGGGGAGGCGTCACTGGTTCCCGCCGGAAGCTGTGCCGCCGCCAGCGTCGTCACGCCAAGCGCAGCCCCGAGCAACAGCCCGTACCGTGCGTTGTTCCTGAAGCTCATACCGTCACCTGCAACTCTCTCTGCTTCGCTTCAACGGCTGCGGGCTTTGCCTCGAGCACCGGGCCCAGCCAGCGCCCGGTATGGCTCGCCGGGTTCGCCGCAATCTCCTCGGGAGTTCCTGCCGCAACGATCTGGCCACCACCCGAGCCGCCCTCCGGCCCCATATCGATCACCCAGTCCGCGCACTTGATCACGTCCAGATTATGCTCGATCACCAGCAGCGAGCCGCCGCCGTCGATCAGCTTGCGAAACGCCGTCAGCAGCTTCGACACATCGTCGAAGTGCAGCCCGGTCGTCGGCTCGTCCAGGATGTACAAGGTCCGGCTGGCCGCCTTCTTCGCCGCGTCGTTGCTGGTCGCGCGGCCGGCAACCGAGCGCGCCGTCACCAAGTGCGACGCCAGCTTCACGCGCTGCGCCTCGCCGCCCGACAGCGTGGTCGCCGACTGCCCCAGCCGCACATACCCAAGGCCAACCTCGTCCAGCACCATCAGCTTGTCCACGATCTTCAGATGACCGGCGAAGTAGATCAGCGCCTCCTTCACCGTCATGTTCAGAACGTCATAGATGTTCTTGCCTTTGTACTTCACCTCGAGCACGCCATGTTTGTAACGCGTTCCGTTACACTCCTCGCAGGGCAGCTCGATGTCGGCGAGAAACTGCATCTCCACCGTCACCGTGCCATCCCCCTCGCAGACATCGCAGCGCCCGCCGGGAACATTGAACGAGAAGCTTCCCGCCGACAGGTTCTTGCGCTTGGCGTCCGGCTGCGCGGCAAACAACTCGCGAATGCTATCGAAGGCCTTGATATATGTAACTGGATTGGATCGCGGCGTCCGGCCGATGGGCGACTGGTCCACCAGCACCACATCGTTCAGGTGCTGCGAGCCCGACAGCTCGCGATAGAGATGCGCCGGGTCGCCGCCCTCGGTCTGTCCCAGCGCTTGCATCAGAGCGCGATAGAGCACCTGGTGCACGATGGTCGATTTGCCCGAGCCCGACACGCCGGTCACGCAGCACAGCAGATTCAAGGGAACGTCGAGGTCGACGCCGCGCAGGTTGTGGATGCGTGCGCCCTTCAGCCGCAGATGCTCGCGTCCAGGCTCGCGCCGGTGCTTCGGCACCGGAATCGTCAAGCGGCCAGAGAGGTATTTGCCGGTGATCGAGTCCTTGTCCGCCGTGACCTCGGCGACCGTTCCCGCCGCCAGCAGCTGCCCGCCCAGCTCGCCCGCACCCGGCCCCAGGTCCAGCAGATAGTCAGCCGCGCGGATCACATCCGGATCGTGCTCGACCACCAGGATCGTGTTGCCCAGATCGCGCAGCTCCTCCATGATGTGGATCAGCTTCGCGGTGTCGCGTGTGTGCAGCCCAATGCTCGGCTCATCCAATACGTACAGCGCGCCCACGAGGCGCGAACCCAGGCTGGTCGCCAGTTGAATGCGCTGCGACTCGCCGCCCGACAGCGTCGAACTCAGACGGTCGAGCGTCAGATAGTCGAGCCCCACCTGGTGCAGAAAGCCGATCCGCTGCCGCACCTCTTCGAGGATCTTGCCCGCGACCTCCAACTGTGCCGGTGACAGGATCAGATTGTCGAAGAACTCCTGCGCCGCGGTGATGGTCAGCGCCGAGACCTCGCAGATATTCTGCGCCGGCCCATTGCCGGAGCCGATCAGCACCGCCCGCGCCTCCGCGCGCAGCCGCTGTCCCTTGCAGTCCGGGCAACGAGCATAGCCGCGGTACTTCGACAGGAACACCCGCACATGCAGCTTGTACTTCTTGCGCTCAAGCTCCGCGAAGAAGCCGTGTATGCCCGGAAAGCTGCCCTTGCCTTCTTCGATAAAGGCCTGCTGCGCCGGTGTCAGATCGAACCACGGTACGTCCGTCGGAACCCCCGCCGCCTTGGCCGCGCGCTTCATCTCGGCGTGGAACGGCCGGTACTTGGGCGTCGTCCACGGCGCCACCGCGCCCTCGTCGAGCGTCTTCGACTTATCCGGAATAATCAGGTTCGGGTCGAAGTCAATGGTGTTCCCGAAACCCTGGCAGCGCGGGCAGGCGCCGAACGGATTGTTAAATGAGAACAGCCGCGGCTCCGGCTCGCGATACCCGCGATGGCAGGTCGTGCACTCGAACGCCGCTGAAAACCGCAGCTTCCGCGCCTCTTCAGTTGCCTCGCGCGGCACGGTGTGGAACTGCACCTCGCCCGACTCGCGATATCCCGTCTCGATCGCATCCACAATTCTGGCCCGCACCTCCGGGGAGATGGAGAGCCGGTCGATCAGGACGAAAATAGGTTGCTTGAAGTCCAGCTCCAGCAGTGACTCGGGTGTAGAGAACTCGACGATCCGGCCGTCCTCACCCTCCTTCTGCTGATAAAGCCGGTTGTATCCCCGCCGCCGCAGCTCGGTGAGCCGTTCCTTCAGAGAGTCCGCGATATCTGTTACCACCGGAGTTGCTTGTTTGGCAGCCTTCTTGGCAGCGGTCTTCTTCGCCGGCTTGGCGGGCGCGGTGGTCTCCTCCACCGCCGTCTGCATCGGCTCGATCCGAATCTCCGCGCTCACGATGGGAAACAGAGCGTAGGCGCGCGTCGACTCCGGTAGCGCCAGCAGCGCCGCCACGATCTCGTCCACGGTGTCGCGCTTCACCACGCCGCCGCAGTGCAGACACGTGACCGTGCCGCAGCGCGCATAGAGCAGCCGCAGATAGTCGTAGATCTCGGTCGCCGTTGCCACCGTCGAACGCGGATTTCGCGTCTGGTTCTTCTGCTTGATGGCGATCGCCGGCGCCAGCCCATCCATGAAGTCCACATCCGGCTTCTCGATGCGCTCAAGGAACTGCCGCGCGTAGGCCGACAGCGACTCCACGTAGCGCCGCTGCCCCTCCGCATACACCGTATCGAAGGCGAGCGACGACTTGCCCGAACCGCTCACGCCGCTGACCACCGTCAGCGCGTTGTGAGGAATGTCGACATCGATCCCCTTCAAATTATGCGTGCGCGCGCCGCGAATCGTAATCTGATCGAGCAGCACCGGGCCGGTCTGGCCGTCCTGATTGGTCATAACCCCACTCTCATCCTTACGCCCTGCGAGCGCTTCTTACTGCCGCTGCGGCTGCGCGCGGAAGATCTCGATCATCAGCAGGCAGGCCCCGATCACAATGCAGCTGTCGGCCACGTTGAAGTCCGGCCAGTGATAGTGCACGATCTTCACCTCGAGAAAATCGACCACGTAGAACAGCCGGGCGCGGTCGTACAGATTGCCGATCGCTCCGCCGAGAATCAGCGCCAGAGCCAGCGTGCTCGCATTTAACGATCGGCCCGCCCGCCACAACATGGTGAGCACGATCACCACCGCCAGCACGGAGAACGCGATCAGCGCCTTGCGCACCGTTCCCGGAGACATCGAATCGGCGAACATGCTGAACGCCGCGCCCGAGTTCAGCACATGGGTCAGGCGAAACACTCCGGGGATCACCGTGATCGCCGAGCCGCTCTTGATATGGTGCACCACCCAGAGCTTGCTCAAACGATCCAGCACCACCACCAGAGCGCTCAACAGCAGCAGCGGAATGCGGTAGTCGCGGGTGCGAGTGCGCGGAGGATAGGGCATGGTCTCTAAGTTCATCAGGCTTGGGATTCCTCTCCGACCTTGGCGGCGGGTGCTTCGTAGGGTTCAAAGCCGATGGCCTGCAAGGCCTCGGCGCAACGCAGACAGACGGTAGGGAAGCGCGCGTCCTGGCCATTGTCCAGGGTGTAGCGCCAGCAGCGCTCGCACTTGACTCCCTCGGCCGCACTTGCCTTCACATAGAAGCCGCCGCGCTCCACCGTGCCCTCGACCACCTGCGCATGACTCACCTCCACCTGCGAGGTTCCGAACAGCTCAGGCAGAAACGGCGCGTACCGGTCGAAGAGATCCGAATCCGATGCCGCGTTCTCACCGGGCGCGCGCAGCCATCCCACCGCCACCCGCGCCTCCGACGACTTGCCAATGACCTTGGCCGCGCGCTCCTCTTCGAGCACCTTCAGCACCTCGTCGCGCAGCGTCAGCAACTGCGCCCACTCCGCCAGCAGGACGCTGGTGTTGCCCGGCACAATCTCCGCGATCTCCGGAAACAGCGCGAGATGCACGCTCGCCGGCCGGTTCTCGATCTTCGGCAGCAGCGGCCACACCTCGTCCGCGGTAAAGCTCAGGATGGGCGCGATCAGCCGCGTCAGTGCCTCCGCAATCCGCCACAGTGCGGTCTGCGCCGAACGCCGCGCCGGATGATCCGGCGCCAGCGTGTACAGCCGGTCCTTCAGCACATCCAGATACAGCGCGCTCAAATCCGTATTTGTGAACTCATTCAGCGCATGGTAGGCGCGATGGAACTCGAAGTCGTCATACGCATCGCGAATCTTCGCATCGAGCTCCGCCATGCGTGCCAGGATGTACTGATCCAGCGGCTCCATCTGCGAGAACAGCACCGCGTGCTCGCTGGGCGTGAAGTCATGCAGGTTGCCCAGCAGGAAGCGCAGCGTGTTGCGCAGCTTGCGATAGTTGTCGCTCACCCGCTGCATCAGGTTCTCGCTGGCCGCGACATCCTCGCGGAAGTCCACCGACGCAACCCACAGCCGGATGATCTCCGCTCCCAACCGCTTGGCCACATCCACCGGATCGACCCCGTTGCCCAGCGACTTCGAAAACGCCCGGCCTTGTTCATCCAAAGTCCATCCGCTCGTCGCCACCATCTTGTACGGAGCCGCCTCGCGCACCGCTACCGACGTCAGCAGCGAGGAGTGGAACCAGCCGCGATGCTGGTCGCCGCCCTCCGTGTACAGATCCGCCGGACAGCTCAGCTCCGGCTCGCGATCGAGCACTGCATGCCAACTTGCCCCCGACTCGAACCACACGTCGAGGATGTCCATCTCCTTGCGGAACTCCGTGCCGCCGCAGCCCACGCAAGCCGTTCCTTGGTGCAGCAGCTCGGCCACATCGCGCGTGTACCAGGCATCAGCGCCCTCCTTGCGGAACAGCTCGACGACGCTCTTGTTCACGGCCTTGCTGTTCAGCGGCTCGTGGCACCCTTCGCACAGGAACACCGCGATCGGCACGCCCCATATGCGCTGCCGCGAGATGCACCAGTCCGGCCGCGTGGCGATCATATTCGAGATGCGTTCCTCGCCCCACGCCGGATCCCACACCACCTCTTTGATCTCGTCCAGTGTGCGCTGCCGGAAGGTCGTCTTCGTACCCTCCTCCGTCAGCATCGGCGTCTCCATGCCGATGAACCATTGCTCGGTGGCACGCACGATCACGGGGTTATGGCAGCGCCAGCAGTGCGGATAGCTGTGCTCGAAGCTGGTCGCGTTCAGCAGCGCACCGCGCTCGCGCAGCAGATCGATGATTGGCGCGTTCGACTTGAATATCGTCAGATCCTCGTAGACCTGACCGCCGGTATTGCGATGCCGCCCGGCGTCGTCGACATACTGCAGATCCGGCAGACCATAGCGCTTGCCGGTATGGAAGTCGTCGACGCCATGCGCGGGCGACGTATGCACCGCACCCGTTCCCTGATCGGCGGTCACATAGGTCGCATTCACACCCAGGATCGACCGCTCCAGGAAGGGATGCTGAAACGTCGTGTGCTCCAGCCTGCTGCCCTTGAACACCGCGATCACATCCGCCTGCGACGCCGGCTCCTCGGGATTCTTCCCACTCATCAAGCGGCAGTTCACAATCACCGACGACAGCAGCGCCTGCGCCACGATATAAGTTCCCGTCGAGGTCACAATCGCCTCATACTCCATCTCCGGATGGAACGCGATCGCCTGCGACGCCGGCAGCGTCCACGGCGTGGTCGTCCAGATGATGCCGTACACCTCACGGCCAGCCAGATCGGAATCGATCGCCGCCGCATCGCTGGTCAGCTTATAGCGCACATACACGCTCGGCGAGGTGTGCGTCTCGTACTCCACCTCCGCCTCGGCCAGCGCCGTGCGGTCGTGGATGCACCAGTACACCGGCTTCAGCCCCTTGTAGACGAAGCCCTTCTCCAGGAAGTCGTAAAACGTCTCGACGATGCTCGCCTCATAGTCGAACGACATCGTCAGGTAGGGATTGTGCCAGCGCCCGAACACTCCCAGCCGCTCGAACTGGCTGCGCTGCAGCTCGACATACTTCTGCGCGTACTCGCGGCAGGCGCGCCGCACCTCGACCGGAGCCATCTCCAGCTTCTTGCGCCCCAGCTGCTCGTCCACCTTGATCTCGATCGGCAGCCCATGGCAGTCCCAGCCCGGCACATACGGAGCGTCGAAGCCCGCCATGGTCTTCGTCTTCACCACGAAGTCCTTGATGCACTTGTTCAGCGCGTGCCCCAGGTGGATCGCTCCGTTGGCGTACGGCGGACCGTCATGCAGGATGTACTTGGGCGCCCCCGCCCGCGCGGCGCGAATCGCCGCATACAGCCCGTTGCCCGTCGTATCCTGGCCAAGCGCCGCCCACCCCGCCAGCCGCGCCGGCTCGTTCTGCGGCAGATTCGCCTTCATCGGAAAGCTGGTCTGCGGCAGGTTCAACGTCGTTTTTAGACCCTTGCCTTCACTTTTGCCTTCAGGTACTTCCGCCATCGATCCCTCATCCATTCCCGTCACGCCTCGGGCGCTTTGGGTCAAACCTATATTGTATCCGCTACCTCCCGAGCGCAGCGGCCCAAAGCCGTTTGCTCTCAGCCTCGCTCCCCGGCAGAGCTGACCATCCGCCTTGCCCAACCATCCCGCTCCGAGCCTGCAATCTCCTGCACGATCAACAACTCCTCCGGCACGCAGGTTCAGGTAACACACAAAAGGTTCCAGCTATCTGTGTGAATTCCAGTGCACCCCTTGGCCTTCGGCTGCGTCCAACAAACGAGATGCGTCCGGATGCCGCTGACGTGTCCATCTGAAGTCAAAATCGGCCCGCTGCCGCCAGAAGGCAGACGCAACATAGGAAAGTTTGTAAAATGATCGGCAGGCCAAGCGTATCGCCCTAACAAGAGAACCGGCGCCAGACCGGCAACGTAGTAACGACCAGGAAGCACCACAGAATGCATTGCACTCCGGGAACTCCGGAACTTCGAGTAGCAGGTCGAACGCAGGGGACGGACCGGCTGATGCCACCTCCTCCGTTCCTGAGGCGAACGTTATGGCGAATTCATTGATTACTCCCCCAGAACTGGGCCCAGGTCGCGAAAACACCAAGCTGCCTCAGTCCGGGGAGCAGCAACCACACGGAGCACACATGCCACAGAACGGGCCGCGCCTGAACGACGAGACTGACGGCTCCATGTGGAGTTCGCTCCTATCCAACCTGCGCGACGCCTTCGGCAGCGACAAGTCCGCGCCCCTGCAGCTTGAATCCAAGCCCATCGAGAGCGACCTCATCCTCGAAGAAGAGGGTGTCTTCAGCTCGCTGTGGAGCAGCGTCCGCGACGTCTTTTTTCCGAAAAAGCTGCCGCCGCTGGTGCTCGAGTCGCGCCCCATTCCGGTCATCGACCGCATGGCGGTCAAGCGCAACCCCCTCTCCACCGCCATCGCCATCGGCTTCTACGCCATCGTGATCGGCCTGGCCTGGTACTTCCAGAGCCGCATCATGAAGTTCGTCTCACCACCCAAACAGTTCATCTCCACCCAGATCGAGGCTCCGCCCCCGATCGCTCCGCCCAAAGCCATCCGCATGGGCGGCGGTGGCGGCCAGCGCGGCCCCGCCCCGGTCAGCAAGGGCAGCCCGCCCAAGTTCGACCCCGTCCAGATCGTTCCCCCCAAGGCGCCGCCGCTCGAGCAGCCCAAAATCGCCGTGGTTCCCACCATTGACGTCCAGAAGGACGTCAAGATGGCCTCCAACATGCCCAACATCGGCATGCCCAACGCCCCCACCGTCGGAGTCTCCATGGGCAACGGCAACGGCTCCGGCCTGGGCTCGGGCAACGGCAACGGCATGGGGCCGGGATCGGGCGGCAACTACGGCGGCGGCGTGCGCCAGATCGGCGGCGCCGTCCTGCCCCCCTCCTGGCTGCATAAGGTCGAACCCGAGTTCTCCGAGGAGGCCCGCAAGGCCAAGATCGGCGGCAACGTCCTGGTCTACATGATCGTCGACGCCAACGGGCGCCCCCGCAACATTAAGGTGATCCGCGGCCTCGGCATGGGCCTGGACGAGAAGGCCATCGAAGCCATGAAGGAGTCCACCTTCCACCCCGCCATGGAGAACGGCAAACCCGTCCCCGTCGAGCTCCAGGTCGAGGTCAACTTCCAGATCTTCTAACCCGTCTCGAATCCCATGTGGATGCCCCATCCTCGCGGCAGCTTCACGCCGCAGGGTGGGGTATCGTTTCGTTTCGTTTGCGGCAGCAAACGACCGCACTTCCACCCGGCAGGAACAGGAACCAAGTTCTATTCTTCCCCTCAAACATGCGTCATCCTGAGCGAAGTCTCTTGCAGCCTCATTGCAAGTGACGTA
>DATMOB010000084.1:0-3477 GCA_035568455.1 Granulicella sp.
TGGTTACCCTCGCTGTTGGTCAGGCCGAACAGCCGCTCCTTGAGGATCGGGTCCTTGCCGTTCCACAGCGCCACCGCAAAGCACAGCCGCTGATGGTCGTCGCTGAACCCCGCAATGCCGTCTTCGCCCCAGTGATAGGCGCGGGACCGCGCTTGGTCGTGCGTGAAATAATTCCACGCATCGCCGTTCTCGCTGTAGTCCTCGCGGACTGTTCCCCATTGTCGCTCGCTGAGGTAAGGCCCCCATTGCTTCCAGGGCACGCGGTTCTCGCGGGATTCGTCGAGGCGCAATTCTTCAGCCGTCTTCGCCCGTTTCGGGCTCGTCTCATTAGGCAACGGTCTCCTCCTCATGATCCCCAGAGCCTGTCTATGATCAAGCCCGCTGAGCCCGCCGCGATAGGGCTGTGCGACATTCGCCCGGTCAGCTCTTGATCTTCCATTCTCCGTTCGACGTCCGGCACCAGGTCAGGCGGTAGTCGCGACTGGGAGTTTTTCCTGCGACGATGTGATGGCGCACTAGGTGGCAAGTCATGCCGCCCGAGTGGAACACCTTCAGTATGGTGGAGGTGCCGGAAGTTTTGGTCTGCGGATTGCTCCAGGTCTCGGAGCGCCCCACCCGGCCCGGCTCGGCCGCATTCAGCCGCGCTACGCTCTCGAACAGGAGTTGGCTGTCCTCGGGCGAGAGACCAGGACCGAACGTTCCCCGGAATGGCGTGACCTGAGCCTGCACTGCCGCGGACAAAAACACACAAAATGCGAGCGCAGCTGATAAGCACCGTGATGATCGCGGTCGCATACATCTCTCCTTCACGTCCTCGGCGCCACCGCGCCCCGCCAATACGGGCCATGCGCCAACGGCCGCCGCCAGGCGCGAGCCTCGGTGGTCATGGTTCAGCTGAAGGCACAATCATGGAAAAAGCAGCCTTCAATAGGGGTCTGGGCAGGTGGTCATATCCGGCGTGTATGGCGGTCCACAAGGAGTTTGATAATAGGGTTGCGGGTAATAGGAGTGGTAGTATGGGGTGCTTACTGCTGCACCAACAGCAGCGCCGGCGACAACACCTGCCGCCACAGCTCCGGCTCCATAATAGGAATAGGCACCGATCGCTGTTTCCTGCGCGGTCTCCGACCGAGCCGTAGGAACGATAGCGCGGGACAAACTGGCCAGACCGCACGCAAGCACCAGCGCGAGGCCGCCTCTCAGAGCCTTTTGAAGGAACATGTGCCGCTCCACTCTCCAGGTTGTCTTCTCGCGCCCGATGGTCAGTGCGTCGCTCTCTGCTTTGCTTTTACCACACGCTGACCGGCCGAACGGCAAGTGGCCGTTCTCGCGTCAGCTGAATTTCTTCCGTCTCATGCCGGATCACGAGGCATTCGCCTTCACGCAGCGCGTATTCCACCTTGTCCTGACCGATTTCGACTTCGAGCATCTGGCCGCGGTAGGTCACGGGAAACCGAAGTATAGCGTTGTCCTCCGGTGCGCGGCGTGGCCAGAATGACAACATCCCGTCATGGTCCCGCATGCCACCCAACCCATAACTGAGCATCATCCAGGTGCCGCCCATCGAGGCGATATGGCAGCCGTCCTTGACATTCCCGCCCACGTCCGCCAGGTCCATCAGCAGTGCCGCCATCCCGTACTGGATCGCCTTTTCCATATCGCCGATCTGCGCGGCGATGATCGCCTCGACGCAAGACGACAATGATGAGTCGCCAGTTGTCAACGGATCGTAGAATTCAAAGTTACGTTTCTTCGCGTCCGGAGAAAACGCATCGCCCAGCAGGAACATGGCCAGCACCACATCTGCCTGTTTGATTACTTGCTTCCGATAGATATTGAGCGGATGGTAATATAACAAAAGCGGGTAATGGTCGCTCGGTGTGTTCTTGAAGTCCCAGGTCTCTCTGTCCAGAAAGCTGTCATCCTGGGGAACGATCTTTAACTCCTCATCATACGGCACATACATACTATCTGCCGCACGTAACCAGGCCTCTACCTCGGAGGCCTCGAGGGCCGTTTTGTGCGCGAGTGCGTTGTACGCATCCGGTTTTGCTGCCCGCAGGGAGTCGATAGTCTGGGCCGCGTAGCGCAGGTTTTCCCGGGCCATCAAGTTGGTGTATGCGTTGTTGTTCACGACCGTATTGTATTCGTCTGGCCCGGTGACCGAGTTGATGCAGAATTTGCCTCCTTTTGCGTCCGAATTGAAGCCTAGGTCCAGCCACAGGCGGGCCGTTTCCACGAGCATCTCGGCGCCGCAGTCCTGCAGGAACGACTCGTCACCTGTCGCCTGCACGTACTTGCGCAGTGCATACATGATGTCCGCGTTGATGTGGTACTGTGCGGTTCCGGCCGCGTAGTATGCCGATGCTTCCTCCCCATTGATGGTGCGCCACGGGAATATGGCTCCTCGATGGCCCAATCGCCTGGCGTGCGCGCGTGCCTGCGGCAGCATCTTGTAGCGGAAGGTCAGCAGGTTCTTGGCGATCCGGGGGGAGGTATACGTTAGAAACGGCAGCACGTAGATCTCGGTGTCCCAGAAGTAATGCCCCTCATACGCTCGTCCGGTGAGGCCTTTCGCCGGCACGCCTGCGTCGTCCGCGCGCGCCGAGGCCTGCAGGATGTGAAAGAGGTTGAAGCGGATCGCTTGCTGGATCTCCACGGTGCTGCGCTTCGTGCGGTCCTCTCTGGCATCCCGGACCCGGACGTCGCTGCGGCGCCAGAAATCGTCCATGTACTGCTCTTGGGACGCGAGCAGCTGATGGAACCCTTGGTTCACTACGCGATCCATAGTCCATTCGGCACGGCCGCAAAGTTCTTCAACCGAGGCCGTCTGTGACGTGTGATAGACCATGTATTTGATTAGATGTATCGGACAGTTAGGCTTGGCCTCGATCGTGAAGGCGACCTGGCCGAAATCCTCGGTGTAGGCAACCTTGTGGGCGTGCTGGCACGATGTCTCCAATAAGTGGTCGGTCGCACAAGTCAGGGTCAAGCGGCTCTTTTCAGTCGCATGACACAGCACGATCCGGCGGTCGTTAGCATAGCTGGTTCTGGGATGCAGTCCCCGACCTGCAAAGACTCGCGCCTGTCGCGGATCCTCTGAGTTGGTGTGGGCGACCGGTTCATGCGCCGCCATCTCCGAAGAGATCACGAGGGAGGCTGCGGCGTTAAGGAGCGTCACTTGATAGGAGATGGCGGCCACGTGCCTATTGGCGAAAGAGACCAAACGCCGGGATGTAATCGACACTTGTTTGCCTGCAGGCGTCTCCCAGAGGATCTCCCGATCGAGCGTCCCGGACTTCATGTTGAGCCGTCGGTCGTAGCTTAACAGCTTCCCATTGGGCAGCCAGAAGGGCTCGTCGTCGACGAAGAGCTTGATGGTCTTGCTGTCGGTCACGCTGAAGATGGTCTGGCCGGTTTTTGCGAAGCCGTAGGCGTCTTCTGGGTATACGATCGGCCGGGTTTCGTAGAACCCAT
>DATMOB010000085.1:0-63321 GCA_035568455.1 Granulicella sp.
ATGTTCTAAGGGCGGGACACGCCCGGTTAGCCTGTGAAGTGAATGGCGAGGTAAGCCGTCAGCAGCAAGAACCCACCGAAATGGCCGCTAGGCGGCCATCGTAGGAATCCCCTTCCTTTAGGGAGGGGAGGATGTCAAGGTCAGCGGATCATTCTCGCCGCATTCCAGCTCTTTGCGTTTGACAAACTTCGACGTCATGAACCTCCTTGCCGTGGCATATTCCACCGCTCGACGTAGCGGCTCAGGACCAGCTTGGACTGCAGCTGGAGCCCGCGAAAGGCCTGGCACCGTTTCTCGTCGTCGATCACATTGAGAAGCCGTCGGAGAATTAGGGGTCACCAGCCCCAAGCTATCCCTCGAACCCCCGGTTCCACTGCTGGATCACCCGGGTCTCCCGCTCGAATCCCAGTACGCTCACCGACCCCGTCCCCAGCGCCAGCAGGCTGCCTCCGCTCGCCTCTAGTCCGATCCATCGCGCCGCCAGGATGCGCAGAATATGGGCATGCGCGAACAGCGCCACCGCACCATCCTCTCCCGCCGCCGCCAGCGCCTTGGCGATGACCGCGTCCGCCCGCTCGCCCACATGCTCCAGCGGCTCCCCGCCGACGATCTCATCCTTCCACACCGACCACCCCGGCTGCTCCGCGCGAATCTCCTTCGTCGTTTTGCCCTCGTAGATGCCGTAGTCCCACTCTTTCAGGCCGTCCTCGATCCGGGCCACCTCGCCATATCCGGCGATCGCGCAGGTCTCCCGCGCCCGCTGCATGGGACTCGAGAAGACCGCGGCAAACCGCCTGCCCGCCAGGAAGTCGCGCAGCTCCTCAGCCCGCTTGCGACCGTGCTCGGTCAACGCAATATCCGTGCGGCTGGTATGCGCTCCGCTCAAACTCCACTCCGTCTCTCCATGCCGAATCAACCAAAGCTCCGCCATCCAGTTCTCCTATCTCTCTAAGACTAAGACCTGCACCCTGTCCCCTGTACGCTTTATCCTAAAGGCATGGACTTCCAGCTCACCACCTCCTACAAGCCGCAGGGCGACCAGCCCCGCGCCATCGGCGAACTGGTCTCCGGCCTCGTCGCCGGCGAGAAGGATCAGGTGCTGCTCGGCGTCACCGGCTCCGGCAAGACCTTCACCATGGCCAAGATCATCGAGGAGCTCAACCGCCCCGCCCTCATCCTTGCTCATAACAAGACCCTGGCCGCGCAGCTCTACCACGAGTTCAAGACCTTCTTCCCCAACAACGCGGTCGAGTACTTCGTCTCCTACTACGACTACTACCAGCCCGAGGCCTACATCCCCGCCGGCGACCTCTTCATCGAGAAGGAAGCCACCATCAACGAGGAGCTCGACAAGCTCCGCCTCTCGGCCACACGCTCGCTCTTCGAGCGCCGCGACGCCATCATCGTCTCCTCCGTCTCCTGCATCTACGGCCTGGGATCGCCTGAGGCCTACTACGGCATGCTGCTGCTGCTCGAAAAGGGACAGAAGATCAAGCGCGAAGACATCACCCGCCGCCTGGTCGAGATCCTCTACGACCGCAATGACGTCGACTTCCGCCGCGGGACCTTCCGCGTTCGCGGCGACATCATCGAGGTCTTCCCCACCTACGACGAGAACGCCTACCGCATCGAGCTCTTCGGCGACGAGATCGACTCGCTCGCGCAGATCGACCCGCTCTTCGGCACCGTGCGCCAGAAGTACTCGCGCCTTCCCATCTACCCCAAGTCGCACTATGTCGTCCAGCCCGAACGCAAGAAGGCCGCTACCGAGTCCATCCTCGCCGAGCTCTTCGAGTGGGAGGCGCAGCTCGAGAAGGAGGGCCGCCTCGTCGAATCGCAGCGCATCCACCAGCGCACCCGCTTCGATCTCGAGATGATCAAGTCCGTCGGCTACTGCCACGGCATCGAGAACTACTCGCGCCACTTCTCCGGCCGCCTTCCCGGAGAGCCGCCGCCGACGCTGCTCGACTACTTCCCCCGCGACTTCCTGCTCTTCATCGACGAGTCCCACGTCACCGTCCCGCAGCTCCACGGCATGTGGCACGGCGACCGCTCCCGCAAGCAGAACCTCGTCGACTACGGCTTCCGCCTGCCCTCGGCGATGGACAACCGCCCGTTGCGCTTCGAGGAGTTTGAGAGCCGCAGCGGCCAGATCGTCTACGTCTCCGCCACACCCGGGCCCTACGAGCTCACCAAGTCCGCCGGCGTCGTCGTCGAACAGATCATTCGGCCTACCGGCCTCATCGATCCCGTCGTCGAGATCCGTCCCATCAAGGGCCAGATCGACGACCTGCTCGCCGAGATTCGCGACCGCGTCAACAAGAACCAGCGCGTCCTGGTCACCACCCTCACCAAGCGTATGTCCGAGGACCTCGCCAGCTACTACAGCGAGGTCGGCGTGCGCTGCCGCTACATGCACTCCGAGATCGAGACGCTCGAACGCATCCGCCTGCTCCGCGACCTGCGCAAGGGCGAGTACGACGTGCTCATCGGCATCAACCTGCTGCGCGAGGGCCTCGACCTGCCCGAGGTCTCGCTCGTCGCCATCCTCGACGCCGACAAGGAGGGCTTCCTGCGCTCGCAGGGATCGCTGATCCAAACCATCGGTCGCGCCGCCCGCCATCTCGAAGGCCGGGCAATCTTGTACGCGGATAAGATGACCGACTCCATGCAGCGCGCCATCAGCGAGACCGACCGCCGCCGCGAGAAGCAGATCGCCTACAACGAAGAGAACGGCATCACCCCGGCCAGCATCAACCGCCCGCTCGAGATGGGTCTCGCCGGCATCCTCAAGGCCGACTACGCCGACCTCACCGACGAGGCCGAAGGCATGCCCGAGTTCAACAACCAGGCCGAGCTCGACACGTACATCGTCAAGCTCGAATCCGACATGCGCGAAGCCGCCAAAAAGTTCGAATTCGAAAAGGCCGCCAAACTGCGGGACACGGTGAAGGAACTACGCACCAAGGAATTCCTCTTCAGTTAGTACTCTCTCCGGCCGTTATCAAAGTGCTTGCTGTCACAGTGCAATAAGCGGTGCGCGCCGATCTCCTGGTTGTACTTCGATCGAATTCCCGCAGGCCAGCGCCGACATTCCCGCAATCGACCGTTGCAAGCCGTTGCACAAACGTGTGCAACTTGCTTGCTGCGAAGGCATGCCCAAAATCTTCGCGAATACGAAGAAGATCATAGGCGTGCGTCGTATGCCCCCCGCAAACCATCCCTTCGCTGATGGCACCCCACATGCTTTCGCACCTCCCAGTCAGACGGATCGCAAGAGTCTGGCTGGAGAAAATCATGGCACGTTACTTGATCACCGGCATCGCCGGTTTTATCGGCTCCTCGCTGGCCCATGAGTTGGTACGCCTTGGCCACGACGTGCTCGGAGTCGATAACTTATCCTGCGGCAATCTCCGTAATCTCGATCCGATTTTCGACGATATCGACTTTCGTCAGATGGACATCAACGATACGGAGTGCCTTCGCGAGTTCTGTCACAGCGTCGATTACGTTCTCCATCAGGCCGCCATTGCCTCGGTGCCGCGCTCGGTCCAGGACCCCATTGGCAGCCACATCGCCAACATCGACGGCACCCTGAGCGTCCTGATCGCGGCCCGCGACGCAGGAGTGAAGCGCGTCGTCTATGCAGCATCGTCTTCCGCCTACGGAGCGCACCCAGCACAGCCCAAGCACGAGACCATGCTCCCCAGCCCGCTCTCTCCCTACGCCGCACAGAAGCTCGCCGGAGAGCAGTACGTCAAAAGCTTCTGGCACGTCTACGGGCTCGAGGGGGTCTGTTTGCGCTACTTCAACGTCTTTGGACCCAAGCAAAGCGCGGACTCGCCCTACTCCGGCGTGATTGCGCGCTTCATCTCCGATATGCTCACCGGCACCGTGCCCACGATCTTCGGGACCGGCGCGCAGAGCCGCGATTTCACCTCCATCCGCAACGTCGTCTCCGCCAATCTGCTAGCCTGCAATGCGCCTCGCGACAGTGCCTGCGGCGAGGTCTTCAACATCGGCACCGGCACCAGCCAGACGCTGAATACCCTCTACTCTTCCGTGGCGAACATGCTGCAATTTCCCCGCGCGGCAAGCTACACCACGGTTCGCGTCGGAGACATCGAACACTCGCAAGCTGACATCTCCAGAGCGCGACAGGCACTCGGATACGCGCCGCTCGAGTCCTTCGAGGAAGGGCTGCGCAGGACCGTGGACTGGTATGTCGACCAGTACTGCAATCAACGCGTAGCCTTACTCTGCTAAAACCCAGCCCCAAGCCTGTACAACCTCGCCTCCCCGAGCAGCATCTCGCTCTCTATAGCTAAGGTGTCCGTCTGCAGCCACACTCCATCTGAGTTATGCCGCATGGACACCTTGGCCGAATCGCCTCTCTCCGCATGGGCCCCGTCAACACAATTAGGCATATCAGTCGCTCGAAAGCTCCCTGACTATGGCAGTGCCCAGCGCCACTGCGCTTCGAAGGTCGCTTAGGAATGTTTCCTGTAACTGTCTTTTCTTCTCGCACGCGTATCACGTTCGGGTAGAAGCGAAGGCAACGTGGTGCGCCGCGCACCAGGGCTTGCGAGGATGGTTGCATGTTTCATTTGCTGCGCGTTCTTCTTATCTCTTCAGAGGCCCGGATTGCAACGCTCGTCTCATCGGTGCTGGAAGCCGAAGGACATCGCGTCACCCTGATTGCTACGCCACAGATGGCTCTCGCCCACCTCAGGAGCGAAGCGCCCTATGACGCAGCTCTGCTCGACCCGTCCACGCCGCGATGCAAGCTCTCATCGCTGGAGGCTCTGACGATTGCATGCGGAGCCGAACGTCTCTGGCTGCTCGAACCGCTCGGGATGAACCTGTGGAAGGAGGATGCTGCACGCCTGGGCATCCACAACATCCTGCCCAGGCCCTTGCAAAGGCACGATCTGGACAAGATGATCGTCACCCTTCACCACTTGGGTCCCCCCTCCAGCGCTCCACTCACACCGCCCGCTCCATATTCCCCTTCTCCCGACTCCCTTTATCTCGAGGAGATGCCACGCGGACGCTACTTCCTCGCCGCCTGCCCTTCGATGAAGAAGATCTACAACACCGTGCGCCTGCTCGCTCCGGTCGACGTGCCTGTCTTGATCCTTGGAGAAAGTGGTGTGGGCAAAGACATCGTCGCAAATCTCCTGCACAAGCACTCCATGCGCGCGCAGGAGAGTTACGTCAGCGTAAACTGCGCGGCGCTCCCATCGGAGCTGCTCGAAAGCGAGCTCTTCGGCTACGAGACCGGTGCCTTCACCGGCGCGATCAAAGCCAAGCCCGGCCAATTCGAGATGGCCAATCGCGGAACCCTTCTACTCGACGAGATCGGCGAGATGAGCGCTCCCATGCAAGCCAAGCTGCTGCACGTTCTCCAGGACGGCCGCTTCTCCCGGCTGGGTTCACGCGCCTCCACCGAGGTCGACGTACGCATCATGGCCGCAACCAACGTCGACATTGACGCGGCCATCGCCGACAGCTCCATCCGCGAGGACCTCTACTACCGTATCAGCGCCTTCACCATCGTGATCCCTCCGCTGCGCGATCGCCGAGAGGAGATCCCGTTCCTTGTGGAAGAGATGCTACGCCGCCATGGCGCGAATCTGCACCAGCAACCAGCACATATTTTTCCATCGTTGCTTGAAGCCATGCAGGAGTACGACTGGCCGGGAAATCTCCGCGAACTCTCCAACTTCGTCATCCGCATTCTCATCCTCCAAGATCAGGACGCGATCCTCGCCGATCTGGCGGCAAAGATTCGCTCTCGAGGTTGCGCGCCCGCAAATGGCCGAGCCCGGGCCAACGAGCAGGCACTGGACGGCATGCGCCAGATCGTGCGCAACTGCAAGGACCAGACCGAAAGCCGCCTCATCCAGGACGCGCTGGATGCTGCCGGGTGGAACCGCCGACACGCCGCCGCGCAGCTCCAGATCAGCTATCGAGGCCTGCTCTACAAGATCCAGCAGTACCAGCTCCGGGAGACAAACCCGCACCTGCGTACACGCGTGCGCTAGGCCGCGCTCCGGCTGCACATACCTCGCTCCTCCCGACAAACCGGCGCGGATCGGCCTCGCATCACGCCGCCGTCCTTACAAAATCGATGATCTGTTCGGCGCTCCCGGCTCCGGCATGTCCTTCGCCGAAGACAGAAAGATTCCTCGGCTCCTGGCAGCGGCCCCGCGCAAAGTGGAGCAGTCGCTCCACTGCGGTGAAGATCCTCAACGGTTCGCACCCCACCAGCTCATTCCAACCCCCGTGCAGCGTCTCCACCCACTCCGTCTCCTCCCGCATCGTCAGGCACGGCACACCCAGAAAGTAGGCCACCCGCTGCATGAATCCGGAGTCGGTCAAAATCATGCTCGCCCGCTGTTCCAGAATCAGCATCTCAAGGTAGCCCACTCCTTCAATCAGGCGAATGTGGCTATGGCCATTCAGAAGCCGCAGTCCTTCCTCCCCGAGCAACTGCTTCAGACGCGGAAGAACGAGCAGTGCCACCGGGAGCCGCAATCTCTCGAAGACATGCATCACGCAGCGGAACCGCTTGATATCCTCCGCGCTCTCGCCACGATGCAACGACACCAGAGCATACTCCCGGCGCTCCAACCCATGCTGCCGCAGACTGGGACTCTGCCGCTCCAGGTCGGAGAACTGAGCGACTGCATCCAGCAGAACATCGCCCGCAAAGCTCGCTCTGCATCCCAGCCCCTCCCTCTGGAGCTGCACCAAAGCACTCTGCGTAGGGCTGAGAAGAAGATCGGAGACATGGTCGCAAACGATCCGGTTCATCTCCTCCGGCATCCGCCGGTTGAAGCTGCGCAGCCCGGCGTCCAGCCGCACCAGCGGGATATGAAGCTTGACTGTAGCCAGTGCTCCCGCCAGCGTCCCGTTGCTGTCGCCGTAGATCAGCACCGCATCCGGCCTGCCCTGCAGCAACGCCACCTCCAGGCTCGCCAGCATGGCTGCGGTCTCCATCCCCGGGGAACCCGGATGCATCCCCAGCAGCAGGTCCGGGTCAGGCAAATCCAGCTCTTCAAAGAACCTTCCCGGCATCATCGGATCATCGCACTGCCCCGTATACAGCAGGCGATGCTCGACCTGCATCGTGTGATGGAGGTTGTATTCGTTGAAGGCCTTGGCCAGCACCGCCATCTCCAGGATCTGCGGCCTCGTCCCGCCAACCGAGAGAATCTTCATGCTCCGCCACCTGTCTCGAGAGCGGTCGAAAGATGGGCCAGCAGCTGCTCCGGCGTCACCATCCGCACCACCCGCGCCGGCGCTCCCATCACCATCATGCGTGGCGCCACATCGCGGATCACAACCGATCCCGCCCCGACCAGGGCATCGGCTCCGATCACCACGCCAGGCAGCACTGTGGCATTCGCCCCCACCCGCGCTCCATCCCACATCGTTACCCCAGCCACCGGGGCGCATCCCGCCTCCTGCCTGCGTACCACATCATGCCTGCGGGCTCCATAGCGATCGCTCGTAAAGCTCACCCTGGACGCAACAAAGCACAAATTCCCCAGCGTCGACTGCGCCGTGATGTAGGCCCCCGTCCCGATCGTGCACCGCGTCCCGATCGTCACCTGGCTCTCGACCGACACGCCTCGTCCAATGACCGTCAACTCGCCCACCCTGGTCTGCTCGCCGATCGTAGTCAGGTCCGCAATGCGGACGCGGTCTGCGATGCGCACTCCGCGGTACACCACCGCATGGGTGCCAACGAAACATCCGCTGCCGATGATCGCGGGTGGCAGCGGCGAGCGGGAGCCCAGAGGATCCTTGCCAATCACGCTGCCATCATCCATGCGCACATCACAGCCGATTCGTGAGTCGTCATGCAGCACCACGCCATTGCCCACCGTCGACCCCGGACCAATGCTGACGTTGCGGCCAATCGTGACGTAATTGCCGAAGACCACCCCCGGATACATCCGTGCCCGGGTCTCGCCCGACGGGGCAGCAGCCCCCAGCCCCTCCGGCCCCAAGGATGGAGGAGCTCCCACGGGTGACTCCTGGATCTCCCGAGCCTCCTGGATCTCCCGAGGGTCCTTGATCTCCGCTATCTCCACGGCCGCCATGGATTCCACGGCGTCCACGGCCGCCGCGGCCGCCACGGATTCCACGGATTTCGGCCGAGGCAGGCTAGGTTGGATCGTTCTCTTCTCGCCCGCCTCGTATTCCTTGGCGAGCGAAGCGAGGGAGCCGAGAGAGGCAACGGGGGCGCCGGACGAGAGCATGGAGGACACAGGACTCTTCATTGGAGCGTCCCGGTGCATGCCTCATGCCAAACCCCGCCATCCTCTTCAACTCCCCCGGCACCACGATCCGCCTCGTCTCGACCGATACTTTTGCTTGATGGCAATCCGTTGCGAAGGCCTTGCTTGTCATTCGGTTGTCATTCGCAGCGCCTTTTGGTTGTCATTCCGCAGCGAAGCGGAGGAATCTGCTGTTGAATCTCCGCCCAGATCACTGCTAGATACGCAGCCCCCATGGCCCGCAGTGTGCAAGGTCTTGCGTCTCCCTGCGCACAACCGCAACACGGAGGAGCGCGAACGAGCCCGGCCGGCCCCACCCCTCCAGGCAGCGCCGCCGATCCAATGGAATCAGCCCTTTGGAACTCCAACGCCCCCGGTGATACACTCATATCGGTTGAGGTGGGAGCGCCGCAAGGCAAAGGAGTTCACAACTCTCCTCCTCCACACCAATCCACACATTCCGATGTACCCGGTTCCGCTTCACCCATTCCGACGCATCGCGTCCGCTCCGAAGAGGTCACAAAGCTCCCGATGATTTACCTTCTTGTCTTCGTCCACGTCGTCGTTTGCCTCTTCCTGATCGGCGTCGTTCTTCTGCAGCAGGGCAAGTCCGCCGACCTCGCCGGTGCCTTCGGCGGCCAGGGCTCGCAGACCGCATTCGGTCCCCGGGGCGCCGCCAACCTGCTCACCAAGCTCACCACCTGGGCCGCCGTCCTATTCATGCTGCTCTCCATCGCGCTGACCATCCTGCTCTCGCGCAACAGCGGCGACCACTCCGTCCTCTCCGGCACTCCCAGCTCCCAGTCCACCCCCAAGAAGTAACCAAACTTCATTCGGGTACGAGAAAAAAAGCGCAGGCCCCACGGCCTGCGCTTTTTTGTGTCTTTCGTTTTTTGGGTTGTCATTCCACAGCGAAGCGGAGGAATCTGCTTCGCTCCGGATCGAAGCCCAAACGCTTGACAACCCATCCCCCGAAATGGCCCGGGCATCGTCCCCGACGAGGGCAAGTACTCAAAATCATTTGGACTTAACCGACCTGCTTTCTAGACTTTGGGTACTTCCAGGGGGAGGGAGGGGTAGAATACCCCCATGATCCACGAAGTCCTCGCCGTCGGCCCGCTCCAGTGCAACTGCTCCATCCTCGGCGACGAGACCTCGCACGAGGCCATCGTCGTCGATCCCGGCGACGACATCCCCCGCATCCTGGCCCTGCTCGAGCGCCATCACCTCACCCTCAAGCAGATCCTCGTCACCCACGCCCACATCGACCACATCGCGGGCGCTCACCGCCTCAAGCAGCTCACCAGCGCCCCCATCCTCTACAACCAGAACGATCTCCCCCTGGTGAAGATGATGGACCTGCAGGCCGGCTGGCTGGGCATCGCCACCCCCGAGGTCGCCCCACCCGACGACAGCCTCGACGACGGCCGCCTCATCGCCATTACCGGGCTGAGCGGCTCCATCCTGCACACCCCCGGCCACACCGAGGGCAGTGTCTGCCTCTACCTGCCCGAGCAAAGCCTCCTGCTCGCCGGCGACACCCTCTTCGCCGGCTCCGTCGGCCGCACCGACCTACCCGGCGGCAACACCCGCAAGCTGCTCCAGTCCATCCACGACCGCCTGCTCCCCCTACCCGACGCCACCCGTGTCATCCCCGGCCACGGCAGCCCGACCACCATCGCCGCCGAGCGCGAATCCAACCCCTTCCTGCAATCTCTTTAGACTCTGCCGAATAGCGCGAATCCTGCATCCATGGCTTTACCGGAATCAAGTCGGTAATCGCCACCCGAGGTTCCTCCCGGCCGCGATTCGTTCCATCCCCTCGCGGAACACAGCCTCCGGCGTCAACAGACTCACCACCACCATGCGCCGGTCGCCCAGGCCATAGAACCCTCCCGGATGCACGACCACCCCCTGCTCCGCGAGCAGCCGCCGCGCCGGATCCTCCCACTCCCACCCCCGCAGCAACACCACCGCCGCCCATCCCGCCTCGACCCGCAGCAACTCCAAATCTGCGTCCGCTCCTAGGGCCCGGATCAACTCCAGGTTCCCCGCCGTCCGCGCCGCAATCTGCTGCTGCATCGCTCCCCGAGCCTCCAACCACGAGGGCAGCGCCAACTGCACCGGCGAGCCCATCGACAGGAAGGTGTCCGCGATCACCTCCAGCCGCGCCAGTGCCTCTCCCCGCAGCCCCTCCGGCCCGAACGCCGCCACCCACGCCACCTTCATCTGCGGCAGCGCCGCGATCTTGCTCATTCCGCTCAGCACGAAGGTCAGCACCGGGTACGGCCCCACGGCAAAGCTCTCCTCCGCCGGCTCCCCCGCGAGCGGGTAATCAAGAAACACCTCGTCCACGATCAGCGCCAGCCCATGCCGCGCACAGATCACCTCGAGCCGCTCGCGCTCCGGCCGGTGAGTCCAATGCCCGGTCGGATTGTTGGGATGCACCAGCAGCACCGCCTTGGTTCGCGGCCCGATCCTGCGCTCCAGCTCCGCCAGATCGATCCACCAGCCAAAGTCGTAGAACAGCGGGTACGGCCGCAGCCGAACATCGTCGAGATCCGCGAGAAAGTCAAAGAGCGGATAGCTCGGCTGCGCCACCAGCACCTCGTCGCCGGGGTCGCACAGCAGCCGGAAGAGGTAGGAGTACGCCTCACTCGTGCTGGTGGTCAGCACCACCGCATCCGCGTCGACGCTTGCACCATGATCCGCGTAGTAGCGGCTCACCGACTCCCGCGCCGAGCGCATGCCGCGCGGATCCGGATCGTAGTTGAGTGCCGCCTCCTGCCGCAACGGCCCCAGAACCGCCTCGGCGTCGTAGGCGAGCCCGCAGGCCGTCGGATTCGAGACCGTTAGATCCCACAGCGGCAGCCCCTCCGCCCGCGCCCTCCGCACAGCTGCGGATAACTCGCTCTCCCCGACATCCCAACTCGTTCGCTTCGAAAATCCGTACTCAGGCTTTGTCACTCGTTCATGCTAAACGCTCGCCTTGCGGCGCCTCGTGGATCGATGGCGGGAGCGGAGTTTTGGGCGGTCCAGAGGGATCCCCCCTCCCCCCTGACTTGAAGCCATAAAGTCTTCCAAACACGATGGATAAGTTCAAACGAGAGTCCCCCTCCGGTCTGCTTCCGGTGTACCTGAGGTGGACCCGAATGCGCAGGCCTGTGATCACAAGGGAGTGTCTTGGGGATAGGTCTTGTCAAGCGCCGGGGCTCTTCCCGAGGACGTGCGCCGCTGTCTATGTGGCGGTGGGATGCAGTGGGCTTAAGTAAGTAAGATGGAGGCTACGCATGAGCGAGATACGTGCAGTCCTCTTCGACTACGGAATGGTTCTCTCCGCCCCGCCCTTACCCTCCGCCTGGGCCCGCATGCTGGCCATCACCGGCCTGGACGAGGCCCGCTTTCAGCCCAGCTACTGGGCGCCACGCCACGACTACGACCGCGGCACCTACACCGGCCAGGAGTACTGGCTCGCGGTCGGCGAAGCGGCTGGTCTCAGCCTAGATCCCACCCAGATCGCCGGGCTGATCGCCGCCGACAACGACCTCTGGACCGATCTCAACCGGCCCATGCTCGCCTGGGCGCAGCAGCTCCAGCGAGCGGGCGTCCGCACCGGCATCCTGTCCAATTTGGGCGACGAGATGGCCGCAGGCCTGCTTGAGAGGTTCGACTGGATCGAGGGCTTCTATCACTGCACCTGGTCGCACGCGCTCAAGCTGGCCAAGCCCGAGGCGGCCATCTACCAGCACGCCGCCGTCGGCCTGGAGACGCCGCTCGAACACATCCTCTTCATCGACGACCGCGAAGACAATATCGCCGGCGCGGCCCAGACCGGCATGCAGACCATCCGCTACACCACTCACGCCGCCTTCGAGCAGGAGATGACCGCCCGCGGTCTCCAGGCACTGCTCCATCCGCACGAAGGCAGCGACGCGCCACCCGAAGGCAGCGGCGCAGCTCTCCCATAACGGAAGTACCTCCGGCTCTCCCGGAACGGAACGCAAAGATATCGCGTGACAATTTTGCAAGAAGGGATAAGGTTCTATTGACCCAGCTTTCCTAACTCAAACCCATACCCGGCCCCCAATTCATGGACATCGAGCGCAAGCTGCATTCCGCGCCGTAACCGCAGCTACAGACCATGAGGAATCGAGGACCACTCCCGCGCCGCCTCGCACGCTGGATAGCCATCCTGCTCGCCGCGCTCGGCGCACCCCGCTACCCCGTCCTTGCTGCGCAAACGGCCCCGCCCAACACCGCGCAACAGCTGGTCTTCGCCGGACTGCGGCACCCCAGGGCCAGTTCAACTCCGTCGCCACAGATGCCAGCGGCAATCTCTACCTCGAGCATGACGGCATTCGCGTCCTCAAGACTGACGCCACCGCCACCAACCTCCTCGCGCAGGCTCTCCTCGGATCGGCCGGGGACACCCGGACTCGCCCTGGCGCTCGATCCCAACGGCTATGTCTACGTCACCGGCACAAGCACCTCCCCCGGCTCGCTGACGGCCAGCTCCGGAGCAGCGTTTTCCCGTTCCAGAACCACAACCAACTCGTTTATCGCCAAGTTCGACCCGAACTTGAGCCCGATTTTTGTTGCCTTCACCGGAAGTACCGAGACCGTCGCCCAAGCCATCGCCGCCACCAGCGACGCCGTCTTCATCACCGGCAGTCTCTTTGCCACGCCCCAGCCCGTCACCCCCTCGGGCATCATCCAGACCCCTGCCTTCAACAACACGCAGAATGGCTTCGTCGAACGCTTCTCGGACGACGGCACCACGCTGGTCTACGCGACCTATCTATCCGGCGCAACCGGCAACACCATCCCTGCGGCCATCCCCGGCCGGAACCTACCAGTACCAGGACACAGCCAGCTCCACCAGCGGCATCCAGCTTTCTCAGACCGTAACCCTGAACCTGACTGTCAAATAGAGCGGTCTCTCCTCGCACGGCGGATTACCGCGTCTCCAAGCCAGAGATCACGCATTGCTCGGCACACACACACACACCTTACTCCCGCACTACCAGCCGCTTCGTGTTCACCGGAGTCTGTTCCACGATCTCGATGCCGAAGCCCTGCAGCGCCGGAATGTGTGTCGGCGTGTTGGTCAGCAGCCGGATGCGATGGATCCCCAGGTCGGACAGAATCTGTCCGCCGAGCCCCACCTGCCGCAGCGTCCGCTGGCTCTTGTCGTCGCCGCGTTCGCGGTGGCCGCGATGCAACACGAGCCGGGCCTGCCTGTCCCCTCCGCGATCGCCACTGCGGTCGAGCCCAAACCCCTTGGTGTCGTTATGCAGATAGATCAGAGCTCCGCGGCCCGCCTCCGCGATCAGGCGCAGCGATCCCTCGACCACCGCCCGGCAGTCGCATAGCGTCGTCCCAAACACGTCTCCGGCCAGGCAGTGCGAGTGCACCCGCACCGGAACTACGTCGTCTCCCGTCACGTCGCCATACACCAGGGCCACATGCGACTCACCGCCCTCGCACTCGATCCCGCCCTCGCTCTCATACGCGATCATGCGGAAGTCGCCGTACTCGGTGGGCAGCACGCCCTCGGCCACGCGATGGATGTAGCGCTCGTTCTGTAACCGGTAGCGGATCAGGTCCGCTACCGTGACCATCAGCAACTTGTGCTCCTCGCAGAACTTCACCAGGTCCGGCACCCGGGCCATGGTGCCATCGTCGTTCATGATCTCGCAGATCACGCCCGCCGTAACCAGCCCTGCCATGCGGGCCAGGTCAACCGATGCCTCCGTCTGCCCCGCGCGCACCAGCACACCGCCCTTGCGGGCCCTCAGTGGAAAGACATGCCCCGGCCGTGCCAGATCCGCCGCCGTCGACGCCGGATCGATCGCCACCTTGATGGTATGCGCCCGGTCCTGCGCCGAGATGCCGGTCGTCACGCCCTCCCGCGCCTCGATGCTCTCGGTAAACGCCGTGCCGAAGCGCGACGTATTCTCCGCCGTCATCGGCCCAAGCCGCAGGTAGTCGGCGCGCTCCTCCGTCAGCGTCAGGCAGATCAGCCCACGGCCATACTTGGCCATGAAGTTCACCGCCTCCGGCGTGCAGAACTCCGCTGCGATGGTCAGGTCGCCTTCGTTCTCGCGATCCTCATCGTCGACCACCACCACCATCCGCCCCGCACGGATCTCCGCGACCGCATCCTCGATCCTTGCAAACATGACCCGCTCCTATCGACTTCCTCTGCTGGAATCCGCTGCTGGGGGGCCGGACATACCCGCACCGAAACCCCTAAGTGAGTTGATGCTCAACCCCGGGCGCCTGATCGCCGATCTGCTGCATTCTTCTCTCAGTCCCAATGATAAGCTCTCTGCCCGAAGGCCTCGCCCGAACGCAAAAGCGCCGCCTGGAGAAGGCGGCGCCTAGCTACAATCGAAGGCCTGTCCCAAGTTCGCTTTAGGCAGAAGCCCCAGCAAGACTGCAGTGAACAAAAACTACAGGGTCGACTAACTACAGGGTCGACTCGATCTCAAATCCCCAGGCCTCGAGCAGCGCCTCCGGGATGTACTTTGAATTCTTGTTCCGCCGGGCCCATTCACGCAGTCTTGTCGAGCGGATATACTGGTCGGGAGTCAGCTTGTACTCCTTTACCACCTGCTCGAACGAGGTTATGGTGGGAACCACCGGTCCGATCGGTTCCGGCTTGCCCCAGTTTGGATTACCACGCCGCTTTGCCATCTGTTGTCAGTGCCCTCTTCCGGTTTTTTATGCGGCTCCTGCTCCACTCAGCCTGATCCAGGCCGGAGAACCGCAATCATCATCTTAGGGCATTTATACCGTTAAATCAAGGAGTCCCGGGCCTTTCAGCCCGAGACTGCCTCTGCTGCACAACCACTCGCGAAGCTTCGAAGCTTAAGGCCGCAGCGCCGAGCTGTAGAACCGGTCCATGTCCGCCTTCATCTGCTTCAACGCATCCACGTTCAGATACACCATGTGCCCCGCCGGATAGTACCCGAACGACACGTTGCCCACCAGCTTCTCCGGCAGGTTCATGTGGCTCAGGTCATACTCCGTCTCGAAGAACGGCGTTGCCAGGTCGAAGTAGCCATTCGCCGAGAACACCTTCAGCGCCGGATTCTTCCGGATCGCATCCGACAGGTCCACCGCTACATCCGGCATCGCCTGCTCGTTCCGCGCATTGCCGCCCGCATTCGACGGCCGGTGCTTGAAGTCCCAGTTCATACTGACTCCCGGACCCTGCAGATAATACGGCTCCTGGCTGGTGTACTTCAGATCGTTGGTCATGTACGCGTGAAACGCGCCGACATACAGTCCGCTGATGCCCGTATCGGACGAGTCGTACTCCGGGTTCTCGCCGGCGTCATCCCCATCCCAGCCGCGGAAGCGCGCGTCGTAGCGACCCAGCGTGCGATCGTCCGAGCGCAGCAGCTCCTTGCGGAAGTGCGTCGGCGAGATGCGCAGCTTCGTCTCCTTCACGTATTCCACGCTCAAGCCGGTAAACGCCGCCAGCTTGGTCGCGATCGCGTCGAACTCCGCCGGCGGCAGCAGGTCGCCCTGCTGCAGAGCCTCGGACAACGGCCCGCGCGCGAACATCCGCGCCTCCTGCACCCAGTCCGCCATGCTCTCGGTCGTCTTCACCTTGTGGTAGTGATAGGCGATCGCCGCAAACGACGGCACATAGCCCGCGTACTCGAAGTCGAAGCCCGGCTGCCGGCGGCCGTAGTTCAGCACCGACGACAACAGCACTACGCCGTTGAACTCGATGCCGTCGTTCTGCAGCGCCGCCACCAGTCCGGCCGAACGCGTCGTTCCATACGACTCGCCGAACAGGAACTTCGGCGAACCCCAGCGGTTGTTCGCGGTCAGATAGCGCACGATGAACTTCTCAAATGCCTTGATGTCCTGATCGGTGCCGGCAAAGTCCTTCACCGTGCCCTTGCCCACCGCCCGCGAGAAGCCGGTCAGCGGTGCATCGATGAACACCAGGTCGCTGTGGTCGAGCAGGCTGTACTGGTTCGGAGTCGTCTCAAACGGCGCCGGCCCGGTCGCCTCCGGGCTCTGCGAGATTACCCGCACCGGCCCGAACGATCCCATATGCAGCCAGATCGTCGCCGACCCGGGTCCGCCGTTGTAGAAGAACGTCACCGGACGGGTCTTCGCATCGGCCCCCTCTTCCGTGTACGCCGTATAGAAGATGCTGCCGTTCGGCTTATCCTGCTCGTCGCGAATCAGCAGGTTTCCCGCCGTCGCCACATAGTGGATCGTCTTTCCACCAATAGCGAGGTCATGCTTGGTCACAGCGGTGGTCTCAGCCGGAATCGGAGTGCTCTGCTCCTCTGCCGCCCCGCCTGCGCGCTGATTCTGACCTTGCTGCCCCTGACTCTGGGAACCCTGTTGTGCCTGGGCGCCCCCCCCCAGGCCTCCCGATCCTATCGCCGCAACCAGCGCGGCACACACAATTCCCTTCGAACCGATCCACTTCTTCAATGCGTCTCCTTGGCCTTACAAAGGTTCCCGCTGTACAGGATTCGACCATCATAACCTGCATTAGCGGCAACTCCATTGCCCCATAAGCTACGCCTATACTGCCGATCGCCGCCGCCATCTGAGAACGACGCGATGGTCGCTCAGTCTTTCGAACGCAAGGGCAGGACGCGCAGCCGTATAGGCGCAGACCGACCGTGTTCTCAACCCACAACCGAAGAACATGCGAAACTGAGCAAGCACCATGCCGCTCACCTCACTTCTCCAAAAGACCTTCGGCTTCCCCGCCTTCCGCGCCAACCAGGAAGCCGTCTGCCGCGCCGCCACCGACGGCCGCGACGTCCTTCTCGTCATGCCCACCGGCGCCGGCAAGAGCCTCTGCTACCAGCTGCCCGCCATCGCCCGCGGCGGCACTGCTCTGGTCATCAGCCCGCTGATCGCGCTCATGGACGACCAGGCCAACAAGCTTGCCGCCGCCGGCCTGCGCGTCGCCCGCATCCACTCCGGACTCGACCGCGAGCAGTCCCGCCAGGCCTGCCGCGACTACCTCGACGGCACCCTGCAGTTCCTCTTCATCGCCCCCGAGCGCATGCGCGTTCCCGGCTTCCCGGAGATGCTCGCCCGCCGCAAGCCCGCTCTGATCGCCATCGACGAGGCCCACTGCATCTCGGCCTGGGGACACGACTTCCGCCCCGACTACAGGACGCTCGGCGACTATCTGCCGTCGCTGCGGCCGGCCCCCATCATCGCCCTCACCGCGACTGCTACCCCCGCCGTGCAGCGCGACATCGTCGCCCAACTCCAACTCCAGCAGGCCGCGCTCTTCATCCACGGCTTCCGTCGCGACAACCTCCACATCGAGGTGGTCGAGATGTCCAAGCCGCGCCGCAACGAGTTCACCGCCAAGCTTCTCTCGAAGCCGGAGAACCGCCCCGCCATCGTCTACGCCCCCTCGCGCAAGGCCGCCGAGGACCTCGCCTCCATGCTCGGAGGCCGCGCCGCCGCCTACCACGCCGGCCTCGAGCCCTCGGTCCGCGAGCGCGTCCAGCGCCACTTCCAGTCCGGTCAGCTCGAAGTCGTCGTCGCCACCATCGCCTTCGGCATGGGCATCGACAAGGCCGACGTCCGCACCGTCCTCCACATCGCCCTGCCCGCCTCGGTCGAGGCCTACTACCAGGAGATCGGACGCGCCGGACGCGACGGCCTCCCCAGCCGGACGATCCTTCTGCACTCCTTCGTCGACCGCAAGATCCACGAGACCTTCCTCGAGCGCGATTACCCGCCCGCGGCCGATCTCGACCGCGTCGCCAAGACGCTGACCGACGAGTTCCAGCCCCCCGAGCCGCTCTGGCAGAAGCTCCGCATGTCCGCCGACATCTTCCAGAAGGCGGTTGAGAAGCTCGCCAGCCAGGGCGCCGCCCAGATCGACATGAACGGCCTCGTGAGGGCCAATGGATCCGCCGGCAGCAGCTCCTGGCGCGGCCCCTACGAGGCCCAGGTCGCCCACCGCCGCGGCCAGATCGACGCCATGGCCGCCTTCGCCGAGTCCAGCCAGTGCCGCATGACCGGCCTCATCCGCCACTTCGGCGACACCGCCGACAGCTTCCGCCCCTGCGGCAACTGCGACGTCTGCGCGCCCGGCGCCACCTCCGCCCAGAGCTTCCGCACCCCCGACTCCGACGACCTGCGCCAGCTCTCCGCCATCCTCAACGCGCTCCAGGGCCAGTCCCGCTCCACCGGCAAGCTCCACTCCGAACTCGCCGCCAGCGCCCTGCGCGGAACCGCCGCTGCCAACAACCGCCGCGCCTTCGACACCCTGCTCGACGCCCTCGTCCGCGCCGGCCTCGTCGACCTCACCACCGACACCTTCACCAACGGCGAAGGCAACGTCATCACCTACAAAAAAGCCGCACTCACCTACGAAGGCCGCGAGGCCGCGCAAACCGGTACCCTCGACGCCCCCGACCTTCTCATCAAGGACGCCGCCGAGGCCAGCCCCTCGAAGTCCCGCAAATCCGGCGCAGCCACTCGATCCTCCAGCAGCAGCTCCGCCAGCGCGAGATCTGCCGCAAAGCGCGAACCCGCCAGCTTCACCCCCGCCCAGAAAGACCTCGAAGCCCGCCTCCGCGACTGGCGCAAGGCCGAGGCCGCCAAGACCGGCAAGCCCGCCTTCATCGTCTTCGCCGACAGCATCCTCGAAAACATCGTTCTTGCCGCGCCCAGCAGCATCTCTTCCCTGCTCCAGATCAACGGCATCGGGCCCGAAAAAGCCGACCGCTACGGCGCCGCCATCATCGCCCTCTGCACCGACCAGTCGGTCCCCGGCGAGTACGGCGCACCCAGCACAGCAGCGCGGCCGTCCGCCGCAAAGGTCTCGTCGTCATCCCGACCGACCCCTTCCCGAGCAAAGCGAGCCGAAGCAGGACCGAAGCGAGTTGAAGGGGGAGGCGATGGATCCCCGAATTTTGCTCGTTCCAGCTCCAAGCTCGCCGACCAAGCCAGCCTCCCCAACCTGGCCGCGTCCTCAGCGCCACGAGTCGAGCGTCAGACCTTCGAACGGACGAGCGACCGAACCGGCGAGCAGACCTACACCCGTCCGCGCGCCGCCACCCCCGAGCCCGCCGACGCCCTCACCCCCGAGCAGCAGCTCCTCGACCAGCGCCTGCGCGACTGGCGCAAATCCGAGTCCGAACGCCTCGGCCTTCCGCAGTTCTTCGTCCTCGGCTCCTCGACCCTGCGCAGCATCGTCCTCGAACGTCCGCGGACCCTCGCCCAGCTCCAGAAGATCAACGGCGTCGGCCTCGAAAAGGCCGAAAAGTACGGCCCCGGCATCCTCCAGGTCTGTAATGTCTAAGTCCCTGGCGCACTATGGGGTATAATGTTCGCGTTACCTTGATCACTTCCTGCCAATTACGATCGATTGGGCCGACAGGACGCTGAACCGTATCATGTCGAAGACAGCAGCTGCGCGAAGCATCTCCACCTCCAGCCGTCCGGCCCCCCGTCAACTCGAGTCTCTCGCACAGCTTCAGCGCATATCCCTGGTCTTTGCGTCGCTGCTGGCGCTGACCATCCTCGCGGCCTGGATCTGCCCACCCCTAGGCGCACTCCTGCCCTCTGGGTGGAACGTTATGCGGGCCGACACCGCAGTCTTGCTTCTCTGCGGCGCTGTCAGCCTTGCCCTCTCCCAGCCGAGACGATCGGCGCGCGCCCTGCTCCTGAGTCGTTTGCTGGGCACCCTGGTCTTCATCAGCGCGACCATCATCGGTCTCGAATACGCCTTTCGTTTCACTCTGCCCATCGACCGCCTGCTCGACCTCGCCTATGGGCCCATCCCCGCCCATGCGGGCCGCATGTCGCCGCAGGGCGCCGCCTCGTTGGCCCTGATCGGCTTCCTCTCAGTCTTCATCCGCGTCCGCAAACGCCTCCTGGCACATATCGCGGATGTCGCGGTGCTGGTCCTCTGCATGCTCTCGCTCACCATTCTTTCGGGGTATCTCTACGGAGCGATGGGCCTGTTCGGTCTCTCCATGGACCATCGCACCGCGCCCCATTCCTTGCTGGCGATTGCCTTGCTGACCTTCGTCTGCTACACCCGCCGCGCAGAGTACGGCATGCACTCCGTTGTGCTCGGGGCCGGGATCTCCGGCAGGATCGCGCGGATCGCGATGCCGTTGGCCATCCTGCTGCCCTTTCTGTTCATCGCCGCTCGTGCGCTCGCTACCCGCCTGCACCTGCTGACTCCGGAGTATGCCAACGCGCTCACCAGTTCCAGTCTGTCGCTCGGCGCCATCATCTCCACCCTGTTCCTCACCTGGCATATCGACTCGCTGGAAAGCGAGGTTCGCGACCTCTCCCTGCGCGACGAGCTCACCGGCCTGTACAACCGACGTGGTTTCTATATCCTCGCCGAGCAGGCTCTCCGTCTCGCCCGGCGCGACGGAGAGGTCTTCTCGGTGCTCTATCTCGACCTCGATCGTCTTAAGCCGGTGAACGATACGCTTGGCCACGAGGTCGGCTCCGAGATGCTGCAGAGAATTGCCCGGCTCCTCCTCGACAACTTCCGCGAGGTCGATGTCGTGGGTCGTATTGGCGGCGATGAGTTTGTGGTCGCCAGCCGTGGCACCGCCGCAGACGTCGTCGTCGCCATCGAACGCCTCGAACAGGCCACCAGCGACCTCAACGCGCATTCGGGCCTGCCCTACACAGTCAGCTTCACCCTCGGGTCGGTTACGGCGGAAGACAACAACGAGTCTCTCGACACCATGCTCAACCGGGCCGACAAGATCATGTACGAGCGCAAACACCGCAAATCCCGTGCATACTCCACCTGAGACACAATACAGAGATGACAGATCCTACCCGCACCGCCGAAAGCGACCACGCCCCTAACCCGGCCCAGCACCACTGCTTCGGCTGCGGCGTGGACAATCCCCACGGCCTGCATCTGCGCTTCACCCTCGACCCGGACGCGCAGACCGCCACCGCCCCGGTCCACCTCGACCGCCACTTCGAAGGCCCTCCCGGGCACATCCACGGTGGCATCATCGCCACCCTGATGGACGAGGCCATGAGCAAGGTCAACCGCCTCTTCGGCGTGCTCGCCATGACCCGCCACATGGAGGTCGACTATCTGCGCCCGGCACCGCTGCACCAGAATCTCGTGCTGGTCGGCCATCACACCCGGCGCGAGGGCCGCAAGCTCTTCCACCGCGCCGAACTCCTCAATCAGGAGGGCGTCGTCCTCGCCAAGGCGAAGGGTCTCTTTGTCGCCGTCGACCCCGCCCTCATCGACGCAGCAAAGGCCGCCGGACGCATTTAACGCCTCCGACGGCCCTTTGGCTCTCGCCCTGCCAGTGCTCTACTTGGCTTCGTTCCAGTACCCCTGGTCCTCGAGAAAGTACTCCTCGTCCCAGGTATGCATCATGGTTTTGAAGAACATCCAGATCATCCGCCCGTGACCGATCTTGCGGAAGCGCCGGTTGGTGGTCAGAACCCGTCCGCGCACGATGCGGAACTTCATCCGCGAGACCCCCTTTGACAGCAGGTAATCCTCGGCAAACAGAGCCCGCTCGTTGAAGCCGCCCAGCTTCCAGAAGGCCTCGCGCTCGAACAGCATGAACATACCGGTCGCGAACGGCTTGGTGCGCGATCCGATGTACTGCATCACATTGTTGCCCGCATACAGCAGATCGTCGAAGAAGCCGCCCTGCTTGCAGCCGATGCTCACCGTCGTCAGATGCAGGTCGCGCCGCCGCATCGTCGCCATCGCGCGCCGCAGCAGCGTCGGATCGGCCATCTCCACATCGGCGTCCATGAACAGGACGTACCGCGAATACGCCAGCTTCGCCCCAGCGTTCCGGCCTACCGAGGGCAGTCCGCCGGGAACGATCTCGACCTTCAGGCGGTCGCGAAAGCTCAGAGCCGCCTCAACCGTCCCGTCGCTCGAGCCCGCGTCCGCGACCAGCACTCGGGTCTCGCCGATGCCTTCGTAGTCCTGCCGAACCAGGGAGGCCAGAAGCTTCGGCAGCATCGTCACCTCGTTCTTGGCCGGGATGACGATCGTCAGCTCGCCCATCGTCGCGCGCTCGCTCGCCGCATCCTTACCCGACGCCCGACGGCGCAACAATCGAAGTTTCAAAGGCAATCCTCCCCGAACGGTCCCTTACTGCATCTTTGTATCATGCCCTGCCACGAACGCCATTCCATAAACAGACGTTGAATTTGTCCCCTTTAGTTCCATTTAGTCGTCGACACAAAACTGCTAAACTGATCATTCAGGGACACCACGCCATCGCTTCGGCCTGTCTTAGCAGCGCCTGCGTCGCACCGCCCCACGCAAAACCAGACCAGACCTGAGCGTCGAAGGAGATTCACCATGGCCGATCACACCAGCACCGAGAACAGTTCAAACAGCACCATTCCTGCCTCCACACTCCGGCTCAAGGTCGGCCTGGCCGAGATGCTTAAAGGCGGCGTCATCATGGACGTCATGAACGTCGAGCAGGCCCGCATCGCCGAAGAGGCCGGAGCGGTCTCCGTCATGGCCCTCGAGCGCGTCCCTGCCATGATCCGTGCCGAAGGCGGCGTCGCCCGCATGGCCAACCCCAAGCTCATCAAGCAGATCATCGAAGCCGTCTCCATTCCGGTGATGGCCAAGGCCCGCATCGGCCACTTCGCCGAGGCCCAGGTGCTCCAGCACCTCGGCGTGGACTTCATCGACGAGTCCGAGGTGCTCACGCCCGCCGATGAGGTCTACCACATCGACAAGCACGCCTTCACGACGCCGTTCGTCTGCGGCGCACGCAACCTCGGCGAGGCCCTCCGCCGCATCGCCGAGGGCGCAGCCATGATCCGCACCAAGGGCGAGCCCGGCACCGGCGACGTCGTCCACGCCGTCCAGCACATGCGCCAGATCGTCCGCGAGATCAAGGCCCTCACCGTACTCGGCGAAGAGGAGCTCTACAACGCCGCCAAGGTGCACGGCGCTCCCTATGAACTGATCCAGATGGTCGCCAGGACCGGCAAGCTTCCCGTGCCGAACTTCTCCGCCGGCGGCATCGCCACCCCGGCAGACGCCGCCCTGATGATGCAGCTTGGCGCCGAGACCGTCTTCGTTGGCTCCGGCATATTCATGAAGGAACGCGCCACCCCGCTCGACGTCGAGAACAATCCGATCGAGCGGGAAGAGGCCGTCTCCCGCGCCCGCGCCATCGTCATCGCTACCACCCACTTCAACGACCCCAAGATCGTGGCCGAGGCCAGCGAAGCTGTTACCGGCACCATGAAGGGTCTCGCCGCCGCCGCCATCGAAGAGCGTGACCTCATGCAAACCCGCGGCTGGTAACAGCACCAACCTAGAGCCGGATTGCTTGCAGCATTGCCTAAAAGCAAGCCGGGCTCTAGGAATAGCCTTCCAGCCGACCGAAGCTGGCGTCGATGCACAATGCTCCACTCGCCATTGGCGGTCCGGATGCGTCGACATCATCACAGAAAGATTTATCCATCAAAGCCGCCGTCCTTGTCGGCTTCGGACAAGGAGGGCGGCTTCGCGTCCATAGCGCACTTCAGCCATGAAACAAAACGCCCGTGCGCATTTGTAACGTGCATAAGTCAAATAGATTGCCAATACCGAAACAAGAGAAGCAATAAGTCCGCTCCAACTGTGTCTTCGAGTCGACGAAGTGAACAATTATGGGTCAGCCTTAAGGTTCCGTTTTGGCACCTTCGCTGTCTCAAGCACACTCACCACACTTGATTCCACCAGTAATAGAGGCAAACTAATAGACAGATCTCCCGACCGGGTAACTGGGATGTCGCATCCAGCCGAGTAACTTGCTCTGGCTTGTAAATGGGTCCATTCTTGTGGGGATTCTTCATGCGAGTACTTATTATCGAGGATGATTCTGCGCTGGGACTGTTTCTCCAGAAGGGACTCATCCTGGAAGGCCGCGATGTGGAATGGTTGGGAGATGGAGAGGCCGCGCTCGAGCGCGTCATGCACCACCATCTCCCTGACCTGATGGTGTTGGACCTGAGCCTACCCAAGAGAAGGATGGCATCGAGGTTCTCGAGGCTATGCTGGGCCGCTGTGATGGCATGGCGGTGTTGGTATTGACCGGACGGAATGAGATCGAGGTCCGCGTGAGATGTTTGAACCTCGGCGCCGACGACTGCATGCTGAAGCCGTTCAGCTTCTATGAACTCCGGGCACGCTGCCGAGCGCTCCTGCGGCGACGCGAGCAGTTTGCAGATCTCATACTCCGATACGGCGGCGTCGAACTGAACCGAATGCAGCGCGGGACAATTACGGATAGCACGCTGGAACTGTCCAACGTGGATATCTCCACCGAATTTGCTGACCTCAAGGTCGCCCAACGCGCCTTTGAGGCAAACTCTAAGACGGTTCCTACCTTCGACACAGTTACGCAGGACACCACTCTATGATTCGCTAAGGCGCCTCGCCCAATAGGGATGGAGGCCGCAACAATCGCGTCCGTCCATCCCCAGTGATTTTCACGCACGTTATTTACAATAGCGCTGCCCTTCTGTCCCGGTGGCTTACCGCATTTCCAGAAGCATTGGTTGGCTCGGCGGGACCGTGACGCGGATCGCATCCTTCTCTATGACGACCGGTGCGTCGCCCCCCCACAGGAGTTTCGCGCTTTGGCAACGATCGAGTGCAGTATTTTCTTCGGGAATTGTGATGGTCTCAGCGTTTTGGCTCTTGTTGATCAGTACGAGGACTCTGTTTTTTCCGGTTGAACAACCAGACTCGAGTGAATTCCCCCGGACATAAACCAATAGGCTGTCCGTCCCCGGAAGAACCTGCTCCTCTCCGGACTGGAGCGCAGGTTGGGAGTGGCGCACCGCGAGAAGGCCATGCACCCAGTCATACATCTCCTGCTGCGGAGCCTGACGCGAGCCAGCAAAGAAGGCATTCTCGCTTACTCCGCTGCTGGGAAATCCTCCGGGAAAGTCCTGGCGATTGTCGGGATCCGCTCCTCCGCTCATAGCAATCTCGTCGCCGGAGTAGATCTGTGGCATACCTCGCATCGTCAGCAGAACAGAGAAGGCCAACTTCAGCTTAGGGAGCGTCGCGCCTGATTCTCCGAGAAATCGTGTCGTGTCATGGTTGCCGAGAAATGGCACAAGCCTTTCAGGATGAGGATAAAGAGCATCTTGCCGCAGAACATCGGTGAGCTTCGACATTGGCGCATCATGCAGCAAGACATCGCGCAGCGCGAAGTAGGTGGGAAAATCAAACGGCGTATCCAGGCCTGTGTCGACGCCGTTCCGGGTCACGCCGCCTGCGAAGGCAGAGGTAATGGTGGGGTCACCGTTGAACACCTCACCGACGGTCGTCAGTCGCGGATAGAGCGCGTGGAGCTGCGCGTGATAACCGTGCCAGAACTCCCTCCCCACGTAGGGAAACGTATCGATGCGCAGGCCGTCGAGTCCCGCCTCCTCAATCCACCACACCGCATTCTCGGTTAGATACCGTGCGACGGTTGAGTTCTCCTGGTTCAGGTCCGGTAAGGTATTCGCAAACCACCCCTCGGTGACATCGCGGCGCGTACTCCAGGGAGCGTGGGGATCGGTCAGGGGTTTGAATTCGCCTTGAGCGAGCCGATGATTGGCCTTGGTGCCATGGAACCAGTTCGCCTCCGGGGAGTCCTCCACCCACGGGTGCGCTGGACCGAGATGGTTCGGGACGGTGTCGAGGACCAGCTTCATTCCGCGCCGATGCAGCTCAGCACTCAACGTCTTCAGGTCGTCGAGCGAACCGAAGTGTTCGTCGACCGCATACATATCGGTCGCGCCGTATCCGTGGTAGCTCTGCGCCTCATGATTCTGATAGACCGGAGTGATCCAGACGGTGGTTACCCCCAACTGCTGCAGATAGTCCAGATGCTGGATGATGCCGCGCAGGTCGCCGCCATGCCAGCCGCGCGGCTTGGAGCGATCCACATCCGGGCCATCGTTGCTGGTATCGCCATCGGCGAAGCGATCGGTCATGATGAGGTACATCACGTCCTTGGAGGAGAAGCCGGCGAAGCCATCGTTTGCGGCGCGCCGCTTCGCAAAGGTATAGGGCTGGCTGACGCGTCCTCCGGGCGCCTGAACGGTGATCTGGATCGTCTCCGGCTTTGCCGGCGCGCCGGCCAGCCAGAGTTCAGCCCAATGGCCGTTCTCCGAAACATGGGTGCGCTCCAGCCGCAGCGTCGGATCGCTCAAAGAGAACTTGGCTCCCTCTAGATGCTGGCCTCCGATGAGGAGCATCGGCTTGGGCATGGTGGCCCACCAGTTCGGCGGATCAATTTTGGTGATGACGGGTGCGTTGCCGGCTGCGGCGGTGCTCGGAGCCGATTGCTGGGCGTTTGCGGGCTGCAGCACGCCGAGGAAGCAACTCAAGAGGACAAGACGCAGAGGACAAGAGCGGAGATTCGACATAGACAGCTTCCTCGCAAAGACGGATTGTAGATCAGGAGACAAGAAAACGGAGACTGCGGGGTTACCGCAGTCTCCGTCGTTTTGAGTTGGAAGGATCGGGTTAGAAGGTCACGCGGAAGGCGAACTCCATCTGACGTTCGCTGTAGGCGCGGGTGGTCGTGATCTGGCCAAACCCACCTTGTTGACCCAACGTATCGAGATTGCCGTTGGGGTTGGTGAACTCCGGCGTGTTCATCAGATTGAACGCCTCGGCGCGGAACTGACCGACCACACCGTCCTTGATGGGGACGTTCTTGAACAAGGAGAGATCCATGTTCCGGTATGAAGGGCCAAAGACCTGATTCCGTCCAAGTGTACCCGGCCGCGTGAAGACGTACCCGCCTCCGTTGAACGATACTGCGGGAGCGGAGGTGAAGCTGGACGGGGACATCCACTGGTGGAGAGTCTTGGTGTAGATGGTGGGCCCGACCCGATCCGCGACGTTGCCAGGAGCAACTGAGGCCGAACCTCCTCCCGGAAGAGTTGTCAATTGCGAGGTGATGTCGAACGGCTGGCCGGAGGTCAGGGTGACGATGGTGTTGACCTGCCAGCCACCGATCAGGTAGTCGACCGGACGCGCGACATTCGTACCGATAAGCTTGCCACGACCGAAGGGCAGGTTGGCCAGCGCGCTGAAGTTGAAGACATTGCGCATGTCCTGGTCGGAGTTGCCATAGTTGGTCTTCAGGTTCGGACCGGTGGGGAAGATGAAGATATGACCAGGGGTAGAGAAGGCTCCGCCCGAGTCATCCATGGTGTGCGACCAGGTGTAGGCTGCGGTCAACTGCACGCCGGCGGACATCTGCCGCTGCAGGAAGATCTGCAGGCCGTTGTAGTTCGAAGCGCCCTCGTTGATGCCGCGATCGATCGAGCCGAGCGCAGGATAGAGCTTGCTGTTGTATGGTGCGTTCAGGATCTGGTCGTTGAGGTTGAACCAGGTGGAGAGGTGATCCGCCTTGGTGCCGACGTAGGCGATGTTCAGCGAGGTCACGTGATCCAGCTGCTGCTGCAGCTGCAGGTTCCACTGCTGCACCATGGAGGTGGGCGAGTGCGGATCCTGCGAGATCAGGTTTGTGCCGACCGGGTTGAGGAGGTTGACCGTCTGTCCCATGACAGGCAGAGGTAGCGGCGAGGTGGCCTGGGTGCTGTTGTTGTTGGGCGTGGCCGCAAGCGGGTTCTGACCCATAAAGGTCATGCGATAGCCATTGACCGCCTGGAAGCTCGAGGTGCCATTGTAGTCAGGATTCTCGCTCAGCTGGTTGTTGACGCCGCCGCGGTCGAGGAAGTAGTAGATGCCGTAGCCGCCACGCAGCGAGCTGGTACCCTTGCCGGTCAGGTCGTAGGCGAAGCCGACACGGGGAGCGAAGTTGTTGTAGTTGTTGTTGACCAGGGCGCGCGAGTTGCCGTTGACGCCGGCTTCGAGCAGCGTTCCGGTGGTGGTGTCGAAGTTCGACTGCTGATTGTTCTGTTCGTAGGGGTGGGTATAGAGGTCGTAGCGAACGCCGAGGTTCAGCGTCAGACGGCGGCTGATCTTCCAGTCGTCCTGCGCGAAGTAGCCCATCTCCCAGCTCTTGGTATCAAAGTAGCTGCTGGCGACGCCGATGGCGTAGTCGTCGGTGAAGCCGGTCAGCATATCGCTCTGGGTGAAACCGGTGAAGTCGCGGGCGAAGCCGAAGTAACCCTTGGAGTTGTTGCCCTGGAAGAACTTGACCTCGCGCTTCATGATGTTGACACCGAAGCGGAAGGAGTGCTGGCCGTGGTTGATCGAGAGGTTGTCGATGAACTGGTTGCTCTTCTGCGGCACCTCGTACGGACCGTAGTCGCCGGTGTAGGCGAGGTCGCCGTTGCCGTTGATGGCCGCGCCGCCACCCAACAGGGCGTTGCGGTTGGCGTTGACGATACCAAGGTTCGCCGAGACCGGAATACCCTCCATCGGGTTAATGTAGGCGTAGTAGGGGCGCAGGTAGCCGTAACGGAACTCGTTGACCACGTTGGGCGAGAAGATATGGGTGTAACCGGCGGCCACACCGCGGGGGTGATTGGTGTTGGTACCCGAGCCGTAGCCGGCCGGAAGCGCGGTGAAGAGGCTCTGCTTGATGATCGACTCTTCGCCGTAGCTGTAGCGCACGAACACGCTGTCGCGCTGGGTGATGGTCGCGTCGGCACGCACATCGAAGTCATCGAAGCGCTGCGTCTGGGACGGATTTACAAAATAGTTGTTCGTTGTAGTGGCGCCAGGGACGTTCGGCAGCGGGAACGCATTCAGGTAGTTCAATCCGGCCCTGCTGATGCGGCTCGGATCGACGACGTTCGGCTGGCCGTTGTAGTTCCACTGGGCGCAGGTCAGCGGGTCGTAGATCGCTCCGGCGCCGTTGGCACCCGCATTGACCGTCGTTGGGGGCAGATTGTGGCAGGCCCCGACCATGCCAGGGAGCGGCGCCGAGGTCTTGATCCCGCTCGAAGCGAGCAGCAGCTCGGAGAAGTTGCCGGTGCGCATCAGCGCGGTCGGAACGGTCTGGAAGCTGCCACCGGTGGGCGTTTTCTCGCGCAGTCCCTGGTAGTCGCCGAAGAGGAAGATCTTGTTGCGCCAGATGGGTCCGCCGAGGGTTCCGCCGAACTGGGTGCGGTGGAAGCTGGGCTTGGCCCCTCCCCCGAAGTAGTTCGGGTTGGCGTCGAAGATCGCGTCGCGATCGAAGAGGAAGGCCGATCCGTGGAACTGGTTGGTGCCGGACTTGATCGAGCTCTGCACGATGGCTCCGCCGGCGCGGCCAAACTCGGCTGCGGCCACCGACGTGTTCACGCGGAATTCCTGGGTGGCTTCGACCGGCGGGAAGAAGACGATGGTGTTGACCAGCGACTCGTTGTTGTCGACGCCGTCGAGCTCGAAGTTGTTCGCCTGCTGGCGAAGGCCGTTGGCGGAGAGCGCCGCACCGCCGGTTTCCGAGTTGCGCTGGGTCTCGACGTTGCCGCCCACACCGGAAGCGGCGTCGCCGTAGGCGCCGCGCGTCACACCGGGAACCAGCAGGGCCAGCTGGGTGAAGTTACGTCCGTTCAGCGGGAGTTCGCTGATCTGCTTGCTCTCGAGCACGGTGCCGGTCGAGGAGGTGGAGAGGTCGACGATGGGGGCCGCATCGGTCACCTCGACGGTCTCATTGCTGCCACCGACGGCCAGCTGGAACTGAATGGTCTGCACCTGGGAGACCTGGAGCTCGAAGGCCTGCTCGGTCGTCTTGAAGCCGGACTTGGTGGCGTCCACGTGGTAGTTTCCACGGACCACGGCGACAAAGTTGAAGTTGCCGGCAGCGTCCGAGGTCATCGTCTGCGTGGCCCCGGTATCTGCATTCACCAAGGTAACGGTCGTGTTGGGGAGTACCGATCCAGTTGCATCGGTCACCGTGCCGGTTACGCGGCCGGTATCTGTCTGCGCCAGCCCCACGGTGGGCACACTCAGAACACCAAGCAGAATAATTGTTGAGCACAAGTGCCCAACAAATTGCCCAAAGTCAAATTGGTTTTTCATACTGCCTCCAAGTTCTTTCCAGTCGCCTGTCCTATTTACTCGCAGATAAACTTGGACAGACCTCTGAACTACGTGGAGAACCATTTCGCCTTCTGCTCATTCACCGCAACCCTCACCTCTCCTTTTTTCGCTCAATTGTTTGATAACTTTGTAAATTATTTGTTTTCATACTGTTGACGTAATTCATCAACCGCTATCTTCACCTTTTACCCTCCATTCGGCGTGATAAAGTTGAATGGTGAGGTAGTTCGTTGATGTCCCCGCCGGTCGAGTGTCTGTCGAAAGTAACCTTTGGCCTATTCGAGGCTCACCTGCGAACCGGCGAATTATGGAAGGCCGGCAAGCGGATCAAGATCCAAAGTCAGCCCTTTAAAGTTCTTTCCGCTCTATTGGAACGTCCCGGAGAGATCGTTTCGAAGGAGGAGCTGCAGCTTCGTCTCTGGGGCAAGGACACCACGGTTGACTTCGATCACTCCCTCGGCACGGCCATCAACAAAATTAGGGAGGCTCTCGGCGACTCCGCCGACAATCCCCGCTTTATCGAAACCCTCGCCCGGCGCGGATACCGCTTCATCGCTCCGGTGGGCTACGCTCCCTCTTCCTCCGGAGAATCGTCCAGATCCACAGCTGCCCTCGATATCAGCCTCGTCCCGGCAGACTCCTTCGCGATCCCAACCGAGTCTTTCGTCAACCCGCTCGTCGTCTCAAATACGCCCGTTTTCGCCGAATCGCCACAGCGCTCCGTGCGACGGACGCTCGTATATATAGCTTGCGGAGTTCTTCTGCTCTCGGCCGCAGTTTGCATCGGTTTCATTCTAAGAGGCTTACGCCCCGCAGCTCCGCCTTTGCGCATCGTTCAGATCACGAACAACGGGCGCATATCGCCGGGCGCGCCGACGATGGAAGACCTGCCCTCGACCGCAACCGATGGCGTACACATCTTTTCTCCTGTCATACAGGATGGCCGGGCGATTCTCTCGCAGGTCTCCATCGCCGATGGCACGGTCCTCCCCCTTGCCGTCCCCAGCGAAATTGCCGCGCCGTCGCTTGGGGATCTCTCCCCAGACGGCACCAAGCTGCTTTTGCGCAGCCATCTCTCCCCCGAGTCCGAGCAGGCGCTCTGGGTCGTTCCGGTCAGCGGCGGCAGTGCCTGGCGGGTTGCCAATATTCTGGCGCACGACGCCACCTGGATGCCCGACGGCAACAACATCCTTTACGCCGCCGGCAACGACCTCTTCGTCACCCACCTCCGCGACGATAGTTCCGCTCTGGTTGCTCACCTGCCTGGCCGGGCCTTCTGGCTACGCTGGTCCCCCGACGGACGCCTGCTCCGCTTCACGATTCTCGACCCCATTGGACACACCGCATCGCTCTGGGAGCTCCCTCTCGCGAGCCACTCGCCGCGCCCGGTACTCAAGGGCTGGAGCAATCCCGCCGCCGAGTGTTGCGGGTCCTGGACAGCAGACGGCAGATCGTTCGTCTTTCAGTCCGGGCACGACGGCAACGACGACCTTTGGCAGCTACGGGGCAAAGAGCTCTCGCCCGCCTCCAAGCTGACCAACGGCCCACTCCGCTACGAGGCGCCCATCACCGAGCGCAGTGGCCATCGCATCTTCTTCCTCGGTCTCGACACGCGCTCCGAACTGCTTCGCTACTCGAAAGAGCGGAAGGAGTTTCTCCCAGAGAACAACTTTCTCGCGCAGGCCAATCGGGTCGACTTCTCGCGCGATGGCCACTGGGTCGCCTGGACCGATGCTCCGGGTCGTCTCTGGCGCGCACGCCTCGACGGCTCGGAGATGCTTCAACTCACCCCGGAGCCCATGCAGGTCTTCCTCGCCCACTGGGCTCCCGACGGCCAGCACCTGGCGATTATGGCCCGCGAGCCGGGGAAGGCTTGGCAGATCTACTCCATCCCCAGCGGCGGTGGCAGTCCGCAGCGTCTTGTCGACGAGAATCGCAATGCCGCCGACCCAAGTTGGTCAGCGGATGGGATGTCGATCGTCTTCGGCCGAGTTCCCGACCTGATGGGGAAGGAGAGTGGACCCCGCGCCATCCAGGTGCTCGATCTGCGCACTCACGCCCTGACCGTTCTCCCCGGCTCCGAGGGTCTCTTCAGCCCGCGCTGGTCCCCCGACGGACGCTACATTGCGGCTATCTCGCTCGACGAGCGCAAGCTCATGCTCTTTGACCTCACCCGCCATACCTGGAGTCAACTGGCCGATAGCAGCGTCGTCGACCCGGTTTGGAGCGCCGACAGCAAAGCAATCTACATCCACGCCTTCATGGAGCCGTCCCAGCCGATCTATCGGGTCGATGTCCCCGGCGGGCGGCGGGAGCAGGTTGCCGACCTGGCGGGTCTTCTCTCCGGCGACGTTGCTGACTATTTCTTCAGCGGAATTACCCCGGACAATGTGCCCTTAGTTCGCGCACGAACCTCCACCGGCAACCTTTACTCGCTGGATCTGGACGGAAAATGACCATCCGAGCCTTGAGCGGCGCTTAATCATTTGATTGATGCTACTGAAATCATGATACTTATCTGCTGACAGAGAAATGAAGAAGATAGGAGTCGAATTGCATTGTGACGATCGCAACAAATGCGCTCCCTTTGCATTCATGAACCTTCTTCGACCGCGTGTCCTGCTGCCTGCAGCCCTGATCTTTGCCGCGCTCTCTTGCTCTCCCAGCGCCATTGCGCAGGCGAGCCCCGGAACTATCCAGCCCCAGCAGGCTGTTCATGCCACCACTTTGCCCAACGGAATTGAGGTCACCGCGCACGGGACCATCGTCCAGGTGACCGCCCTTCGCGACGATGTGCTCCGCGTCCGCGCAGGCCAGGATGGCCGCTTGTCCGAAGACGCCTCATGGGCAGTCATCGCGACGGCACGTTCCGCCTCAGTCCAAACCGTACCCGAGACCTCCGGCGGCAGCATGGGATTCCATACCGCTGTCCTCCGCGTCCGCCTCGACGCCGACCTGCGGCTCACCGTCACCGATCTGGCCGGAAACATCCTCCAGCAGGACAGCCGTCCCATCGAGTGGCGGGGCAACGCCTTCCACGTCTACAAGGAAAAGCTTCAGGGCACTCACTTCTTCGGCCTCGGCGACAAGCCCGGCCCGCTCGACCGCGCCGGCGAGAGCTTCAGCATGTGGAATACCGACTCCTACGGCTGGCAGGAGTCGACCGACCCGATCTACAAGAGCATCCCCTACTTCATCGATTTCCGCGCCGGCCACGCTCTCGGCGTCCTGTTTGATAACACCTGGCGCACCTACTTCGACTTCGGCAAAGAGCTCCCCGACCAATACTCCTTTGGCGCACAGAACGGCCCGGTCGACTATTACCTGATGTACGGACCCGATCCCAAGCACGTCGTCGAGTCGTATGCCTGGCTCACCGGCCCGACGCCGCTGCCGCCCATGTGGACCCTGGGCTTCCAGCAGTCGCGCTACAGCTACGAGACACAGGCTCGCGTCATGGAGATCGCCGATCGCCTCCGCACCGATCACATCCCCGCCGACGCCATCTATCTCGACATCGACTACCAGCAAAAGAACCGTCCCTTCACCGTGGACACGGTCAAGTTCCCGCACTTCGCGCAGATGATCCAGGATCTGGCCAAGAAGGACCTCCACATCGTCGCCATCACCGACCTGCACATCGCCAAGCTACCGAACAGCGGCTACGCCCCTTACGACTCCGGCACCGCCGGCGACCACTTCGTCAAAAATCCCGATGGAACCACCTACACTGCGACCGTCTGGCCCGGTCCCTCGGTCTTCCCTGACTTCACCCGTGCGAGCACCCGCCAGTGGTGGGGAACGCTCTACAAAGACTTCCAAAGCCAGGGCGTTGCCGGCTTCTGGAACGACATGAACGAGCCGGCCGTCTTCAACGTCCCGACCAAGACCATGCCGGACAGCGTGCAGCACCGCATCGACGAGCCTGGATTCCTGCCCCGAACCGCGAATCACCTCGAAATTCACAACGTCTACGGCATGGAGAACTCCCGCGCCACCTATGAAGGACTGCTCGCGCTCAACCCCAACCAGCGGCCCTTCGTCCTGACCCGGGCCTCCTATGCCGGCGGGCAGCGCTACGCCGCCACCTGGACGGGCGACAACAGTTCCACCTGGAATCACCTCCGCATGACGGTTCCGCAGCTGATCAATCTTGGCCTCAGCGGATTCGCACTCTCCGGCGCAGATGTCGGCGGCTTTGCCGGCTCTCCCTCGCCCGAGCTGCTCACGCGCTGGCTCGAACTCGCCGCCTTCCAGCCGATCGACCGCGACCACGCCGCCAAGAACACCCGCGACCATGAACCCTGGGTCGACGGCCCCCAGCAGGAGGCCATTCGCCGCCGCTACATCGAGGAGCGCTACCGCCTGATGCCCTACCTCTACACCGTCGCCGAGGAGACCTCCCGGACCGGTCTGCCCATCATGCGGCCGCTCTTCCTCGAGTTCCCCCACGCCACCACCGACGGCCACCCGCTCGACCTCGACGCCGGCAGCGAGTTCCTCTTCGGCCCCAGCATCCTGGTCGCACCCTCACCCTCGCCCGAAGAGGTAGCCCCCTACGAGGTCCATCTTCCCCCTGGCGTCTGGTACGACTACTGGACGGGAGCTCGCTTCGATCATCGCGGACCAATCGCCGCTCGCGATCTTGAACAGCGCGACGCTGCGCGCCCCGACAAGCCGCTGCTGATCACCCCGAAGCTGGCTGACCTGCCCGTCTACGTCCGCGAGGGCACCATCCTGCCCATCGCTCCCCTCACCCAAAGCACCGAGGAGAAGCCGGCCGGCCCACTCACCCTGCGCGTCTTCGCCGGCGACAACTGCCACGGAGATCTCTACCAGGACGATGGCAAGTCCTTCGACTTCCGCTCCGGACAATACCTCCGCATCCACTTCGCCTGCACCGTCAAGGCCGACGGCACCCTCCAGATCCATATCGGTCCTCGCCAGGGCACATATACTCCTTGGTGGAACCAATTCCGCCTGGAGACCTTCGGCTGGACCCCGTCCATGAAGAAGGCCACCTCCGCAAGCGGTGCCTGGCAAATGAAGCAGTCGGGAGGCACTTGGAGCGTTACTCTCCCGGCCCCGTCCAGCGAGACCGACCTTCTGTTGCAGTAGCAACAGAAGGTCATTCACCCGCATTCGCACTAGATCACCGCGCACTTAGAGGAACGTCATGCCAAAGAAGCTCCGCTCATGCCTTCGTCTCGCAGCAGCTCTCTGCACCCTGGCCCTAGTCCCGGCGCAGCTTCATGCCGAGAACCAACAGGACAAACCCGGCAAACCCATTCGTGTCGCCATTGTCGGGCTGGTCCACGGCCATATTCAGGGATTCCTCAGCTCCCTTCCCAAGAACACTAACTTCGAGCTCGTCGCGGTCGTTGAGCCCGACACCGCTCTCGCCCAGCGCTACGCCACCCGCTTCCATCTCGACTCCAAGCTCTTCTACACCGACACCGACCGCATGCTCGACCAGCAGCACCCGGATGCCGTCCTCGTCTACACCGACATCCAAGACCATCGCAAGGTCATCGAGGCAGCCGCCCGCCACGGCGTCTCCTCCATGGTCGAGAAGCCCTTGGCCACCTCGCTCAGCGACGCCATCGCCATCCGCGCCGCAGCCCGTGAGCACCACGTTCAGGTGCTGGTGAACTACGAGACCACCTGGTACGCCAGCAACCAGGAGGCCTACAACGAGGTGCAGCAGGGCAAACTGGGTGAGGTCCGCAAGGTCGTCGTCCATGACGGCCACGAAGGACCGAAGGAGATCGGCGTCGGTCCCGAGTTCCTCCCCTGGCTCACCGATCCCGCCAAAAACGGCGCCGGCGCTCTGTTTGACTTCGGCTGCTACGGAGCCGATCTCATGACCCAGATCATGCACGGCGAGGCGCCGCTGAGTGTCACCGCCGTCGCCCAGACCGACAAGCCCGCCATCTACCCCCACGTCGACGACGACGCCACCATCATCCTCCACTACCCCAAGGCGCAGGCCGTCCTCATGCCCTCGTGGGACTGGAGCTTCGCCCGCAAGGATATGGAGGTCTACGGGGTCAACGGCTACGCCATCACCGTCGCCACCGATCACCTCCGCGTCCGCTACCACGGCCAGGAGAACGAGTCGCAGATCACCGCGCCGCCTCTCGCTGACGGCCACCAGGACTCGCTCGACTACCTGGCCGGCGTCCTCCACGGTGAGATCAAGCCAGACGGCGACCTCTCCGCTCTTGACACCAACATGGTGGTCATGCAAATCCTCGACGCCGCCCGCCAGTCAGCGCAGACCGGCCGCACCGTCGAGCTGAAGCCGCTCCCCCGATAACCCGCAAGAACCAAGCAGTCCCGACCGCCAGCTCTTCCTTCGCACAAGCAGTCCGCGAAGAAAGAGCTGGCGTTCGCCCCCTGCGCCTCAACGCGATCACGTAAGCGCCGGCAGGATAGCGCCCCGACACTCCCCAAACCCAATCGAGACGTAACCCTCCCGCCACGCCCGTGCGCACAGAATCACCTCGTCCCCGTCCTCCAGAAACCGGCGCTCCTCACCCGACGGCAGACGAATTGGGTCGCGCCCCCCATACGTCATCTCGAGCAACGAACCGTAGCCATCCGGCGTCGGCGAAGAGATCGTACCGCTGCCCAGCAGATCCCCCGGCCTGAGGTTGCACCCGTTCGAGCTGTGGTGGGCGACCAGCTGTTGCGGCGTCCAATAAAGGTTGAGAGCACTTCCAAGCGAGATCCGGTGCGGAGCCATCTCCCCCCTCCGCATCGCCTCGGTCCGCAGCAACACCTCCAACTCGAGATCCAACGCACCACCCCTCTGGTCCGCCTCGTCCAGCAGATAGGCTAGCGGCTCGGGGTCGCCATCGCCACGTCGCGGCTGAGCCACCCGGAACGGCGCCAGCGCCTCCGGCGTGATGATCCAGGGCGAGATCGTCGTCTGAAAGCTCTTGGCCAGAAACGGTCCAAGCGGCTGGTACTCCCACGCCTGAACGTCTCGCGCCGACCAGTCGTTCAACAGGCAGTAACCGGCGATGTGCTCACGCGCCTGCCCGATCGTGACCGACGAGCCCAGCGCATTGCCCGGCCCCATCCAGATACCCAGCTCCAGCTCGAAGTCCAGACTGCGAGTCGGTCCGAAGCTCGGCACCGCATCCTCCGGACGCTTGCGCTGCCCATTCGGCCGACGCACCGCGACGCCCGACGGCCGCAGCGACGAGGCTCGTCCGTGGTAACCGATCGGCACCCACTTGTAGTTGGGCATCAGCGGGCTGTCCGGCCGAAACAGCTTGCCCACATTCGTTGCATGGTGGATGCCGGCATAGAAGTCCGTGTAGTCCCCAACCTGCGCAGGCATGTACATCTGGCACCCGGCCGCCCGATGCAGCAGCTCCGGACGCTCCGCCGCGCCCCGCGAAAGTAGCGCAGAGACGCCACGCCGCAGCTCTGTTCGAGCTTCGGCCCCGTGAGCCAACACCGGATTCAGAGTCGCTCCGGACGCAGCCAGACACGCCGCCTGCGCGCGTCCATCGAGCAACCCGCTCTCATACAGGGTGCGTAGATCCAGAATTGAGTCCCCGATCGCGATCCCGCCGCGAGCCTCCCCTCCCGGCGGGCTGAACACGCCCAGCGGCAGATTCTGGATCGGAAAGTCCGCGTGCCCGTCGGTCCCCGGTACCCAGGAGCCCAACTCCGGAGAGTGGGTGTGATCGACGCCAGGCATCCTCACGCCTGCATCACTCCCGGATTGAACCGTCTCAGGAGCTGTTGCCCATAGTCGCCATACTCCCGCTGCCGCTCGGGCGCATCGGCCGCATAGGCCGTCACCCGTTGCGGGAAGCGGGTCTCGAACATGAACGCCAAAGTATCCTTCAGTCTGCGTGGCTCGAGCACCGCATTGCTCGCCCCCTCGAAGGCATCGACGTCCGGCCCATGCGGCAGCATCATGTTGTGCAGGGAGCAGCCACCTGGCACGAAGCCCTGCGGCTTGGCGTCGTACTGCCCATAGATCAACCCCATGAACTCGCTCATCACGTTCATGTGATACCAGGGCGGGCGGAACGTGTCCTCCGATACCAGCCAGCGGTCAGGAAAACAGACGAAGTCCACGTTCGCCGTCCCCGGCGTCTCCGAGCGTGAGCTCAGCACCGTGAAGATGCTCGGGTCCGCATGGTCGAACCGCACCGGCCCAACCGGCGAGAAGCGACGCAGGTCGTACTTGTACGGCGCGTAGTTGCCATGCCACGCGACCACATCCAGCGGCGAGTGGCCCATCTCGGTCTCCCACAGCGAGCCGCCCCACTTCACCATCATCCTTGATGGCCCCTCCCGATCCTCATACGCCGCCGTCGGGGTGAGAAAATCCCGTGGGTTGGCGAGACAGTTGGCCCCGATCAGGCCGCGCTCAGGCAGCGTGAAGGCGCCACCGTAGTTCTCGCACAGATACCCGCGAGCCGGACCTCCTCGCAACTCGACGCGGAACTTCACCCCGCGGGGAACGATCGCGATCTCGCCCGGCTCAATGTCGATGATGCCAAACTCTGTCCACAGCCGCAGACCGCCCTGCTGCGCCACGAACAGCAGTTCCCCATCCGCGTTGTAGAAATATTCGTCCCGCATGGAGCGCGTAATCACGTAGAGATGCGCGGCCATGCCCGCCAGCGCGCCCGCATCGCCGGCTGTGGTGACGGTGCGGATGCCCTCGAGGAAGCTCACCGGCGCCTCGGGAATCGCGACCGGGCTCCATCGCATCGGGGCCGGAGGCAGCTCCACCTCCACACACGGCGCCGTTCGCCACAACCCGGCGTCGGCCTTCCTGAAGTTGCCCCAGTGCTGGACCGTCGGCCGAATGCGATACAGCCAGCTCCGCTCATTACTGGCCCGGGGCGCCGTGAACGGCGAACCCGAGAGCTGCTCGGCGTACAGTCCATAGGCGCAGCGCTGCGGCGAGTTGCGGCCCACCGGCAGCGCGCCCGGCAGCGCCTCCGTCTCGAAACCGTTGCCGAAACCGGACTGATAACTAAGCGTTTGGCCAGTGGCGCTGGCCGAGGTTGCAACCTGGGAAAGCGTGGCGTCCATGATAGTCTCCCTTGCGAAACGAAGGTATCAAGAAGCGTTCCGAGTCGTCATGATCGTCGCAGCGAAGCCGAAGAGCACGACCAGTTGTCAGACGTAAGCAATCGGTGATCGTATTCGAGACGCAATCATACCCTCATAGACGCCTCTCACATCGACCTGAATGGATCGGAGCAGTTTCGTTGGAAGCATCGCAACAACCACTCCAAAGAAATAATTACCGCAACTCGAACAATCGGCGCAGATGAAGAAGAGAATGGCATCGGATAGGTAGAGTGGAGGAACTCCGATGCCGAATGCTCGTCCATCATCGACAAAGCCCGGACGTGCGCTGCTGTCGCACGCAATCGACTACGCCGGGCTGTTCCCGCCCGCCGCTCTCGATCTGCCAACGACGGTGCGGAACTACGAGTCCTATCGTTCCGAGCAGCAGGCCTGGGCGCTGGGGCCGCTGGTCCTCCCCGCCGGCAAGATCGTCCCCTTCACGAACTCCTGGCCGGAGTTCGCCGCCGAATGGCCCTTGAGCCTGTTGCTCGGGGCAGACATTGCCGCGGAGTTGCAGCTTGCACGAGACCACGGTCTGGCCTGCGACGTCGTCGAGTGCAAACCAGTGCAGCCGGAGGAGATAACGGCCATCCGCGAGCAACTGCCGGACACCGCGACCGTCTACTTCGAGGTCCCAACCAGCAGCGACCCCGAGGAGCACATCGCCGCCATCGCCGCGGTGGGCGCGTGCGCCAAGATCAGGACGGGCGGAGTCACGCGCGGCGCCATTCCGCCGGCTGCCGACGTCGCCCGCTTTCTCGCCGCCTGCGTGCGCCACGAAGTCCCCTTTAAGGCCACCGCCGGACTGCACCATGCCATCCGCGAGGTCTATCCCCTGACCTGCGATCCGCGCAGCGAGCGCGGACTGATGCATGGCTTCGTCAACGTGATCCTCGCCACCACCCTGCTCGCCGATGGAGGCGGAGCCGCGGAGGCGACCCATCTGCTCGAAGACACCTCCGCCGCCGACTTTACCTGCGACGAGGAGGACATCCGCTGGCACAACTGGAGCTTTGCCGTGGAGCAGATCGTTCGAGCCCGCCAGTCTCTGCTGCGAAGCTTCGGCTCCTGCTCGTTCACCGAACCTCTCGGCGAACTGGAGCAGATGGGGTGGCTCTGAAAGCCGCCCGCTAGCGCCGCAGAATCTCCTTTACGGAGAAACCTCTAAGCCTGAGGTCATCGGGAGAATACTCGTGTTTCCGTCGGTGTATACGGGAGTTGACGGTCTGACACTTGTAATCAATTACTTACGCCCGGCCATCAACGTGCGCTACAGCCAATCGCGCTTGATGATCAAGCCGGACGTAGTCGGCCTTAAATCCGATATCAGAACGCCAGGAGACTTACATGCTCTCTTACCGCTGTGTTCGGGGACTACTGCCCCTCTGCCTTGCCATCGCATTTGCCGGGTGTAGCTCCTCGGGGCTGGACAGGATTCAGGTTACGCCGGCGACTCGGTCTCTAACCGTAGGTCAGACCGGGCAATTTACCGCGGTCGGGACCTACGGCAACGCGAAACACCTCTCGACGCAAAACATAACCACCGGGGTGAACTGGTCCTCCAACGCTCCTTCCGTGGCCACCATCAACGCCTCCGGTCTGGTAACGGCTGTCGGCGCCGGCACAACAACGATCACAGCCAGCGCCACCTCCTTCAATGGCCCTGTCAGCTCCAGCGCAACCCTCACAGTCAAAGGTTCAGGCGGAGGCGTCACTGGGGGCAATCTGGTTGCGCTCACCATCATTCCGAGCACGATCTCCGTAGGCAATTTGCAGGATACCGGGCAATTCCTGGCGATCGGAACCTTCACGAGCTCTCCAACCGTCCGGGATCTGACCAACTCGCCCACCCTGACCTGGATCTCTGCCGCGCCCAGTGTCTTCCCCGTCAACAACACCACCTCAGGGACGCTCGGAGCGACCGCCGGGATTGTCGCCGCCCACGGCAGTGGAAGCGGCGTCATCACCGCCGAGGTAAAGAGCAGCGACCGTCTATAACGAAGGGCTCAATACAACGAAGGGCTCAATACCACCAACTGGTTGGTCACAGCTCCCTCCGCCACGGGCACGCCGAACGTACTCCATTGCGGCCCTGGCGCCCCCTCTGGCAACTCCGTCTGCGTAGCAACCTACCCCTGTCGGCACTACGGTGACCTTGACCGCTCCAGCGGATGGGGCCGCCTTCGGTGGATGGTCCTACAACTGCACCAACACTGGGCCCATTACGGCGGCAGGACCCAACAGTTGCATGGTCACGTTAACGACCAACGACACCGTGGGAGCCATCTTCAACTAAATCGAATCGCCCTGACCCGCTGGCGAGGAAGCCTCGCTCGATGACCGAAATCTCCAGATTCGCAAAGGAGACCCTTGCGTCAGCGCGGAGCCGCGGGTCGCCGCATCAGAATTACGAGTCTCCAAGAACCGCGGACTTGCTTCCCTGCCCCCCTCCTCACGTCGGCTAACCGGTTCCGGAAGCGACCCGGCCTTCCGAGCTGCCGAGTTTGCTACCAGCCGCTCAGGCAGTCCCAGCAAATACATGCCATACACCGGAACGCCGTAACTCCGCTGCCAGTCGGTCAAAGGAAACGGCTAATATTTAGTTGAAGCGCGGCACCACGGTTTCCGCGCGACACCCACATGGAGTCCAATGGCTGCCGTGAACTTGGTTGGCTCGTATAACTACGCGCTCGTGGCGCTTTCGGTCTTGATAGCCATGTTTGCGTGTTATGCCGCTCTGGATCTCGCAGGTCGCATCACCGCCGCAGGCGGTTGGACTCGCCCGGTTTGGCTCCTGGGCGGGTCCGCTGCCATGGGAACCGGCATCTGGTCCATGCACTACATCGGAATGCTGGCGTTTATCCTGCCGATTCCCGTGGCCTACCATTGGCCAACCGTCCTTCTGTCCCTGTTCGCCGCCATTCTTGCCTCGGTGGTTGCGCTCTACGTCGTGAGCCGAGAGAAGATGGATGCCCCCCGAGCTGTTGTCGGCAGTCTCCTGATGGGGGCAGGGATTGCGGGCATGCACTACATCGGCATGGCTGCCATGCGTCTGCCGGCTACATGCCAGTTCAATTCCTTTCTCGTCGTCCTGTCCGTCGTGTTCGCAATTACCATTTCGCTCGCCGCCTTATGGATCACCTTTCGCCTCCGCGAGGAGAAGACCGGGAACGGCCCGCAAAAGCTGGCCGGCGCCATCGTCATGGGTGCTGCGATCCCCGTCATGCATTACACCGGCATGGCTGCCGCCCGTTTTAGCCTCTCGAGCGTGCCGCCCGACCTGTCGCACGCCGTAGGCATCTCCACACTCGGCACCGCCGGAATCTCTGCCGTCACCTTTGTCGTCCTCGGCCTGGCTCTACTGACCTCCTGGATAGATCGGCGATTCGCCGCCCAGACCATGGAACTTCAGGAGGAGAAGCTGCGGCGAAGCGAGGCTTACCTGGCGGAGGCTCAGAGGCTCACGCACACGGGGAGCTGGGTCTGGCGGGTCGCCGAAGGCGACGCCCTGCATCTGTCCGAGGAGTGGTACCGCATCTATGGCTTCGATCCAGAGAGCGGCCCGCCGGTCTTTGCAGAACGTCTGCAGCGCGTTCACCCTGAGGATCGAGCGAAGTGGCAAGGAGCACTCGATCAGGCAATCGCCAACAAATCGAACTACGAGGTGGAGTTCCGAATCCTGCTTCCAGATGGCTCCGTCAGATACATCCACACCGTCGGCCATCCTGTCTTAGATGCATCCGGGGAGGTGGCGCAGTTCGTGGGCAGTTCGACCGACGTCACTCGGCGCAGACTGGCCGAAGAGGCGCTTCGCCAGGCGCAGCTGGATCTCGCCCATGTCAGCCGCGTGACCACCATGGGAGAGTTGACTGTCTCCCTGGCCCACGAAGTGAATCAGCCAATTGCCGCCGCCGTCACCGACGCCAATACCTGCTTGCGCTGGCTTGCGCGTGATCAGCCCAATCTCGAAGAGGCGCGTGCGGCTGCGTCAAGAATGGCGAAGAACGCAACCCGCGCCGCCGACATCATCAGCCGGGTCCGTCTGCTCTTCGAACAGACGAGTCCGCCACAGGAGCTGGTGGATATCAATGCAATGGTTCGAGAGATGATCGTCCTGCTGGACAGCGAAACAACCCGACACGCCATCTCCGTGGGGACGGAGCTGGCGTCGGATCTTCCACGCGTGATGGGGGATCGCGTGCAACTGCAACAGGTCCTGATGAACCTCCTGCTCAACAGCATGGATGCGATGAAGGACGTGGACACGACGCGAGAGCTGGTCATCCAGTCGCAGGTCACAAGCAACGAGCAGATTATGGTGTCAGTCAGTGATACCGGCGTAGGGATCTCCTCGCAGCACGCTGCCCAGATCTTCAATGCCTTCTTCACCACCAAGCCCTATGGCACCGGCATGGGACTGCGCATCAGCCGCTCCATTATCGAATCGCATGGCGGCCGCTTGTGGGCCGCTAACAACCGCCCCCGCGGCGCCATCTTCTATTTCACCCTGCCCACCCAGGCCGAAGCAAGCGAGTAAAGTTAGCAGGCGCTTGCAACTCCTAATGCAACTGGCCGTCTATTCAAATCAGAATCTCGGCTGGATTGCGTCGAGGATCCTCAAGGAGGCGGCTGTTGTCCATGCGAATTCAACCTCTCACTTTTGCCTATGGGGCTATGGTCATACTGGCAATGGCCGGCTTTGCCGTAGCTCAGGACAATGGCGCGCAGCAGCCCTCCTTGCGGCAGCAGCAAAGCCATACCCCGCAATCGATCGACCAGGAACTTGCCCGGCTCACGAAGGATCTGGAGTTGACTCCGCAACAGCAGCAGCAGGTCCGGCCCCTGCTTGACGAGCACCACGATAAGATTCAGGCACTGCTCGATAAGAATCCAACAGCTTCGCGGCAGCAGCTGGGTTCGCAGATTCACGCTATCAGCGACGAAACGCACGGCGAAATTCATGCTTTGCTTACCGATTACCAGCAGAAATTGGAGAAAGCGATGCAGCAGCGCGAGCATAACGGCGAAGAGAACAGGCGATCGGTTCCGCCCGCGGCCTAGTCGTCAGAGCCATCCTGCGGCATCTTGAGAAGACCTGAAGGACATGATGCTTGGCACACCCGCCTATCGCTGATACTCTAGCCTCGACACGCCCCCAAAATTTCTATGCCAGAGACTCCGCCCCATACGGGAGATCTGCTCCTTGTTGATCTCGCGCCGGTGCTCGCCCAGCAGTCGATGTCGGGGCGCCCCGAGGTTCGCTCCGATTCCCTTCCGGATGACCCGCCCCAGGAGGAGCACAGTCCCATGCTTGACGTACACCCAGCGCACCACGCTGCCAGTAGCTGGAAAGAGTTTCTTATCCATATTGCGACGATCGTGCTTGGGCTGCTGATTGCCGTCGGCCTCGAACAGATCGTGGAGTACCTCCATCATCGCAATGAGCTCCGCCTGGCCCGGGAAGAGCTGCGCGCTGAAGTTGAAGAGAACCGTGACATCACCACGAGGGATATCCAGTACATCCACCAGGTCCAGACCGAGCTGAACAACGATATGGCGCTCCTGCTGGCGCACCGGGCTACAAACAAACCCCTGACGGGAAAGCTCGACTTTACCTGGAGCTTTTACAAAACCCGCGACGCGGCATGGAAGGCCAATCAGCTCACCGGTGCGCTCAACCTCATGCCGCACAACGAGCTGGAGCGTTACGACTTTATCTTCAGCGTCTGTCAAGGCGTCATGGTATCCGCAGACAGTTGGAACGCAAAACTCCTGGACGCCGAAGCGATCGCCAACCGTTCGCGTGACGGCCAGCTTTCACCGGAGGACACCAACGAACTGATCAGTGCAATCTCCAACACCCAGGGCGAGCTCACTCGGAACGGGGCACTGATTGGCTTTGCGCAAGACGCTATGCAGAACCGGGAGTTCGAAAAGTAGGCAGCCCAGGCTGGGGATTGGCCAAAGCCAATCCATATGCCTATCGCGGGCATAGACAAACGCGATAGCTCTTTGGCTTTTGCCTTTCGCGGGCTAAGCTCCACACATCGGCACATCGTCCGTACCAATAAAAAACCTCCTGCAAAACGCAGGCGAAGGGACCATTGCCCTTTGCTGAATCGATTGCAGCAGATGGATACCCGCGTTCATCCCGTTCTCTTCTCTTCCTGGAGGCAATCTAAAACATGCACCTTCGTTGTCCTCGATTCGCTCTGCTTTGTTTCCTCTCTTTGCTCCTCTTTCTCCCCATGTCTGCGCAGACCAACACCACCTCGCTGAACGGCACGGTCGCCGATCCAAGCGGCGCACTTATGTCCGGTGCCGTCATCACGGCTCTTAACCCCGCGACGGGCCTGAGCCAGACCGCCAGGACGGGAGCCAAAGGGGACTATGCATTCGACCAGATCCCTCCAGGAAAGTACTCCGTTACCGTCACCGCCTCCGGCTTCTCCGACCAGACGCGCACCGTGGAACTGCTCGTCAACTCGCCGGTGAAGATGAACTTCACCCTCTCGGTCGGCGCGGTCGAGGTCGTGAACGTTGAGACAAGCGCGAACTCGGTCAATACGAGCGACGCCACCCTCGGCAAGCCCTTCGACAGCACTCAGATTCAGACACTTCCCTACCTTGCCAACAATGTGCTCTCTTTGCTCTCGCTCCAGCCGGGAGTGATGTCGCTTGCGCCTACGGCCGGCGGTGGCGTCAACACCGATACCCGCAGCGGATCGGTGAATGGAGCGCGTCAGGACCAGACCAACGTGACCCTGGACGGCGTCGACAACAACGATCAGAATCTTGGTTACGCCTTCACCGGTGTACTCCGCTCAACGCGTGACTCGGTGGAAGAGTTCCGCGTGGTCACCAGCGGCGCGAACGCCGACTCCGGCCGATCCTCCGGCGCCCAGGTCTCTCTCGTCACCCGCAGCGGCACCAATGCCCTCCACGGCAGCGCCTACGAATACTATCGCGACCCCGGCGTGTCCTCCAACGACTGGTTCATCAAACAGTCGCAGCTCTCCAGCGGAAAGCCGAACGTCGCGCAAAAGATTCTGCAGCACACCTATGGTGGATCGCTCGGTGGGCCCATCCGCAAGGACAAGCTCTTCTTCTTCGGGGCCTACGAGGGCTACAAGCAGGCCAGCGATCAGACAGTAACTAATGTCGTGCCCTCGATCCAGGGAGGCGGCGGTCTGGTCACTGGTTCGATCACCTATCTCGACACCGGCGGGAACCCGGTCACGCTCTCGCCCACCCAGATCGCGGGGATGGATCCAAACTGCACACAGACCGGCACCTGTCCCCTGGGACCTGGCACCAACCCGGCCGCCATCGCCTACTTCAAACAGTTTCCCACCGCCAACAGCAATGCGGTCGGCGATGGTTACAATACCGGCGGCTACGTGTTCTCCTCGCCTGCGCCGCTGTCGAACATCACCAACATCATCCGTCTCGACTACAACATGAGCAGCAAGCAGCTGTTCTTCGTCCGCGGCAATCTGCAGAGCGACAATCAGCTCAGCCCCCTGCAGTTCCCCGGAGGCCCGCCCAACACCAATACCTACGGCAACTCCAAGGGTATCGCCGCGGGTCATATCTGGACCATCTCCGACCGCCTGATCAACAACGCCCGCTACGGATATATCCGTGAGGGAACGACGGTTCGCGGCGCGACCAACCAGCCCTATGTGACCTTCAGCGCGCTGACCAACCTCACCTCGACCAATACCTCATCGATCCTGCTGGTGCCGACGCATGACTTCATCGACGACCTCACCTTCATCACGGGGCGCCACACCATCCAGGTGGGCGTGAACGACCGCCTGATCTTCAACAACCGCCAGGCAGACAATACCCTGTACAGCGTGGGCAACGTCACCTCGAACGACCTGACCGTCGGCGCAATCGCCGGCGAGCCCGGCTCGCTCGACGCCGACAACTTCGGTTACCCGCAAATCGGCAGCAAGTTCAAGAGCAACTACAACACCGCCATCGCCGATGTCACCGGACTGCTCACCCACGCGACCGCCTACTATAACTTCGCGGTGGCCGGAAACGCCCTGGCCGCCCTTCCCGCCGGTACCTTACCCGCGCGTCACTACAAGTCGTTCGAGCAGGAGTACTACGTGCAGGACGCCTGGAAGGTGACGCCGCGGCTCACTCTCACCGCCGGTCTGCGCTACACCTATCTCGGCACCCCCTACGAGACGCGCGGACAGGAGGTCGCGCCGACCTCCAGCCTGCACGCCTTCTTCCAGAATCGCGTCAGCGGCATGTCGCAGGGGATCTCCGACGACCAGCGCATCTCCTTCGGCCCGGCCGGCTCGGCCAACGGCAAACCCAACCTGTGGACGGCGCAGAAGAAGAACTTCGCTCCCCGTCTGGCCTTCGCCTACGCCACACCGGACAATCACACCTCCATCCGCGGCGGCTTCGCTCTGGCCTATGACCACTTCGGCGAGGGCGTGATCGACGAGTACGACCAGAACGGCGCCTTTGGTCTCTCCACCCGCGCCGCCAACGGCGTCAACCAGTACGTGGACACCGCTCCCCGCTTCAGCGGCTACCACACCGTTCCCACCTCCATCATCCCGGCGGTCGCCGGCGCGGGCAGCTTCCCGGTCACACCGCCCGACGGCTCGGGCAATGTCTACTACAGCCTGGACGACCACCTGCAGACACCCTACGCCGAGACCTTCAACCTGACCCTGCAGCACGAGATGCACTCCGGCCTCACCCTCAGCGCAACCTATACCGGAAGGCTCGGTCGTCATCTGCTGATGAACAACGACCTCGCCATGCCTCTGAACCTCACTGATACCTCCAGCGGATCGACCTACTTCCAGGCCACCACCGCGCTCGACAAGATGGTCGATCAAGGAGTGGACGTCAGCACCGTCTCCAACATGGCGTACTGGCAGAACATGTTCCCCAATGCAACCTTCAAGACCTCGAAGGGTGTCACCTACAAAGGGACCCAGGCCGTCTATCTGATGACCCAAGCCAATCGCGGCAATGAGACAGCAACCCTGGACAGCCTCGATTCATCCACCAGTGCCTCGCCCTCCGGGCAGTCCTACCGCTACTTCCATCCGCAGTTCGCCTCGCTCTACGCGCAGTCGACCATCGGCACCAGCAACTACCACGGATTGCAGCTCTCCCTGCGGCAGACCCTGAAGCATGGCATCCAATGGGACTTCAATTACACCCTCTCGAAGTCGATGGATATGGGATCCTCGCCGGAGCGCGGCAACTCCACCGTGGTCGGCTCCACCAACACCGTCACCAACACGGTGGCGAACTCCTTCAGCCCCTCAGCACAGTACGGCGTGTCGGACTTCGATGCCCGGCACAACATCACCGCCGACTGGATCGCACCTCTCCCATTTGGCAAAAACTCACTCTTCGGCAGCAGCTCCAACCGCCTGGTGGATGCTCTGATCGGCGGATGGGTTCTCGACGGTCTGCTGCACTATAGCAGCGGCCTTCCGTTCTCGAGCGTCGACGGCCTGGGCTGGGCGACGAACTGGGACGTATTGTCCTACAACGTACAGACCGGCCCCGTCGTCTCCGGTGGCCACCACCACTACCTGGCATCCACGCACTCTGAGAACGCCTTCGCCGACCCGGTCGCCGCGGCTGCCAACATCCGCGCGCCCTACGCCGGCGAGACGGGCCAGCGCAACAACTACCGCGGGGATGGCTATATGTCGCTCGACAGCGGCCTCTCCAAGTCCTTCAACACCTTTGAAGGGCAGAGCCTGAAGATCTCCGTCGAAGGGTTCAATGTCCTGAACAGCGTTCGCTTCAACGACGGCTCATCGACGACGATGGTGACCAACGGCTTCAGCTCCTCCTATGGCAAGTACAGCGCTCTTCTGACCCAGCCTCGCCAGATGCAGTTCTCCGGCAGGTACTACTTCTAACCTCCAGCCGGACGAGGAGGAGCGCACTCCTCCTCGTCCGCAACCACCGCAACACCCTCCGCACACCCAGGCGCGACCCGCCGACCCACCCTAGGTCAGCTTCTCCACCCGCGCCTCCACCCCGCGCTCCGACACCGTGACCAGCGCCAGCGTAACCGGCAGTTGAAACCGCCGTGGTCCCGCGCTCCCCGGATTCAGATAGACCACCTCGTTGCGTCGCTCCACCGATGCCTTGTGGGAGTGGCCGAAGACCACCACATCGACGCCCGCCGCAGCAGGGCTGATGTCCAGATCGTCGATCGCGTGCACCAGGTAGAACAGCCGCCCGCCCAGCTCGACCATCTCGGTCGCGGGCAGTTCAGCGCAGGCGCCGCTGGTGTCGATATTCCCGCGAATCGCCGTCACGGGAGCAATCGCACGCAGGCTCTCCAGAATCTCGATCTGCCCTACATCCCCAGCGTGCAGAATATGCTCCACGCCGGCCAGCGCAGCCAGAGCCTCCGGCCTTAGCAGCCCGTGTGTATCCGAGATCACGCCAACCAGCATCGCTCTCCACCCCTTGTCCTCGATCTTCTCTTCCCCATCCGCAGGCCAGGTAAAGCTACAGCCCCGCCGCCATCCGCGTCCTCGGGTCGAGATAGTCGCGCAGCGCGTCGCCGAGGAAGTTGAACGCGAGCACGCACAGCATCACCGCCATGGCCGGAAAGAAGACTAGGTGAGGGGCATCGAACAGGTGCGAGCGACCATCGTTGAGCATCGCGCCCCAGCTCGCCGCCGGCGCCGGAATGCCCAGCCCGAGGAAACTCAGCGTCGCCTCTGCCAGCACCGCTGCCGCCATGCCGATGGCCGCCTGCACTATCAGCGGCTGCAGGATATTGGGCAGAATGTGGCGGCCGAGCACGCGCAGGTCGCTCGCCCCCAGCGCCCGCGCAGCCTCGACGAACTCGCGCTCCTTCACCGCCATCACCTGCGCCCGCACCAGCCGCGCGTAACCCACCCAGCCGGAGAGCGCCAGCGCCAAAATCAGGTTCACCAGCCCCGGGCCCACGAAGGCAACAAACGCAATGGCCAGCAAAATCCCGGGCAGCGCCAAGAACGCGTTGCTCACATAAGTGTTCAGCACGGCGTCGATCCAGCCGCCGTAGAAGCCCGCCACACAGCCCGCCAGCAATCCCACCGCCAGCGACAAACCCACCACCGAGACCGCCACGACCAGCGAGATGCGCGCGCCATAGATGGTGCGCGAGAGTATGTCGCGGCCCAGCTCATCGGTTCCGAACCAATGCCCCGGGCCCGGCGAAAACAGCCGTCCACTCAGGACAATCTGCGCCGGATCGCGCGGCGCCACGAGCGGCGCACCCAGAGCGCACAGCGCAAACCCCAGGATAAGCACCAGCCCGATCGCCGCTAGCGGCTGCCGCTTCACCCGCTCCAGCATCTCGATCCAGAATCCCGCCCGATCGCCCGCTGTCTCCTCCACCTGAACCATCTTTAGTAACCCCACCCTCGGCATTATTTGGCATCCTATCCAACTGAATCAGCTACAAACAAAGCGACCACTTGCAAGCATAGCGCCAGTGCACTCGACGGGCCAGGAAGCCAGCCAAGCAGACAGGCAAGGGCAGGTTTTGCGCCACGAATAGTTTCATCTGTTAGCCTCGGGCCCCACCGACATCCGATCCACAACACCCCCAGGAGGAGTGTTTGAGAATCCTTGTCTACGGTCTCAACTACGCGCCGGAACTCACCGGCATCGGCAAGTACACCGGAGAGATGGCGGAGTGGTTAGCCAGTCGCGGCCACCAGGTCCGCGTCGTCACGGCGCCTCCCTACTATCCTGACTGGCGAATTCACGACGGCTACCGCAAGACTCTCTACCGCGTCGAACGCGCCTCAGAGGACCTCCAGCCCACCGTCTATCGCACCCCGCTCTGGGTTCCCGCCAACCCCTCCGGCCTTACCCGCATGCTGCATCTCTTCTCCTTCGCCTTCGGCAGTCTCCCGGTCATGCTGGCCCAGAGCTTCTGGCGGCCGGAGGTGGTCTTCACCGTCGAACCCACCTTCTTCGCCACCCCTGTAGCCTTGCTGGCCGCTGCCATGGCCGGCGCGCCAGCCTGGCTGCACATCCAGGACTTCGAGATCGACGCCGCCTTCGATCTCGGCCTGCTGCCCGCCGACGGCCCGGTGCACGCTCTGGCCGCAGGTCTGGAACAATTCTTTACCCGCCACTTCGCGCGCGTCTCCAGCATCTCGCTCAAGATGCTCGAACGAACCCTCAGCAAGGGCGTCCCGGAGACCGCTGCCACCCTCTTTCCCAACTGGGTCGACCCGACCGCCATCTACCCGGCCTCCGCCCATCGCAACCTCCGCTCCGCCTCCGCCGCTCCCAACCGCTTCCGCCAGCAGCTGGGGCTCGAGGACAAGATCGTCCTGCTCTACTCCGGCAACATGGGAGCAAAGCAGGGCCTCGAGATGCTCGCCCCGCTCGCCGAGTCCTTCGCCGACAATCCCCGCATCCATTTCCTATTCTGCGGCGACGGCGCCTTTCGCCCCCAGTTGGAAGCGATGGTCGCCCACCGCCCCAACGTCACCCTGCTGCCGCTGCAGCCGCTCGATCGCCTCAACGACCTGCTCAACGCCGCCGATATCCACCTGCTCCCGCAGCGCCGCGGCGCCGCCGACCTGGTCATGCCCTCGAAGCTGACCGGCATGCTCTCGAGCGGCCGCCCCATCATCGCCACCGCCGACCCCGGCACCCAGGTCGCCCACGTGGTCGAGGGCTGCGGCCTGGTCGTGCCCGCCGAAGACCCTGCCGCCCTGCACGAAGCCGTCTGTCGCCTGATCGCCGACCCCGCGCTACGCGCCAGCCTGGGCGCCGAGGCCCGCAACTACGCCGTCCAGCACCTGGGCAAGGAACAGGTACTCCTCCGCTTCGAGCAGGAACTGCTCGCGCTCACCGGCAGCGTGCCGGCGAAGCAGCCGAAGCGCCCAGAACCTGTATCCCCCGCCCCTGTCTCGCCCGCCACCCCCGTCTACCCCAACTACGGCCGGAACGATGAACCGGTCTACGATACCTTGACGGGAGAGGAAGAGTGACGGAGTCTGAAACCACATCGCCGCCGGATCGAGCTGTCTCCCGGGCCAGCTCGATCCCATTTTGCAAGACTTATCCACCGCTGGCCGGTCGAATCCCTGCATCCTACCTACAGATCACATGTCTGAAATGAACCTGAACCAACTCTGGCGCCCCGCCCTCCCTCTGCTCGCCATCATCTGCCTGGGTGCCTCCGCACCCGCACAAACCCGCCTCTACAGCGCTCCGCATGAAGGCCACGGCCCCACCATCGCCGAACAGTACCTCCAGGCCGCCGCCGATCAGGAGCGTGCCGCCCTCAATCTGCCCCCGCTTCGCCGCGATCCCGCCCTGGTCCGCGCCGCCACCGAGCACGCCCGGCTCATGGCCGAGCACAACAGCATCTCGCATCAATACCCCGGCGAACCAGAGCTCTCCGCACGCGCCGGCGCCGTGGGCGCCCGCTTCAGCGTCATCTCCGAGAATGTAGCCGAAGGGGAGAGTCCGCTCGGCATCCATCAAGCCTGGATGCACTCCCCGGGACACCGCCGCAACCTGCTCGACCCCTCGGTCGACGCCGTAGGCATTGCCGTCGTGGTGCGCGACGGCCAGCTCTTCGCCGTCGAAGACTTCGAGCGCACAGTCGAGCACCTCACCCTGCCCCAGCAGGAGGGACAGGTCGCCTCGCTGCTCGAGCGCTACGGCGTCTCCGTCCTCCCCTCCAGCGCGGACGCCCGCAGAACCTGCTCCATGGACACGGGCTACTCCGGAGAGCGCAAACCGCTCTTCGTCATGCGCTACAGTGGTGCCGACCTCAGCCGCCTCCCCAATGTCCTCCAAGCCCGTCTCCGCTCAGGACGCTACAGCCATGCGGTGGTCGGGGCCTGCGCCACCCACGACGCCGGCGCCTTCACCACCTACAACGTCGCCGTGCTCCTCTACCCCTGAGAGAGCCTGACCTCATCTCGAGGGAAACGCCGGGTGCCCACCCTTCGCGGCTTTTGGCGAAGGGTGGGATGAACAAAGCCACTCCCCGGTCAGCTCGGTGCCTCAGCGCCCCCGAAGCTGCCCGAGCAGCCGCTCCCGCTCCGCCGCCAGCACCACCGCCACCGGCCCCTGATCCACCACCCGTCCATCGCCGATCTTGATCACCTCGGCCCCCAGCTGAAACGCCTCGCCGACATCATGCGTCACCGACAGCACCGGCGTCTTCACCACCGCCAGCCACCCCTGCAGGTCGTCGAGCAGCTCGTCGCGCAGCGCCGCATCCAGCCCGCTGAACGGCTCGTCCAGTAGAATCAGCCTCCCATCCGCCGCCGCCGCCGCCCGCGCCACCGAGACCCGCTGCCGCTCTCCGCCCGACAGCTGCGCAGGCCGCTTCTCCGCCATCCCCGCCAGCCGAAACCGCCCCAGCGCCTCGCCGACAATGTCCGCTGCCCCGCCGCGCCCCTCTCCAACCCCAAACCGCACATTCTCCCGCACCGTCATATGCGGAAACAGCGCCGCCGCCTGCGCAGACCACCGCACCCACCGGCGATGCGGAGTCACGAACACCCCCGCCGCCGTATCCGTCGCAACCTGCTCCAGCCCGCCGCGTCCCAGGGTGATGCACGCCCGCTCCGGCCGCACCAGCCCCGCGATCGACCGCAGCACCGTGCTCTTTCCGCTGCCCGACGGCCCGAACAGCACCGTCCACGGCTGCCTCGCCTCGAACGCAACGTCGAGCGCGATCGCCCCGATCCGGTGGCCCACCCGCAGCTTGAGATGGGGCCGCGTCTCAGACAAAGCCATCTCCCGCGCCCTTGCCGCCCGCCCCCCGCGCCCGCACCCCCGGCATCAGATAGATCGCCAGCAGCGCCGCCACCGACAGCCCCAGCAGCAGCGCCGCCGTCCGGTTCGCCGCCCCATACTGAAAGTCCTGCACCTGGTCGTACAGCGCGATCGAGAGCGTCTGCGTCGCTCCCGGAATATTGCCCCCCAGCATCAACACCACCCCAAACTCCCCCACCGTATGGGTAAACGTCAGGATCGCCGCCGCGATCACCGAACCCCGCGCCAGCGGCAGCACAATTCGCCAGAACGCCCGCGCCGGACCCACGCCGAGCCCCGCCGCCGCCTCCACATACGCCTCATCCACCGCGGAAAACCCCGCCACCAGCGGCTGCACCGCGAACGGCAGGCTGTACACCACCGACCCGATCAGCAGCCCGGAAAAGCTGAACGCCAGCTGATGCCCCAGCACCCGGATCAGCAGCCGCCCCACCGGCGTCAGCGGCCCCAGCGCCACCAGCAGATAGAACCCCAGCACCGTCGGCGGCAGCACCAGCGGCAGCGCCACCAGCGCCTGCACCACCGCCCGCCCGCGTCCCCCGCGAGTGATCCACCACGCCAGCGGCAGGGCGATCACCAGCAGCAGAGCCGTCGTGCTCAGCGCCAGCCGCAGCGTAAGTAGAAGCGCCTCAATGTCCATTCTGAAATTAAGTCTACAGTTCCGCCAGCACGCCGCGACCGAGTCCCCTAAAGCACCGGAGTCAGCCCCAGCTTCGGCAGGCTCTCCTGAATCGCCGGCGACCGCAGCCAATCCAGAAACGCATGCGCCTCGGTGCGCTTCTCTGACTTCGCAAGCACCACCGCGCACTGCCGTATCTCGGGATACTCCCGAGGCACCAGAACAAAGCTTCCAATCGCACTGAAGTGCGGCGACATCGCCATCGTCAGCGACACGAGCCCGACCTGCGCATTCCCCGACTCCACATACTGCCCCGCCTGAGCCACATTCTCCGCCACCACCAGCTTCGGCTTCACCTGGTCAAGCAGCTTCAGCCTCTCCAGCGCACTCATCGCCGCCCGGCCATACGGAGCGTGCTCCGCATTCGCGATCGCCACCGTCTTCACCCGAGTATCGGTCAAAGCCTCCAGATGCAGCGGCTGTAGCGGCGAGTCCTTCCTCGCCCACAGCACCAGCGTTCCCCGCGCATACGGGATCGGGTCCCGCGTATCCGCCAGGTTCGCCGCAACCACCTTCTCCGGGAACAGATAATCGGCGCTCAGAAACAGATCCACCGGCTCGCCGTTCACGATCTGGGTCGCCAGCGTCGCCGACGATCCATAGCTCACCCGCAGCCTCACCCCGGTCGCCTGCTCATACTGCTGCGCCAGCGCGGGAAGCACCGTCTGCAGGTCCGCCGCCGCATCTACCCGCAGCTCCTTCTGCCCCCCCTTGCCCGAGCTCTGCGCCGCCGCCGCAAACCCCAGCGGAGCAATCAGAAACGCGCCCAGGACTAGAAGCAGTAAAATGCGGGGTATACGATAACTCATTGGGAGAGATGACATTGGACGCTCACAGCTTAAGATGCACGGAGTGCGGTACCGGAATTGCCGGCAGCGCCGTCGCCAGCGACTTCCGCTGCACGAACTGCCATGGACTCTATGAGGTAGTGTACCCCTGGAGCGCGCCCCAGAGCGCCGATGCCGCCGGCCATGACACCCGCCTGCCCAATGCGAGCGCCCTCCGCTGGCTCTGGCAGGAGCGCCGCACCTCCACCCTGCCCATCGACCAAAGCGGCGTCTGGCGCTTCCGCGACCTGCTCCCCATCGTCAAGACCGAGAACGTCGTCACCCTGCGCGAGGGCAACACCCCGCTCTACGACCTTCCCCGCTGTGCCGCCGCCGCCGGCCTCGACTGGCTGCTCGCCAAGCACCAGGGCATGAACCCCACCGGCTCCTTCAAGGACACCGGCATGACCGCCGCCCTCTCGGTCGCCGCCGAGCGCGGCTTCGAGTGGGTCGCCTGCGCCTCCACCGGAAACACATCCGCCGCGATGGCCGCCTACGCCGCCCGCGCCGGCCTGCGCAGCATCGTCTTCATCCCCGAGGGCAAGATCGCCTGGGGCAAGCTCGCCCAGTCCATGGATTACGGCGCCCTCACCATCCAGCTCAAGACCGACTTCGACGGCTGCGTCCGCATCCTCACCGACCTCGTCCGCCGCTTCCCCATCTACCTGCTCAACTCCGTCAACCCCTACCGCCTCGAGGGCCAGAAGACCCCCGCATTCGAGATCGTCGAGCAGCTCGACGGCCAGGTGCCCGAACACATCATCGTCCCCGGCGGTAACCTCGCCAACTCCGCCGCCCTGGGCAAGGGCTTCCAGGAGATGCACCAGCTCGGCCTCATCCCCCACACCCCCAAGATCAGCATCATCCAGGCCGAGGGCGCCAACCCCCTCTACCGCTGGTACATCGACTCCAACCGCATCATGAAGCCCGTCACCGCCGACACCCGCGCCACCGCCATCCGCATCGGCAACCCCGCCTCCTGGCGCAAGGCCGCCAACGTCATCGACGACCTCGGCGGCTGGTGCGAACAGGTCTCCGAGCAGGAGATCGCCCTCGCCAAGGCCCAGATCGGCGCCGAGGGCGTCGGCTGCGAGCCCGCCTCCGCCGTCACCCTCGCCGGCATCAAGAAGCTCGTCGCCCTCGGCAAGGTCACCCGCGAGGAGCGCGCTGTCCTCATCCTCACCGGCAACACCCTCAAGGACTCGCAGTACACCATCGACTACCACCGCAACGAGCTGCTCACCGATGAAGAACTTGCCGGAGCGACCCCGCTGCAACGCGCGCAGCACACCGCCCTGGCCAAGCCCCCCATCGTCCTCGACGCCGACCCCGACACCGTCCTCCGCACCCTGGAAGCCCACATGCGCTCCAACCCCGTCCCCCAACCCGTCTAATCCACCCCGCATTCCTCCCCTCGCCGCGACTTTGCGGCAGGCCGGGTCCCCAGCGGACGCTTCGTGTCCGCTGGGGTGGGAGCGTGGGGTATCGAGCGAAGCGAGACCGCCGTTGCTTTTCTTGGTTGTCCTCCCCGAAGGGGATCTGCTTCTCTTTTTGCTGTTGCTCGTTCTTGCTGTTGCTTGTTCTTGCGGTTGCTTGCTCCTGTCGTCATCCTGAACGAAGCGAAGGCCCCCCGTACCACCCATACCGCTCGCACCCTTCAACCCAAACGCCGGGTACCCCATTCCATTCGCTTCATCGCATGAGTGGGCATCTCGCGCAGCGAGACCCCTTGTTGCCTGCAGCGAGACCCACTGTTGCTTCTAGGTAAGCCAAGGCTTTAGCCTTGGCATTCAGGGCGCCACAAGGAGCGGGGATTTAGCCCCTGGGGTATGCCTTCTTTCCAGCTTCCATCACGCCAGCCAAAGGCTCTAAAAACGACCGTGCACCCACTCCACTTGAAACTTCCCGCCACCTCCGCCAACCTCGGCCCCGGCTTCGACGCCATCGGCCTGGCCATGTCCTTCTACCTCACCATCGACGCCGAGCCGTCCTCCGCCTTCGCCATCACAGCCTCCGGACGCAACCCCGACCTCTGCGGCAGCCTCGAGCGCAACCTCATCCTCGACACCTACCGCAACGTCCTCACCTCCGCCAACCGCCCCATCATCCCCCTCAGCCTCCGTCTTAACAACGAGATCCCTCTCGGCATGGGCTGCGGTTCGAGCGCCGCCGCCCTGCTCGCCGGCGTCCTCCTCGCCAACTACTTCGGCGACCTCGGCTGGACCGGTTACCAGGCGATGGAAGAGGCCTGCCGCCGCGAGGGTCACCCCGACAACGTCGCCGCCTGCTGGCTGGGCGGAATGACCGCCTCCGCAGCCCAGGCCCCCGCAGCCCAGGCGGAAAACGCCTCCATCGCCACCGCCTCCTTCGCCAATGCGGGCGAGCGCTCCGACTGGAAGCTGCTCCTCGTCATCCCCCCCGCCAGCCTCTCCACCGAAAAGGCCCGCGCCCTGCTGCCCGCCACCTACAGCCGCGCCGACGCCGTAACCAACGTCCAGAACACCGCGCTGCTGGTCTCCGCCTTCGCGCTCGGCCGCGCCGACCTGCTCCGCACCGCCATGCAGGACCGCATCCACCAGCCCTACCGCACTGCTGCCTGCCCGCTGCTGACGCTGCTACTCCCGCTGGCCGATCACCCCTCGGTGCTGGGGGTCGCGCTGAGCGGCGCCGGACCCTCCGTCCTGCTCATCTATCGCGAGGGGGATACCAACTTGGTTCGCCACGCCATCCAGCAGAGGCTGCAGGGCGCGGCAGCCGAGCTTTTGGACGCAACCATCTCGAAAGGAACCAGTTATCGGTTACTATAGTGCCGTTTACAAAGGTCCTTGGCTAACTTAACTTGAAGCGCGTAGGACGTTCTGGGGAGGGCTCCTGCGCCGCCCGTCGACCTTCGGTCTGATTCTGATCGAAGGTCCGGGCGTTCTCTCTTTAAGTCGCCCCCCCCGGCCCCGGGATTGAAACTCCGAGGCCAGTTTCGCATCTACTATAAAGAGTATCTACGTTTTGCCGGTGAGTCTTGATTCGGCAGCGCAGCAGGAGGAAGAGATGGCAGGTCAGTTCGTTACCGAAGTCAATGATGCATCATTTGAGAAAGAGGTACTTCAATCCTCGCAGCCGGTCATGGTCGACTTCTGGGCCGCTTGGTGTGGCCCGTGCCGTGCCCTCGCCCCCGTCGTCGATGAGGTCGCCACCCAGTACAACGGACAGCTCAAGGTGATGAAGATGGACGTCGACAGCAACACCGCCACCCCGATGCGCTACGGCATCCGCGGCATCCCCGCCCTGATCATCTTCAAGGACGGCAAGGTCGCCGACCAGATCGTCGGCTTCGTCCCCAAGGACACCATCGACAAGTCCCTCACCAAGGTTCTGGCCGCAACCCCCGCCCTCTAAAACACCGGAGGTTTCGCGTCACCGGTCTGCCCCTTGCTTCTAGGTAAACCAGGGCTTTAGCCTTGGCACTCACGGCCAAGAAGCAACGCGGGGCTTTAGCCCCTGGGGTATGCTTTCCCTCCCAGCCTGCAGACGGTACATCTTGACAAACCGGTGCCCAAAACAGCCTCACCGATAGCCCGGCCTCCGCGCCGGGCTATCTCGTTTGGTTTGGACTTATCCCATTTATCTGGAAGACTTTGGGTACTTTAGCCTAGCGGGGAGGGGGTACCCCTCCACAATCGCTCTAAACGCCCACGCAAACCCCGCAGCCCTTTAGCCTTACACTGAAACTCATGCTTGAGTGGACGTTGTTCCGGGCAATCATGGTCGCCTTCTTCATCCTGGCGAACAGCTTCTTCGTCGCCGCCGAGTTCGCCCTGGTGAGCGTCCGCGAGACCCGCATCCAGCAGCTGCTCGCCCTCGGCCGCCCCGGAGCCCGCACCGCCCTCCAGCTCAAGAGCTCCATCGACGAGTTCCTCCCGGCGGTCCAGTTCGGCGTCACCCTCGCCAGCCTCGCCCTCGGCTGGGTCGGCGAGCCCGCCGTCGCCCAGATCATCCTCCGCGCGTGGACCGCCCTTGGCTGGGTCCCCGCCACCCACGCTTTCGTCTACGCCCACCTCCTCGCCGTCACTATCGCCTTTGCTGCCATCACTTACCTCGAGGTGCTCCTGGGCGAGCTGGTCCCCAAGTCCCTCGCCCTGCAGCGGGCCGAGCGCATCGCCCTGGCCGTCGCCGGCCCCATGGACGTCTTCATCCGCATGACCCGCCCCGCCGTCAAGCTGATGAACAGCTCGGCCACCCTGGTCCTGCGCCTCTTCCGCGCACCTCTGCGCGGCGAGGGCGCTGTCCACTCCCCCGAGGAGCTCAAGCTGATCGCCACCGCCACCCGCCGCATGGGACTCCTGCCCGTCTTCCAGGAGGAGATCATCCATCGCGCCATCGAGCTCAATCATGTCACCGTCCGCGAGATCATGACCCCCCGCGGCAAGATCTTCTCCCTCCCCGCCGACATGCCCGTCGAGCAGGCTAGCGCCCGCATCGTCGACGAGCAGCACTCCCGGGTCCCCGTCTACGACCCCGCCGTCGGCCCCGACCACATCATCGGCATCGTCTACTCCAAGGACGTCTCCCGCCTCATGCACTTCCGCGCCGTCTCGCTCGGCCTGGGGGGCGCCGGCAACTCGGGCCTCACCCTCCGCCAAGTCATGCGCGAGGTCATCGTCGTCCCCGAGACCAAGCTCGCAGTGGAGCTCCTCCAAGAATTTCAGGAGCGCCGCCGCCAGATCGCCGTCGTCGTCGACGAGTTCGGCTCCACCGTCGGCATCGTCACCGCCGAAGACGTCCTCGAGCAGGTCGTTGGCGAGCTCGAGGACGAGTTCGACATCGCCAGCCGCACCACCCTCTTCTCCAGCACCGGCGTCATGTCGCTCGACGGCAGCACCTCGCTGCGCGACCTCGGCACCCAGCTCCGCTGGAGCTTTCCCCGCGAGGCCGGCGTCGAGACCCTAGCCGGCTTCCTGCTCGCCCAGCTCGGCCACATCCCCGTGGAGGGCGAAAGCGTCGAGTACGAGGGCCGACACTTTATCGTCGCCGAGATGCATGGCCACCGCATCAGCCGCGTCCGCGTGCAGACCCTCCCCACGCCACCTCCCGGCACCTCGCAAAGACCGCACAGAGGACTGGCCGGATGACGAACTGGACGAAGAACCTGACCGCCGCCGCCCTCTGGAGCCCCATTCGCCGCATCCTCATCACCCTGCCGGTCATCTGGCTGGTCGTCTCCGTTGTATTCCTGCTCATCCACCTGGTGCCCGGCGATCCCATCGTCCAGATGCTGGGCGAGGGCGCCACCGCCTCTGACATCTCCACCCTGCGCCACGCCTACGGCTTCGACGCCCCGCTCTCCCAGCAGTATCTCCACTACTGGAAAGGCGTCCTCCACGCCGACCTGGGCCAGTCCCTCCGCCTGCATGACTCCGTCACCCACCTCATCGCCCAGCGCTACCCCTACACCCTCGCGCTCACCGCGGCCGCGTTGCTGCTGGGCATGGCCGCCGCCTTTCCCGCCGGAATCTGGTCGGCGCTCCATCGCAACCGCTGGCAAGACCGCTCGCTCGGCGTGGTCTCTCTGGTGGGCCTCTCCTTTCCCAACTTCGCGCTCGGCCCCATCCTCATCCTGCTGTTCTCCATACGGCTCGGCTGGCTTCCCGTCTCCGGTGCCGGCTTCGGAGGCCCCGGCCTCAGCGGTGCAGGAGACTTTCTGCTCCACCTGATCCTGCCCGCGCTCACCCTCGCCCTCGGTCTGGCCGCCATCCTCACCCGCATGGTCCGCACCGCCATGCTTGAGGAGCTCCACCAGGACTACATCCGCACCGCCCGCGCCAAGGGCCTCACCGAGACCGCCGTCGTCTACCGCCACGCTCTGCGCAACGCCCTCATCCCTGTGCTCACCGTCATCGGCCTGCAGTTCGGCAGTCTGCTGGCCGGCGCCATCGTCACCGAGACCATCTTCTCCTGGCCAGGCATCGGCCGGCTCACGCTCTCCGCCATCTCCAACCGCGACTACGCCCTGGTCCAGGGCTGTATCCTGGCGGTCGGACTGACCTACGTCGCGGTCAACCTGCTTACGGACATCGCCTACACCATCGCCAATCCCCGCATGCGCGCCTGACGCGCCGGACGACAGGGAGTCGCATCTGAGTGACAGAGACTCGCCCTTACGACACTGGAAGTGAAGATGAAGCCGAAGCTGATCCCGATCCGCCCGCTCCTGTACCGCCCGCTCCTATACCGCCCGCTCCTGGTTCTTGCACCTGTCGTTCTCTGCTTCCCACTCTCAGGTCCTTTGCACGCCCAGGATCGGAAATCTGCGTCATCGCCTCCGGAGCCCCCCACCCCGGCCGCCCGGCGCTTCAGCGACAGCCGCTATCGGGTCGCCTTCGAAATTCCGTCGGCCTGGAACCTGAGCCGGCGCGATGGTGAGGTCAGCACCTTCCGGCTCGACGCCCGCTCTGCTCCGCTCAGCTCGCAGTTGCGCGGCGTCGCCACGATAGCCTTCAACCCATATCCGCAGTCGACCTTCTCGGGAGCCCTGGTCTACTTCAGCATCTCGTCCCGAACCTCCGACGCCGACTGCGCCCGGCAGGCGTTTCTGCCCTTACGTCGACCGACGACGACCACGGGGATCAATGGCGTCAGCTTCTCGCACGGCTACGACGAGCACGGCGGAATCTGCATCGAGTCGCGGGACGATGTCTACACCGCCTATCGCGGCAAAGCCTGCTATCGCTTCGACCTGGTCGTGAATACCTTCTGCGGCGGCGAGGTCAGCGGCGTGCGCGACATGAACCACGCCGAGATGGAAGACATCCGTGCACGCGAGCGGAAGATTCTCAACTCGATCGAGTTCCAGCCTTAGGAATGATCGCGAGACGAAAAGGCTGTGACTAGACGGAAGCAAAACTCCAGCTGCTGGAGATCATCGCGAACGCGACGGAAGATATGAACGCGCGAGGCCAGATCACAGATCGATGTTTTAGATTTTTAGGGGGGGGAACTGATGGCTCCTGAAGTCCGAATCGACGGTCTCCATCCGCTTCCTGGTCAATGGACCGGTGTCTTCGACCTTCTGGGTGCCATCCGGATCTGCCCAGCGGTGCAGGACGCCCCGCTGCCCGAAGTTCTTCCTGAAATTCGAGTATTCCGACGGTTCTGGATAATCCTCGTTCTCAGGTTCTTCTTCGGCATTCAGGTGATAGAGATTGCCAAAGAACGCAACAACGTACAAGACCGGAACTCGTAGCACACCATAGCCTCCAAATATGGGCGACTGAGGGACCTCCTGCAACTTTCTGCTTGCAGCCAGGAGCCCTCGTTGCGTGAGGGAAGCCGATGGCTCAGGGGCGGAAGCAACGGGACAGCAACTACGATATCGTTCTGGTTGGTGGTGGGAGTGCTGGAATCACAACGGCGTCGCGGCTTGTGAGACGACTCCGCAAAGCGAAACGGAACGCACGCATCTTGATCATCGACCCCGCGGAGGTGCATTACTACCAGCCCATCTGGACGCTGGTGGGCGCAGGTGTCTATCCGAAGGAGGTCTCGATGAAGAAACAACGAGATCTCATTCCGCGTGGTGTGGAGCTGTTG
>DATMOB010000086.1:0-67859 GCA_035568455.1 Granulicella sp.
GGCCGCGACCAAGCCTCAGGCGATGAGCGATGCCGACTTCAAAGCGGTCATGGCCGGCGCCACCCCCATCTTCTATAGCGCCATCGGAACCGCTGCCTTGAACAAGAAGGACACGGCGACTGCGATCACCAACTTCAAGTCAGAGCTGGCCTCGGTGCCGGTCGATCAGACGACGAAGCCTGGTCCCATCCTTCAGGACACCTACTTCCTCGGCTTGGCCTACCTGCAGTCGACGCCTCCGGACCTGGTCAACTGCGCCTTCTACGTTGCCCGCTTCGTGGCCTATGCCCCCGAGCCCTACAAGTCGCAGATGCTGCCGACCGCGCAGTACTGCTACAAGAAGTTCCACGGTAACGCGGATGGTTACGATCAGGTGACGGCTGCGGCGCAGGCCAACCTGAATCCTCCGAGCACCCTGGTGGTCAAGCCGGCTCCCTCGCCCGCCGACATCGTGGCGCAGACCATCGCGGCAACTCCTGATCTCGCGACCCTGGCGTTGAGCGACAAGGAGTTCATCCTTGCCAACGGCAAGCCTGAGGATGCGGAGAAGGTCTGGGCAACGGTGAAGGGCAAGAGCGTGCAGATTCCTGGCGCGGTGATCATCGAGTCCACCCCGACCATCCTCAAGGTCGCTGTCTCCGACGATGCCGTTCAGTCTAAGACCGCCGACTTTACCTTCAACCTGAAGCCGGTCGAGGCAGGTTCCACCAAGGTCGCCGAAGCCGCAGCCAAGAAGAAGGCTGACGAGATCGCCGCAGCAACCGCGGTGGGACAGAAGGTCACCCTCGTCGGAACCTACGACTCCTACACGCCGAACCCGCTGATGATCACCATGACCGACGGCGAGGTTGTCCTGCCGAAGGCGGCGAAGGCTCCCGTGCACCACGCGACCGCTCACAAGTAGCACTGGGCAGAGCACATAACCAGAAAGGCAGCCCCTCGGGGCTGCCTTTCTGGTTGCTCGTAACCCGGTTAGAGCCTATTCGCCCAGCATCAGGCGCTGGATGCCGGTGGCGCGGCCGGTCGCGCCATCGCAGTTGATCAGGGTGGCGCACATCTTGGGGTTGCCCTTGGCCGCCTCGAACTTGCCCGGCATTCCGGTAAGGAAGCGAGTGAGGACGAGCTCCTTCTCGACCCCGATCACCGAGTCGTAGGGCCCTGACATTCCCACATCGGTCTGGAAGGCCGTGCCGTGGTGCAGGATGCGCTGGTCGGCGGTGGGGATGTGGGTGTGGGTGCCGAGCACGGCGGTAACGCGGCCGTCCAAATACCAGCCGAGGGCGACCTTCTCGCTCGAGGCCTCGGCGTGGATGTCGAGCAGGATGACCTTGGAGGTGATGCGCGAGAGCAGCTCGTCGGCCTTGCGGAAGGGATCGTCGCAGGAGGACATGAAGACCCGGCCCTGCAGGTTCATCACCGCGTAGCTCTGGCCGTTGCCGAGCGTTCCCTGGTAGACGCCGAACCCCGGGGTTCCCACGGCGTAGTTGGCCGGACGCAGGACGCGGCGGCCGCGCTCGTGGGAGTCGGCGGGAACCGTCATGTAGTCGAAGATCTCGCGTTTGTCCCAGATGTGGTTACCGGTGGTGATGACATGCGCGCCGAGATCGAACAGCTCCTCGGCCAGCGAGGGCGTGATGCCGAAACCGCCGGCGGCGTTCTCTCCGTTGATGATGAGCAGGTCCACCGCATGGTGGTCGAGGACGTGCGGAAGGTGTTCGCGAACGATATGGCGACCGGCGGAGCCGAAGACGTCGCCGACAAAAAGTATATTCACTGTGAAATGCTAGCAGAGCGTTGTGATACGTTGCTCTGCATGGCACAGAATGGTCGGTTCGCGTTGAGTCTACGGGTATTGGCGGTGCTGGCGGCAGAGCCAGAGGCAATGCACACCTCGGCGGCGATTGCCGGCGAGCTGGGCGAGAGCGCGGTGATGGTGCGACGCGCGTTTCTACGGCTGCACGATGGCGGCTTCATCGTACAGCGGAAAGGTCCGAACGGCGGAGCGCGGCTGAAGGTGCCGGCCAAGGAGATCGGGCTGGGCGATGTCTATGCCGCCACCGTCGGCGAGTGGCTGACGCTCGAAGACAAGGCGCTGGCCCCGCTGCTGAAGCGCGCCAAGAGCGACGCCACCGCGGCGATGAACGAGACCACGCTGGCACAGGTGGTCAAGCGGCTCAAAAGGGCCTAGTCACCCCTCCCCCTCTATTGCCTTGGCGTAAGCTCCGCCTCCGCAATGAGCGCGCGGCTGCACGTCTTCGTAAAGCAGGGAACAGGGAGTAGGCAACAAGGTTCAGCAAGCAGTGGGGCTTCTACCGGGGGATGCCCCAGGTCTCAGAGGCCAGACCTGGAGCATCCGGGTTGTTGGGGTGATTGCGGGTTACTTCTGCGGGCGGAGCAGGGGGAAGAGGATGACGTCGCGGATGGAGCGGCTGCCGGTGAGCAGCATGGTCAGCCGGTCGATGCCGATGCCCTCGCCGCCGGTGGGCGGCAGGCCGTAGCCGAGGGCGCGGACGTAGTCCTCGTCCATCTGATGGGCCTCGTCGTCGCCGCGGTCGCGCTCCTTGAGCTGGTCCTCGAAGCGCTTGCGCTGCTCCTCAGGGTCGTTGAGCTCGGAGAAGGCGTTGCCGACCTCGAAGCCGCCGATGTAGAACTCGAAGCGCTCGACCCAGTCGGGTTCCTCGGGCTTCTGCTTGGAGAGCGGGCTGACGGCCAGCGGGAAGTCGTAGATGATGGTGGGCTGGATGAGGTGCTCTTCGGCCAAGACCTCAAAAAGCTCCGCGATCAACTTTCCTATGGGCTCCTTCTTTGCGAGGCGTGGTAGTGCGAAGTAGCACCATGAGCCAACCGAGAATCGAATGAAGCCAGCCCGATCTGTTGCCTCGGATTCGCCTTTTGCGTCGGAATGTCTCTCGTTTGCCTTCAAAAAAGACTCAAAACTGGCCAGATCGTTGAAGTCTTCTATTTGCGGCGGTCTCACCATACCATCCGGCCAGAACTTGATGATGGCCTCGCGCATCGAGAGGCGTTGCCACTCGCCGAGGTCGATCTCGACGATCTCGCCGGCGCGGGGGCCCTTGGGGATGGGGAAGCGCGTGATGGTGGTGCCGTTTACCTCGTTCGCCACAAAGGTTACAAGCTCCTCCGTGAGGTTCATCAGGTCGTGGTAGTTGGCGTAGGCCTGGTAGAACTCCAGCATGGTGAACTCGGGGTTGTGCTGGGTGCTGATGCCCTCGTTGCGGAAGTTGCGGTTGATCTCGTAGACGCGGTCGAGGCCGCCGACCACCAGGCGCTTGAGGTAGAGCTCGGGGGCGATGCGCAGCGAGAGGTCGAGGTCGAGGGCGTTGTGGTGGGTCTTGAAGGGCCGGGCCGCGGCGCCGCCGGCGATGGTATGCATCATCGGGGTCTCGACCTCGAGGTAGCCGCGGGCGTCGAAGAAGGTGCGCAGGGCGCGCAGGACGGCAGCGCGCTTGACGAAGACCTCGCGGACGTTGCCGGGGCCTTCGGGCTCCTGAGTCGGCTCGGAGGGGGTGCTGTCGCCGGTAGAAAGCTGTCCGGCGGCATTGGAGGTGCCGGGATTCCCGCGGTCCTTTGATTCGGCGGCTGCCGCGCCATCGCTCGCCACAGCGGCCGGTGTGGTGGCCTGCTTTACGCTGTGGCCGGTGTTCATGAACAGGTCGACGTAGCGCTGCCGGTAGCGCAGCTCGGTGTCCTCGAGGCCGTGGTACTTGTCCGGCAGGGCGAGCATGGCCTTGGCCAGGAAGGTGAGCGCGAGCTGGCCCTGGTGGCCGGGGAGGGTGATGGGCGCGACGTGCAGGGTGAGCTCGCCGGTGCGGGTGCGCATAAGGAAGCCGCGCACGCCGATGTGGTCGCCGAGGTCGAGCAGCTTGTAGAGGGCGAACAGGTCCTCGCCTACATCGTCCTTGCGAACATAGATCTGCAGGCGCTGGCCGCCCTGCTGCAACTGGGCGAAGCCCGCCTTGCCCTGGACGCGGATCGCCATGATGCGGCCGGCGATCGAGATCTCAATCTTTTTGCCGGCGGCGAGGTCGGCGTCGAACTGCTCGGGGGTGATGGGGTCGAAGGCAGTGCGGATCTCGGGGATCGTGTGGGTGAAGCCGTAGCTGTTGGGGTAGGCGGGCTGGCCGAGGGCCGCGATCTTGTCCAGCTTCTCGCGGCGCTCGGTGTGGAGCTTGATTTCGAACTCGGATTGAAACACGAAGGGTCCTTCTGGGTGGAGTTGACAGTTCAGTATAGCGGGCGGGGTGCGCGCAGCGGCGCTCAGGTGGACTGGAGGGGTGGGCGGCGTGATGTAATGGAGGGCTATGGCGGGTAAAGGGAAGCGGTCCGGGGCGCTGGGCGAGCTGGTCAAGGCGGAGTCGATGATTCAGCTGGCGCTGGCGCTGCCCGGGGGCTGCCTGATCGGCTGGCTGCTGGGCAGCTGGGCGGACCGGGCCTGGCACCAGGCGTGGATCGGGATTGCGGGTATCGTGCTCGGCGCGGTGGCGGGGTTTGTGCAGATCTTCCGCACGGCGGCGGGGTACCTGAAGAATGGACGAAATGGGTGAAGACGCAGTGATGAGGACCTTCGAGCAGTTCAGCGATGCTGATTTCAAACGGACGATCGTGAGCGCCCTGCGGCTGCTGGCCGGTCTGACGGCGGTGGCGGTGCCGCTGCTGTGGTGGAAGCTGGGCTGGGCCAGCGCGGCGCTGCTGGTGGTAGGGGCGACGATCTCCGGCTCCGGCCTGTGGGAGTGGCTGCGGCTGATGAGCGCGGTGATGGTGCGCATGGACGCGGGCGCGGCGGCCAAACCGATGGGCATGGTGCTGGCAGGATTCTTCCTGCGACTGGGGCTTACGGTGGTGCTGCTGTATGTTAGCCTTAAGTTTCTGGATGGTTCGGTGTACGCGCTGGCGGCCGGCCTTGGACTGGGAGTGTTCTGCCTCACGGTCGAGGGTCTGCGGTTGATGAAGGCGTGGACAGTTTAGCCGGGCAGCCTGCACACTTTATGCCGATACAGTTATTCTTTACCCGCTTTCTGAACGCTCACTTCGCCGCGTCCACCACGGCGCTGCTGCGTGCGCTGCATGTGCAGCCCAGGCACCCGCAGGCGCCGATCACGAATGCGTTTGCGATGGAGCTGCTGGTCTTCCTGTTGCTCCTGGCCTACTTCATCGTGGTGCGGCTGACGCTGAGCGTGGAGACGCCCAAGCCGGTGCAGCATCTGGCGGAGATGACCCATGAGTTCGTCAACGAGCAGGGCGAATCGATCATCGGCCACGGGCATAAGCAGTTTTCCAGCTACCTGACCGCGCTGGGGCTGTTCATCCTGCTCTCCAACCTGCTGGGACTGGTCCCAGGGTTCGAGTCGCCGACGGCCAACCCGGTGGTGCCGCTCGGTTTTGCGCTGGTGACGTTCTTCTACTACCACTACCACGGCATCCGGTCGAACGGCGCGGGCTACATCAAGCAGTTCCTGGGACCGGTGTGGTGGCTGACGCCGCTGCTGCTGCCGATCGAGCTGATCTCGCACCTGGCGCGCGTGCTCTCGCTCACGGTCCGGTTGTACGCGAATATGTTCGCGGGCGACCTGGTGACCCTGGCGTTCTTCTCGCTGGTGCCGGTCGGAATTCCGCTGGTCTTCCTGGCGCTGCACCTGGGCGTCGCCGTAGTGCAGGCGTATGTGTTCTTCCTGCTGGCATCGATCTATCTTTCGGTGGCGGTGGCGCACGACCATTGATTCCGATCCTCCTGGCGGGAGGATCAGAATCACCCAGGGCTAAAGCCCTGGGCTACCAGTTTTACCCGGGATTGAATCTTCGGGTTGGTCGTTTTGAGTTTGCCGTCGAGGCCTCCCACCTCGCGGTATGCAACAACGCCGCATAGCGTGAGGGTGCCAGCACGGTGAGCATCAACCACCCACTGGCGGCGTATCTCGGGAGCAAGGAGCAGTACATGAAGAAGCTGCAATATCTGTTTATGTCGTTGGCCGGGCTGCTGCTGGCCACGCCGGCGTTTGCGCAGGGCGCGGGCGAGGCGGGAAGCCACTGGTATGTCTCGATCGCGGCCGGCATCGGCATGGCGATCGCCGCCGGTCTGTGCGGTCTGGGTCAGGGTAAGGCGACGGCTTCGGCGACCGAAGCTCTGGCGCGCAACCCGGGCGCTCGTCCTGGAATCTTCATCTTCCTGATTCTCGGCCTGGCGTTCATCGAGTCCTTGGCGCTGTTCACCTTCGTGATCATCTTCCTCAAGGTCCAGCCCTAATCGTTCAGTCTTTGGGGTTTATGCAAGAACAAAAGCCTCCGCTTCGCTCCTTATACGTACATAGTTCGTGAGTGAGTGAATGATGAGGTCGATAATTCCTGAATTTCTTGCTCAACACTGTTCTATGTATTGATACATCGCAATACACCGCATGAAAAAAGTGCCGACGAAGACGTCGGCACTTTTCTCATGCGGTGTGAGTATGAGGACGGTGAGGAGCCACTCGCAGCAGCGCAGCGTGAATTTCAGGAGGAGACCGGCTTCATCGCCAGCGCGCCGTTCGTCAAGCTTGGCTCCGTGCGTCAGAAGACTGGCAAGATGGTCCTCGCCTGGGGGTTCGAAGGAGACTGCGATCCTGCCAAGCTCGTCAGCAATACTTGCGAGGTGGAATGGCACCCCGGTCCAAGAAACGCATCGTGATGACCATTAATGAACTTCCAGAAGTGCTCCACAAAAGCCTGGGTTAAAGCTTCGATGATGATGACAACATCGAGATCCTTGGTAGCTCTGAATTCCAGGCCCTGGGCTTGAAACCACTCGTGGCAGGCAACGCCGCCAATCATGAGATATGAGTCGGGGTATTGGGCGAAATGCGCTTTGAACTTGTCGAGCCCTTTGATCATGCGAAGGTCCTATCCATGAGAATTTGAAGCTCTTTCAGAATGCGTTCATCGGCCGATGCGCGAAGAGAGAGGTATATGGAACATGGGTCTGCCGTCTTGCCATCGTTCGAGAGAATGGCAGGATCATAAGACCAACCTTCGAGACGCGCTTCGGCTTCATCGCGGGCCGGCACCGCGATTAGATTGCCTTGGCTCCAAACGTCCTTGATGAGCCGATCTCTCATTGCGAAAGTTGGAAAGCTCTCGTCGGCGAGCATGGTGAACCTTGCGAGAGCCGTCGGTCCCGCTATCAGTAATGCGGGAGAGTGGATTCCTTTTTGGACCCAATAGGTTTTTTTACAGGACTACTGAGGATCGGCTCCGCTGCATGCCAAACAGTACGTCACGGGGGCTTTTTGTTGGCTTCTATTGCTTTGGGTGAGCGGCGGGTTAGACCCAGCGCGTGGCGACTTGATTGCGGCCGCTCTTCTTGGCCTGGTAGAGGGCTTGATCGGCGCGGGCGAGCAGCTGCTCGAGCGCGCTGTCCTCGGGCAGCAGGCGGGTGACGCCGAAGCTGGCGGAGATGCTGACGCCCTTGCGCAGGTATTCGAGGCCGAGGTTCTCCAGTGCGAAACGGATGCGCTCGGCGGTGAGCGTGGCCTGCGGCTCGTCGGTGTCGGGGAGCAGGGCAACGAACTCTTCGCCGCCAACGCGGGCGAGGAGGTCGGCGGCGCGCAGGTTCTTGGTCAGGCACTCCGCAGTCACGCAGAGGGCGGCGTCGCCTCCCTGGTGGCCGTGCAGGTCGTTGATCTCCTTGAAGTGGTCGAGATCAAGCAGCACCAGAGCGAGCGGGGATTTACGGCGGTGGGCGTGGGCGATCTCGCGTGCGGCGGCTGTCTGCAGGGCGCGGCGGTTGAGCAAGCCGGTGAGCGAGTCGGTGTTGGACTGTAGCTCAAGCTCGATCTGCAACTGGGTCATGGCGAGCCAGAGAACGCCGAGGCACATCAGGATGGCGGGGAGGACGGGGATGAGAACGAGTCGGCCGTCGACCTGCAACTCATAGGCGGCGGTGCGGGCGACGTGGTGCAGGGCTTCGGCGCAGGCGATATAGAGCTGCAGGCTAGCCCAGTAGAGAAACAGGAGCGCGAGGCCGAAGCGTGGCATGCGGTTCCGGGCGCTTCCGGAGCGCAGCAGCAAGGCGACGATGCAGGCGGCTTGAAACGCCAGCACCGCGTTGAAGACGACGGCGGGGGAAGTGATCCAGGGAGCGACGTATAAGCCGTAGCTCTGGCTGATGAGAATGGGAAAAAGAGAGAGCAGCAGCCAGAGGTTCAATCGCGCTCGGTGGAGGAGTTGCGACAGGCCCCAGTAGAAGGCGATGCAGACAAAGCCCAGCAGGAGATGGCCGAGCAGAATCCCGAGCCTGTATTGGCACTCTCCGCGCATCAGAATGCCCAGCGCGGCGCCCCCATAACTGATGGCTACCCAACGCACGCCGCGCAGGGCCGGGGTGCTGATATGGATCAGAGCGATGTAGAGCGAGAGACAGCCCAGAACGACAGCGGCGACCTCATGGATGATCCGTACGTTCATGCGCGGCGCCGTACCGGCGTCCAGAATCGAATTGGCAACGGGAACCTTCTTTCGGCCCGCAGCGGCGGTGCTGGTTCACAGTAGGGGTCAATTCGGAGGGAAGCGGCTATCTCCTGACCGTTGAGGGAGTTTGGCTGTCTGCGGCAGGAGAAGTATAGCTAACGGCTGCACTTTGCGCTAGATGCAGCACTCGGCCCGGCAGGATGCCGAGCAAGAGCGTGGCCAGCGCGGCGGCGGTGAGTCCGATGCCGGCAGGCAGGCTGATGGCCGGGCGGGCGGCCTGCGGGGCGCCTTCGACGTCGGCCAGCGAGCGGGTGTAGAGCGCAGCCAGCAGGCGCAGGTAGTAGAAGCAGGCGATGCCGCTGTTGAGCAGGCCAAGGCCGGCCAGCCAGATACGGCCCGAGTGGATGGCGGCGGAGAAGACGTAGAACTTGCCGAAGAAGCCGCCGGTGAAGGGAATCCCGATCAGCGAGAGTAGGAAGAAGCTGAGCAGGGCGGCCAGCACAGGGCGGCGCAGCGCGAGGCCGGTGAAGTCCTCGATGGAACGCGCGCTCTCGTTGTAGCCGCTGACCTGGGTGATGACGGCGAAGGCGCCGACGTTCATCGCTGCATAGGCGGCGGTGTAGAAGCAGGCCGAGGCGATGCCGTCTGCTGGCAGCGCGGTGAAGGCGACCAGCAGGTACCCCGCATGGGCGATGCTCGAGTAGGCGAGCATGCGCTTGACGTCCCTCTGCAGCAGAGCGCCGAGGTTGCCGATGGTCATCGAAAGCGCGGCCAGGATCCACAGCAGCAGCGCCCAGCGGTGCTCCATTCCTGCGAAGCCGGAGAAGGTGATGCGCAGCAGGACGGCGAAGGCGGCGGCCTTGGGCGCGGTCGACATCAGGCCGACTACGGGGGCGGGCGCTCCCTGGTAGACGTCCGGGGTCCAGACGTGAAAGGGAGCGGCGGAGACCTTGAAGCCCAGCCCGATGATGATCATGGCGAGAGCGAGGAAGGCCATGCGCGGGGTGGCCGAGCCGGCGAGCCCGGCGGCGATGGCGGCGATCGACGTCGAGCCGGTCGCGCCGAAGGCCAGCGCGATGCCGTAGAGGAAGAAGGCGGTGGCGAAGCTGCCCAGCAGAAAGTACTTGATGCTGGACTCGGAGCCGGTGGCCTGACCCTTGCGGAAGCCGGCCATGATGTAGGTGGAGATGGAGGAGATCTCGAGGCCGATGAAGACCATCAGCAGCTCGACCGAGCAGGTCATCAGCATCATGCCGACGGCGCCGAACAGGGCGAGGGCGAAGTACTCGCCGGCGTGGGTGGCGTTGCCCTCAAAGTAGTCGAGCGATCCCAGCAGCGTGACCAGGACGACGGCGCTGATCAACAGGTGAAAGAAGACGGAGAAGGCGTCCACCTGGATGCTGCCCGAAAAGGCGTGCAGCGTGCCGAACTGAAGCTGATACCAGCTTGCGAGGCCAGAGAGCAACGTCCCGAGGATGGCGAGCCAGCCGAGCGGCTTACGGTCGGTGCCAGGCTTCAGTACGGACTCAGTCAGCATGACCACAACGCCGGTGACAGTGAGGATGTACTCGGGGAGCAGGGCGAGGACGTTCGCGGAGATATTCATCACCATTAGCGCTGGCCTCCTTCAGTCGTTTTGGCCGAGGTTTGAGAGATAGGAGCTGCCACGGGATGGGGATAGATGGAGCCGCTATGGATCTCCGGGCCGAAGGGCTGTGCGAGCGCGGTGCCGGCGGTGTCGATGGCGCGGGTCCAGAGGGGAGAGAAGACGCCCATGACCAGGAAGAGAATCATCAGCGGCCACAAGGCGAGGTGCTCGCGCGTGTCGAGGTCCCAGCCCAGGGTGGACTCGCTCTTGATGCCGAGCTCGCCGTAGAAGACACGCTGGATCATCCACAGCATGTAGGCGGCGGTCAGGATGACGCCGCTGGTCGCGACCACGGTCCAGCCGGTGTGGCTGGCGATGGTGGACTGCATGGTTCCGGAGAAGACCAGGAACTCGCCCACGAAGCCGTTGAGCATGGGCAGACCGACCACCGAGAGGGTGGTGAGGACGAACATTGTCACCATCCAGGGGGACTTGGCGGCGAGGCCGCCGAGTTCCCGCATGTCGTAGGTGCGGTAGCGCTCGTAGAGCAGGCCGAGCAGCATGAACAGCGCGCCGCCGCCCAGGCCCTCGTTGATGGTCTGATAGATGCCGCCGTCGATGCCGGCGATGGTGAAGGCGAAGATGCCGAGCACGGCCACGCTGACGTGGCCGAGGGTGCCGAAGGCGGCCAGGCTCTTCAGGTCCTTCTGCACCAGCGCCATGAGCGCTCCGTAGACGATGCCAATGGCGCCGAGAGCGATCATCAGAGGAGCGATGTGGCGCGACTGGTCGGGGAAGATCCCAAAGGAGAGACGCAGGATGCTGTACAGGCCGAGCTTGCCGGCGAGCACCATGACCGCGGCGGTGGGGGCCTCCTGCACCGCGTCCTTGAGCCAGCCGTGCAGCGGGAAGACAGGAATCTTGACGGCGAAGGCCAGAAGGAAGGCTAGCGACGCGAGCCACAGCGCGGCGTGATTGCTGGAGATGCCGTGCACGGTGGCCAGCCTGGTCAGCGCCGGGATGTCGAAGGTTCCGGTCTGAACGTAGAGCCAGAGCACCGCGGCCAGCAAAATGGCCGAGGGAATAAAAGCGTAGAGGAAGTACTTGATGGCGGCCTTGCGGCGGTTCTCGCTGCGGCCGTAGGTGGCGATGAGGATGGTCATCGGCACCAGGGTGAGCTCCCAGAAGGCGTAGTAGAGAAAAAGGTCGAGGGCGACGAAGACGCCCAGCATGGCCACCTGCTGCAGCAGGAAGAGGACGTAGAAGGTCTTCTTGCGCGCGCTGATCGCGTTCCAGCTGATGAGTACGCCCAGCGGGGCCAGCAGCCCGGTGAGCACGACCAGCCACATGGAAAGACCGTCGACGCCGAGGTGATAGCGGATGGCGGGCGAGGCGATCCAGGGCAGGTCGGTCTCAAACTGAAGGCCGTGGATGGCGTAGTCGTAGTGGAAGGGCAGATGCAGCGTCAGGACGAAGGTGAAGAGTGTGACGGCGAGCGCGGCCCACTGCATCGTCCTGCCTTTGTCCGGCAGCAGCGCGAGAAGAACGGCGCCTGCCAGCGGGACGAAGGTGATGAGCGAAAGGATGGAATGGTCGATGTTCATCGGTTCCTTTGGTGGTGCAACTACGGATGCTGCGAAGGCAAAGATTGAAACAATAAGCACGGCGAAAAAGAAAACCGAAACGACAGGTGCAGCGAAGACGAAGGGCCTAGAAGTGGATCCAGAGCGTGCGGCCGAAGATCATGACGGCAACCACCGCGGCGGCGCCGAGCGCGAGCCATCCGGCGTAGGAGCGAATGTTGCCCGACTGCATGCGGCGGGTGAGAGCGCCCAGTCCGCGCACGCCGGCGGCGGTGCCCGCGGGGATGCCGCTGACGAAGAGCAGATCGAAGCCGGAGAGCACCAGGCGCGAGGCCATCAGCAGCGGCTCGACCAGGAGGTTGTTGTAGATCTCGTCGATGTAGAACTTGTTTTCGACCAGAGTGTAGAGCGGCTTGAAGCGGGCTGCGAGCTCGGCGGCGGTGCCAGGCTTCTTGCAGTACATGAACCAGGCGACGAATATGCCGAGTCCGGCAGTAACGAGCGAGACTGTGGCCAGCGCGAGCTCGGTCGCGTGGCTGGCCGGGGTGGTGCTGACTGCGGCCTCAGCAGCGGTCGAGGAGGAAAAGACCGGCCCGAGGAAGTGCTCGATCGCATCGTGGCCGCCAAGCGCGGCGGGAATGCCGATCCATCCGCCGGTTACCGAGAGCAGGGCGAGGATCAGCAGCGGCAGCAGCATGACCATGGGCGACTCATGCACGCCGTGTGCGTGTACGTGGCCGTGCGCCGCGTCGTGCTCGTCCTCGAGGACGAGGGTAGAGGTCGACTTGGCGTGGACCGGCGCTCCCTCGTGTGAGAGCGATGGCGCTTGCTCGAAGCGCTCGGCTCCGAAGAAGGTCTTGAACCAGAGCCGGAACATATAGAACGCGGTGATCCCCGCGGTGAGCAGGCCGACGAACCAGAGCAGCTTGCCCAGCGGGTTAGCGCTGATGAAGGTCTGGTAGAGGATCTCGTCCTTCGAGAAGAAGCCGGCGAAAGGGTAGATACCGGCGATGGCGAAGACGCCGGCGCTCATGGTCCAGAAGGTGGCGGGGATGTGCTTGCGCAGACCGCCCATCCGGCGCATGTCCTGTTCTCCATTCAGCGCGTGGATAACGGACCCAGCGGCGAGGAACAGCAGCGCCTTGAAGAAGGCGTGGGTGAGCAGGTGGAAGATGCCGGCCGTGTAGGCGCCGACACCGCAGGCCAGGAACATGTAGCCCAGCTGGGAGATGGTGGAGTAGGCGAGCACGCGCTTGATGTCGTGCTGCACAACGCCGATGATCGCGGCAAACAGAGCGGTGGCCGCGCCGATGATGGCGACCACGCCCAGAGCGTAAGGCGAGCGGTCGAACAGAGTGTGGCAGCGCGCGACCATGTAGACGCCCGCCGTTACCATTGTTGCCGCGTGGATGAGGGCCGACACCGGGGTAGGGCCTTCCATCGCGTCGGGCAGCCAGACGTACAGCGGGATCTGCGCGGACTTGCCGGTGGCGCCGACCACCAGCAGCAGCGCGATGGTGGTGAGGAAGCCTCCATGCCACTCGGGATGGGCGCTGATGGCCGCGAAGATGTCGGCGAAGTTGAGGCTGCCGAAGTGGACGATGAGCAGGAACATCGCGAGCAGGAAGCCGAAGTCGCCGATGCGGTTGACGATGAAGGCCTTCTTGCCGGCGTTGGCGGCCGAGTCCTTCCTGAAATAGAAGCCGATGAGCAGGTAGGAGGCGAGACCGACGCCCTCCCAGCCGACGAAGAGCAGAAGGAAGCTCGACGCGAGCACCAGCACCAGCATAAAGAACATAAAGAGGTTGAGGTAGGCGAAGAAGCGCCAGTAGCCCTCCTCATGCGCCATGTAGCCTACCGAGTAGATGTGGATCAGGAAGCCGACGCCGGTGACCACCGCCAGCATGATCAGCGTGAGGTGGTCGATGCTGAAGGCGAAGTTGACCTGGAAGCCGGTGATCGCGATCCAGGGCCTGCTGACCAGCGCGACCGAGGCAATGTCGCCCTTGAGCATGATGCTCCAGAGCCAGGCGACCAGAGCGGCGGGGATCGCGGTGCAGAGCAGGGCGATCCCGGTGACAGCGGCGCGGGGAAGCTTGCGGCCAAGGGTTCCGTTGAGCAGGAAGCCGGCGAAGGGAAGCAGCGGAATCAACCAGAGATAGGAATAGGGCATAGAGATCACGATTGCATCAGGTTGATCTGGTCCACGTTGAGTGTCTGCCGGGTGCGGAAGATGGCGATGATGATGGCCAGGCCGACAGCGGCCTCCGCGGCGGCGACGACCATGACGAAGAAGACGAAGATCTGTCCGCTCACCTGGTGCCACATGTGGGCGAAGGCGACGAAGGTGAGGTTGACGGCGTTGAGCATCAGTTCGATGGAGATGAAGATGGTGATGACGTTGCGCTTGATGAGGAAGGCGGCGACGCCGACCGAGAAGAGGATTGCAGCGAGAATGAGATAGTACGCGATGGGCACCATGGCGATGGCTCCTACTGTTCTTTCCGCGCGAGCACGACGGCGCCGAGGATGGCTACGAGGATGAGGACCGAGGTGACTTCAAAGGGGAGCAGCAGGCGTGTAAAGAGTACGGTGCTGATCTCCTGAATGTTGCTGCTGAGCGCTCCGACGTTGCTGAGGGGGCCGCCCAGGGCGGCGCCGCCGAGCGCCTTGCCTTCGGAGAGGAAGACGAAGCTGAGCAGGCAGAAGATGGCGGCGGCGCCGGGAACGCCGGCGATGTAGGCGATGCGGCTGCCCTTGGTGCGTTCCTCTTCCCCGGCGTTCAGCAGCATGATCACGAAGACGAACAGCACCATGATGGCGCCGGAGTAGACGATGACCTGGGCGGCGGCGAGGAACTCGGCGCCCAGCGACCAGTAGAGCACCGCGAGCGACATCATCACGACCACCAGCGATAGAGCGCTGTTGATGGGATGGCGCTGGAAGAGCAGGTTGAGCGCTCCCGCGACCGCGACCGCGCCGAATATGAGGAAGAGTGCCAGTTGCATGAGGTCCGTCGAGTCCTTAGAGATCAAAGCACTGAAAACATCGGAGGAAACCCAGCAGAAGATCTTGCGTTATCTGCCGATTGTAAAACAGCGGTGCAGCTGGTTCAGTTGGCGCTAGCCGCGCCGTGCCAGGCCTGACTAGCCGTGCAGGGCAAGCACCAGGCTGGTGACGATAATGTTGGCCATGGCCACGGGCAGAAGGAACTTCCAGCCGAAGCTCATGAGTTGGTCGTAGCGGAAACGGGGCAGCGTGGAGCGCACCCAGATGTAGAGGAAAAGGAAGGCGAAGATCTTGACCACGAACCAGAGGATGGGGAAGATCGCGTTGAAGAAGCCGCTATTGAGGATGCCGTCGAAGGTGTGACCGAAGGGGCTGGAGGCGCCGCCGAAGAAGAGCAGCGTCGCCACGCAGCTGACGGTGATCATGTTGGCGTACTCGGCCATGAAGAACATGGCGAACTTCATGGAGCTGTACTCGATGTGGTAGCCGGCGATCAGCTCCGACTCGGCCTCGGGCAGGTCGAAGGGGGAGCGGTTGGTCTCGGCGTAGGCGGACATCAGGTAGATGAAGAAGGCGATGATCTGAAAGCCGCCGAAGATGTTCCAGGAGAGCGCGCCGTGCGCGGTCTGACTATCGACGATCGTGCGCAGATTGAGCGAGCCGGCGCGGAGGACGACTCCGACCAGCGAAAGACCGAGCGCCAGCTCGTAGCTGATGACCTGCGAGGTCGCCCGCAGCGATCCAAGCAGGGCGTACTTGTTGTTCGACGACCAGCCGGAGAGCGCGATGCCGTAGACTCCGATCGAGGTAACGCCGAGGATCACCAGCAGACCGATGTTAACGTTGGCGACCTGGAAGAGGTCGACCCCATGAACGTGATGCACGGCGCCGAAGGGAACAACGGCGATCGAGATCAGGGCGCAGGTGAGCGCGATGACCGGGGCGGCGAGAAACAGCGGGCGCTCGACCAACAGCGGCGTCAGGTCCTCCTTGAGGAAGAGCTTGATGCCGTCGGCGAGCGGCTGCAGCAGGCCGAACGGTCCGACCCGGCTGGGGCCCCAGCGGTTCTGCATGCGGCCGATGACCTTGCGCTCCAGCAGCACGGTGTAGGCGACCGCGGTGAGGGTGATGCCCAGCACCACCGCGACCTTGAGGATCGTGAGCAGAAGGAAGATCTGAAACTCGGACAGGTGATTCATCAGTTCGGTCATTGTTTCCAGTCTGAAGCTCGGTGTTGTCTGTCGTGCTTTGGCGCGAACTACGCAGCGAACAAGTTCAAATTCAAGCAACAACTACAGGAACAAAGTGAAGAAACAAATTGATTAATCTGCAGCCGTGTGCGCGCTGCTTGCGGCGGCGCGCTGAGCCTCGTTCTGTTGCAGATCGTTGAGCATGGCGGAATAGCGGCCAAGCGTGCCAGAGGTGAACAGGCTATCGTGGGCGGGCAGCACCAGGTCGCGACGGGCGCTCTGGCCGGTGATTTGAACCAGACCAGACGGTGCGGCCGGCTCAAGGTGCTGGTCGTTGCCCGAAAGCAGTTGCAGCCGCAGTAGGCTATAGCCGGGGACGAGACGCTGAATCTCATCGAGAATGGCGAAGGGGTCGAACGGGCTGAGGCGCGGCTCCAGGTTGTTGGCGGTGAGCCAGACGGCGTGGCGGTCGGCCTCGCCGGAGTGCGCGCCGCGGGATTGACCCATGTCGGCCCGGAGCCCCTTGCCGAAGGGCACCAGCTTCGGAACCTCCGCGCCCATCTTGTCCGCGATCCGCACGATCATCTCGAAGTCGCTGCGCACACCGGCGCGATCGGCGGCCTTGGCCACCTGCTGCAGGTCGCCGTAGCTGTTGGTGACGGAGCCCGATTTTTCATACAGATTGGCCGCAGGAAGGATGACGTCCGCGAGCGCCGCAGTCTCCGTGAGGAACATCTCCTGCACCACGACGAAGGTGTCTTTGAGTGCGGCGGGATCGACGGCGTAGCGGGCAATGGGGTTCGCGCCCACGACGTAGAGAGCGGAGAGCTCGCCCTCGGCGGCAGCGTCGAAGATGCCCAGCATGTCGAGTCCGGGCGCAGCGGGTGCGGCATACTCGCTCGCGAGCGGGTGCTTCGCGCCGAAGGGAACGTAGCCCGGCAGCATGTCCGGCAGCAGACCCATATCGGCCGCACCGCGGGAGTTTACGTAGTCCGAGAGCAGAGCGAACTTCGCTCCCGGGATGGTGAGGCCGAACTCGATCAGCTTCTTCAGCTCCGCACCGCGCAGCTCCGAGCCGATGAGGATCAGCAGCTTCTCTTCAGCCTTGACGGCATCGCGGAACGCGCTGAGGGCGTTCGCGTCGGCGGCAGCCGAACTGGCTGCCGCGGCGTCACCAGCGAGGTAGTTGGCGAAGGCGCCGTAGCCGTAGGGAGCGAGCTGCAGGAAGGCCTTGGCCTGGCGGCGCAGCTTGATCGTCTCGGTGTTGGCCACGTACACGCGCGCCTTGTTCAGGCGAACGTCCGAGCGCAGATTCCAGGCGGTCAGCGGATTCTGGTTGGTCGGATCGCCACCCACCAGCAGCACCGCAGGGAAGCTGGCGGTGTCGTGCTGCGACGCGGTGCGTCCCTTCGTTCCCGAAAGTGCTTGCGCGAAGGTTACATAATCTGCGGTGCGGTGATGGTCAATATTGTTGGTGCCGATCACCGTGCGCGCAAACTTCTGCAGCAGGTAGGCCTCTTCGTTGGTCAGGCGATTGCCGCCGATGACGCCGATAGAGCTGCCGCCGCGGCTGTCGCGCAGCTCGCGCAGCCGTGAGCCGGCGTGCTCGAGCGCGACCTCCCAGCTCACGGGCTTCAGGGTGCCGTCCGCGTGGCGAACCAGCGGCTGGGTAATGCGCTCGCCGTGATTCGCGAAGTCGAATGCGTAACGGCCCTTGTTACAGAGGAAGTCGCCGTTGATGCCGGACTTGTCGCGGTTGTCCCCGCGCACGATCTCGCTGCCGTCAGAGGTCGAGCGCACGCCGAGCGTGGTCTTGCAGCCGTCGCCGCAGTGCGTACAGATGGTGGCGACGTGGTTCATCTCCCACGGGCGCGTCTTGTAACGATAGGTGCCGGAGGTGAGCGCGCCCACCGGGCAGGCATCGATGCACATGCCGCACTGCTCGCAGTCGACGTGGGCTAGCTGGTCGGGCGACATCTGCGCAGGAACGTTAGGCGCGATGATCGAGGAGCTGCCGCGGTTCTGGATGCCCAGCGCGAAGACGTCCATGCCCTCGCCGCACATACGTACACAGCGATAGCAGAGGATGCAGCGCGGGCGATCGAAGTAGACCACCGGCGACCACTTCTGCTCCTCGCGATGGTTCTTGGGCTCGGCGTAGAAGCTGTCCGCGGCGCCGTACTTGAAGGTCATGTCCTGCAGCTCGCACTCGCCGCCGGCGTCGCAGACCGGGCAGTCGAGCGGGTGGTTGCCCAGCAGCAGTTGCAGCGTCGCCTTGCGCGCCTGCGCGATCTCCGGCGTCTCCGTCTGCACCACCATGCCCTCGGTGACCGGCGTCGTGCAGGCTGTCTGCAGCTTGGGCATCTTCTCCACGCGCACCACGCACATGCGGCACGCAGCCTGCAGCGAAAGGCCCGGGTAGTAGCAGAAGGCGGGGATCTCGATGCCGGCGCTCTTGCAGGCATCGATCAGCAGCGTGCCCGCAGGCGCGGTGAGCTGCTTTCCATCGACAATGAAATTTACATCCGGCATCAGTGTGCTCCCACCAGGTCCTGCACGGTGATCAGGGGCGTGTCTACGCGCTTGCCCGCGATATATTCTTCAAACTCTTTGCGGAACTTCTTGACGAAGCCGAGCGTGGGCATCGCGGCCGCATCGCCCAGCGGGCAGAAGGTCCGGCCCAGCATGTTCTCGGCCAGGTACTGCACGTTGTCGATATCTTTATTGGCGCCGCCCCCGGCGTGCACGCGGGTCAGCGTCTTCTTGATCCAGTCGGTGCCCTCGCGGCAGGGAATGCACCAGCCGCAGCTCTCGTGCTGGTAGAAGTTGATGGTGCGCAGGGCGAACTCGACGATGGAGACGGTCTCGTCGAGCACCACAATTCCTCCCGAGCCGAGCATGGTGCCGGCCTTGCCCATCTGGTCGAAGTCGAGACCCACATCGATCTCATCGGCGGTGAGCACCGGGCAGGAGGAGCCGCCCGGCACGACGGCCTTCAGCTTCTTGCCGTCCTTCACCCCGCCGGCGACCTCGTAGATGGCCTTCTTCAGGTTGTAGCCCATGGGCAGCTCGTAGACTCCAGGCCGTTCCACATGTCCCGAGATGCCAAACAATCGAGTTCCGCCGTTGCGCTCCGAGCCGATCTTGGCATAGGCCTCGCCGCCCATCAGAAGAATGTGCGGCGCGCTGGCGATGGTCTCGGCGTTGTTGATCACGGTGGGTCCGCCATAGAGCCCGACCACGGCAGGGAAGGGAGGCTTGATGCGCGGAACGCCGCGCTTGCCCTCGAGAGACTCCATCAGCGCCGACTCTTCGCCCACCTCGTAGGCGCCCGCGCCGGACTGCGTGATGACGTCGAAGTCCAGGCCCGAGCCGAAGATGTTCTTGCCCAGGAAGCCCTTGGCGTAGGCGTCGGCGACCGCCTTCTCCATAATCTTCAGCAGGTAGCGGTACTCGCCGCGCAGATAGATGAAACCGGTCTTGGCGCCGATGGCGAGCCCGGCGATCATGGTGCCTTCAATGACCGCGTGCGGGTCCTCGAGGAAGATGACGTGGTCCTTGCAGGTGCCGGGCTCGGACTCGTCGCCGTTCACCAGGACATACTTCGGCTTCTCCGACTGCTTGGGCACGAACGACCACTTGAGGCCGGTAGGGAAGCCTGCGCCGCCACGGCCGCGCAGGCCGGAGGCCTTCATGGTGTCGATGATCCAGCCGGACATCTTCTCCGGACCTTCGGCGATGGCCTTCTGCACGGCCTTGTAGCCGTCGAGCTCGACGTACTTGTCGATGTCGGCCGCGCCCTGGCCGAAGCGGCGGGAGATCACCTTGACCTCATCGGGATGGGAGACGAGTGTGGGCATCTACTTCACGTCCTTTCCCTTGCCGTCGCGATAGATCTGGAGCAGGTTGTCGACCTTTGCCGGAGTGAGGTTGTCGTGGAAGTCGTAGTTGATCTGCATGGCAGGGGCCCAGCAGCAGGCGCCGATGCACTCGACCTCTTCGAGCGAGAAGACTCCATCCGGAGTCACACCCTTATGCCCGATGCCAAGCTGCTTCTTGCAGTGGTCGAGAATCTCGTAGCCGCCGCGCAGCATGCAGGAGATGTTGGTGCACACCTGCACGTTGTACTTGCCCGCTGGCTTGGTGCGAAGCATCGAATAGTAACTGAGCACGTTACGTACATCGAGCTCGAGCAGGTCCAGACGCTGGGCGATCTCCGCCACCACGGCGTCCGAGACATAGCCGACCTCGTCCTGCGCGTAGAGCAGCATCGGCACCAGCGCCGAGCGCTTGACCGGGTAGATGGTGGCCAGCTTATCGAAGCGGGCGGCCATCTCGGGAGAGAAGATGGTGTTGGCGACGGCGCTCATCGTTGGGACCCTTGGCGCGAGGATCGGGCTGACTCCTGCGCAGCGTTACGAGATGGGAAGAGAAACGAAACCGTGTTCACTGCATTAGCTCCCGCGTCAGCCGCTCGGCTGTGAAGTCCATGTCTTCGGTTACATCTCCCACGGTGACGGTCCCATCCTCGTTCAGGTGGAACGGCACCGTGCGGTCGTTCTCGTCGGTCATCTCGCTGGGGGTGAAGCGAAGCCAGCGGGTGCCGACGCGCAGCAGAATCAGATCACTGCTTACTTCAACGATGGCCTGGTGCGTACTGTTGAGCCCGTGCGCCGCACCGTAGGCCCGAATCTGCGAGGCGAACGAGGTCCACAGTTCCTGGTGGAGATTCGGGGGAACGCGTTCGTACTTCAAACCTTACCTCTGGGGCTGAAGCCCCGGAATTCCTGATCAATCTGGCGGTACGACTCAAGCCGTACCCTTAACCAATCTCGCTTGCAAATAGGCGGCTATTGGTTACAAACTCGGTTTTGCAGCAGAAGTTACTAGCGATCGATCTCTCCCAGCACAATATCAATCGAGCCGATGACTGCGACTACATCGGCCAGCAGCTTGCCCTTGCACATGGTCTCGAGCGCCTGCAGCGTGGCGTACGACGGATTGCGCATGTGTACGCGGTAGGGCTTGGCGGTGCCGTCCGAGACCACGTAGTAGCCCATCTCGCCGCGCGGCGATTCGACGGCCTGGTAGACCTCGCCGGCGGGAACGCCAAAGCCTTCGGTGACGATCTTGAAGTGGTGGATCAGCGACTCCATCTGCGTCTTCATCTGCTCGCGATCGGGCAGAATGATCTTCGGTGCGTCGGCGGTGATGCGCCCCTGGGGCAGGCCGTCGAGCGCCTGCTGCGCGATCTTCACCGACTCGCGCATCTCCTCCATGCGAACCACGTAGCGCGCCCAGACGTCGCCGACCTGCGAGACCGGGACCTTGAAGTCGAACCTCTCGTAGCCGGAGTAGGGCATGTCGCGGCGCAGGTCCCAATCGATGCCGCTCGCGCGCAGCGGCGGTCCGGTGACGCCGAGCGCAATCGCGTCCTCGGGCGAGAGGTAGCCGACGCCCTGCAGGCGGCCGATCCAGATGGGGTTGCCCGTGAGCAGGCCCTCATACTCGGCGATCTTCGCCGGCATGGCGCTCAGGAAGTCCTGCACGTTTTTATAGAAGTCGAGCGGTGGCTCCAGGCTGACTCCGCCGATGCGGAAGTAGCTCGACATCATGCGCTGGCCGGAGACACTCTCGAAGATGCGCAGCAGCGTCTCGCGCTCGCGGAAGCAGTAGAGGAAGACAGTGAGCGCGCCGATGTCCATGGCGTGCGTGCCCAGCCAGACCAGGTGCGACTGGATGCGGGTCAGCTCGTTCATCAGCACGCGGATATACTGCGCGCGCTCCGGAATCTCGAGATCCAACAGCTTCTCCACCGCCAGGCAGTAGGCGAGGTTGTTGGTCATGGGGCAGAGATAGTCGATGCGGTCGGTAAGCGGAACCACCTGCTGGTAGAACTTCGCCTCGCAGGTCTTCTCGATGCCGGTGTGCAGGTAGCCGATGTCGGGCGCCAGCGAGACCACGGACTCGCCGTCGATCTCAAGCACCAGACGCAGCACGCCGTGCGTTGAAGGATGCTGCGGTCCCATGTTGAGGACCATGGTGTGATCGGCGGGGTTGGTGCCGTGCTTGCGCGCGTCGGCGAGCACATCATCAACGCCGGGAATCAACGGTTCGTGCGGAGCTACAGAAGGTGCTAGGGGAGACATTAGCGGTAGCCCTCCACGGGGTAGTCCTTGCGTAGGGGATGGCCCTCCCAGTCCTCGGGCATCATGATGCGGCGCAGGTTGGGATGGCCGCCGAAGTGCACGCCGAAGAGATCGAAGATCTCGCGCTCATAGAAGTTGGCGGAGGGCCAAATATGCACGATGCTGTCGATCGAGGCGTCCTCGCTCTCCAGCCGCACGACCAGGCGAACGCGCTCTTTAAGCCCGTGCGAGAGGATGTGATACGTGATCTGGAAGCGCGGCTCCGAGGGGTACCAGTCGACCGCGGTGACGTCCTCGAGGAAGTTATAACCGGCCTTCTGAACGGCCTGACAGGCGGCGAGGATGCTCTCGCGCGGAACCGTGAGAGTTAGCTCGGCGCGGTCGAACTTGGCATCGGTCGCAAGCTTCTCGAGCGCGATCACGGCCTTGTTCTCCGGCATCGCCCTAAAGACGGCGGAGGTGCCTAGTACGGCGGGCATTAGAGATCTCCCTTATCGTTCGACCACTCGAGGATGCCCTTCTTCCACACATAGAAGAGACCGACCGCGACGAAGCCGAGGTAGACGATCATCTCGTTGAAGCCGAACATCCTGGAGCCGGTGATCGAGGGCAGCTTGCGAAAGATCACAGCCCAGGGAAGCATGAACACCGCTTCCACATCGAACAGGATGAAGAGCATGGCGACCATGTAGAAACGCACGGAAAAACGCCCGCGCGCGTCGCCTACGGGATCCATGCCGCACTCATAGGCTCCGCCCTTGGTGCGCGAATTCTTATGCTTGCCGATGAAGAAAGACGCGCCCACCATCCCGCAGGCCAGCGCCAGCGCAACCAAGATCTGAAGTACGAGCGGAAGATAGTTCCAAACGTATGGATAAGTTTGCATGGACAGTTTTGAGACTAAGAGTGGCTTCGTCAAGTGTCAAGCATTGACGGGCGATTATCGGGTTGCCGATTGCACTCTCGTGCAGCGAGTGGAGAGCTGCCGTTGCTATCGCAGCAAGCTCAAGTAGGCGTTGAGGATGCGATCGCCAAAGAGCGCGGCGAAGAGTCCGCCCCCGGCGAGAAAGCTGCCGAAGGGCAGACGCGTCGCAGCACTCGCGCGGCCACGCACAAGTAACCCCACAGCGTAGACGCAGGCCGACATCACACCGGCGAAGAGCGCCAAAATGGCGGGCCCTAGGCCGAGGAAGGCGGCGATCATCGCCAGCAGCTTCACGTCGCCCAGTCCCATGCCTTCACGCTTGCGCAACGCCTTGTACGAGCCCCGGATCGCCAGCAGCAGCAGCGCGATGCCGCAGATCGCCGCCAACCGCCCCATGATCAGCGCCTCCGGCCCGGTGAGGAAGAGAGTGCCGCGATCCACCACGTTGCCGGGACTCGAGAGCTGGATGTGGTGCTGGCTGAGGTTGATCTGGTCCTCCGCCGGACCGAGAAACACCGCCTGGATACAGACCAGCAAAAAGCCGATGGCGATTCCCGCGATGGTAAAGGCGTCCGGCAGCAGCATGGTCTGCCAGTCCATCACCATCAGGCCAAGCAACAGGAAGCCGAGACAAAGAGTCGCGATGCAGGTGAGGACAGCGATCGCCAGATGCTCCGGCGTTTGGTTCGGTCCCGCAAGCGTCGCCTGGAGGTTGCTGGCGACGATCGCAAACCACGCTCCGGTCGCAAGCTCGACCAGCGGATAGCGAGCCGGAATCGACTGCCCACAGTCACGGCAGCGGCGGCGGAGCAGGATCCAGCTCAACAGCGGAATGTTGTCGTACCAGCGAATGGCGCTGCGGCACCTCGGGCAGCGCGAGCGTGGGTGAACGATGCTCTCCGCTTGTGGGAGGCGCGCGATGCAGACGTTCAGGAAGCTGCCGAAGAGCAGCCCCAGCAGGAACGCAGGCAACTCGAAGGCAATGGCAATCCGTGCGTGCATGCACCGAGTATAGAAGCCGCCCCGATGCCCGATGCCCGATGCCCCATGCCCGACGCCTGCCGCTGCCGCTATCCGGTGACGCTCAGCCGATCCGCCTAGAAGTCGACGTGCATGCGAACGCTGAACACCTCGACCGGGCCGCGGTCCTGGTTGTACCCCGGATGCTCGATGAACTGTGTGTCGAAGGCGTAGTAGACGCCGCGCCAGGCGTGGTAGTTGTAGTAGCCCTCGAGGATGTCCTCGCGCGCGTAGTTCAGATTGCCGTCGCCCAGCAGGAAGCCCAGCCCGCCAAGCTTCAAATACTCCTGGTGGTCGTGCTTGATGGCGTTGGTGACGAAGGCCAGCCCGATCTTGTCCAGCGGGCGCGGCGGCAGTCCCAAGAGACCGGAGCGCAGCGAGTAGTCGCCGCCGAACTCCACGGTCTGGTCGACCTCGGTGTAGGCGAAGGACTCATGCTGGCCCTCGTTCCAGCCGACGCGGAGGAAGCCGCGCAGATTCGGAGTAATCTCCTGTTCCGCGTTCAGGTTGAAGCCGTACTTGACCGCGCCGTACTTCTCAACAGCGATGATATCGGGCGTGGGCGTCTTGCCCTCAAGAAAGGCATTGACGGCGTCGCGATAGCGGCCCATGTGCGCATGGTTGACGTAACCGAGTACGCGAACGGCGGTGGCCCGATTGGCCTTGAACAGCGGCTTGCGCAGCTCGAACTCGCCGTTCTGCCCGCTGGCGCGGCGCAGGTTCCAGTCGAGGTCGATGCCGTTGGCCACGGTGGGCATCAGTCCCACGGCGTAGCGGACTGAGAAGAGCCGGTCATCATACTCGGCGGTGGCCGCGTAGGTGTAGCCGCGGGTGTCGGCGGCGTAGTCCCAGGCGCCGCTGTTGTCGATGGTCCAGTTCATGAACTGAAGATGCGAGTCGGAGCCGACGGAGTTGACGTCGAAGAGGTCGGGCAGCGTCATCTTGCCGAAGCGAAGCTCGATCCGTCGCTCGGGAACCGCAGTGGCGAGGTTGATGGGGCTGCGCTCGGAGGCGATCGTCTTGTTGCCGAGGCCGATCGTCTGGTGCAGCTGGACGCGTGCGACGTAAGGTACGTAGCTGAGATTGGGATTGCGGACGACGTCCAGATTGGTGGCGCCGGCCAGACCGAGAGCCTCGCTGAGGCCGCGTCCGCCGGTGGATTCGAGGTCGAACAGGAACTCGGTCCCGTTGCGGGGCGCGCGGCGAAGCTGGTAGCCGAGATAGAGGGTGCCCAGCAGCGAGGTCTTGTACTCGGCGCGGCCGATGAAGCTGTTGGGGCCTTCGTAGGGAGAGTGGAAGCCGGGATCGCCCTGGAAGATAATGTTGGTCTCACCGGCGATCAGGTATCGCGAGCTCTCCGGGTGGGGAAAGAGTGTCGCTGCGACGGACTCAGCCGCCGGTGCGTCCGGCAGGGCTGCGGGATCGCCGGCTGCGCCCGGCGCCGCAGGAAGACCGCGCTGCGCGAACAGGCACCTGCCGCAGGCCAGTTGAGGTCCGCACGCGGCCAGCGCCAGAAGCAATATCGCGGAGAGGTGTCGCCGGTCTTGAAATTGCTTCATGGGAGTCGATCTTCCGATGTTGATGTGAACGCAGCACAAAGATTCCATGGGCGCGGTGCCTTGGCGTGCGGGATTTTTTGGGGAAATGAGTCCGAAGCCTCAAGTGTAATATACCCCAGTAGGGTATTTGATCGAGGTGGTATGGAAAAGGTAGGCAAGGAACAGGCGAAGCTGCTCAACCGCGTGAAGCGCATCCGCGGCCAGATGGACGCCGTGGAGCGGACGCTCGAGGAAAATCGCAGCTGTTCGGACGTCCTGATGCTGCTGGCAGCAGTGCGGGGCGGAATCAACGGTCTGATGGCGGAGGTGCTCGAGGACCACATCCGGCTGCATCTGCTGCAGGATGGCCGGGTGCCGCTGACGCCGGACCTGGGCGAGGATCTCATCGACCTGGTGCGCTCGTATCTGAAGTGAGGTGAGCTGGTGTCGGCAAGAGGTTGCCGGAGGGGCGGCTGGCGTTTGACTTCGAAAAACGCCTCGGCGTAGTCTCGAGCTACACGGGAAAGGAGGATGATCCAGCCTATGAAAATTGATAGTAACTGTAGCAAAACGATACGTGAGGTGACTGAGGCTTAGAGCGTCCTCGCTCTAGTCCCAGCGGTCCTTAGTTCTCGACTGTGCGTTTGGCGCAGTCTCCGCAGCGGCCCATGTACGAGTGTGGACGCCTCAAGTCAATCTCAACAGCTCACCGCCAGACGTGCCCGCATCGATCATCCGGTGCGGGCCGTTTGCTTTATAGCCGCGAGCCGTTTGCCTTCTACCGCGGCCCCCGCGGCAGGGATTTGCCGGGAAACGACGGGCTGATTGCCATCGCCCGGCGTACACGCCGTAGAATGGAACTCGATATGGAACCACTGGTTATTGCGGGCAAAGCATTTCAGTCGCGCCTCATCGTAGGCACAGGGAAGTACAAGGATGGAGCGCAGACCCAGGCCGCGGTCGAGGCCTCGGGCGCCGAGATGGTGACGGTTGCGGTGCGCCGGGTCAATCTCGACCGCTCGAAGGAGTCGCTGCTCGACTTCCTCGATCCGCAGCGCTACTTCCTGCTGCCCAACACCGCCGGCTGCTACACCGCTGACGAGGCGATCCGGGCAGCCATGCTGGCGCGCGAGGTGGGGCTCTCCGACTGGGTGAAGATCGAGGTGATCGGCGACCTGCCCACCCTGTACCCCGATGTTCAAGCGACGCTTGAGGCCACCCGGGTGCTGGTCAAGGAAGGCTTCACCGTACTGCCCTATACGTCGGATGACATAGTTTTTGCCCGGCGGCTGATCGACGCCGGAGCGGCCGCGGTGATGCCCCTGGGAGCTCCCATCGGCAGCGGCCTGGGGCTGCAGAACACGGCCAACCTGCGTATTCTGCGCGAGATGATCACCGAGGTTCCGCTGATCGTCGACGCCGGCGTGGGCACGGCCTCGGACGCGGCCGTGGCCATGGAGCTGGGCTTCGACGCCGTGCTGATGAATACCGCGATCGCCGCCGCCAACGACCCCATCCTGATGGCCGAGGCCATGCAGCACGCCGTGCTGGCTGGCAGACAGGCCTTCCTGGCGGGAAGGATGCCGCGCCGGTTGTATGCGACAGCCAGCTCGCCGCTCGAAGGCATCTCGCGGTAATTCCCAGGAATCAAATGTCTTAAGGCTGCCCGGCCAAGTCGCCGGTGCAGTACACTTCCGCCATGCGCGTCTTCGGTATCGATTGTGGCACGGAGTTCACCGGCTACGGTGTGGTTGAACTCGACGAGAGCGGCCGGCTGTCCCGGCTGGTGTATCGGGGCGCGGGCGCGATCAAGCTCAACAAGAAGGACAAGACACCGCAGCGGCTGGCCCAGGTGTACTCCGAACTGGTGTCGCTGATCACCCTCTTTCAACCCGAGGCCGTGGCCATCGAGGAGGTCTTCTTCTCGGCCAATGCCAAGTCCGCGTTGAAGCTCGGCCAGGTGCGCGGCGTGGCCATGCTGGCAGCGGCGACATGCGGCATGCCGGTGGTGGAGTACGCTCCGCTGTCCATCAAGAGTGCCGTGGTGGGATACGGTCTGGCGGCCAAGGAGCAGGTCCAGTTCATGGTGACCCGGCTGCTCGAGCTCGGTCACACCCCCGAGTCGCCCGACGCCGCCGACGCGCTGGCCATCGCGATCTGCCACATCCAGACGGCGCAGACCATGGCGCTGCAGGGAGGCGCGCGATGAGGTGCGCTGCTGCCGCCGCGCTGCTGCCTGTCTGGGCGCTGAGCTGGGCGCTTACGGCTCCCGCTCAGGCCACCCAGCAGGTGGAGGCCGCGGGCATGGCGTCAGCCTCCTCCATCTCACCCTCCCCCTCAAGCCCCTCAGCCGCCGCGGACTCCCCGGCTCCCACAGCCCGCGTAGCGCGGGTCACGCTTCGGTTTGAGCAGCCGGGTGCTCTGGTCTCGCGGTACACGCTGGCAGTCGATGAGGACGGCAAAGGCAGTTATGCCGTAGACCAATCGCTGCAGCCGGCGGGGGCCGAGGGAGGCAGCTCCGTGACCTCCAGCCAGCATGTCGAACAGCGGATGGTCCTGACCCGTGCGACGACGGTCCGTATCTTCCAGTTGGCGCGCTCGCTCAATCGCTTCAACATCCCCTGCACCGCGCTGACCAAGGACGTCGCGAACATTGGAAAGAAAACGCTGAGCTACACCGGGCCGGGCGGCGATGGCTCCTGCGCGTATATGTACTCCGGCAACAAGAACATCATGGCGTTGACGGGTCTCTTGCAGGCGATCGCCAACACGCTCGATCTTGGGCGCAAGATGGAGTTCGATCATCGCTTCGATCGCCTGGGACTGGACGAGGACATGTCCACGCTGACGGCGGCGGTTGCCGAGGGCAGCGCGGCGGAGCTGGGTACGATATCGCGAACGCTGCGCTCGATTGCACAGGATGACGAGCTCCTGGAGCGTGTACGGGGACGGGCCGCGAGTCTTCTGCAACGCTTTCCGCCAGCCGAATAAAAGCGTCGGACGACTAAGGTCTGCCAAGTTCGAGCGCATTCGAGATAGCCAAGCGAACTCCCACTGCTGCGCGTATCATTGTAGCCGGAAGCGCGTCAAACCTTCGGTCCTCGGGTTCCTAGGATAGGCAGAGCAGAGAGGGGCGGCTATGAGCGTTCCCACAGTTGCGACAGGCCGGCGGCGGAATTTGTGCTGGAGCAGATGCAGCCGGGGCGTGCCCCTGATTGCCCTTCTGCTGCTGGCATCGCTGGCGATGGCGCGCGGCCAGAGCCCGCGTCCACCGCGCATGGCACGGTTGACCTACCTGGCCGGCCAGGTCAGTCTGTATGGGAGCGGCGCGAACCCTGCTGAATCCCAGGCGGAGCTCAATATGCCGATCCTCGAGGGAACTGTGCTCTCGACCGAAGGCGACGGCCAGGCAGAGGTGGAGTTTGAAGACGGCAGCCTTTTCCGGCTGACCCCGAACAGCGCGCTCAGCGTCGTCCGTCTCTCCGTCGACGAAAAGGGCAATCTACGGTCGAGGCTGGCCCTGCTGAGTGGCCTCGCGTATCTGGAGCTACGCAGCAGCCCGCGCTATCAGTACAGCGTCGATGCCCAGGGCGACGAGATCTCGCCGCTCGAAAACAGTACGATCCGCATCAGCCTCGACCAGCCTCCGGCGATCATCGCCGTGATGGCCGGCAAGGTCCATGTGGCCTCCCTCGCCGGTGACGAACAGGGCAGCCAGGCGGGCGCGCAGGTTGATGTCGCCGCCGGGCAGACGCTGCGCGGCGACCTCACCACGGGGCGGACAGCCACCGGCGGCTACCTGGTCCGGCCCGGGATCGACCCCGACTCCTGGGACCAATGGAACCAGGACCGCGATCAGGCCGCCGCAACCGAGGCCGCAAACCAGACCGCCGCGCGCAATGGATTCGCTGGCGATCAGGGATATGGCTGGTCCGATCTCGACGCCAACGGAAGCTGGTATGACCTTCCCGGGCAGGGCCCGGTCTGGCAGCCGGATGTCGCCGCCGGCTACGGAATGGCATTCGATCCCTACGGCTACGGCAACTGGGTCTGGACGCCTGGCTTCGGCTACGTCTGGGCCTCCGGCTACCCCTGGGGCTGGACGCCCTACCGCTGCGGCAGCTGGCAGTACTGGGACAGCTTCGGCTGGGGCTGGTGGCCGGGATCGTTCTGCGGTGCGTACGGTTTCGGCGGTTACGCCTTCCGCGTCAATCTCCACCACGTTCCCGCCATCTACCATGGGCCCCGCCGGCCAATTCCTGGACCAGTGCGCCCCCTGCACCCGGTGGTCCACGTCCATGCCAGCACTGTTCCTACATCGGGGCTGCGGCTGGTGCGTTCGCCCCGCACCATCGACGGTAAGCTCATCGAACCGCTACGCCCCATCGGCGGCGGTGTCCCCCAACGCGGCGGCAACCTACTGGGAGCGGCGCTGGTCCGAGACTTCCCCATAGACGGCACGACCCACCAGCCTGTGCTCGGCGTCCTTCCGAACCATCAAATACCGACAAAGTCCTTTGCGAGTCCCCCAGCCGCGCCCTGGCGGCCCGCCGCAGGAGCCTCGTCCGAGCTGCGTCCGGTGCTGCCAGGAACGCGGTCGGTCTATGTTCCGCCGCCAAACCGTCCGGGCGGCGTTGCTGGGGCCGCGCCCAACCCAGGCACGGCCGCTCCCTTGCTTCAACAACAGGTTCGACCACAGATCCAACCGCAGATTCGTCCGGAGATCCGCACGCAGCCGTCGGCTCCTATAGCCGCCCCGCCCCGCTACTCGCCGGCACCGGTCTATTCACCGCCGCCGGCGCCGCACTACTACTCTCCCCCACCGTCGGCCTACTCGCCCCCACCGGCGCCGCGCTACTCTCCGCCGCCAGCACCGCCCCCATCGGCTCCGCGAGCCGCGCCCGCGCCAGCCGCTGGGTCGCCGAGGGGAAGATAGCGACGGCGGACTGGTTTGTGACCTAGTCTTCTGAAGCTACTGGTTCAGCGCTCGCCAGCGCCCGATAGAGCTCCGCCAGTGGCTCCAGCGCGATAGCCTCGGCGCGTGCCTGCGCGGGAATGCTGCCCGGCCACGCCGAACCGATGCGATCCGCCGAAAATCCTGCCGCGCGCAGGTTGTTCTGCAGCGTCTTGCGCTTCTGCGCGAACAGCTGCTTCAGGAAGCCGTCGAAGCCCGCCGCATCCACTCCCAGCTCCCGAAACCGTGCCGCGAAGTGCAGCCGGAGCACCGTCGAGTAGACCTCCGGTGGCGGCGAAAAGGCCGAGGGCGGGAGCGTGAACAGGGAATCGACCTGCGCATGCATCTGGGTGGTCGCCGACAGCAGCCCATAGTCGCGGACCCCCGGCGCGGCCGAGAGCCGGTCCGCCACCTCGCGCTGCATCATCAGAACCGCTCGGGCCAGCAATCCCTCCCTGCTTGCGGCGAAGAGCTTCAGCAGAATATCCGACGTGATGTAGTAAGGCAGATTGCCGATAACGTCCGCAGTCTCGCCACTCGAAATGAGCGCGCCGAGGTCGGCGTCCAGAACGTCTCCCTGAACGATCTCCACCTGAGGCTGCTCGCGGAAGCGGAAGGTCAGCTCGGCCGCGAGCGCGTGGTCCAACTCGAGCGCGATCAGCCGCCGCGCGCGCGGCGCAAGCAGGTCCGTGATCGCGCCGTGGCCCGGACCGATCTCAATGACCGTCCGCTCGCTGATGTCGCCCAGAGCGGCTACGATGGCGTGACGGGCTCTGTCGTCCACCAGGAAGTTCTGTCCGAGTTTCGGCTTATGTTTCATGTGCGTCTGATCCTGTGTGGCGTCGCTTGCTCTAATCTGTTGCTGTGGCCGCTTCGCTTTCTGAGATATCTCTGGATATAGACTAACGGTTTGGTTCGACCCATTCGACCCATAGGATCCTGTCCATGCATATTGTGTTTGCAGCGTCGGAGTGCGCCCCCTGGGCGAAGACGGGTGGTCTGGCCGACGTGGTCAGCGGGTTGCCGAAGGCTCTGGTACAACTCGGCCATAAGGTCCAGGTATTTCTGCCCTACTATCGCCAGGTCGCCAAGGCCGTGCCCGACGCGGCGGTGGTGCTGCCCAGCGTCACCATCCCATTCCCCTTCTATAACCGCTTCGTTCGCATCCTGAACGGCGGCACCCTCGATGGCGTACAGCACTACTTCGTCGATTGCCCCGAGCTGTTCGACCGCGAAAGCCTCTACGCCACCCCCAGCGGCGACTACCCCGACAACGCCGAGCGCTTCGGCCTGTTGTCCCGCGCAGTCATCGAAGCGACCAAAATCCTCGGTGTGCCCGATGTCTTCCACGTGCACGACTGGCAGACGGCCATGCTGGCCGTGCTTCTGCGTTCCACCTACTTCTTCGATCCCGTGCTGCGCTCCGTCCCGGCCGTGCTCACCATCCACAACGCCGGCTATCAGGGCCTGTTTCCGCCGCTCACCATGGAGACGCTGCTGCTTCCCTGGGACCTGTTCACCATGGACAAGCTCGAGCACTACGACAAGGTGAACTTCCTCAAGGGCGGCATCGTCTACGCCGACGCGCTCACCACCGTCAGCCGCGGCTACGCCCAGGAGATCCAGACGCCGGAGTTCGGCAACGGCCTCGACGGCCTGCTGCGCCGCCGCAGCAAGGACCTGGTAGGCATTCTCAACGGCGTCGACTACGACGAGTGGGACCCCGCCCACGACCCCTACATCGCCGCCCACTACAGCGCCAACGACCTCTCCGGCAAAAAAGAGTGCCGCCGCGATTTGCTCCACGCCTTCGGCATGGGAGCGGTCGCCGATCACACCGCCGTCATCGGCGTGGTCTCCCGCTTCGCCACCCAGAAGGGCTTTGACTTCATCGTTGAGATCCTGGATCGCCTTGTCGAAGAGGACATGGTCCTGCTCATGCTCGGCAACGGCGAGGAGTTCTACGAGCGCCTGCTCACCGAGGCCGCCCGAAAGTATCCGCAGAAGGTCGTCGTCATGGTGAAGTACGACAACGTGATCGCCCACAAGATCGAGGCCGGCGCCGACATCTTCCTGATGCCATCCCGCTATGAGCCCGGCGGCCTGAACCAGATCTACAGTCTCCGCTACGGGACGATTCCCGTCGTCCGCGCCACCGGCGGCCTCGAGGACACCATCGACGAGCAGCCCGCCGGCGCAGGCAACGGCTTCAAGTTCCGCGGCTACGACTCCGCCGCTCTCCTCGATGCCATAAAGCGGGCACTCGCCACCTTCGAGGATAAGCCGGTATGGACAGCCATGATGCGCCGCGCCATGGCCCAGGAGTTCAGCTGGCGCGGCCCAGCGCAGGAGTACGTCAAGGTCTACGAGAGCTCCATAAAGAACCGCAGTTGATCATATCTAACATATGATGAAATGTTGACATGAGGATTGCCGGCTCCATCACGTGTGCTGCTGAGGTCTTTCTGGCGATCTGTCTCCTCCACAGGGAAAGTCCGGAACGTGAGGACTTTACGGTGAAGGAGATCATGGAGCGGGTAGGGCGCGAAAATCTCCACGGCAGTCTGCGTCCTGGAACCCCGGTTCACGCATCCATCCACTGCGTTGCCAATCGCAGGCCGAATCCGCTGGCCCACAGCATGCTCTATGCCACCGGCAAGAGCACCAGACGGCTTCTGCGTCAGGGGATCAGATTCATCCTGAGAGAAATGCGAAGCATTGGCCGGAGCCGTCGGAGGTTCCGGAGGGGTATCGGCACCTTATCGAATATGCGAAGGTCGAATATGCTCGCGGCCAGGTGACCAGCGAACCCAAGCGCCATCCGCTGTTGCAACTGGTGGGTCTTGGCGCGGAGATATGGAAGGGCGTCGATGCGGACGAATACATCCGAGAGTTGCGTGAGGGCTGGGAGTGATTCGTGTCTTCTTCGATACCCACCTGTTCATCTACCTGATTGAAGGCACGGAACAGCAGAAGCAGCGTGCGATCGAACTCGTCGAGTCCATTGGCGAACGGGGATACGAGATCATCACCTCCTCGCTGACATTGGGAGAACTGCTCGTACGCCCGCTTGCGCAAAGGAACTTCGAACTGGCATCCCGCTATGAAGATCTGCTGCAGCCACCGGCAGTCACGCTGATTGATTTTGGCCGAGCTGCGGCGAGACGCCTCGCAGAGGTGCGCCAGGACAGGACGATCAAGGCTCCCGATGCCATACAGCTTGCCTGTGCAGGCCATGCGGGATGCGACCTCTTCATCACGAACGACGATCGGCTGACCAGCAAGATCGTCCCCGGCATCCATTTCATCGCTTCGTTTGAACGCGCCTTTCTTTGAGTGATGCGAATCGGGCTCAGGCCGCGCGCTTGCTCGAAGCATCCGGAATCAAAAGAATCAGAAATAATCCTTCTTCTGCGGCCAAAGGCCAGCAGTATCAAATTTGCGGCCACTGACCAGAAAGATGGTCTTGTGCTCGTAGGGCATCGAGTAGGTCGTCCCCATATGACCCACAACCTGCACCGATCGAAAGTACCGCTGCAGATGCTCCGGCGTGGAACCTTCAATCAGGATCATCGAGTCGAAGCTGTACCCTTGTGGCCCCCAAAGGTAGTAGTTGTTGTGGCCGGAGATGGCGACCGGCAGGCCACGGCCCAGGAAGTTGATTGCGCTGGCCTCCCCGTAGTTGTCGCACATAATGCCCGTGATCCGCCGCTGCTCAGAGGGCAGCGCGTTGTAGACGCGCGCCACCTGGTCGACCTCCTCCTGCCAGCCGAAGCGGTCCGCAAAAAACTGTGGTAGCGGGCCGCTCGATGAGGTCTCGGAGTTGGTGCTGATGGCATAAAGACCCGTCGTCTTCATGTAACTCACCCACTGCGCCGGAGGCATCAGCGGCAGCGCCAGCGGCAGAAGAAACACCGCTCCGGCAACCAGCACCGTCTCGAAGACAGGGAAGGCATAAACGCGGTCAGCGATCACCCGCCGCCGCCGGGCAAAGCTCCGCTCCCACGCGATGCCGCCCGCGGCAAAGAGAATCGGGTAGATCGGCGTGACGTAGTAGTCCTTGCCGTGCAGCGCCATCATGATCGCCAGAAAAAAGACAAAGGTGAGCCCCAGCCATCGGCCGTCGATATCCGCTGAGGGACGACCCTCCGGACCACCGCTCGAACGCCGCAGCAGATGCACCAGACCCGCCCCCCAGATCAACGCATTCAACGGACCCAGAAGGAGAATCTGCTGGAGCACGAAGGCTATCGGTCCCAGCTTGATCGACTTGTTGCCGAGCTGGCCGTTGCGCAGGAACTCGAGCGTCGGCCAATGATTGTGAACCTGCCACAGCAAATTCGGCAGCGTGATCACCAGCATCAGCGCGATCCCCGCCGTCGCCCACCGGCTCCACAGCAGACGCCGCTGCGGCGTAACCAACAACGCCAGCAGCAACGCCACCAGGAAGAAGGTCATCGATGGCTTGTTCAGCAGCCCCACCCCGGCCGAGGCGCCGAACAGCAGCCAGAGCCGCTCCGACCCTCCGCGGAGGATCCCGGGGTTGTCTTTCTGTATCTCGGAATTGCTTTTCTCTGTCCCGGGGTTGTTTTTCTGTATCCAGACCAGCGCCAGCGGGCAGAGCATCCAGAACAGCGACTCGAACGAGTTCATGGAAAGAAAGCTGTCGATGCCAAGGTAATACGGCGCGACCAGCACACCAAGCATCGCCAGCCCCTGTGCCGGCCGCCGCCCACCCAGCGACCACGCCAGCAGCCCAGTCAAAAAGACCCGGGCCGCGCCAGCCAGCGCCGAAAGCAGCCTCAGCCCAGCCGGCGAGCGCCCGAAGAGCAGCTCCGACAACCGCGCCTGCACCGCGACCACCGGCCCGTGGTCCACATATCCCCACGCCAGATGCCGGCCGCACACGATGTAGTACATCTCGTCGCGAAAGTAGCCATAGCCGATATGCGCCTCCCACAGATTCGCGGCAACGTGCACGGCCAGCTTGATCGCAGCGAACAAAAACGCCAACTGCAGCGCAGCCCGTAGCGCAGGGTCGGCGGGACGATCAACGGTTGTGCGGGCGAGAGGCTGTGTGCTGAGCATGGATAGAAACCCGGGTGTTCGCAAGGTGTGGTTCATGATGCCATACGAGCGGATCAAGTGCGCGGTTCCCCAGAGGGCGGAAAACGTGGGGCAGTCTGTCCGGATATCTCCGTATATCCAGGATTTAAATACTGTATGTTTGGTATCGGATCTTGAGGAAGATTTCGATGGCCTTGGGAAGAAGTGAACTGGTCCGCAAAGTTGCGGAACGGGACTACGTCGATCCAGCGATGCCGAATGGCGAAGAGGTTCGCATCCGCGTGGGGCGATCTTGAGAAGACTTTGATGCGCGAAGGCTTCCCAGCCCGCCATATCAACCAGATATGCAGCGCACTGGAGTCCGATAAGTTCTCGGGTACGAGGCTCGAACTGCGCGGCGGGAAGGGCAAGCCCCGGAAGGTAGATACGATCTACGAGTTCAGCGTACGGGAGCGTACTCCGCAACCTGGGTCACTCCACCCCGCAGGTGATCCCCTTCTGGAACTGATGGGGGTGCTCAAAGGCGTCATCCGCGAGGGCGCAGATGCGTTCGTCCGGGAGATGCGAAGAGATAAGGCGGTCAGCGAATGACACGCATCTTTTGGGACACCATGCTCTTCATCTATCTCTTCCAGGCGGACGCTCAGTTCGGCGATCGTGTCGCCTATCTGCGGCGCCGTTCACAGGAACGCGGTGACGAAATCTGTACCAGCGCGCTTGCCTTGGGAGAGATCCTGGCCGGGGTGCTCCGGGATAAGTCGTCCGCCGAAGCAGCACGGGTGCGTGCCGGGATACAGAGCGCGGGAGTCAGGATACTGCCCTTCGACGCCTCCGCAGCCGATACCTTTGGACGCATCCGTGTGAAGCATCGAACCTCGGCCGCCGACTCGATTCATCTTGCCTGTGCCGCCGCGGCGGGCATCGACCTGTTTCTCACCGGCGACAAGAACCTCACCAAGTTACACATTCCCGGCATCAAGTTTATCGACGGATTGGATACGGGCCTGCTCTGATACCTGTCTGATACTTAGCTGATGATGTGGAGAGCCGGGGATGGGGCAGCTCCACCGTCCCCGGCGAAGTGCCTGCAAATCTTCTCCGCGGTCGCCGTGCTCACCACCGCCGTCAGCGCGTCGCGGTTGGCCTGGCGGATGCCGCGGACGCTCCCGAAGTGTTCGATCAGCCGCTGCTTGGTGCGCGGCCCCACTCCGGGGATGGCGTCCAGCTCGTTCTCGCGGTCGCGCATCTGCCGGCGCTTGCGGTGGTAGGTGACGGCGAAGCGGTGGCTCTCATCGCGAATCTGCTGCACTAAATGCAGCACCGGAGAGCGGCGATCCAGCACCACCGGATCGTCCTCCTGCCCGTACACGTAGATGATCTCCTCCTTCTTCGCGATCGACGCCAGCGGCTGCAGCGTCACACCGATCTCCTCCAGCGCCGCGTACGCCGCATGCAGCTGGCCCAGACCGCCGTCGATCAGGATCAGCGACGGAAACGGCTTCTTCTCCTCCAGCAGCCGCTTGTAGCGCCGATGGATGATCTCGCGCATGCTGGCAAAGTCGTCCACGCCGCTCACCGTACGCACCTGGAACTTGCGATACTCCGACTTCTTCATCCCGCCGTCCTCCCACACCACCATCGAGGCGACCGTCTCCGCCCCCTGGATGTGCGAGATGTCGAAGCACTCGATGCGGCGCGGCGGCTCCTCCAGCGTCAGCGCCTCCTGCAGCGCCTCCTGGATCGCCTTCTGGTTGGGCTGCAGCACCCGGAAGCGCTGGTCGTACGACTGCCGCGCGTTTTGGCACACCAGGTCGACCAGCGAGCGCTTGTCGCCGCGCTGCGGAACCGCCAGCTCCACCTTGTGGTGGGTGCGCTCCGCCAGCAGCTCGGCCAGCACCGCCCGGTCAGGGAAGTCCACCGGCACCAGGATCGACCGTGGAACGTAGCTCTGATCCAGGTACAGCTGCTTCAGCAGTGCGGAGAAGAACGCCGAAGGACTGAACGGCGCCTGCGCTCCCGCCTCGGCCGGCGCAGCGCAAGCGTCGTCTTTGGCCAACCCCCGCACCTCATCGGTGTCGTTCAACGACTCGCCGCTCAGCCCCGTCAGATCCGGCAGATCCTCCCAGAAGAAGTCTCTCCGGTCGACGATCTTGCCCCCCCGCATATGGAACAGGTTCACCGCCAGCATGTCGTTCTCGAAGTGAAAGCCGAAGACGTCTGCGTCCTCGTTATCGGCCGTGGCGATCCTCTGCTTGTCCTGCATCTGGTGCAGCGTGACGATCTGGTCGCGCAGCCGCGCCGCCAGCTCGAACTGTTCGTTCTCCGCCGCCGCCGCCATACGCCCCGTCAGCGACTGCTCCAGCTCGTTCGGCCGGCCCTCGAGAAACAGCTGCACGTCGCGGATCGTCTGCTTGTAGATCTCCGGCGTCGTCAGGCCCTCCACGCACGGCCCCAGGCAGCGCTTGATGTAGTACTGCAGGCAGGCACGCGGATGATAGCGCGACAGATCCACCTTGCAGCTCGGAATCAGAAAGCTGCGATGGATCAAATCCACCAGCCGGTAGGCGAGATTGCCGGGAAAGTACGGCCCAAAGTAAGCGCTGCCGTCCTTGCGCAGCCGCCGCGTGACAAACACCTTGGGATAGCGGTCGTGCAGCGTAAGCTTGATGTACGGGTAGGTCTTGTCGTCGCGCAGCAGGATGTTGAAGCGCGGCTTGCGCTGCTTGATCAGGTTGTTCTCAAGCGCCAGCGCCTCGCGCTCATTGTCCACCGTGATGTACTCGACATCGACCGCCTCGCGCATCAGCGATCCGGTCTTGGCGTTGGCCTGGCTCGCCTCGAGGAAGTACGACCGCACCCGCGCGCGCAGGTTCTTCGCCTTGCCGACGTAGATCACCACGCCTTCGGCATTCTTGTACAGATAGCACCCGGGCAAAGTGGGCAGGGTGCGAATTTTTTCCAGAAGATCCATGGCCGAGCTACATCCAACCTACATCCAACTCAAGTGTAGATCGTCAGTGTAGTCCGTCAGTCGAGTCCGTTCGATTCGCGCCCGAGGCTGCGGGGCGTTGCTGCACCTGCCGTCAGTGCCTGAGACGGGAACCTCGCAGCAGTTTTTACAGCAACAAAAGGATGTTATTCCTCAGGCAACCCGAAACCGGCTCGCTCGCACCGGGAAGAATTTGACGCCTCGGCCGGGCAGAAATTGCATTCGCAGCTGACCCAGCACGGAACCGTAAAGTCTGCATTTTGAGGCTATCTTTTTCATGAGAAAAGACTTACAACTTCTACTTCGATTTTGGTTCGGTACTTGCTATGACCCTCTTGGCAATACCCAACAACGGGAGACAACGATGAACACATGCACCCATCTTGAAGGCAGAACGGTATCGCTTTGGCTTGGCCCTCTCACCGGTCTGACCGCGCTCCTGCTCACCGCGTCGGTTGGCTTGACCACCGGCTGCGCGTCCAAGAACTACGTCCGTTCGCAAACCACTCCGCTGATCCAGCAGACCAACGATCTGGACGCCAAGACCGCCAGCGACCACCGCAACATCGTCGACACCGACGAGCGCGCCCAGAAGGGGATTGCCGGCGCCCAGGGCGCCGCCGATACCGCCGGGCAGCACGCCGACGCCGCCGGGCAGGCGGCCACCACCGCCGGCCAGAGCGCCCATGAGGCCTACAACCGCGTCGATACCCTGGCCGGAGTCATCGCCAACCTCGACAACTACAAGCCGGTCGCCGACGTCACCGTCAACTTCGGCTTCGACAAGGCAGTGCTGACGGCAGCCGATCGCAAGCAGCTCGACGACTTCGCCGCCTCACTCTCCTCCACCCGGGGTTACGTGCTCGAGGTGACCGGCGGAACCGACAGCACCGGCGACGCGCAATACAACTACCAGCTCAGCCAGCGGCGTGCCGATGCGGTCGTAAATTATCTTGCAACCAAATACAACGTTCCACCCCACAAGTTCTATCTGATTGGTATCGGTAAAGATCAGCAGGTTGCGACCGACAAGACTCCTGCAGGCCGAGCAAAGAATCGGCGGGTCGAAGTAAAGCTCATGACCAACATGGGCAATGCCTCGCAGCCCGCACCCAGTCCGAGCGGCCAATAGACCGGTCGTCCCTAAGCTGCATCACCCAACCTCGCCACACTACCGCACCACCACCTCCGCTTGTCCAGGCGCATTGCGGTTAAGATGCGCTCTCTCCACCCCAGCGACGGGACCTCCCAAAGGGTCCCGTCCGCCTCTTTAAGCGCCAGAGATCAGGCGGCCAGACGCGCTCGGCTGCGGCCGGCTACCGACGCATGCGCCGATAGACCACCCCCATCAGCACGGACGCCAGCACCACCCACGCAAACTGATACCAGTAGAAAAAAGGAAATCCCCACAGCGCGGGCGTGCTGCGAGCGTAGAGTGCCGGGAAGCAGAGTCCCAAATAGGGAAGGAGCAGCAGCAACAACCACCCGCGGGAGCGATCCTTTTGCTTGGTCTCGTTGGCCTTGGGGAGATGCGTCGGTGGGGATATCGGTGTGGGCATCGGTCTGGAATGAAGCATACTGCACCCCCCCCTCCCGGCGAAACCGAGGGCACCGAAGGAGTCAATCTGAGGCGAGTGGAGTCAAAGCCGGAAGGAGTAAAGTCAAAGCATGGCAGAGTCGATCCTCCCCAAGCAGTCGCCGTCTCCGGCGTACCCCATCCCTCCTGCCCAAGCTGCCGCTGCCGCCCAGTTCGCGCGTGCGGTCGAGATCATGGCACGATTGCGCGCCCCCGACGGCTGCCCCTGGGATCGCGAGCAGACCTTCGACAGCATCAAGCGCCACACCCTCGAAGAGACCTACGAAGTCTTCGACGCCATCGAGCGCCGGGCCTGGCCCGACCTCAAGGACGAGCTCGGCGACCTTCTCCTGCAGGTGCTCTTCTACACCCAGATGGCGGCCGAGGCCAACCACTTCGACATCGCCGACGTCGTCGAAAACCTGAACGCCAAGCTCATCCGCCGGCACCCCCACATCTTCGGCGACGCCGTGGCCACCGATTCCGGCACCGTGCTGCGCAACTGGGAGCAGATCAAGCGCGAGGAAAAGATCCGGCGCGCTGCGCAGGATGGAGAGGGCGATAAAACGACCAAGCCTCGCGTCTCCCTGCTCGACGACGTCCCGCGCTCCATGCCGGCGATCCTAGAGGCATCGAAACTCGGCTCGAAGGCGGCCAAGGTGGGCTTCGACTGGCCCGACCCAGACGGCCGCGCCGCTGGCCTCTTCGACAAGCTCCAGGAGGAGATCGCCGAGCTGCACGCGGAGGTGAACCCGGCCGATCCGGACCACGCAGGCACGAACAGCGCCGCCATCGAAGCCGAGCTCGGCGACCTGTTGTTTACCGCCGTCAATCTCGCCCGCCATCTGAAGGTCGATCCCGAGTCTGCGCTGCGCGCCACCAACGCTAAGTTCCGCCGCCGTTTTGGCGCTATGGAAACCACGGCCGCTGGTGCCGATAACGCCGCTGGTGCCCGTAATCTGGAGCAGTTGGCTCCAGCGGAGCTCGAAGCTCTCTGGGCCGGTGCGAAACGGGAGGAAGGCTCATAAACTCGTCGATGGCAACTCCGACTCCGCGCGCAGACATCACCATCGCCCCCTGCACCACGCTCGACCAGTTTCAGCGCTGCGTCGATCTGCAGGGCGCCGTCTGGGGCTACGAGAGCGGCGATATCGTCCCCCGCCGCCTCTTCCTGCTCGCAGAGAAGATCGGCGGACAGGTCATCGGCGCCTTCGATCGCACCCATGGCGACCTGATGATCGGCTTCGCCATGGCCCTGCCCGGCTATCGCGACGGCAGTCCCTATCTGCACTCGCACATGCTCGCCGTTCTGCCGGAGTACCGCAACGCCGGCCTGGGACGCAGGCTGAAGCTGGCCCAGCGCGACGACGCCCTCGCCCGCGGTATCGATCGCATGGAGTGGACCTTCGATCCGCTCGAGATCAAGAACGCCTACCTGAATATCACCAGGCTTGGTGCAATCTCCAGGAGATACGAGCCCGATTTCTACGGTCCATCCTCGTCGCCGTTGCAGGCTGGCCTGCCGACAGATAGGCTATATGCGGAGTGGTGGCTGCGCTCTCCCCGTGTCGAGGCCGTCCTGCGCGGAGAACCGGAAGCACCCATCGCTCTCGAACGGATCGAAGTACCGCAGCAGATCGCTGACTGGAAACGGGATCCCAAGTTCGCTCAACAAGCTGCGGCCCTGCAGTTGCAGGTTCGCGGTGCATTCCAGGCCGCGTTCACCCGCGGTCTCTGTGTACTGGGCTTCACGCGGGATCCGCAGGGCAATGGCATATATCTTCTCGGTCGCGGGGCAGGGAACCAATGACTCCACGCCTGGAAGGGACACCGAGTCGATTTCCATTAGGCAGTAAGTAAAATCAATACAAGTTAAATTGGCATAAATAAAAACGAGATTCTCCCGCACTTCGACCGTTTCAACGGCAGCAAGAGAACCGCAGCAACCGAACTTTTTTCAGGGGCCTTCCATGACCAAGCCAATGCAGATCGATGCCATCCACCTGCGCGAGATTCATCTGCCGCTCGCCCATCCCTTTGAGACCAGCTTTGGAGTGACCACGGCGCGGCGCATCCTCCTGCTCGAGGTCGAAGCCGATGGCCTGACCGGCTGGGGCGAGTGCGTCGCCGGCGAACACCCCTTCTTCAGCGAAGAGACCGTCGACACCGCCTGGCTCTGCATCGAATCCGAGCTCGCCCCCAAGCTGCTCGAGGGAGAGGTCCTCTACGGCGGTAGCTGTCCCAAGATCTTCCACCAGGTCCGTGGCAATCGCATGGCCAAGGCCGCGCTCGAGAACGCTGTCTGGGACCTCGAAGCCCAGATGGAAGGGGTCTCGCTGGCCAGCCTGCTCGGCGGCACGCGCGAGCGCATCCCCTGCGGCGTCTCCATCGGCATCCAATCCTCGCCCGAGCGGCTGATGGACAAGATCGCCGAAGAGCTGGCCGCCGGCTACCAGCGCATCAAACTGAAGTGCAAGCCGGAGTGGGACACCGCGATCTTCGAAGCGGTCCGCAACCGCTGGCCCGACATCCTCCTCAGCTGCGACGCCAACTCCGCCTACCGCATGCGCGACATCGATCGTCTCGCTGACTGGGACCGCTTCCACCTGCTGATGATCGAACAGCCGCTCTGGTACGACGACTTCTACTTCCACTCCATGCTGCAGAAGCGGCTCGAAACCCCGATCTGCCTGGACGAATCGATTCGCAACCGGCGCGACGCTCTGGCAGCCATCGACATGGAGTCCTGCCGCATCATCAACATCAAGGTCGGACGCGTCGGCGGCTTCAGCGAGGCCATCGCCGTGCACAACGCCGCCACCGAGCGCGGCATTCCTGTCTGGTGCGGCGGCATGCTCGAGACCGGCATCGGCCGCTCGCACAACATCGCGCTCTCCTCGCTGCCCAACTTCTCGCTCCCCGGCGACGTCTCCGCCTCCGGCCGCTACTGGCACCAGGACATCATCGAGCCCGCAGTCACCGTAAGCCCCCAGGGCGAGATCACCGTGCCGGACATCCCCGGTAGAGGCTTCGAGGTGCAACGCGACCGCGTCGAAACTCTCACCGTCCGCAAGACCACACTCAAGCCCCGTGCCCGCGTCATGGCCTGAGTCTTAAGCCCCTACCCTACACCTGTCATCCTTCCCCGCAGCGGGAGGATCTGCTGCGCGCCTTTGTCCTTGCCTCTGTCTGTTCTCTTTAAATCAAACGCTGTCATCCTGAAGCGGAGCGCAGCGGAGTCGAAGGAGGGCAATCGCACTCATAGCTGAGAATCTGCAGCGAACCTCAGACTCACCACCCTAGTTGCGCGGCAGCGGCGTACTCAGCAACTGGTGAATGGCATCCGTGTAGCTCATCGGTCCCGGCAGCGCCTGAAAGCAGGAGACCTCTCCCTCCGCATTCACCTTCAGCGTCTTCACCATGAGCGCCTTCACCGTTACCTGCTCATGGAACTGGGTCATGTTCCATCGCGGCCCGCTGGCGTCGGTCTGCTCCAGATCGACCTTCCCCCCGGGATAGATATGCGCCAGCATCCCCCAGCCCCAGTTGATGCTCTGAAAGATATCGCCCTCGATGCGCACGATCTCTCCGGTCTTGGCGTCAATCCACATCCGGCCCCGCAACCCGAGCAGTCCCTCGCTGTAGAGCGAAGGCGGGTTGAACTTCGGATTGGGAGTGAAGTCTATGACCACCTGCGGATCCGGGCTCTTCGGAGTCTGAGGCTGGCCCGACGCGTAGGTATAGATCATGGCGTCCGGCATCAACTTGATCAGATCGATGGCGATCTTCTTGCCCGCCGCCTGCGTCTTGACGTGCTTGGAGAAATCTCCCGGATGCCCGAGCAGATTGTTCAAGCGATCCCGCTCGTTCTGATCCTCCTCCGCGGTCAACGGGCGATTATCCCGCATGATCAGGCGAGCCACCGTTCCATCCTTGGTCTCGATTACATCGCGCAACTCGTCGCCCTTGGCATCGATCAGACGCTCGTGGTAGCGAAGGTAAGATCCTGGATGCACAATGATCTCGATCTCCTTCGCCGCCGCATCGATCACCCAGTTCTTCGCCGGGATCGCCAGCAACCCCTTATCCTGGTTCGTGTCTGCCGGTGAGAGGAGCGCCGCGGCAGGCAGCGCGCTGCCGAGCAAAATGAGCCCCAACGCTAGCTCCAGGCAGGATTGTCGCCCTCTCGTTCCTGCTTTTCCTGCTCCTTGCTGCAAGTCCCTTACCTCGTTTTTTCGCTGAGAGGCCTTCGCTGCGCGCGTCCCCTAGACCCCATTGTATTGATGAGACGTTACAGCCTCAAACAAGGTTTCCCGTTTGCCTCCGGGCACCGGCTTGGGTATAGTTCGGGCAAGTGGCCAGGAGCACACGCCGCACACAGGGAGACGATAACGCATGAAGCAAGTGGAGGATTCAACGGTGATCGGAAAGTCCGTTACGATTCGAGGAGAGCTCTCCGCCAGTGAAGATCTCTACCTCGACGGAGAAATCCAGGGCACCATCGCCATCTCCGGAAACCGCCTGACGGTTGGTCCAAACGCCCGCGTAAGGGCCGACATTCAGGTGCGTGACGTCATCGTGTTTGGCCACATCGAGGGCAATGTCCGCGCCTCTGGGCGGGTCGACCTGCGTCAGTCCGCGGTGCTGCACGGAGATATCACGGCCAGCCGGCTTTCGATCGAAGAGTTGGCGTCGATCAAGGGAAGAATCGAGATCACCGGTGCCGCTCCTGTCGCCCCCGCGGTGAAACACGAAACCGCTGCGGCTCCGCTTCCCCAAACGGCACCGGCAGCGACCTTATTCAGCGGACAAAAGGCCTAAATCGGCCTCGGGTGGAGAAAAATAGAGGAATGCGTAGCCCCTTCAGTAGCAGTCGTACGCCGAGCCAGCATGGACACGGAGACCGTGAGTCTCGACACTCCAGCGGTTGGCAGCATCTGCAGAAATTTCTTACCTCCAACGAGGGCCTTCGCATCCTGGACATAGGTCCCACGTCGGCGGTCAACATCAACTACGTCACCAGCCTCGGCCACAGTATCTATATGGCCAATCTGGTGGATGAGGCGGCCAAGCCCGAATGGAAACTGGCCGCAGAAGATGACGATAGCCCACAATTCGACGCCGCGAAGTTCATCGACACCAACCTGAACTTCCAGGACCGCAAGTTCGATGTCGTCACCTTTTGGGACACCGCCGACTACCTGCCTTCTCAATTGCTGCAGCCGGTCTTGGCGCGAATCTATGACGCCATGAAGCCGGGAGGCCTGATGCTCACCTTCTTTCACGCCAAGGCCATTGGTGCGGAGATCCGGTTCTCGCGCTATCACCTCACGCCCACCAACGCCGTGGAGATCCAGCGAATCGGCAACCATCCTCTCTTGAATACCTACAGCAATCGCCAAATCGAGCAGTTGTTGCAGGCCTTCAGCGGTTATAAGTTCTTCCTGGCGAAGGACAACTTGAGCGAAGTGATCGCTACTCGCTAAATCGCCGGCCTCGATCGACGGCTGGAGAGAGTAAACCTAAAAGCAGACACAAAAAGCGCGAGGCCCTCTTAGATGGGGACCTCGCGCTTTTCAGCTCCAGAACCTGCTTCGGGAATCTACCTTGGGTTTTTGCTTACTTGCCGGTTTGTTTCCTGCGCTCGGCCCAACGCTTCTTCATGGCATCAGCGATGCGCTTGCGGCCCTCCGGGCTCAGCTTGCGCTTGCGCGCAACTGGCGCCGCCGGAGTTGCCTTCCCCGTCGCCGAGTTCTTGCTTCCCTTGGGGCGGCCGCGGCCAGCACGCACGGTGGCTGAACCTCCCGCCAACAATGCCCGCGCTTGCTGCAGCTTGGCGATCTGCCCATCAATCTCTGCGATAATGCGACTTACTTCCACTTGATGCCTCCGAATTTACCCTCGTATTTGCTCGAGACCCAGGGCTACACAAAAGTTACTTCACTCCAAACCATACAGAACCGCGTCCTAAGTTGCAAACCTATTGCGCCCCGGTAAATCGCCTAAGTCCTACTTTTTGCTCCCGGAAGTTAGTTGCTTGGAATCGGGAGTTACTGCAGAACGATTTTTCTCACTCGCATCATCAGGTCGATCCTGCTCTGGACCACGCTGTTCCATGCTGGGAATGTGAATAGCGCTGCCCAGTCGTTGATGGCTGTTCGCCTCCGCGATCGACTGCCGCAGATCTCGCATCGTCCCTTCCCGATCTCGCGCAAACTCATCTGCCAAGCGGTGGAGCGCATAGGTAATGATGTCACAGTGGTGAAGCTCCGGCATGTCCTGCGTCTTGCGCAGATTCAGCCATAGCCGATGCACCAACTGCACGTCGTGAGGCTGGATGGTGGGAGTGTGCGGGCCGATGTAAAAGCTCTGCGCCTCCCCATCCGGACTCACCACATAAAAGGTGAATTGCCGCTTTGGCTCCGGCAACTGCTCCCATGCCTGCCCCGTGTGGTAGGCCTGCTCCTGCGCAGAAAGCTTCGTCGATAGTCCACAAACAACAGCCGACGCTTCCAGTGCGTTAGCGGTTTTTACCAGCGCGGCGAAGATATCTCCTGCCGGTACAACTAATAAGGAGATATGTTTGCCAAAGCTCTCCGCCAGCGATACCGCCTTCGTAAACAGCATCTGTTCATGGTCGCTGAAGAGTTGATCGTCGGCGCTCACATACTCCGGGCCACCCATGCCCATCATCCGCGCAGCCAATACCACTAGGTCCTGCTCATCGGTATTAATCCGGGAAAGCGCCCACTTCAAGGGGAATGGATTCGCCGGATCACGCATAGTTACAATCACCGCGCCAGGACGGATACCCAGTGCCGCAGCCCGGATATCGTCACTGTGCTCCAGTTGAAAATGCTCCTTCATCTGGCGCGCCGTCATATCGTGACGACGCTTGTTGTCACGCTCCGAGAGAGAAAAGATGGCAAAGAATGCAGCCGCGAAAAGCACGCCGCTGACCGTTGCCACCGACTTGGTGAATAGATTGACGATTGCTGTGGTGAGTAGAACCAGAAATACCGAAAGTAACCCGAAGGGAATCTCAGTCCGTCCGATCTTGATATTGACCGGAACCTTCCAGCCGCGCTCGCCCTTATACTTCCAGCGCAGCACCAGCATCGCCAGACTATTAAAGGTGAAGCTCCAGATCACGCCGAACGCATACGCCTCGCCCAGCATAATGACATCGCCGCGCGAGACCAGGATCGTGAACAATTGCAGCCCAACAACAAGATTGATGATCCTGTAACTCGTCCCAAAACGGCGCTGCGGTTTGCGAAACCACTCAGAAAGTACGCCGTCCTCAGCCACCCGCATCAGCACGCCCGTCGATCCCACAATCGCCGTGTTCACCGCGCCGCCAAGAATCAGAAACCCGACAATGACCACAAAGATGCGAAACGCAATGCGGACGGCCAGCGGTCCCACCATGTACATGGCCATGCCGGCGATCAGGTTATCGCGGTAGACCGAGACCCGCACCGAGTCAGGAATCAGCATCACCGCCAGCAGCGATCCGATGCCGGTAAAGATGAAGCTATACAGCGCAATCACAATCGCCGCACGCTTCAGGTTCTTCAACTTGGGATGTTCGATCTCGCGATTGACCTGGGCCAGCGACTCCTCGCCACTCATCGCTAGCACCGAGTGCCCGAACGCCATCAGCACGCCAAACAGCCCCAGATTGCGCACGAAGCTCGTGTGCTTCAGAAACCCCAATGAATCCTGGTTGAAGTGGAGATTGCCGGGAATCGGCAGCGGCGGCAGCTGCGCTCCATTGCGAAACACAGAGTAGAAGCCCCAACCGAGCAGCATCACCACCATGACCGTGGTAATCTGCATCACCTTCAGCGCCTTGTCACTCGACTCCTCGATGCCCTTGGTGTTCTGCCACCAGAAATAGATCGTCACCAGCACCGCGATCCCCGCCGAGGTGCCATCCACCGGCAGCTGCCGCGCCACCCCATTGTGCGAAAAAGCGCCCCCAACCCAGTGATGCACTGAGCCAAGATGCAGCAGCTCATTCAGCAGGCCGACGATGTACTGCCCCGCGGAGACCCCCGAGATCGGCCCCGTCAAAATGTAATCGAACATCAGCGCGGACACACTCAGCTTCGCAAACGTCCCGCCCAGAGCCTCTTTCACGATCCGGTACACGCCGCCGCGGGTAAACATGCTGCAGCTCTCGACATACACCGCGCGCACCGCGAAGCTGAACAGCATCACGCCCAAGATGAACCACGGCGCCGATTTACCGACCGCCTCCTCCGCAATGCCACCCGCGTAGAACGCCGAAGATCCCAGATCGTTCAGCACGATCGCCGCCGCGCGCCAGAACGAGATGAACGTCAACATCACCGAGGATGCAACTACCAGACGTACGCGATTCGAAGGAGGGCGAGTAGCAGTCTGCTGAACGATCATGATGGTTTGCGTGCCAATCCGGAGTTGAGAAGGTAAGTAGAAGATGAGTTGGAAGTTGAGTTATGGAAGTAGGTAAGACACCATGCCGGGCGCGCGCCCCTGGTTAGTCCTCATGGCCCAGCAGCTCCCTGAGGTCTTCGACGAAGCTGATCAAAACCACCACACTCGAACCCGCCAGCCCGATTAAGAAAAGTGGCACCAGAATCTTCGCAACCAGATGAATAATGAGGTCCATGAACCACGATTGTAGCTCGAAGCGAAATTCCAATGGTAGACTTCGACTGCGATGCGACTTATTCCGGCGCGGCTTTGGGCCCTTGCGGCACTCTCGGGCATCCTTCAGATTCTTCCCTTTCCCATCGCCGGACCGGTTCCGCTCTGGCGATCGGCCATCTGCTGGTTCGCTCTGCTGCCGCTCCTTTACGCCTTGCTGGAGCGTAACTCCGCTGCACGACCACTCTCCGTCCTCCAGTCCGCGGCGCTCGGATATATCTCTGGAGTTATCTGGTACTTAGGTAACTGTTACTGGATTTACCAAACGATGAACCTCTACGGCGGCTTGGCCAAGCCCACCTCCGCCGGCATCCTCATCCTCTTCTGCCTCTACCTCGGCCTCTATCACGCTCTGTTCGGCGCTCTCATAGGAGCCTTCCGGCGCTTACACCTCAGCCGCAACCAAATACTGCTGCTCGCACCCATCGCCTGGGTCGCGGTCGAGCTCGCCCGCGCGCGCATCACCGGCCTGCCCTGGGATCTGCTGGGCATCACACAGATCGACAATCCCCTCCTCGCTCGCCTCGCGCCCACCACCGGAGCCTACGGCCTCTCCTTCGTCATCGCCCTGGTCAACTCCATCTGGCTCCTGCGCCTTACGCTACCCGACCGCCGCTACACCCGCCCGGCACTCACCCTCGCCGGAGTCCTCGTCTGCGTCCTCTACGTCGTCGCCGTCCACCGGCTTCCTCCCATCCCCGAATCTCCCGTCACCGCCACCGCAACCCTGGTGCAGGAGAACCTGGAGGTCGGAGCCGCGAACACCGGCCCGCAGCTCTCCACCCGCGATCTGCTCGACTCCTTCTCCTATCTCAGCCGCCACCCCGCGCCCACCTTCCTCGCCGGCATCCCCGAGCTTCCGGGAACGCCACAGGTAGTCCTCCTCCACAAGTTCAACTCGTCCGAAGGCCCAGCCCAGACCCAGACTCAGACCTGGACCCCCCGCACCGACCTGATCGTCTGGCCCGAGTCCCCCGCGCCCTTCCAGGACAACGACCCCCAGTTCCGCGCTGCCATCTCCTCCCTGGCCCGCGCCAGCTCCGCCTCCGTCATCGTGGGCAACATCGGCATCGACCGCACCAACAGCAACGACACCGGCGACGACAACCGCGGCTACCACCTCTACAACTCCGCCGACTTCGTCACGCCCGATGGCAGCTTCGACGGCCGCTACGACAAGATGCATCTCGTTCCCTTCGGCGAGTACGTCCCCTTCAAGCAGCTCTTCTTCTTCGCCAAGAACCTGCTCAACGAGGTCGGCACCTTCGACGCCGGCCGCCGCCGCGAGGTCTTCCGGAGCGCCGGCCACACCTACGGCGTCTTCATCTGCTACGAGTCGATCTTCGCCGACGAGGTGCGCCAGTTCGAGCTCCAGGGAGCCCAGGTGCTCATCAACATCTCCAACGACGGCTGGTACGGCGACACCAGCGCCGCCTGGCAGCACCTGAACATGGTGCGCATGCGCGCCATCGAAAACCATCGCTGGATCCTGCGCTCCACCAACACCGGCGTCACCGCCGCCATCGATCCGCGCGGCCACGTCACCATGGCCGCTCCCCGCCACACCCGCACCAGCCTGCACGTCCCCTTCGGCTACGAGCGCGACATCACCTTCTACGCCGCCCACGGCGACCTCTTCGCCTACCTCTGCGCCCTGATCACCGCCCTCACTCTCGCCGCCAGCCTGCGCCGCCGACGGCAGCCCGTCGAACCCACCACCCAGCCCGCCTCCGGCGGTGTCCGTGAAGCATCCTGCTCCCAGCAGTAGGAGGGGGCGCTGGTTGCTTCGGCGCAGGTCGGTGGAAATGCCCTGCGTCTTCGGTGGGAGCGCAGGGCTTCAGCCCTGCGAAGATGAACCCAATCCCGTGTAGGGCTTTAGCCCTGGGCCCTTGCCTCGTTTCTGGCGACAGGTGGGGTTGAGGCGCAACGAATTCGAGTCTCCACCGCGATGTGTGGGGGTGCAGTAAACTAGACCTCTATGATCACCGATCTCGAGTACACCTACTCCCCAGTCCGCGAAAAGGTTCGCGAGCTGCGGGAGTATCTTTGACGCCGCCCGTCTCCGCCGCGAACTAGCCCTCATCGAAGAGAAGACCGCCGACCCCACCCTCTGGGCCGACCCCGCCCGCTCCCAGCCGCTCATGCGTGAGCGCAAGCGCCTCGAGACCCTGCTCGCCGATGACACCGAGCTCGCCCGCCGTTCCGACGACATCGATGCCTACTTCGAGCTCGCCCGCGAGGGCGAAAACACCGAGCCCGACCTCGCCCGCGAGATCCCCGCCCTGGTCGAGTTCTCCGAAAAGCTCGAATCCAAGACCATGCTCTCCGGCGAGACCGACCCGCTCAACGCTATCGTCGTCGTCCACCCCGGAGCCGGCGGCACCGAGTCGCAGGACTGGGCCGAGATGCTCATGCGGATGTACCTCCGCTGGGCCGAGCGCGAGGGCTTCAAGACCGAGATCAACGAGATCCAGGACGGCGACGAGGCCGGCATCAAGTCCGTCACCTTCACCATCTCCGGCGAGTTCGCCTTCGGCCTGCTCTCCGGCGAAACCGGCGTCCACCGCCTGGTCCGCATCTCCCCCTTCGACTCCGCCAAGCGCCGCCACACCAGCTTCGCTTCGGTCTTCGTCTCGCCCGAGATCGACGACACCATCGTCATCGACATCAAGACGGAAGACCTGCGCATCGACACCTACCGATCGGGAGGAAAAGGCGGGCAACACGTGAATACGACCGACTCCGCCGTCCGCATCACCCACATCCCCACCGGCCTGGTCGCCGGCTGCCAGAACGAGCGCTCCCAGCACAAGAACAAAGAGCGCGCCATGAAGCTGCTCCGCTCCCGCCTCTACGAGTATGAGCTCGACAAGAAGAAAGCCATCACCAAAAAACTCGAGGACTCCAAGCTCGACATCGGCTTCGGCTCGCAGATCCGCAGCTACGTCCTGCAGCCCTACCGCATGGCCAAGGACCTGCGCACCCGCGTCGAGGTCGGCGACGTCGACCGCGTCCTCGACGGCTACCTCGAACCCTTCATCCGCGGCTTCCTGCGCATGCGCCGCGAGGGCAACTTCCCCGCCGCCATCGAACCAGACTCCGACGACCTAGGCTGATACGCTCCACAAACCCGCATCACTACTGAATATTTCGTTTTTTTGAGAGGACTTCTATATGACTGATTTGATCCCCAAGCCCGGCGCAATCAAGATCGGCGGACTCGGCCGCAAGGCCCAGAAGCTGCAGGCAGCACGTGAGAAGGCCGCCCAGGTCCAGAACGGCGCAAAGCCGCTCTCCGGAGCCTCCACCGCCTCCGTCAAAGTAAAAAACTCCTTCGCCAACACCAAGAAGACCACCTTCCAGCGCAAGGCCGTCTAGGCCAATACAGGTTTCAGCTAAGTATCTGATAAATCTGAGAAGTGTCATCCTGAGCGAAGCCTCTCGCAGCCTCATCGCGAGAGGCGCAGTCGAAGGACCTTCAGTTTGCTCGTAGCAGGGACGATTCTTCGCGGCAGATCAGGGAAACACTCATTCTGCGAATATGTCGATACGCCCCAGTCCAAGTGGGTGCGCTCACGTCATCGATCCCCTCTATGCGAGAGGTTCTAGCGTCCTGAGTCTAAAGTTCTCTTACAGAGCCTGGCGACTGAGTCGAGGATCTGGTCGGCGGTTTTGTGCCAGACGAAGGGGCTTTGGGTCTTGGTTGTGGTGTTGGATGAAGTCGTCGATGGCGGCTTTGAGTTCCTTGGTGGAGCGGTGGACGCCGCGGCGGAGTTGTCGTTCGGTGAGCAGCGCGAACCAGCGTTCGACCAGATTGAGCCATGAAGCTGAGGTCGGCGTGAAGTGCAGGTGGAAGCGGGGCCGTTTGGCCAGCCAGTCCCGGATCAGCTTCGTTTTATGGGTGCCGTAGTTGTCCAGGATCAGGTGAACGTCCAGTTCTTCCGGCACCCTCTTCTCGATGGTGTCGAGGAAGTTGCGGAACTCCGTCTCCTCGGAGGCTTCCGCCGACAAGTTCCGGGCACTGCTCGAAGAGTTTTACGCAGACTCCCCCGAACGTCTCAAGGCCACTCAGTTCGGACTTACCCTCACCGTCAAGAAACCTGCCAGCGACGCAGAGCAGGACTAGGCATCAGACCCCGACTGCGTCCGGGGTAGGATGGATGGCTTGGGCCACGAGGCGCACACCGAGTGCCGCGCATACGCGACTGACGGTGTCGAATCGTGGAGCGCTACCAGGGCGCAAGGCTTTGTACAGAGCTTCCCGAGTGATCCCGGCTGTCTTCGCGATCTCGGTCATGCCTCGAGCGCGCGCAATATCGCCCAGTGCGGAAGCCAACAAAGCTGCATCATTGGCTTCCAGAATGTCCGTCAGATAGGCAGCGATGGAGGTCTCACTCTCGAGATAATGCGCCGCGTCGAACTCGGGCAGATCGGCCACCTTGATTCGTTTGCTCATGATTGTTCCTCCGCTCAATCCAGCAAAGCGGCCAATACCTTGGCGCGCTTGATGTCTTTTTTCTGTGTGCGCTTGGAGCCGCCGACCAGCAGCACAATGATCTGCGTGCCCCGCTGCGTGAAATACAAGCGCCATCCCGCGCCCTGGTGGATGCGTAACTCCGAAACACCGTCACCGACCGCCTGAAGTCTCCCATCAATCCGCGTTCCAACCGTTTGATCCTGGCCACGACCACACCGCGTACGGCCTCATCCTTCAAGTCGTCGATCCAGGCGGTGAACTCGGGCAGCGGTCGGATCGAGAACATGAGCCGAGTGTAATCGGTCGACTACAAAACGTCGCTTTGGGACCGGCTCGCTCCCAAAGCGATGCCGATTGATTGGTGCTCTTAGGGGCGTTTGGAGCGTTTTGGGATCCGAGGCCCACCATAGCCTTCGGGTCGCTTGTAGGCCGCTTTCTGTTCGATTGCCAGTGCTTTCAGCTCTTTAGCCAGAGCCGTCCCCCAGCATCCACTCTCACCAGGCAGTTTTTGTTGTTGTCGTTGCTTTTGCGGCGGGGTCTGGGGCGGTAGCCCCAGGGCGGTTTCCACCGAATCCACGGGGTCCACAGGGTGAACTACAGGATGCTTTTGCTTTTGTTCTTATACGGGAAGTTTTTAACTACAGGGGCAACGCTGGAGCCATTGAAAACAAAACGGTTAGCCCATAGTAGGTGGAGTGATTATGCGTGGAAATCCAATCTAGGTGGAGTGATTATAGTGCAGCAATGATTCGAGCCGCAGGCATCCTCTCCCGCATCCAACCAACCGACTCAGGAGGGAACGCATGCCCCGATCCACCGAAGCCACCAACGCGAGCACCGACGAACTCCGCAAGCAGCTCCTGGCCCTCCTCGACGGCGGCCAGGCCCACGTCGACTTCGACTCCGCCATTAAGGACTTTCCCGCGCACCTCCGCGGTACCGTCCCCGACAAGCTCCCGCACTCCGCCTGGCAGATCCTCGAGCACATGCGCATCACCCAGCGCGACATCCTCCACTTCTCCGCACCGCCCACCGGCGGCTATCACCCCATGAAGTGGCCCGAGGACTATTGGCTCAACTCCCCCGAGCCGCCCTCCGCCAGCGTCTGGGACCACACCATCGCCGCCATCCGCGCCGACCGCAAACACTTCGAAGACCTGCTCGAAAAACCCGGCGCCGACCTCTACAAACCCTTCCGCTGGGGCGAAGGCCAGAACCTCCTCCGCGAGGCCCTGCTCATCGCCGACCACAACGCCTACCACCTCGGCGAACTCATCGTCCTCCGCCGCCTCCTCAACGCCTGGCCCGCATAGGTGGGAGCACCGGGCTTCAGCCCGGTGAAACGTCCCGCAAAGATACAAGGGGCTTTAGCCCCGGCCCGCACCCAAGGAGGACAAATTGAACGACCCCAAACTAATCCCCTCCCTGCTCACAAGCACCAAGACCATCGCCGTAGTCGGGCTCTCCGACAATCCCGCCAAGCCCAGCCACTACGTCTCCGCCTACATGCAGCAGCACAGCTACAGAATCCTCCCAGTCAATCCCGCACTCGCCCACGTCCTCGGCGAGCCCGCACACGCCTCGCTCACCGCTCTCGTCCAGTCCGGCATCACCCCCGACCTGGTCAACGTCTTCCGCCTCCCCAGCTTCCTCCCCGGCATCGTCGACGAGATGCTCTCCCTCGGCCTCGGCAGGCTGTGGGTGCAGCAGGGAATCGTCCACCCTGAAGCCGCCGCCCACGCCGAAGCCAACGGCATCCGCGTCGTCATGGACCGCTGCATCATGATCGAGCACCGCCAAATCCAGGTCGAGCACCGCCGCACGCACCTGGCCTGACTCCGAACCGGACCTCCGCGCGCAGAAGCCGCGCTGAACCCACGCCCGCCAGCCTACAATCAATAGTGATGAAGATCCGCACACGCCTGCTGGCCGTTCTCCTTGCCCTCAGCCTCGCCACCCTCTGCTCGGCTCAGCTCCAAGTCGTCGGCGACGGCGGCCCCGGCCCCGTGAAGGCGCAGCATCTCACCGCCGAGCTGGTCAGCTTCGGCTCGACCCTCGCCCCCGGCGGCACCCTCCAGGCCGGCCTCGTCCTCACCATGGAGGAGAAGTGGCACGTCTACTGGCTCAACGCCGGCGACTCCGGTGAGCCGCCCCACATCCATTGGACCCTCCCCTCCGGCCTCACCGCCGCCCCCCTGCAGTTTCCCGCGCCCACCCGCCTCCCGCTCGGCCCCCTGATGGACTTCGGCTACGAGGACACCGCCGCCTTTCCCGTCACCTTCACCGCCGCCCCCACGCTCAAGCCCGGCCCCATCCACGTGGACGCCGCCGTCGACTGGCTGGTCTGCCGCGAGGTCTGCATCCCCGGCAAGGCCCACCTCGGCCTCAACCTGGTGGTCGGCCCGCCCGCGCCCGCGCCCCAACCCGTCGGCGCTGTCGGCAAGGCCCTCACCCTCATCCCCAAGCCCCTGCCCGCCGACTCCCACGTCACCGTCACCGGCGGCCAGAAGGAGTTCGTCCTCACCATCACCGGCCTCCCCAGCGCCAAGAACGACAAGGACGCCGAGTTCTACCCCTACGATCAGGACCAGATCGTCAACGCCGCCGACCAGGAGATCGACCCCCTCCCCTCCAACGTCCAGCCCGACGGCATCCAGCTCCGCATCCAGCGCTCCCCCGAGCTCACTCAGCTCCCCCCGCAGCTCCACGGCCTACTCAAGCTCTCCGACACCGAGTCCTACGAGTTCACCGCCCCCGTCACCCCCGGCGAGATCGCGCCCACCACCCCCGCCATCACACTCACAGGCAAGCCCACCGCAGCCGGCTCCGGAGCGGCCATGACCGCCCTGCCCGCCATCGGCCTCGCCTTCCTCGGCGGCATCATCCTCAACCTGATGCCCTGCGTCTTCCCCGTGCTCTTCCTCAAGGGCCTCGCCCTGGTCCAGTCCTCGGGCGAGCAGCGCAAGCACCTCCGCGCCCACGGCCTGGTCTACACCCTCGGCATCCTGGTCTCCTTCTGGATCATCGTCGCCGTCCTGCTCGGCGTCCGCGCCGGCGGCAGCCACGCCGGCTGGGGATTCCAGCTGCAGTCCCCCGTCTTCCTCACCTTTCTGGCCGCCGGCATCTTCTTCTTCGCCCTCTCGCTCGCCGGCCTCTTCGACATCGGCCTCTCCCTCACCAGCGTCGGCGGCGAGCTCGCCCAGAAGCAGGGCTACACCGGCAGCTTCTTCACCGGAGTGCTCGCCACCGTCGTCGCCACCCCCTGCACCGGCCCCTACATGGGCGTCGCCATCGGCTTCGCCCTCGCCCAGCCCGCCTTCGTGACCTTCGCCATCTTCACCGCCCTGGCGCTCGGTCTCGCCGCGCCCTACCTCCTGCTCAGCTTCCAACCCGCCTGGACCCGCCTTCTCCCCCGTCCCGGAGCCTGGATGGAGGTCTTCAAGCAGATCACCGCCGTCATCTTCTTCGCCACCGTAATCTGGCTCACCTACGTCTACGGCTCGCTCTTCGCGGGAGAAGGCACCGCCGGCATCTACCGGGTCGCTCTTCTCCTCGGCTGCTTCCTCATGCTGGCCATCGCCGGATACACGCTGGGCAGATGGCCCGCCCGCCGCACGAGCACCATCGCCGCCATACTGCTCGCTGCCATCGGCCTCGCCATCCCCCTCTACCAGCCCAAGGACACCACCCTGGCCTGGCAGCCCTACTCCCAGCAGGCGCTCGACGACGCCCGCATGGCCGGCCACCCCGTCTTCATCGACTTCACCGCCGCCTGGTGCCTCTCCTGCCAGGTCAACGAGAAGCTCGTCCTCCACTCGAGCGCCGTCCAGCACCAGTTCAGCGCCCGCAACATTACCCTGCTGCGCGCCGACTGGACCAAGTACGACCCCGCCATCACCCAGCAACTAGCCTCCATCCACCGCAGCGGAGTCCCCACCTACGTCCTCTACCCCGCCAGCCCCAACGCCCCCGCCGACGTCCTTCCCGAGCTGCTCACCAAGGACGTAGTCCTCAACGCCATCGTTAAGGACACCGCCAAGGACACCGCAAAGGAGACCAGATGAGCCTCGCAGGTTAGGTAAAGCGATAGCCATAGTAGGCACCTCACCAACGGGTTCCATATCAAGTTTCTTGGTTTAACTTACGATTCGCCAGCTATGGAGAGGCTCTGAATCCTGCCAGAAACCCTCCCAGACGCCCCCAGACACACGAAAGGGCCCCCAGCTCACTGGCCGGAAGCCCTTCACTATCTCAGGAACGGTACAAAGTACCGCCCTCATGTCTCTTGCGACGGACCTACGACAGACCTGCGACGGACCTAAGACGCCTTGCCTTGGACTTCGGCCAGCATCTCTCGTCGGAGTATGGCGTTCACTCTGAACGGCTTCCGTGGCTAATCCAGCCTCCACAGCTGTGATCCGCGTTTCACAGCCGTGGCTTCTAGGTAAGCCAAGGCTTTTAGCCTTGGCTTTCAGAGCCAGAGAGTGATCGCGGGCTTTAGCCCCTGGAGTATGTCTTCCTCTCTCCTCGACAACCGCCCAGATCGAGTCTGAGCCACCCCTTGCAAGGGGCCCCCAACCCCGCGCTATCATGCAAGGCACCATCTTCCCGAGGTGTCCCTATGTTTCAGACCCGCATCGCGAAGAAGATCTCCACCCTGGCCCTCAGCCTAGCGCTCACCCTCACCGCCGCAGCCATCACTCCCAACTCCCCCGCGCCCGACTTCAAAGGTACCGACGCCAACAACACCCCGCAGACCCTCAGCCAGTACCGCGGAAAGTACGTCGTCCTCGAGTGGGCCAACCAGGGCTGCCCCTATGATCGCAAGTACTACCTCAGCGGCAGCATGGAGGCCCTGCAGCGCGAGTGGACCGCCAAGGGCGTCATCTGGCTCAGCGTCATCTCCTCGGCGCCCGGCGAGCAGGGCTACGTCACCCCCGCCCAAGAGAAGGACTATCTCGCCCGCATGCACGCCGCCCCCACCGCCGCCATCCTCGACCCCGCCGGCACCATCGGCCGTCTCTACGGCGCCAAGACCACGCCCCACATGTTCGTCATCGACCCCGCCGGCAAGCTCATCTACCAGGGAGCCATCGACGACAAGCCCACCACCGACCAGGCCGACCTCAAGGGCGCCCGCAACTACGTCACCGAGGCCCTCACCGACGCCATGCAGGGCAAGCCCGTCCCAATCACCGTCACCCGCCCCTACGGCTGCTCCGTCAAATACGCCGAATAGCCAACACGCCTTCCGGAGGGCAAGCAACACCCTCATGTACGCAACGCAACGCCCTCATGTACGCAACGCAAGCCCCTCATGGATGCAAAGCAACGCCCTCATGCCTTTGGGTGGGAGCGTCTGGGCTGCAGCCCTGCGAAACTGGCCGCCAAACGATGCGGGCTTTAGCCCTGGGCCCGCCGTTGCCGTTGCCGGCTACTCCCTACTTCCTGGCTTTACGAAGTACGCCTTCGCCGCCTCTTTGACCTCGTCCTCGCTCAACGAGATCTTGGTCTGCCCCATCGACCACTTGTGTCCGAACGGATCCATCACCTGCCCATAGCGGTCGCCCCAGAACTGGTCCGCCAGCTCCATCGCCACCGTCGCCCCGGCCGCCACCGCGCGGTTCCAGAACGTATCCACGTCCGCCAGCTGCAGATGCAGCGTCACCGGCGACCCACCCAGCGCCTCCGGAGTCGACGACCTGCCGCCCATCATCGCCGAAAAGTCATCCGACAGCATCACGCTCCCGCCATTGATCAGCAGGTGCGCATGCGAGATCATCGGCGAGTCGCCGGCATGATGCCGGGCCAGCTCCACCGCCCCAAACGCGTCCTTGTAAAAATCAATCGCAGCGGCGGCGTTCGACACCACCAGGTAGGGAATCAGCGGCGGATACTCCATGTACGAATCACCTCGGCTTCTCTTCGGCTCATCATACCGCGCATCCGCATTCAGGCAAGTCCTATTGCACAGCCGCCCGCGCCGCCTCGCTTGCGACCATCCCAGCGGTCCATGTCCCCAGTTCGCTCGCCGGGAACGGCCGCCCATACAGCCATCCCTGCGCCAGGTCCACGCCAAGATCGCGCAGGATGCTCGCCTGCCCCTCCGTCTCCACTCCCTCGGCAAGAATCAGCGCCCCTTGAGCATGCGCCAGCTTCACCGCCTCCGCCAGCGCGACCCGCACCTGCGGGTGTTCCTCCAGCCGGCCGATCACAGTGATGCACAGCTTCACAATATCCGCCTCGATCACGCCCGCCACATCCAGATCCGCATAGCCGCAGCCGGTATCGTCCAGCGCGATCCGCGTTCCCTTGCTGCGCAGCCCATCCAGCGTCGGCCGCAGCTCGTCGATCTTGCCCAGCGGCAGGTGCTCGGTCAGCTCCAGAATCATGCGCGAGCACGCCATCGGATCCTCCGACATCAGGCCCGACAAGCCCCCGATCGTCGCCGCCGAGGCGTTCACCGACATCCACACCGACCCCGGCAGCTGCTTCCAGTACGGGATCGCCTGGGCCGCGCACGTCATCTCCAACGCCTCCGTCAGACCGTTGCGGGCGGCCGCGCCAAACAGATGGTCGGCGCGCTCATACGCGCTGCCCGCAGGCCCGCGCGACAACGCCTCCACCCCCACCACCCGCCCCTCGGGAAGCATCACAATCGGCTGCACCACCGTCCGCAGCAGCTTGCGGTCGATGATCTCCTGCACCGCCGCCCGCGCACCCGTGTCCAGACTCAGCTTCGCCGCCGCCTGCATCTCGCTCTCCATATCGAGCGTCGAGGAGTGCGCCACGCACACCGTCGTCAGCGACGCCATCCCCGCCGAGGCCGGACCGAAGATCTCCACCGAGCTCTTATTCGCCAGCTCGCGCGCCGCAGCGCCAATCGAGTCGAGCCGCGCCGCCGCCTCCGCCTGCATCGCCGACCCCTTAGCTCCCAGCGCAAAGGAAAAGCTCCAGCATCCGCGCCGAGAGGCCGCAACCGCGTCATAGCGATCGGCCAGACCCAACACCCGGGCCGTCAACTCGTTCACGAGCGGCGAGAGATCGGCCAGCGCCGCGTCCACAACCGTTGCCCCCATGGTCCGGTCCAACTGCTCCAGTCCACGCACCTCGACCACCAGCTTGTACTCGTTCAAACCAACCCCCCGGGTCGTCCAACTTAAATGGAATGCTCCGGAGTAGATGTGTCTGAAAAGAGGAAGTTTCTGAATCGAACAGCACAGAATCTACAACAGCAATGGGTCTTGATCGCCCAGTACTTGCGTGAAGTCAACTATCTGATTCGAAAGGCGTAAGGCATTATCCTGGGCAGAGCCGCGCACGGCGGCCTCTCTGCCCCGATCTCTCCACCCGATCAGCTGGACCGTCGCCAGGAATATGCCGGTACGCTACTCCGCCTTCCTGCCGCGCTTGGCGAGCTTGATCTGCCGAATCTCCTCCATCCGCTGCGCCAGCTGCCGCTCCCGCCCCTGGTCGGTCGGCTCGTAGTACCGCCGCCCCTTCAAGCTCGGCGGCAGACACTCCATATCCGCCACCCGCCCCTCCACATCATGGGCATACTGATAGTCCCTCCCATAGTCGAGCGACTGCATCAGCTTGGTCGGCGCATTCCTCAAATGCAGCGGCACCGGCTCCGCCACCGTCGCCGCGATATCCCCCTGCACCGCGCCATACGCCGTATACACCGCGTTCGACTTCGGCGCCAGCGCCAGATACACCACCGCCTGCGCCAGCGCCAGCCCGCCCTCCGGCATGCCCAAAAAGTGCATCGCCTCCTTCGCCGAAAGACACAGGTTCAACGCCTCCGGAGCCGCCAGCCCGATGTCCTCGACCGCCATCCGCACCACACGCCGCGCGCAGTACATCGGGTCCTCGCCGGCCTCGAGCATTCTCCCCAGCCAGTAGAGCGCCGCATCCGCATCCGAGTTCCGTACGCTCTTATGCAGCGCCGAGATCACGTCATAGTGCTGCTCGCCCTTCTTGTCGTAGAGCAGCATCCGCCGCTGCATCGCCTCGGCCGCCAGCGCCTTCGTCAGCCGAGGCTCCTTAGCCAAACTCGGTGCCTCCGGCTCGCGCGACACCGCCAGCTTCGCCGCCACCTCCAGCGCGTTCAGAGCATTCCTCGCATCGCCGCTGGCATAGGCCGCAATCGTCGCCAGCGCCTCCGCATCGGCGGTCACGCCGCTCGCCCCCAGCCCGCGCTCCGTATCCGCGAGCGCCCGCTCCAGCAGCGCAATCACCTGCGCCTCCGTCAGCCCCACCAGCGTGTACACCCGGCACCTCGACAGCAGCGCCGCGTTGATCTCGAACGATGGATTCTCCGTCGTCGCCCCGATCAGCCGGATCGTCCCCCGCTCCACATACGGCAGAAACGCATCCTGCTGCGCCTTGTTGAAGCGATGAATCTCATCCACAAACAGGATGGTGCGCGATCCGAAGCCGGCCGCCTTCTCCGCCTCCACCATCACCTGCTTGATCTCCTTGATCCCGCTCAGCACCGCCGAAAACTCAATGAAGCTCGCCTGCGTCAGCTGCGCGATGATCTTCGCCAGCGTCGTCTTGCCCGTCCCCGGAGGCCCCCAGAAGATCATCGACGCCGCATCGTCGCGCTCGATCGCCAGCCGCAGCGGCTTGCCCGCTCCCAGCAGATGCTCCTGCCCGACATACTCCTCGAGCGTCCGCGGCCGCATCCGCTCCGCCAGCGGAGCCGTCACCCCACTCCTCATCCCCGCCACCAGCGGCGACGCATCAAACAAACTCATCGCCCCACCTGCCGTCCATCCTGCTGCCTACTGTGATCGGGTGCCCCATCCATCGCAGCCCCACCGCGATGGGTGGGAGCGAGCCGCCGCCGCGAAGCCTCATACAACAGCAGACTCCCCGCAATCGCCGCATTCAAGCTCTCCACCTGCCCAGGGCAGGGAATCGTCACCCGCTCGTCCGCCAACCCCAACAACTCCTCGCTCAACCCCACACCCTCATTGCCGATCATCAACGCGCAGGCCCCGGAGAAGTCCACCTCCTTGGCCGCCACCGCATCCCCCGAACCCACCGCCGCCAGCAGCCTCACCCCACCGCGCTTGAAAGCCGCCAGCTCCGCCACTCCCACCCCGACCACCGGCACCCGAAACACGCTCCCCGCCGAGGCTCGCAGCGCCTTCTGATTCCACCCACTCACCGTCCCCGGCGTCGTCAAAACCCCCGCCGCCCCAAACGCCTCCGCCGACCGCACCAGCGTCCCCAGATTCCCCGGATCCTGCAGCCCCGCCGCCACCAGAATCAACGGCCCACCCACGCGAGAGTCCGGGTGCCCCATCCTCGTCGCAGCCTCATCGCGACAGGTTGGGGTATCGAGCGAACGCGAGACCGCCCTTTCCTCGCCCGCCCCAAAAATATCCTCCATCCCCCAAACCGGAGGCACCAACAGCGCCGCCACCCCCTGCGGAGCCCGCGTCTCCACCACACTCGCGAAGACCTCCTCCGCCAGCCACATCACCTCGACCCCGCGCGGCACCCCGGCCGGCTGCTCCCGCCCCGCGCTCACAAACACCGTCTTCAGCACCAACCCGCTGCGCAGCGCCTCGCCCAGCAGGTTGTCGCCCTCCACCGCCACCAGTCCCCCGCTCAACCGAGCCTGCCCCGCAAACGCCGCCCGCAGCTGCTTCACCCGAGCATTCCCGCGGCTCGTCACCACCAAACCATCCTGTGTCCTGCTAAACCCCATCCCAGAATCTTACGCGCCGTCCGGCCACGTGGCGCGGTCGGCCCAACCCCGCAAAGCGGCCGAGCCAAACAGACCAAAGCGCGCCGCAAAACTTGACAAACAGAGTCCCCGGAGACGCCTCAGATTCACAGGGAATCCGCAGCTTGTGCGTTGAGGCCCATACCAAGTCCAAACCAACTGCCCTCAAGTTTGTACTTAACCCACCCGAATCGAAGGCTTTAGGACTTAAGCCCAAGGGAGGGGACTCCAACCTCCACCGCCCCCTGGTTCGCGGTATTCTAAGGATCAAAGAAGGCGTGGATTGCGAGGAGAGGTTTTTCCGCCCTGCCTCCCGTTCTCCCATTCCGTATCAGGAGCAAGCGACTTGACGGCTGAGACCCTCCGTATTCACCCCGACGAACCCGAACCGGAGCTGATCACCGAGGTCGTCGCCAATCTCGAGGCCGGCAACGTCGTCGCCCTGCCCACCGACACCTTCTACGGTCTCGCCGTCGACCCCGTCAATCTCCGCGCCGTCGACCGCATCTACGACATCAAGACCCGCGCCCGCCACAAGCCGCTCTCGCTCCTCATCAGCGAAGTCTCCCAGGCCTACGACCTCGCCCGCGAGATCGACACCGCCTTCGACCGCCTCGCCGAGCGCTTCTGGCCCGGGCCGCTCACCATCATCGTCAAGGCCGGCGGCAAACTGCCCCTGCGCGTCACCGCCAACACCGGCAACGTCGCCATCCGCGTCCCCGAGGCCGCCATCGCCCGCGCCGTCGTCGCCCGCCTCGGACTGCCCATCACCGCCACCTCCGCCAACCTGCGCGGCTACCCCGAGTGCACCTCCGCCGGCTGTGTCCTTGAGCAGCTCGGCAACCAGGTCCCCCTCATCGTCGACGGCGGCCGCACCGCACGATCCACCGCCACCACCATCGTCGACCTCTCTGGCGGCGGCAACTCCTGGATGATCCTGCGCGAGGGCGCCATCCCCACCCACGAGATCGCCCTCACCCTGCAGCGCTAGTGTTGTATCGACATATTGGTCTTGGGTAAGTATCGGGTAAATATAAGAACTGTCATCCTGCGCGCAGCGAAGGACCCCGGTACCGCTTCCACCACCTATACCGCGTGCACCTTTCAAGCCGGACTCCGCCTCTCCTGAGTGCTGTTCAGACGCAGATGTAGCGCTCTCCTGACCCTGTATCCCGGCTCTCCTCCGTGCTCCAGGGCGCCCTTATACTGGAACCCTCTCGATGCCTCGTCCCGTCCCCCCATCCCGAGCCGGTGCCCGGTCCCGCCAACCTCGAGCCCGAGGGCAGCGCCGCGGCCGCCCCCTGCGCCGTACACTTGGCCTACTCCTCCTCGCCGCCGTGGTCTGGTTCGGCTGGGTCTACTACCAGATCAACTCCGTCGCCAGCCAGGACCACGCCCAGCCCGCCGACGCCATCGCCGTCTTCGGTGCCGCCGAGTACTCCGGCCACCCCTCCCCCGTCTTCCACGCCCGTCTCGACCACGCCGTCCACCTCTATGAACGCCAGATCGCCCCCATCATCATCACCCTCGGCGGCGGTGGTGGCGACAAGGACTCCGGCAACACCGAGGGCGCCGTCGGCCGCGACTACCTCCTCGCCAGCGGCGTCCCCTACGACAAGATCATCGCCGAGACCCGCTCCGTCGACACCGAGCAGCAGGTCGCCCGGCTCGCTGCCATCGCCGCCGCCGACCACCTCGAGCACATCGTCGTCGTCTCCGACGGAACCCATCTCTTCCGCATCCGCGAGCTCTGCCGCGACGCCGGCCTCGACGTCTACACCTCCCCCCGCCCCGCCCTCGGCCACATCAGCGACCTCGATCTCTTCGAGCGCTACGCCCACGAGATGCTCAGCTACACCGCCCTGCGCCTCCACCTGCCGCACTGATTGGCTGCATCGCTGACCGGAAGCTAGTGAGGCTGCATCGCTGGCCGGAGACGAGTGGTCCACACCATAAACGTGTCATCCTGAACGGAGCGCAGCGGAGTCGAAGGACCTGTGGTGCGCTTGCGGTGGCAACAGTGTTCATCGCTGAAGACGCAACGAACTTCAGATCCATAACACTAGAACTAAAGCAGCCGCACCGCCGCATAGGCCGTGATCGCGGCGAACACCGTCGAAGCAAAGTTCACCAGATCATTGCCCAGCCAGCCCCGCCGCTCCACCGTCGCTCCCAGCAGGCTGTCGAAGAACAACCCCGCGCAGCCCGCTCCGAAGACCGAAAGCACCAGCGCAGCCGAGGCATGGGCAAGCGGACTCAGCAGCACCACCACCAGCGCCGCTCCCACCCCAGACACCGTCCCCGCCACACTCACCGCGCCGTCGGTTCCAGCCTCGACCGGCCTCCCGGTCGTCACCAGCAGTGCCGTCCCCCAACGGCTGCAGGCAAACACCTGCCCCATCTCCGACGACACCGTATCCGCGGTGGCCTCGGCCAGCGCCGCGATGCATGCCGCCATCAGTGCCGCCGATCCAGCTCCCGATCCAACCCCCGGCCCAGCCCCCGCGCACAGCCCCGCCATCCCCAGATTCGCCACCACCTGCGACGCCCTCCGCCCCGTCCTGGCCTCCGCCGTGCCCATCGCCTCCTTGCGCGATCGCCCAAAGCGCGTCGCCGCAAACGTGAGCACGAACAGCGCCAGCAGCGCCGGCAACGCCGTCTCCTGCCAACTCGTCTCCGGTCCGCCTCCCTGCCGCAGCAGCACATTGAGGCAGATCACACCGCCCATCGCGGCCGCCGGTGCCGTCGCCGACCGCAGCACCCAAACCAGCAGAGCGAAGCCCGCGCTGAAGCCGCAACCGTACCAAAACCACGCCGGCATTGCTCCCTGCCCATGCAACTGCCAAATCACGATCGCTGCCTTGGCCACCAGCAGCATCCCCACCGCACCCACCAGCAGATCGCTCTGCATGCGATCCCGGCGCTCGGGAATCGACTTCGATAACCCACCCCGAGCTTTCCCTATTTCCTTGCTCATTCCGCACTTGGCCCCGTTCCTTGATTTACAATCATCACCAGCATAGCCAAGACCAGCATCACCGTGGGAGCAGTTTTGCACTTAGCAAGAACGCAAGCATCAGCAGGGAATCAGGCGTCGCGGAACTCGCGGCTAGCAGTCAAGCATCCCACTCGTTCTGCGGCCCATCTCCTGGACGGGTCCGCAGCTTCTTCTGCGATCAAGCCCGTGCTCAACGGAGCGCTGATCGCTGGCCTGCTTGTGCTCGCCGGTTGCGGGAACAACTACCGCCCCGTGATCTCGGCCATCAGCCCGGTCGGCCCCGCCGCGCAGACGCAAAAGTACGCCGTCGCCATCTCCAACCCCAACGCCCCGGGCCAGAGCACGCTTCCCGGCATCGTTACGGTGGTCGACGTCTCCGGCGACACCACCCTGGTCACGCCCAACATCGGCGTGAATCCCCAGTACCTCATCCTCGGGGGAGCAGGCGGCACCGGCTACACCATCAACGGCGACGGAACCATCAGCAGCTTCGCCATCTCCACCACGTTGATGAGCAACCAGGTCCTTACCACCACCCTGCCCCAGGCGACGTATAACCTAACTACCTGCCCGCTGCCCGCCAGCGTCAACGGAGCCCTGTGCCTCCCCACCAGCATCTTTCCGCAGGGCACCTATACCTACGTCACCCAGCCCGGACCCACCCCGCTGGTGGGCCAGCTGGCCGGATCTCCGCCGGCCCTCCAGCAGGAGATCTCGATGATCGGCGCCAACCCGGTCTTCATCGCCGGCGTCCCCTCCTCGCCCCGCGTCTATGCCATCAGCAAGGGACCACTCGCCACCACCGGCACCACCGTCTACCCCACCGCCCCCGGCACCGTCGCCGCCATCAACACTACGACCAACAGCGTGGATAGCATCATCCCGGTCGGCACCAACCCGGTCTATGGTGTCATGACCGCCACCATGCAGCGCACCTTCATCATGAATCAGGGAGTGAACAACGTTCCAGGAATGCCCAACGTCCCGGGATCGGTCACCGTCATCAACTCCCAGCAGAACGTTCTCGACACCGGCACGCCGCCTCTTCCGCCCGCAGTTGCCGGCAACGGTACCATCTCCGATCCCTACGCCGTCGCGGCAAACCAGGGCCCGGTCTGGGCCGACCTCGCGCCCATGCTCAATGAACTTGTGGTCGCCAATGTTGGAACCAGCACCAGCCAGGGCAGCGTGAGCATCTTCAACATTCCCCTCTGCTCCACCAGCGCTCTGGCCAACAACACCAACTGCAATCCGAACAACCCGATCGACGCCTACAACTTCGGAACGCTGGCCGCACACGTCCCCGTCGGCATCAATCCCATGATGGTCGCCGTCCTGCAGGATTCCGTGAACCCGATGGCCTACGTCATCAATCAGGGCGACAGCACGGTCTCGGTCATCAATCTCACCACCGACACCGTCGTCGCAACCATTCCTGTGCCGGCCACACCCAACCCCACCTTCATCGCCGTCACCACCGCCGCCACCGCAGGAACCGCCGGAACCGGTGCGCCGGGCAAGGTCTACGTGACCTCCTCAACCTCCAAGACCATGACGGTGATCCGTACCGACACCAACACCGTCGACACCACCATGTCCCTGCAGGGCTACGGAGTGCAGGTCCGCGTCACCGCACCCTAAGCCTCAGCCGTCCGTTCTACGAGAAAAGAGCCATGCCCTCAACCGGCATGGCTCTTTTCTCGCGCCCAAGTTCTGAGTGCTGCGGTCTATCGAAATATTCGACTCAGATACCGGTCGGTTGACATCCTCCCCTCCCTAAAGGAAGGGGATTCCTACGATGGCCGCCTAGCGGCCATTTCGGTGGGTTCTTGCTGCTGACGGCTTACCTCGCCATTCACTTCACAGGCTAACCGGGCGTGTCCCGCCCTTAGAACAT
>DATMOB010000087.1:0-2327 GCA_035568455.1 Granulicella sp.
ATATGTAGGCTCTTCGGCCGGTCCGCGGCATTACCAGAGCCATCTCGGTAAGTAGGCCGCCCGTTATCCGTTGAAGGTCGCCCGAACAAGGTGGCCTTCAACGGAAAACAACGAGTTGCTGACCAATGGCCCGTAGGCCAACCCACTGCGCCAGGGAGGAAGTCAGGTTCGCAGGAGACTCCCCGCTGGAGCAAAGGGGATTCGAACTGGCGGTCCCACCTCGTCCGGCGCCTGGCGCCACGACCTCCGAGCTGCACCCGGGGCATTGCTCAGGAGACCAGCGGAGTCGAACAGGTGCAGCTCTGCCGCTTCCTCTTTGAGATGGGGCCGAGGGTTCGAATCCATCTCCCTCCAGCGGGGAGTCTGTTGCGAACTCGAATTTAGGAATCTCAACTCGCAGCCTGTCCAGCACGACATCGCCGTTGAATAGGCCTTGCTCGCCACTGGCACCGGCCGGCTAGAGCCCGAATAGCAACCAGGCTGGCAGGGCCCCGCGTTGGCGCTGCACTGTTCCTTGCGGGCTGGATGCAACCGCCTTTATTCCTGCTTTGTCGTGGTCTTCGAGCGCGTGGTCGTGGTCCCGCCGTCAGGGTCGGTCGCGGTTGTCGTGTGGCTCTCGCTGCTGCCGGCCACCCCCTCGCGGTAGCTGTCCTTCTTCGTGATCTCGTTTCCGTTGGCGTCCACGCCCTTGGTGATCGTGGTGGTGTGATCGTTCGTCAGCGAAGTGGTCGTGGTTGTCGTTGTGGAGCCGGGGACGCCAACCGAAGGAGGCGCAGCAACCGGTGGCGGGGCGGGAGGGTAGGTCTGCGCGGAGGCAACGCCGGACATCAATCCCACCGCGGCCACACCGGCCAGTAGATACCTGGTCACTCAGTCCTCCCTCTTTCGTGCTCGGTACACGTAAAACCATTGCCACCTCTCGCCGGGTTCCCTTCAGAGGAGAATGGGGGCGGACGCGCGAGGTCGAGTTGCAGAGCTTCACAATGGGCGGAGTGGCGATGCCGTGGCGACGGGTTCGCGTCGCGCCGCTTTATGTGGCGAGCGCCTACTCGGTGCGGCTCGACGGGGTGCTCGGCGCCGACACACTGAGCAGCTTTGATATCGATATCGACCTGGCCGGCCGCCACCTCGTGCTTTATCAGAAGCAGACCTGCGCGGTTGCTGCACCGGCCTGGACCGGCTCGTATTCAAGGATCTCGGCCGGGCGATCGCTGGGTGACCATTTGTGCTTCCCGGTGCAGCTCGAAGGCCGCAACATCGTTGCGTTCATCGATACCGGCGCGCAATTCAGCGTCATCTCGAAGAGAGCTGCGGCGGCTCTGGCCATCACCGATCCGGTATTGGCGCGTGACCCCGCGATGACTGTGCTGGGGGCGGCGGCCGAGCAGCTGGACGGACGCGTCCACCGCTTTTCGCAGTTGGCAATCGGGGCGGAAGTCATCCGTGATCCCGAAATCGGTGTGACCGATCTCCGGCTCAGCGATGCCGATCTCGTGTTGGGTGTCGATTTCTTGCAATCGCGAGGAGTGTGGATGTCATACGGATCGCAGCAGATTTTCTTGTCGCGCCGCAGCTGAGGGCGGTGTTGCGACAGATGGATGGGAGGCACCATGTCGTTGAGCCGGAAATTCGCGGCTTTTGTCGTCGACCTGACGGATCTGGTCATAGGCGGCGAGCCCATCGTCCGCCGCCGATCTGGTCCGCGACCGCCCCCAATTTTCAAGCACCCCTCACACTGCCTCCGCGGACAGTCGCAGCCATGGCGTGGCGAAACGCTAGGGATTGCCCCATCCACCAGGGCTCACCTCCGGGAGCTGGTCGACCCGCGCCTCAATTTCCGCCGCTGAGGCGGCGTAGATCATGTCGTTGTAGTCGGCCAAGACTTCCTCATGCAGCCGCTGGCTCTCATCGACGCGCTTCTCGGCGATCTCGACGCCGGCGATAGGCAGATTTGTCGGGTCGATCACTTCGCCTTGGGCTGCCAGAGCCCCAGCGCCGCACCAGTCGGATCGATGATGATCGAGAATGAACCTGCGTTCGGTACCTCGGTCACATCACGCATGACTCGCGCTCCGAGCGACTTTGCCTTGGCGGTCGCCGCGGTAACGTCGTCGACCAGTGCATAAGCTAGCCAGGCCGAGGGCGCACCGGGAACCGGATGCTTCATCATGCCGCCGCCAGTACCCTCACCTACATTAATCATCGTGTAGCTCATGCCGCCGCCCATATCCATCTCTTGCAGTTGCCAACTGAACAGCGACTGGTAAAACGATTTTGACTTGTCGAGGTCAGTGGTGGCGAGTTCGACATGCACGAATGGATTTGCC
>DATMOB010000088.1:0-19479 GCA_035568455.1 Granulicella sp.
ACCGAGATCCGCACGCACTCGAAGACCGCGCAGATGCAGCTGGAGGCGCTGCAGCGGCAACTCGGGCCAGAGTTCGGGCCGGTGCAGGTGGTCCTGCCGTCGGTAAGCGCCGCGCCCGAGGCCGCGCCGGTTTCCGAGGCCCTGCGCTTCATCGAGGCGCATCAGAAGGACTTCCGCACCAGGACCGAGGCGACGCTCTGGTTCGACCGCGAGGCCGCCCGGCTCGCCACGCTGCGGAGCCCGGCCATGGCGCGGGGTCTGTTTGAGGATTCGCTCGCGTCCGTTGCATCGGGCAAGAGCCATTTTTTGGACGTTCTGCAAGATAGCCTGGTCATCCGGCGCTGGCAGGACGCGCCCTTGTCGGTCGGCGCCAGCATCCAGCAGGCGCGGCGAGAGATGGCGGAGTGGAGGCAGACGACCACGGAGGTCGAGCGGCAGATCGCCGGGCATCGCGACCCGCGCAGCGTCTGGCGAAAGCTTTGGGGAGCGGATCAACAACTGCTTAGCCTGCAGCGGGAGAAAGACTCGGCGCTGGCGCAGATTGAGCTGCACCGCGCAACGATCGACCGGCTGGAGACCAGGTGGGAGCAGGAGCGACCCGCGTGGGAGCAGGAGGCCGCGGAGAAGAACGCTCAAAGGCTGGAGAAGCAGAGCGAAGCCGCCAAGCGGCTTCACGCGCTCCGGGCGGAGGTGCTCGGGGAGCTGGAGCGCCGCGAGGCTTTGCCGCAGACGAACACAACGTTCGATACGCAATACGCGGAGAGTATCCGCAGAAAGCTGCGCAAAGGGATCACGCCAGAGGAGATCTGGCTCGATATGCTCCTGCTCAAGGACTATTCGCGGCAGGAGCAAGTCGAACTCGAAACCCTCATCTGCCAGATCCTCGCCGAGGGAAAGAACGGGCCGGGAAGAATGAGCTGGTCGTAGGAGGCCAGCTCTGTTCTAGCGAAATAGGGCGGGGCTGAGATTCCTCCGCTGCGCTGCGGAATGACAACCTAAATGGACCAAAATGCTCAGCCGAGGAGCTGGGCGGCGTCTTTGGCGAAGTAGGTGACGATGAAGTCGGCGCCGGCGCGGCGAATGCTGAGCAGCGACTCAAGCATGGCGCGTTGGGGTTCGAGCCAACCGCGCTGGAAGGCGGCGTGCAGCATGGAGTACTCGCCCGAGACCTGGTAGGCGCCGAGGGGCAGATCGTAGCGCTCGCGGGCGGCGCGGATGACGTCGAGGTAGGGCATGGCGGGCTTCATGAGGAGCATGTCGGCGCCCTCGGCGATGTCCTGGTCGATCTCGCGCATGGCCTCGCGTAGGTTCGCGCCGTCCATCTGGTAGCTGCGGCGGTCGCCGAACTGGGGGGCGGAGTCGGCGGCCTCGCGGAAGGGGCCGTAGAAGGCGGAGGCAAACTTGGAGGCGTAGCTCATGACCGGAGTGTGCTGGTGGCCGGCGGCGTCGAGCGCGGAGCGGATGGCCTCGACGCGGCCGTCCATCATGTCGGAGGGGGCGACGATGTCGGCGCCGGCCTGGGCGAGCGAGGCGGCGGTCTTGGCGATGAGGGCGACGCTGGAGTCGTTTTCGATGTGGTAGTGGTCGCCATCACGGGCGACGATGCCGCAGTGGCCGTGGGAGGTGTACTCGCAGAGGCAGACGTCGGCGATGGTCAGGAGGGAGTCGAGCGCGCGGTTGGCCTTGAGGGCGCGCAGGCCCTGCTGCACGATGCCCTGGGGGTCCCAGGCGCCGGTTCCCTGCTCGTCCTTGGATTCGGGGAGACCGAAGAGGAGAAGGCCACCGATGCCGAGGGCGGCGCAGGCCTCGGCCTCCTTGACGGCCTCGTCGACGGAGAGGTTGAAGACGCCGGGCATGGAGGAGATCTCGCGGCGGACGCCCTCACCGGGGCAGAGGAAGAGCGGATAGATGAGCGATGAGGGCCGGAGATGGGTCTCGCGCACCAGCGACCGCATGGCTTCGGTACGCCGGAGGCGGCGCAGGCGGGTAACGGGAAAGTTCATAGATCTAGTCTACGAGCGTTAAGGGGAGGGTGAAAGCTGGCCGGGGCTTAGCTGTGGTCGGCGATGGCGTCGTACTCGACGGCGGAGGCCGACGGCGCGAGCAGCCACAAGGTGTAGATACCGAGCGCGGTACCCAGGATGGGTTTGAGCAGGACAAGGATGGACGCGACGATGGCCAGCATGCGGCCCCAGGGTTTGCGCTGCAGCAGGCCGTAGCCGACGCAGAAGGCGAGCACCGTGCCGATGATGGTGACGACGGCGATGACGGGAACGATGGCTGTCAGCCATGGTGGGCCGAATCCGGGTCCGAAACCCCGGCCGAAGCCGTGGCGGAAGGGCCAGCCGTTGCCGCCGAAGCCGCCATTGGCGAAGGCGCGCAGGAAGAGGATGCCGACCAGACCTCCGATCACGCGATAGGCTCCATAGGCGCACCAGAGCACACCTGCGGTCTGGAGGTTGCGCTCGACGCGAAAGCGCGGGACGGCGCGCAGCATGGGATTGGTGTAAGGGTTAGGAGCCGACGGCGGAGCGGAGGAGGGCAGGTCAGGGGCGGCGAGCTGGGCTCCGCAACGGGCGCAAAAGCGAACTCCTGCTGGAACTGGGCTTCCACAGGTTGGACAGACCATCTGAAACCTCCTAAAACTTGGCGCTGCTTCGCCGCGACCGATCGGCACTCAGCGCGCTGGACGCGCTGAGGATGCTACGCAGGAGGCGGGCGGCCGGTTCCGTTTTCTCTGCGCGATACGATGATAGACGTGACTTCGCTCGATCTGCTGCCGAATATTCCCTCTCCACTGGCCGAGGCTAGCGCTGCGGCGCTCGAATGGCCACGGCTACGCGATTACATTGCGGGCAAGACCTTCTCGCCGCTGGGGCGATCGTGGATCGGTGGGCTGGAGCCGACCTCGGATCTGAGCTGGATCGAGCAGCAGCAGCAGCGTACGGCGGAGCTGCGCGCCATGCTGACGGCGGGCGGAAGCTTTGAGTTCCACGGCCTGTTCGATCCCACGGTGCTGCTGGACAAGGCGCGGATCGAGGGCTCGGCGCTGGAGGCGCTCGAGATTGCGAGCCTGCTGGTGGTGGTCGAGCGGGTGGCGGCGTGGCGCAACCTGCTCGCCTCCGGCGAGGCGGCGCGCAGTCATGGGCTCGCGAACGCGGCGAGTATTCGGGCGCTTTCGGAGCCCCTGCTGGAGTACGATCTGGCGCCGCTGCTGCGGATGCTGCGGGGGAAGATCGAGCCGGATGGAAGCCTGGCGGATGACGCGAGCCCGGAGCTGCGGCGGATTCGCCGAGCGATGGAGCGGCAGCATCGGGCGATCGAGGAGAGCCTGCGGCGCTCGCTGCGGGCGCTGTCGGAGGGCGGAAGCACGCAGGAGGAGCTGATCACGATTCGCGGTGAGCGGTTCGTGATCCCGGTGAAGGCGGAGTTCAAGCGACGCATTCCTGGAGTGGTGCATGGCTCATCGTCGTCGGGTCAGACGGTGTTTGTGGAGCCGCTCGAGACCATCGAGCAGAACAACGAGCTGGTACGACTGCTGGACGAGGAGCAGGCTGAGATACATCGCATTCTGGTAGCGATGACGCGGGCGCTCGGCGAGAACGCGACCACGCTGCATCTGGGCGCCTGCATTCTGGCCGAGGTGGAGGCGCACTTTGCGCGAGCGCGGTTTGCCAACGATCTGGACTGCGTGCGGCCGATCTTCACGGACGAGATTGCACTGACGGCGGCGCGTCATCCGCTGCTCGAACTGCGGATGCGGGCGGCGGCGCGTGAAGAGGGCGAGGCGGCGAAGGCGCCGGTTCCGCTGACGATCAAGATGCCTGCGGAGGCTCGGCAGCTGATCATCAGCGGTCCGAATACGGGCGGAAAGACGGTGTCGCTGAAGACGATGGGGCTGCTGGCGCTGATGGCGCAGGCGGGAGTTCCGGTCCCGGCAGAGGAGGCGAGGCTGCCGCTGTTCCGCTCGATCTATGCGGATATTGGCGATGCGCAGTCGATTGAGCGCAACCTGTCGAGCTTCTCGGCGCATGTGGTGAATTTGAACCGGATCTCGCGCGAGGCGACGCCGGACTCGCTGGTGCTGCTTGATGAGCTGGGATCGGCTACCGATCCAGAGGAGGGCGCGGCGCTGGCGGTAGCGATCGCTTCGCATTTTCTCAAGCTCAACACCTGGTGCTGCATTACGACGCACCTGACCTCGCTGAAGGTGTATGCGGCCAATCACGCGGGCGTATTGAACGCTGCGGTGGGTTTCGATCAGGAGACGCTCTCGCCGACCTATGAGTTGCGGCTGGGCGTGCCGGGGGCTTCGGCTGGGTTGAATATCGCGGGGCGATTGGGATTGCAGCCTGCGATCGTTGCGGCGGCGCGGGCGCAGATGACGACGCAGACCGCGGATATCGGTGCGTTCCTCGATCAGTTACATGATCAGTTGACTGCGGCGGCGGCGGAGCGCGAGCAGCTGCGGCAGCGCGAAGAGGAGTTGCGGAAGGAACGGATTCGGCTCGACATCGAAGGCCGCGCGGAGCAGAAGGCTAGGACGCGCGAGCTCGAGGCGAAGCTCGAGTCGTTGATGCAGGACTTCGCGTTTCAGCTGAAGGAGACGGTCAAGGCGATCGACGACAAGGCGCTGGCGCAGAGGATCTCGCGCGACTCCGACCTGCGCATGGCGCGGCTGCGGCGTGAGTTTTCGGATCAGTTCAAGTCGACGGTGGTGGCGCATAATACGGGCGCGGACAAGGGTGATCCCGCGGCCCAGCCGCATCTTCCGCGTGGCATCAAGGTCGGAGACCTGGTGAAGCTCAAGTCGATGGGGCGGCAGGCGCGGGTGGAGCGCGTGATCGATGCCAAAAACTTCGAGGTCTCGATGGGGCCGATGAAGATGCGGGCGGCGATCGACGACATCGCCGAGGTGGAGCAGGTGAAGGCGATGACTCCGCTGCAGGCTGCGAGACGGCGCGGCGGGGTAACCATCGCGACCAGCACCAGTGAGGATGCGGATTACATGAGCTCCGAGATCAACGTGATCGGGCGGACGGCGGACGAGGCGGAGACCGAGGTGGAACGGTTTCTCGATCGCGCGTTCCTGGCTGGGCTGCCGAGGATTCGGATCGTGCATGGAACGGGGATGGGGATTCTGCGGCGGACGCTGCGGGAGTTTTTGAGGAATCATCCGCATGTGGCGATGGTAAGTGAGCCGCCGCAGAATGAGGGCGGGCAGGGGGCTACGGTGGTGGAGCTGCGGCAGTAACGGTCGGCGTGCTTCGCCTGAGCGCTGACCCCAAACGATAACCCGCCCATAACTGTCGCGACGAAGCTGCGAAAGGGATGGGCGCCCGGGCAAAAAGGTTCGAGCGGCATGGGGTTGTGAGCGGTCTCGGGGTCCATTCGACTGCGCCACTCGCGTGGGGTGCGAGAGGCTTCGCTCAGGATGACGAATTCTGGAGGAGCGGGAGAGAGCGGTCGTTTGCTACCGCAAACGATGCCCACCTTAGCGGCGGTGAGGCTGCCGCGAAGATGGGGCACCCGGAGCGTTCCCCTCCCCCCTTGCGGTGTTGCTGCGAAGGATGGGGCACCCGACTCACCTGAGTGCACCCGAGTGCGTGGTGGTGGGTTGGTTAGCGGGTGGCGGCTTGGTAGCAGAACTGCAGGCCGATGACCATGAGCCAGAGCGAGAGGGCGAAGCGGAGGTAGCGGTTGGGGATCTTGGGGGCGACGCCCGAGCCGACGATGCCGCCGACTACACCGCCGATGGCGAGCTTGGTGAGCAGGAGGCCGTCGTAGGTGCCGCCGAAGAGATGAACGCCGGTGCCGACCAGGGCGATGCCGAGGCCGAAGGCGAGGTCGGTGCCGACCACCTGCGAGGCGGAGAGCGAGGTGAGCGAGAGCAGGGAGACGGTGCCGAGGGCTCCGGCACCGGAGGAGGAGAAGCCTACCTCGGCGCCGATGGGGAACATAATGGCGGTGATCCACTTGGAACGGTCGACCGAGGGCCGGGCGATACCGGCGGGGCGGAAGAAGCGGTAGAGGTGGAAGCCGGAGGTGAAGATGATGATGGCGCCGAGGACGAAGTAGAGCGCGGCCTTGGGGCCGTGCTGGGCGACGTGCTTGAAGAGGACCGAGCCGAGGATGACGCCGGGCAGGCCGCCCAGCAACATGATGCCGAGCAGGCGGTAGTTGATCTGGCGGCGGATGACCTGGACGGGGACGACGATGAATTTGACGATGGCCGAGTAGGCGAGCGCGGTGGAGACGGCGATCTCGACGGGCACGTGCAGGAAGAGGATCAAAAGCGGCGCGGTGATGACTCCGGCTCCTACGCCGGTGAGCGCGATGACGACCGCGATGAGGAAGCCGATGATGAAGTCCATGAGTGGGGCGCCTTTTCGTGCGGGTTGTGCTTTCGAGCGTGTTGGAGCGGGGTAGATCGTTCCGCTCTGGGCAAAAGTGCGGGTGCCTTCGATGCGCATCCGAGGCCATCTCGAAACTGGGAATGAAGGCATATCCCAGGGGCTAAAGCCCGCGTTCTTTCTGGCCCTGAACGCCAAGGCTGAAGCCTTGGCCTACCTAGAAGCAACGGCCGGATCGTGTCTGCGTCCGCCTACAGCAAAGGGATTATGTCGATGAGGGTTGGAGGTGGATGCCGCACTCCTGCTTCTGGCCGCCCCAGCGTCCGGAGCGGGGGTCGTTGGGATCGAGCGGCAGGCTGGTGCAGGGCTCGCAGCCGATGCTGGAGTAGCCGAGGTCGTAGAGCGAGAGCAGCGGGATCTCGTGCTGACGGGCGTAGTGCCAGACGTCCTTGGCGGACCAGTCGGCGAGCGGGCTGATCTTGCGGATGGTCTTGCCTGCGGGCAGGGCGAAGTCTTCGACGGGCTGGAGCGCGGCGCGGCTCTTGGCCTGCTCGCGGCGCAAGCCGGTGAACCAGAGTTTGTAACCGGCGAGGGCACTGAAGAGCGGCTTGACCTTGCGCAGGCCGCAGCAGCGGCTGGGGTCGGTCTGGTTGAGGATGCCGAACTGAGACTCTTGTTCCGGCACGGTGAGCTCAGGCAGGAGGTTGATGAGGTTCATGCCCCAGGCGGCGGCCATGCGGTCGCGGTAGGCGTAGACCTCGGCGAAGTGGTAGCCGGTATCTAAAAAGATCACGGGCACCTGCGGCAGGCGAGCACGGACCATGTGGAGGACGACCATGTCCTCGGCCTGAAAGCTGTTGGTGACGCAGATGTCGGCGGCGATCTGCTGCAGCTCTTGGTGGACGAGGGCTTGGGTGGCTTGGAGCTTCTCTTCACTGGTCAGGGAAGTGGGGGCGCTCATTGCTGCGCTCCTTTCGGTGCGGGCAGGATGCCCTTTTGCCGGAGTTGGGCGAGGAAGGCCTCGGGGGTGTGGGTGCTGGCGTCGAGTATCTCGAGTTGCAGCTCGACTTCAGCGGCAGCCTCTGCTTCGAGGATGACGACGATGCCGAGGTGAAGCAGCGACTGCGTGATGTGGTGCGAGCGCACGCGGGTGCGGACGACGGGGATATTGGCGTCGAGCAGGAGCTGTTCAACGGCGGCGGCCTGCGTCGGGTTGGGGATGCGCAGCAGGGCAGATTTGTGCGCGAGGAGGTTGTTTGAGTCATCGAGCCCGCTGTTCAGGCCGCGGCGGATCATGCCAGCGGCGGCGGTGGCGTTGGTAGCGGGGTCTATGAGGATGAAGCTGCCGGTGGCGCGGTTGTCGGTGTAGCGATCGAAGAAGAGCGGGCGGGTGGTGGCAAGCTCCACTGTGCCGATGTCGTTCATCGCGAGCGCGTGGACGGCCTCCTGCTCGAGCGAGTGGATGTTGGTGCGGTGCAGCACGCGGGGGATGCGAGCGTTGAGCGTCTGGGCGCCATGCTTGAGCAGGTAGGGCTTGTGCGATTCGAGGCGCTGGGCGTCGAACCAGACCAGGGTGGCCTCGATGTGGGTGGCGTGCTCGGGTTGGCTGGAGGGCGCGACGAGGAGGTCGCCGCGGCTGATGTCGAGCTCGTCTTCGAGGGTGAGCGCGATCGACTGCGGTGCGCTCGCCTTGTCTAGGTCGCCGTCGAAGGTGGTGATGGAGGCGATGCGGCTGGTGCGGCCTGAGGGCAGGGCTACGACCTCGTCGCCCGGGCGGATGGTGCCGGCGGCGATCTGGCCGGCGAAGCCGCGGTAGTGCTGGTCGGGGCGGATGACGCGCTGGATGGGGAGGCGGAAGCCTTGCGTTAGGTCATGGTCGCTTACGGGGACTTGCTCTAAATGCTGGAGCAGCGTGGGGCCGGTGTACCAGGGGGTGCGGGTGCTGGGTTCGACGACGTTGTCGCCTTCGAGCGCGGAGACGGGGATGGTGGCGAGGTTGGCGGAACCGAACTCCTTGACCATGGCGTGGAGGTCGGTGGCGATCTGGTTGTAGACGTCCTCGGAGAAGTCGACCAGGTCCATCTTGTTGATGGCGGCGACGAGGTGGCGGATGCCCAGAAGAGAGGCGATGTAGGCGTGGCGCCGGGACTGGGTGAGGATGCCTTTGCGCGCGTCGATGAGGATGATGGCGAGCGAGGCGGTGGAGGCTCCGGTGGCCATGTTGCGGGTGTACTGCTCGTGGCCGGGGGTGTCGGCGATGATGAACTTGCGGCGCTGGGTGGAGAAGTAGCGGTAGGCGACGTCGATGGTGATTCCCTGCTCGCGTTCGGCGCGGAGGCCGTCGGTGAGCTGGGCGAAATCGATGGAGGGCTGTTTCTGGCCGGGCGCGGTGGTGGTGCCGGTGACGGCGCGGACCTGGTCCTCGTAGACGTTGCGCGAGTCGTAGAGGAGGCGGCCGATGAGGGTGGACTTGCCGTCGTCGACGCTGCCGGCGGTCGAGAAGCGGAGGAGGTCCTTGGTCTGCTCGACGGCGAGGAACTCTTCGATCGCGAAGGTGGGGGCGAAGATGCTCTCGTCCGGAGTTTCTGTCGCCTGGTCCAGGACCGCTGTGGAGTTGTGGTGAGGTAGGGACATTAGAAGTAGCCCTCGCGTTTCTTGATCTCCATGGAGCCTTCCTGATCGTGGTCGATGACGCGGTTGGCGCGCTCGGACGATCGGAAGCTGACGAGTTCGGCGATGATCTTGGGGATGGTGTCGGCGTCGGAGCGGATGGCTCCCGTGCAGGGGCTGCAGCCAAGTGAGCGCAGGCGGGAGCGGACCCATTGCTCTTCGCCGGGCAGCGACTGCACGAAGGACTGTTCGACCGGGATGAGCGAGTCGGCGCGGACGATCATGCGTCGGTCTTTCGCAAAGTACAAAGGCACGATCGGTATGTCTTCGAGCAGAATGTAGTGCCAGATGTCGAGCTCGGTCCAGTTGGAGAGCGGGAAGACGCGGATGCTTTCGCCGGGGGCGATGCGGGCGTTGTAGAGGTTCCAGAGTTCGGGGCGCTGGCTCTTGGGGTCCCACTGGCCGGCGCGGTCGCGGAAGGAGAAGATGCGCTCCTTAGCGCGGGATTTCTCTTCGTCGCGGCGGGCTCCGCCGAAGGCTGCGTCGAAGCCATGCTCGCGCAGGCCGTCGAGCAGCGCTGTGGTCTTGAGCAGGCCGCAGCAGCGCTGGGTGCCGAGTCGGACGGGGTTGGCGCCGTCGGCGAGCGCCCGCTCGTTGCGCCAGACCTTGAGATCGAGGTTGAGGTCGCGCGCGGTCTGGTCGCGGAACTCAATCATCTCGTGGAATTTGTAACCGGTGTCGACGTGGAGCAGGGGGAATGGGATGGGGCCGGGGAAGAAGGCCTTCTGGGCAAGGCGGAGCATGACGGAGGAGTCCTTGCCGATTGAGTAGAGCATGACGGGCTTCTGGAACTCGGCGGCGACCTCGCGGAAGATGTGGATGCTCTCGGCCTCGAGCAGCTTGAGGTGGCTGAGGCGGGGCGGGGCGATCTCGTGGATGGGGGTGCTGGCGGCCATAGGATTCATCGGGTGCTGCGAGAGCTCGATTTGCTGGGGTGCACAAGAGAAAACCCACAGTCTGGAGGTTCAGAGTGTGGGCGCGTTTACTTCTCAGAGATGGAGATAGTAGGTGACTATCTACAACGCGCGCACGCACACGGACAGGCCATACAGCAACAGAGGTTGCGGCAGAGGCGACAGGCCGTGTTGGCGCGATCGAGGTGCATCACGTTCAAGCGTGGACGATGCGAGGGGATTTGTCAACATTGTCAACCAAGAACCGCTTGACGCGGAGACGGGGCGCGGGGTAGGTTGGTGAGACAGCGATGTCCTCTTCCTTTTTCCAATCCGCCGGCCAAGCCTGTTGCTTCTGTTGCGACATGCGGGTTGCTGGGCTCGGAGGGGGACTTCTTGTAACGCTTCGCTGATTCGGCAAGAACGAATCGCACAGGAATCTTCAAGACCCACGCAGCCGCCCTTGAAACATTCAGGCGCGCGTGGGTTTTCTCTTTTGCGCGATGTCCGATTGAACGCCGATACGACTCATGGTGATTTCTTACCGCAATACGACGCTTCACGGCACGGCTCTCGCAGCCGCGCGGTGTTGTTGTTGTCGATGAAGGACCGCTGCACGGCACTGACCGGCGCGGCTTACTCGCACTTCCCTTCCCGGCCGTAGGACGAGCTCTTAGCTCTTAGCAAAAGGCTAAGGCTCAAGGCTTCGGTTGCTCCGCTCCTACGCTTTGTTCGCTATTCATGCTGCACTTTCCAGGAGACCACCTTGCATTTCATTCTTCGCACGCTTCGCAGCTCGCTTCAGTTCGTCCTACCCGCTCTTTTGTTGGCCGCGCCCCTTGGAGCACGGGCGCAGGTGGTGGGCGGGTCTATCAGCGGCACAGTCACGGATGCCTCAGGCGGCGATATCGCCGGGGCGGTGGTGGTGGTGCATAACGCCGAGACCGGGACGGAGCGCACGCTGACCACCGATGCGCACGGACACTACGCGGCGCCGTCGCTGGCGGTGGGGCGCTATCAGGTGTCGGCGACGGCGAATGGATTTGCGGCGCAGCGGCGCTCTGGCATTGCACTTACGGTGGGGCAGAGCACGGTAGTCGACCTGAGCCTCGGCGTTGGCGAGGTGACGCAGGAGGTGAACGTGGAGGATGCTCCGGCGGTGGTGAACCTTTCGACCGAGCAGACCTCCGGGCTGGTGAGCGAGCAGCAGGTGAAACAGCTGCCGCTGAACGGACGCAGCTACGACCAGCTGATTCTGCTGAACCCGGGCACGGTGAACTACACGGGGCAGCGCTCGGGAGGGCTGGGGACGTCGAACTCGTCGGTGGGCAATATGTTCGCCATCTCGGGGCGGCGGCCGCAGGACAATGTCTTCCTGCTGAACGGAGTCGAGTACACGGGAGCATCCCTGATCAATGTGACACCCGGCGGCACGAGCGGGCAGCTGCTGGGCGTCGATGCGGTGCGCGAGTTCAACGTGGTGACGGATACCTACTCGGCCACCTATGGCAAGCGCGATGGGGCGCAGATCTCGATTGTGACCGCGAGCGGCACAAACAAGATGCACGGCGATGTGTATGAGTTCCTGCGCAATAGCTATTTGGACTCTCGCAACTACTTTGATCCGGCGCGGATTCCGGAGTTCCAGCGCAACAACTTCGGAGCTGCGCTGGGTGGGCCGATCAAGAAGGACAAGGTCTTCCTGTTCGCGAACTACGAGGGATACCGGCAGAACCTGGGCATCTCCGACGTGACCCTGGTGCCGGACAATGCGGCACGCGCGGGATTCCTGCCGAATGCGAAGGGAGTGGAGACGGCGACGGCGGTTAGCCCGGTGTCGCGGCAGCTGTTGAACCTGTGGCCGGTGCAGAACGGCCCGGAGGTGCTGAGCAACGGGCAGCTGACCGGGATTGCGGAGGCGTTCTCCAGCCCCGAGCAGCATATTCGCGAGGACTTCGGCACCACGCGGCTGGATGCGAACCTGACGGCGAACGATCTGTTCTTTGCGGTGTATACGGTCGACGATTCGGACGCGAACACGCCGACGCAGAACCCTTACTCGGTGGTGCAGGAGGGGCTGCGGGAGCAGGTGCTGAGCGCGCAGGAGCAGCATGTCTTCTCGGCGCGGCTATTGAACACGGCTCGGGTGGGCTTTTCGCGAGCGAGCTTCTCGTTCCAGGGCGATGTGCCCGCGGGGATTCAGACTGCGACGCCGACGTTCATCGCGGGCAAGCCGACTGGGGCGGTGGTGATCGCCGGCTCCACGGCCTCAAACGGCGCCTCGTCGGTGACCACTGCAGGAGCGAATGTGGGCGCGAACAACGCGGTTACACGCAATTTGTTCACGTTTGACGATCATATTTTCTGGACGGTGGGGCGGCACCAGATCGAGGCTGGGGTGTGGCTGCAGCGGCTGCAGTCCAACGACAACCTGGTACAGGATCAGTACGGGCAGGCGTCGTTCGCGTCGCTGGCCAGCTTTCTCGCCGGGAACATCAAGACCTTCACCTACGCGCCCAATCCGACGGAGTTGGGCTGGCGATCGCTGTTCGCCGACTCGTATCTCGAGGACACCTTCAAGCTGTCGCCGCGGGTAGAGGTTCGCGCGGGCATCCGCACCGAGTCGTCGACCGGGTGGAGTGAGTCGCAGGGCCGCGCCGGCGTGTACACGTTGACGAATGGGGTGCTGAATACGACGCCGAGCGTGCAGTCGAACGCGCTTACGGACAACCGCGCGCTGCTGCTGGTGGAGCCGCGCCTGGGTGTGGCGTGGGATGTATTTGGCGACGGCAAGACCAGCGTGCGCGGCGGTGTGGGGCTGCATCACTCGCTGCTCGATGCTCTGAACTATCGCCTGGACCAGGCGGCTCCGTTCAACACGGTCTATACCTACAGCGGTACCAGCGTGGCGGCGCCGGTGAGTACGACGCCGCAGATCTCACCCTCGAGCGTGCAGACCGATATGGCGACGCCGGCGGTGCTGGCGTACTCGTTGAAGATCGAGCACCAGCTTGCTCCGGCGACCTCGATCACGGTGGGCTACGCGGGATCGCACAGCACGCATCAGATTCTGTCGGGCGATCTGAACGAGCCCGCGTTCGTCACCTGCCCCAATCCCGCGTGCCCCGCGTCGCTGAGCCTGCCGGTAGGCACGATCTACTACCCCACGACAACGAAGGCGAATCCTGCGCTGTCGAACTCAACCTCGTGGTGGTCGGGCGGGTCGGGCAACTACAACGCGCTGGTGGTGGACTTTCGTCATGATCTCGCGAACGGGTTGCTGTTCCGGGCCAACTACACGTATGCGAAGAACCTCGATGATGGCTCGGCATGGAACACGTCGGTCTCGGCCAATACGCCGGCGTATGTGGAGGTGCCGTCGCTGCCGCGTCTCGACTATGGACCGGCGGCGACCGATATCCGCCATGCGGCCTCGTTCAACGGGACCTATGAGCTGCCCTTCGGCGCGGGAAAGGCGTTCTTAGCGCACACCGGCAGAGCTGCCGAGCGCGTCATCTCGGGTTGGAGCGTTTCGACGATTGCCAGCCTGCAGACGGGCTTTCCTTTCTCGCCGCAGCTGGGCTACAACCCCACGGGCTCGGGCGATTCGCGGAATCCAGTTCGGCCGAACCGGAACCCTGCGTTTACCGGATCGCTGTATACGCATGGCAGCACGGCGGCGCGGGTGGCCCAGTACTTCAACCCGAATGCCTTTTCAGCACCGGCTTATGGGACGGTCGGCGACGTCGGCCGCGACAGCCTGACCGGTCCGGGCTATGCGGATTGGGATCTCTCACTGCTGAAGGACACGAAGGTGACGGAGACGACGCGGCTGCAGTTCCGTGCCGAGTTCTTCAATGTTCTCAATCACACCAACCTGCAACTGCCGAATGAGGTTGTCTACGCGGCGGGTCCGACGCAGGGCACGGTGGCGAACCAGACGACGGCGCCCGCGCTGGGCTCGCCCGGCGTCATCACCTCGACGGCGAATACTGCACGGCAGATCCAGCTCGGCTTGAAGTTCCTGTTCTAGCCGAAGGGCTTCCCGGATGCGGAGCAGAGACTGCGCATCCGGGGTGCGCTGCTCGCCGTAAGACTTACGGGTTCTTTATACGTTTCCCGCTAGACTCGAGTCTGCGTTGCAGAAGAGACGATGAGTGCACGGGCAATACGCGAAGTTGCCACCAGAACGGTGGTTGGGATCACCGCCGCTTTGGGGATCTCGTGGGTGGCCTTCGGGTTCCATTTCAATCTCTCCGCCGCGACCTCGGTCCACCTTCTGCTGGTGTCGACGATTGCGTTGCGCTGGGGCTTTATCGAAGCCAGCATCGTGTCGTTGTTCTCGGTTGCCTGCGTGGATTACTTCTTCGCACCGCCCATCTTTGCGTTGTACGTGACGAGCTCGCAGGACTGGATTGCGTTGTTGACCTTCGAGGGCGCTGCTTTGCTGGTGAGCCGTCTCTCGACTCAGGTGAGGCTGCATGCGCGGGCGTCGGAGAAGAATCAATCGCAGGTACAGAAGCTTTACGAGTTGAGCCAGAACATTCTTCTGCTCGATCGGCAGAAGAATGTGGATGAGCAGCTGGCGGCCCTGATTCAATCGACCTTCGGGATGCGGGGGGTAGCGCTCTGGAACGGGCATGAACAGCAGCTTTCGCGGAGTGGCGATTGCCGGGAGCTGACCGACGACGTGGTACGCTCCAGCTATCTGATGGAGAGCACCGGGGACGACGCCTTGACCGCAACGTCGCGGCGGGTTCTGCGGCTGGGGGCGCGGTCCGTCGGTTCGCTGGTCCTGTGCGGTCATGCGCTGGATGCGGCTTCGATCAATGCGATTGCTTCGCTGACCGCGATTGCTATCGAACGGGCGCGCTCCTTCTCGGCGGAGACCAGTGCGGAGGCGGCACGGCAGAGCGAACAGCTGCGAGCGGCGGTTCTGGATGGTCTGGCGCATGCCTTCAAGACACCGTTGACGACGATCAGAAGCTCGAGCTCGGGGCTGCTGGAGATGGATACATTGCCGGGCACGGAGAGGAGGCTGGTCGCGCTGATCGATCAGCAGGCCGCCCATCTGAACGATCTGACCACGCGTCTGCTGCGCACGGCGCGGCTGGACAAGGCCGATTTGAAGCTGCGACGGGAGCAGATCGATCTGAAGGAACTGATCGAAAGCACCGTCGCCGCCGCAGCGCAGGAGCTGAGCAACCATCGCGTCGACATGCAGGCGATGGAGAGGGCTGGCGCGGTATGGGCCGATCAGCAACTGCTGCAGATGGCCCTGTTTCAACTCTTCGACAACGCTGCCAAATATGGCAGCCCGGATTCGACCATCACGGTTGGAGTGAAGGAAGAGGCGGCCGAGGTTTTGATCCGTGTTTGCAACCAGGGGTCCTTCATCGCGCCCGAGGAGAAGGACAAGATCTTTCAAAGGTTCTATCGCAGCCCGGGATCGGATCATAAGGCGTCGGGGACGGGGATCGGGCTGTCGGTGGTGCGGCGCATCAGCGAGGCGCATCACGGGCGGGTATGGGTCGAGAGCGATCGCGAGAGCGGGACGACGTTCTTCCTCGCGCTGCCACGCATGGCAAAGGAGAGGTAGGAAAGTGGAACAACGAACCAAGGTGTTAGTTGTGGAGGATGATGCCGGCATTCGGCAGAGTTTGTTTGAGACGCTGGGGGCGCTGGGGTTTGCGATCGGCGAGGCGAACACCGGGGAGGAGGCGCTGTCGCGGCTGCGGATGGTGAACTACGACGCGGTTCTGCTGGACATCAATATGCCGGGCATGGGCGGCATGGAGGCGTGCCGCAGGATCAGCGGACAGTATCCCGGGCTGCCGATCGTCGTGCTCACGGTGCGTGATGAGGAGAGCGACAAGGTGGACGCGCTGGACGCGGGCGCGGACGACTATGTCACGAAGCCGTTTCAGATTCGCGAATTGACGGCGCGGTTGCGCTCGGCGGTGCGGCGGTCGAGAGTGACCAGCCTGCACGCGGACTCCACAATCACGATTGGGAGCATCATGCTTGATCCGGAGCGGCGGCGGGTGGAGAAGGCGGGGGAGGAGATCCATCTGACGCCGAAGGAGTTTGAGATGCTGCGGTTTTTGATGGGGCAGGCGGGGCGGCCGGTGCCGCATCAGCGGCTACTGACTACCATCTGGGGGCCGGAGTATGGGAACGAACGCGAGTATCTGCGGGTGCTGATCAACCAGCTGCGCAAGAAGATCGAGGACGATCCTGCGCGGCCCAGCTACATTTTGACGGAGAGCCATATCGGCTATCGCTTCCGCGAGGCTTAGCTGTTTTGGGGAGGTCTCCCCTGAGGTCTCCCCCTCCCACTCCCCTCCCCCGGGGGTAACGTCCTAACGTCTTCGAAACAGGTGGGATAAGTCCAAACCGAAGTATGGCCGGGGTACAGGCAGATCGGGCATCAGTTCCTGCTCACCCCCCCGTTTGCTGGGGGGCGATTTGTCAAATGAGCGGGACGTATCTTACTTCGGTGCGGGGCCGTCCTCCTGTTTGACGGTGACGCCTTCGTTGGGGAAGGGCCAGTCGGGGTTGAGCAGGATGTCCTTCTCGCGGGTTTCCGTGGGGACGCGGTCGATCTTGAGGTTCTCGAAGAAGTGCACGCCGGTCTTGCCTGCGGTGGCGAGGTCGAGATCGCCATCGCCGTCGAGGTCTTGGACGATGAACTGGGTGCCGCCGCCGGCGGTGCCGTTGACGGAGATGGGGTAGCGGGTGAAGGTGGCGGTGCTGCGGTCGATCTTGTAGTAGTAGACGACCATGGGGTCGTAGGAGCCGGGGTCGTGGCCGGCGTGGCCGCGGTAGCGCTTGCCGGTGATCAGCTCGGGGACGCCGTCGCCGTCGAGGTCGACGAGTTGGAGCGAGTGGATCTGGGAGTAGGACTCGTCGATGGTGTGCTTGATCCAGTGGCGGCTGGCGCCTTCGCCTGCTTGTTCGAGCCAGTAGAGGCCGTAGCTGTGTCCCTGGCCGTAGAGGATGTCGGTCTTGCCGTCGTGGTTGACGTCGTAGGCGAGGATGGGGAAGCCGGCGTCGCCGAGGCTCCAGTCGGGGTGCCACTCCCACTGGTCGTGATCGGCGTCGATGTTCTTGAGCCAGCCGGTGGGGGTGAGGATGTCGGCCTTGCCGTCGCCGTCGACGTCGGCGATGCCGATGCCGTGGCCGTCCTGCTGCTTGCCGCCGACGTGGTGGACCTTGGGTTCAGGGCCGGAGAAGTCGACCCAGAGGATGCCGGAGTGGTTGTAGTGGGCGAGCGCGAGGTCGGGCTTGCCGTCGCCGTTGATGTCGCCGGTGGCGCCGCCCTCGGTGTCGTAGCTGTCGGCGATGAGGTGGGGCTGCCAGAGGACGCCGGGCTTGGGATTTTTGGGATTCTCGTACCACCAGAGGCCGTTGACCATCCATCCGGTGGTGACCACGTCGGGAGCGCCGTCGTGGTTGACGTCGAAGGTCCACTCGCCGCAGTCGGAGACGAACTCGCCGAGGATGCCGACGGTGCGGAACTGGTGGCGGGTCCAGGGGCCGCCGGCGGGGCCGGGGTTCTCGTACCAGTAGGCTCCGCTGACCAGGTCGGGGCGGCCGTCGCCGTTCATGTCGAGGGTGGTGATGCCCTCGGCGCGGTCGTTGCCCAGGCGATGGACGTTGAAGGTAATCTGGGCGACGCCGCCGGGGCCGGGGCCGGGGGTGGTTTTGCGCTCGCTCTGCGCGCTGGCGAGCAGGGTGGAGAAAGAGAAGAGGAGGAGAGAGAAAACGATCCGGTTCGTGAGCAAGGCGGTTCTCCGATGGCTTGCGTGTGGCTTTTGGGTGGCTGAGGTGAGTGCATACCCCAGGGGCTAAAGCCCGCGTTCTTTCTCGCCCTGAATGCCAAGGCTAAAGCCTTGGCTTACCTAGATGCAAAGACGGAGAGGCATCAAGCCGCCTCGCCGTGCATTGCGCCACCCTGAGCAAACCGCAGGTCCTTCGACTTCCGCTGCGCTTCGCACAGGATGACACGTTTATATTTACGAACCGAAGATTCACTGATTCACTCCAGGCGCGACTGCCTTGGTCTGGCCGGGAGCAACAAGCAGGTTGTGATTCTCCCCCAAGGGCAACAGGGGAAGGATGCTACTTCAGCGGGTAGAGCTTGATGTTTCGGAAGAAGACCTCCGAGCCCTCGGACTGGAAGAGGATCTTGCCCTCAGTGGGGAAGGGATCGGTGCCCTCGTTGGCGAGCTTGCCGTTGACGTACTGCTTGATGTCGTTGCCGTGTGTGACCAACTCGAGCACGTTCCACTCGCCGTGGGGCTTTTCGAGATCGCCGACGGTGTCGCGGAAGCCGACGACGTTCTGCCAGGGGCCCTTGCCGAAGTGATCGATCTTGAGCGCGGAGCCTGGGGGGCCGGTGACACGCTGGCCGTCGCGACCGGTGAGGGCGGCGCCGTCGGTCATCCAGAAGTCGCCGGTGCCGCCCTCGGTGATCTGAAACTCGATGGAGCGGGGCCAGACCTTCTGCTCGCCCTGGATGTTGAAGAGGATGCCGCTGTCGCGGGCCTTGCCGGCGCGGTCGGCGTAGGTGCCCTCGCCCCACTTGAACTCGGCGCGCAGGTAGTAGTCGTGGAAGGACTGCTTGGTGATGATGTAGCCCATCTGCTTGCCGGAGACGTGGAGGACGCGGTTCTCGACCTGGAAGACGTGGTCGGGGTCGGAGTTGAGGCCGGTGGTTTTGAGGAAGGTATCGAAGGCATCGAGGTTGGAGCCGTCGAAGAGGACGATGGCGGACTTATGCGGGGGGATCGCTGGCTTCGATTGCGCGGGCGCTGCGGTGACAGCGCAGAGCGAGAGGAGAAGGAGCGAGCAGTGTTTGAGCAAGGTAGTCCTCCGAGATTTGCGTGTAACTTTTTGGGTGGCTGAGGTGAGTACATACCCCAGGGGCTAAAGCCCGCGTTCTTTCTCACTTCGGTAAGCCAAGGCTAAAGCCTTGGCTTACCGAGAGGCAGAGGCGGAGAACAAGCGTGCTGCCTCTGACTGTGTGCCACGAAGACTTGGGCCGAAAACCCGCCGTTGCGAAACGACTACATGAATGTGGGGTTTCGGCTTATGTTCAGGCCAGCTTCATGGCGTCCGGGTCCCAGTGGATGACGGAGCCGCGCTCCATGCTGAGGTTGCCGAGCAGAGCGGCGCCGGCGGCGCGGAAGCCGAAGACGGCATCTTCGACGACTGGCTGGCGGGAGCGAACGGCGTTGAAGAAGTTGTGGAAGTGATCGTAGCTGTCGCTGTATCCGGGCGCGGCGACGTACTTTTCGACGCCGACCGGCGGCTGGCCGGTGGGGTGCTCGGGGGGATACTTCTGCAAGTAGTCGGTGAGGATGCGCTTCTGCATGTCTTCGGTGAAGGTGTTGACGGTGTATCCCGGGGCCTTTTGGCGGGGCGCGCGGCTGACGCTGACGGTGTTGCCGGCGATCTCCATGGTTCCTTCGGAGCCGGTGAAGATGAGGCCTTCGCTCTCCTCGCCGCCGTCGACGAAGTTGACGCGCAGGCTGAGGTTGAAGCCCTCGCGATAGTCG
>DATMOB010000089.1:0-13502 GCA_035568455.1 Granulicella sp.
TAGGTGCGAGAGTTGGAGCTGGATATGAAAAGGTCCGTACCGGTGGAATCTGCCTCTGCATTGATGGACGAGAAGATCAAGGAACTTGGGGACTGGCGCGGGAAGATGCTCGCGAAGGTGCGCGGAATCGTACACGAGGCAGACTCTGAGATCGTCGAAGAGTGGAAGTGGATGGGGACTCCCATCTGGTCCCACGGCGGCATCGTCTGCACGGGAGAGACGTACAAGAACGTCGTCAAGATGACATTTGCCAAGGGAGCTGCGTTGAAGGACCCTGCAGGTCTATTCAACTCCAGCCTCGACGGGAATGTCAGGCGCGCCATCGACATCCACGAAGGCGAGAAGGTCAATGAGGCGGCCTTGAAGGATCTCATCCGCGCTGCAGTGGCGCTCAATCTTGAGAGCAAGAGCAAGCCGAAGCCTCGGCGAGCGAGCAGCAGACGGGCCGACTAGCTTCCTCGCAGGTCACGGTGCTACAGGTGCGCGGTGTGTTCAGGCTTCGACGTAGCGCGCGCGGTCGAGGTCGGGGATGAGGCCGGGCTGGGTTGGGTGCCAGCCTAGTTGCTGCTGCGTTTGCGCGCTGGAGGCCGGGCAATCGAGACCGACGAAGAGGCCGAGCCAGCCAAAGTGGGCGGCTGCCTCCTCGGGGGACTTGGAGACGACCGGCACGTTCAGGGTTCGGCCGATGGCGTCTGCGATCTCTCGGAGCGGCACGCCCTGGTTGGCGACCCCGTGATACCGGGCTCCTGCAGTTCCCTTCTCGAGTGCAAGCCGGAAGAGATGCGCAGCGTCGAGCCGGTGCACCGTGGGCCAGCGGTTGAGGCCGTCGCCGACAAACGCTGAGACACCCTTCTCGCGAGCGATTGCGATCATGTAGGTGACGAGGCCTTGCTTGACGGGGTCGTGGACCGACGGCGGGAGACGCACCACCGACGCGCGGGCGCCGCGCGCCGCCGCCGCGTCTGCTGCCTGTTCGGAGGCTACGCGGGGCAAGGTGGAGCTGGGCGCATCTTCTTCGGTCGCGAGGCGGCCCGGCCTGGCGACGATTCCGGTTCCCGAGGTGATGATCAGGGGGCGATCCGAGCCAGCTAGCACGGAGGCGAGAGCCTCGATGGCGCGGCGATCGGTCTCGCAGTTCGCCTCGAACTTCGAGAAGTCGTGGTTGAAGGCGGTGTGAATCACGCCGTCGGACAGGGCCGCTCCGCTGCGCAGGCTTTCCAGGTCTTCGAGATCGCCGCAATGCACCTGGGCACCGGCGGCGATGAGCGACTTGGCACCCGCATCCGAGCGGGCGAGTCCGAGCACCTGATGGCCCGCGTCCATGAGTTCCTGAACGATGGCTGAACCGATAAAGCCTGTGGCACCGGTAACGAAGATACGCATGGCTACTTCACCTTTACTTCACTTCATGGTGGCTGCGTTCGCAGCCCGTTAGAAGCAAGATAGGCGATTGAGGAGATACGATCTATGCTGTAGAGTCCGTATTATCTTTGCGATCGTCCAGAACACGAGGAGCAATAACGGAGTTGGCCTATGGATCCTTTCCGATGTGTTGTCGCTGCTGAAGCCGCGCAGTTATATGTCCGGTGGCTTCGATATGGGTGGGAGCTGGTCCGTCCGGTTCCCCCAGCATGAAGGCATCAAATGCTACGCTTTGGTCTCCGGTCAGTGCTGGCTATGCGTGGAAGGTGTTGCCGATGCGGTGCGCCTGGAGGCGGGAGACTGCTTCCTGCTGCCGCGTGGGCGGCCCTTCCGCCTTGCGAGCGACCTGGCGTTGACGCCGGTGGATGCTCACACGATGTTGTCGGCCCCGCTGAATGGTTGTATCGCCTCATACAACGGCGGCGGGGATTGCTTTGGCGTTGGCGGGTACTTCGCCTTTGCCGGCAATCATGCCGGCATCCTGTTGGGGGTGCTGCCGCCGATTGTGCATATCCGGAAGGAAGCGGATAAGGCGGCGATGCGCTGGTCTCTGGAGCGGATGATGCAGGAGCTGCGGGAGCCGCAGCCGGGCGGCTTTCTGGTCGCACAACAGCTCGCCTACATGATGCTGGTTCAGGCGCTGCGGCTGCACCTGGCGGAGGGATTGAGAGGCGGGGTTGGGTGGCTGTTTGCCCTGGCGGACAAACAGATGAGCGCGGCGATCCACGCGATGCACGACGCTCCGGCGCAGCGCTGGACAATCCAGGAGTTGGCCGAGCGTGCGGGCATGTCGCGATCGACCTTTGCACTGAGGTTCAAAGAGGCGGTTGGGGAGTCTCCCATGGAGTACCTGACGCGCTGGCGCATGCTGCTGGCCGGGGACAGGCTGGCGAACTCCAGTGACTCAATCTCCGTCATCTCGCTGGCGCTGGGCTACGAGTCGGAGAGCGCCTTCAGCACGGCCTTCAAGAGGGTGATGGGCTGTTCGCCACGGCAATATAGTCGTGGCCGCAAGCAGGCGTCCGCTTCGTCTGGCGAGGGAGAAGCCGCCCGCGCGCATCAGCTTGAAGCTGTCGCAGGTTGATCTATGCGCGGCTGGCCCGCGGTGCCGGGTGAGTGTCTATTAACTTAACTGCGTCGATTCCCGCGGCAACAAGAGATCCGGTGACGGGATGGCCGCAGTTGGTGGAGACGTGGCTGGGGACGATCGGGATCATTGCGGAGTAGGTGATTTGGACGCTCTGCGCGCACATATTCTCGACTACGCGCATATTTCGGTTACGGACTTACCTCCTGTGTGGTGAACCTGAGGTTCGTTGGTTTACCGCCCGACTCCGGCGCCCGCCCTCACAGGAAAAGCTGATCTGCGGCATCGAGCCTGGTATCCTTTGCTGCGCGGCTGAGTAGGATTCTCAGGTCGGTGACCTTGTTGAAGAAGAAGGCCGGATTCTGCGTGGGGGCGGTGACGGCGATGAAGTCAGCGCGGTGCACATCCTCTAGATAGAATGCCGGTCTGGGATCGGGGCTCATCGGGTGGACGTCGACGTGGCTCATCTCCAGATTTCTCAGGTGCCGGATATAGAAGCCTTGTGCGGGCATATCCCCGAACATGCCTGGCTCCGGGTACTTCGATTCAAACTCCGGCGGAATCAATTTTCCGGTGTCGGGAGAGGCGTCTCCGCGGTGCTCGAGGTATATGTTCGCGAACTTGACGTCTTCGATGGCGTGACCGGGGATTCCGCTGATGGTTGAACAGACGCGCGCGCCCGAGTTGTAACAGACCAGATTGTTGATGAGCACTCGGCGCAGCGTACCGACGGTGGTAGCTTGGTCGCCGGCGCCGCGGGGGCCACGCAGGCGGGCGCCGAGACGCATGAAGATGGGGGAGCTGACGATGTCGCGCATGGTGATGTTCGAGATCGTAATGTCTTCGAGCAGAGCGCCGTCCACGCTCTCGAGCGCCAGGCCCTGGCAGCCTTCGAAGACACAGTTGGCGATGGTGATGTTGCGAAAGCCTCCGTTGGACTCGGTGCCGCACTTGATGCGGCCGGTGCGGGGGACTTTAGAGTCCGGTGCAAGCTTTTTGAAGCTGCCGTCGAGCAGGCTGCCCAGTTCGAAGCAGCCGGTCACATAGCAGTTCGTAATGGTTACATTTTCGGTGGCGCGGCTATAACCCAGCGCGAAGCTGCTCTTGGGGCAGATTCCGTCGTCCCAGGGCGAGTTGACGGTGCAATTGGAGACACGAACGTTCTTGCAGCAGTCGATGTCGATGCCGTCGCGGTCGGTGTCAATCTTGAGGTTGTCGATCGACAGGTTGTCGACGCCGGTAAGAAGCAGCCCGAAGTGACCTCCCTTCAGGATCGAGAAGTCGCGAAAGATGACGTTATGACAGTTCTTGAGCGCAATCGCTTTGTTGCCGACGCCGGGCTGCTCAGCCGTGAAGAGCGCTCCATCGTTATCGCGCCCGCGGCCATTTGAAAGACCTTTTCCGTGGATCAGGCCGGGTCCGGTAATGCCGCAGTCGTGGATATTCTCTCCCCAGATGAGGGAGTTGTGCCAATGGTTGTGGCCGTAGTCCTGATAGGCCTCCCAGGGGGCGTTGGACTCGGCCGCATCGTAGGTTCCGCCGTTGTAGCCGGTGGTCTCTCCGGGCAGCGGAGAGTCGGCGGCAAGGATCGTCGCACCCGGCGCGAGATGGAGATGGACGTAGCTCTTGAGGCGAATGCTGAAGCAAAGGTATACCCCGGCTGGCACCAGGACGGTCCCTCCACCCGCTGCCGATGCCGCGTCGATCGCGCGATTAAAGGCCGGACTGTCGACGGTCTTGCCGTCGCCCACTCCGCCATAGGCACGTACGTCGAAGAAACTCGCCGCGCTGCCATGAGCAACGGATTGCGAGAGTGCGTGAGCGGCCGGGACGGCGGTCGCGGTAAGTCCCAGAGTTGCAAGTTTGAGCAGATCGCGTCGGTTGGCGGTGAGGTCTAGCATTGGGTGATTATCCTAGGGGTCTTTTTTGGGGGGTGGGGGGCTTGGGCCTCGCGGCCCGCCGGTTATCTGAGGTCCTGGATTGCGACGGGGTCCATGTCGTCGTAGGCCTGGTTTTCACCACCCATGCCCCAGCAGAAGCCGTAGTTGCTGGTGCCCACGCCCGAGTGGATCGACCAGCCGGGAGAGATGACGACCTGCTTGTCGGCCACGACCAGGTGGCTGGTCTCCTGCGGCGGTCCCATCAGGTGGAGCACGCGGTGTGCGGGATCTACGTCAAAGTAGAAGTAAACCTCGCTGCGGCGCATGTGGGTGTGCGGGGGCATGGTGTTCCAGTTGCTGCCCGGCTCAAGCAGGGTGAAGCCCATGACCAGCTGGCAGCTCCTGATGCCGTTGTGCCTGCTGCTCTGGCCCTGGCCGCTGACGGAGGCCTGGGGGGAATAGATCGCCTTGTAGATGGTGCGCCGGTTGCAGGTCTCGGCGGCGCCGAGCGGAAGTCCCTCGATCTCCTCGAAGCGGACCATCGCGGTGGGATAGGTTTGGTGTGCCGGGTAGCTGAGCAGGTAGAAGCAGGCAGGGTGATCGGGGTTCGCGCTGACCAAGGAGACCTGCTGGCTGCCGCGGCCGATGTAGAGGCAGCTGAGTTTGCTGAGTGCGTAGGTTGTGCCGTCGACGGTTACCGATCCGGCTCCGCCGACGTTGAGCACGCCAAGCTCGCGACGCTCGAGAAAGTACTCGGCGCGCAGCTCCGGGTGCGGCTCAAGCCGCAGCGGGTGAGTGGTGGGCACAGCCGCGCCGATGACGGTGCGGTCGAGATCGACGTAGGCGAACTCGATGCTGCCGGGCTGAAACATTCCTTCAAGCAAAAAGGTAGAACGCCGCTCTTCGGTAGTCATCCGGCGGTAACGCACCGGGTCCGCCATCTGGTACAGCTTCACACATACCTCCGTTTGCTCGCTGGGAGCGAATCATCCAGTTGCTCGTTCTATTTGGGGGCTGCGACCTTGACGACGAAGTAGGTGAAGGTCTTGCCGGGAGCCAGCACCGTCTGATGCGGTGTATTCGGGGCGATGGTGATGACATCGCCCTTGCGCAGGAGCTGCGCGGTGCCACCCTCGACTCGGGTTCCGCGCACCTCGTCGCCTGTGCCGGTGGGATCGATGATGGTTCCTCCAGTAACCTCGGTCGCCTCGCCGTCGAGCACGACGAAGATGTCGGCGAACCTCTTGTGCAACTCCGCGCCCCCGCTCTTCACCCGCGTGCTGAGCATGGTGAAGTGGGTTGGATATTTATCGAGCGTCACCGAGACATTTCCCGAAGAGGCGGACTCGGATGCCTGCATCAGTTCCCTGCCCAGGTGTTCGAGCGACTGTTCCGAGCGATAGTCCACGCCGGCACTCGGCTGCACCGCCCGTGGCACGGCGACCGCGGCGGCGGCCTGCGCTGCGGCCACCTGCGTTCCATTCGCCAGTACGAGAGCCAGCCCCGTGAGTGCGGCCCAACCCATCTGAATCCGCATGTTGAACTCCTCCATTCGCAGAAATGATCGTTGTGCAGGCGAAACGATGTAACCGGTACAACCCAGCGTCGATCACTCGGTTGACTCAAAAATTTCAATTCATGAATTGCTCGCGGCCGCGAGCGTTGGTAAGGTTACCAATGCTATGCAAGATCGTCTACCGAACTCCGCCAATATCTTCGATCTCTTCCGTCTCGACGGCCGGGTTGCGCTGGTTACCGGCGCCGCCAGCGGTCTGGGAGCGGCCATAGCACAGGCGCTTTCCCAGGCCGGCGCCAGCGTAGCGGCGCATGGGAACCGCCGCGCCGCGGAGGAGACCGCGGCGCGGCTCGGGCCGTCGGCCCGCGCCTTCCGCGTCGACCTGGGGAGCAAGCAGGGCGCCGAAGAGCTGTTCGCCGAGGTCAAGGCGCACTTCGGCCAGGTGGACATTCTCATCAACAACGCGGGGACCATCCATCGGAGCGCTGCGGAGGAGGTGGCACTCGCCGACTGGGAGCAGGTGCTGCAGATCAACCTGACCAGCGTCTTCCAGCTCTCGCAGCTCTGCGCCCGCGACCTGATTGCGCGCGGGGCTCCGGGCAAGATCGTGAACATCGCCTCGCTGCTCAGTTTTCAGGGCGGGATACGGGTGCCGGCGTACGCGGCCAGCAAGGGCGGCGTGGCGCAGCTGACCAAGGCGCTGGCGAACGAGTGGGCGCCAAGGAGGATCCAGGTGAACGCGATCGCGCCCGGGTACTTTGCGACGAGCAACACCGAGGCGCTGCAGGCCGATGAGGTGCGCAACCGGCAGATCCTGGAACGCATTCCGGCTGGGCGCTGGGGCCGGCCGGATGATCTGGCCGGCGCGGCGCTGTTTCTGGCCTCGCGCGCCTCGGATTATGTAACCGGGACGGTTCTGACGGTGGATGGCGGCTGGATGGGGCGCTGAGCCACTGGCCGCTGGGTTATGCTCGGCCGACAAACTCGCGGTTTTCGGTGGAGACGCGGACCTTTTCGCCTTCCTTGATGAAGAGCGGGACGCGAATCTCGAGGCCGGTCTCGAGCGTGGCTGCCTTGGTGACGCTGCCGCTCGAGCTGTCGCCGCGCACCGCGGGCTCGGTGTGGGTGACGTCGAGATCGACGAAGATGGGCAGCTGCAGGCCGATGGGATTGCCGTTGTACTTGTGCAGCTGGAGCATGGCGCCTTCGACGAGGAAGTCGAGCGCGGTGCCGACGGTCTCGTCGGAGAGGGTGAGGGTCTCGAAGCTCTCCTGATCGAGGAAGTGGAAACCGTCGCCGTCGCTGTAGAGGTAGGAGGCGGGAACGAGGACGAGGTCGGGCTCCTTGAACTTGTCGCTGGCCTTGAAGGTCTTCTCGAAGACGGCGCTGGTGAGCAGGTTGCGCATCTTCAGGCGCACCAAGGTCTGGCCGCCGCGGGCGGTGGGCGAGCTGACCTCGGCCTCCAGACAGGCGAACGGCGTGTTTTCGTGCTCGAACAAACTCTTGCGCTTGATGTTAATCGCTTCAATCAGTGCGGCCATGGACCTCTCGGACTCCTCAATCGGCGGGCCGGCATCGCAGGCCGGCCTGATGAGGTTAAGTATACGGGGAAGGCTGAGAGATCCTGACCGCGCCTGCAGCCCCCCCCTCGTTATGGCGGTCGTGTTATTGCGGGATCAGTTGAAAGCCGACCTCCGGAGAGCCCAGAGTGATTCCCACGATCTCGCCTCGGTCGTTGATGCCGGTCGCGACCGCATTGGCGGCGCTGGGGTTGAGGTTGGCGAGCGGAGTGAAGGTTTTGTGGTCAAGCAGGAAGCCGGTACCGACGATCTCGCGGCGGTTGTTGATGCCGTAGGCCTGGGTTTCGACCACGCCTCGAAACGGGACATCCAGAGTTTGAAATTCGCCATGCCTGCGCACAAAGCCGTGGATGCGTGCATCGCTGCTGACGTAGGCGCCGACGATGTCGCCGCGGTCGTTGATGCCCAGCGCGGTGGTATTGCTGGCGCCGGTGAACGGAACATCAATCGCGGTATATTGCCCGGAGTGTTTCGCTTCTGACTGCCGCGAGTCTTCATCTCCTCCTTGGTGCTCGCGACCCTCTTGCTCGAAGAGGAAGCCGTGGGAGCCGGCAGCGTCATGGTAGGTGCCGACGATCTGGCGACGATCGTTGATGCCGCGCGCCTCGGTCTGGGTCGCGTTGGCGCCGGGGAAATCGAGCGTGGTGAATACGCCGTCCTCCAACACAAAGCCGTGCAGGGTTCCGGTCGGGCCGTAGCTGCCGACGATGTCGCGACGCTGGTTGATTCCGAAGGCTTGGGTGTTCTGCTGCACGACCCCATTCAGGGTCACGTTGATCGGCGTGTAAGCCCCGTCGTCGAGGACAAATCCGTGAGGACCGGCCGCGTCGTGGTAGACGCCGACCACCGTCCCGAAATCATTCACGCCGAAGCCCAAGGTTTGATCGACCCCGGGAAAGGGGGCGTGGAGAAGGACGAAGTTGTACTGCTGTTGCTCCTGCTCGTCCTGCTGTTCATGCTCCCACCAACCGGATTGCGCGAGAGCATGAGGAAACGAGGCGGCGGTGAGGATGAGTGCCGCGAGGAGGAGCGAGGAGGCGGCAGGAGGCCGTCTGGGGGCTTCCGGCTGTGCTCCTGGTTGTGCTTCTCGGTGTCTGGAAGAAGGCATTTGCAACGTCATTTGAGACATGGGAGTCTTCCCCTTTCCACGAGGCTTGTGGGCTTGCCATGGTCGATCTGTTTCTAGCCCGCGCAGGGCTGAGACTCGGACCTCCATGCGAGGACGGGCGGCGATGTTCCATCGTCGATCAAGCGGTCTCTTCGCGATCGAGACAGCGATCAGGCGATCCGTCCAGGCAGCGGCACACGGGTGCTCTCTCCTCGAGAGAGTACCCGGAGCGAAAAACGCGAGGTCAAACCGACTCGGAATCCTGCCGGCCCCGGGCCGAGTCGCAAGCGATCGTCCTGGGAGATGCCGGAGCTGGCGAATGGGTTGTCGACAGCTCCGGAGCTCTCGTGGTCCGGGTTGGCGGGAAGGTTCACCCGACCTGGAACTACTTGACTGGGGCGGAGTTGCGGCGCAATTCCGAGAGCGGGTAGAAGGTGCCGCGCCAGCGGATTCCGCCCTGGACGAGGGTGACGAGCATCGAGCGCAGCAGGGCGTAGACCAGCAGCAGCGCGCCGAAGGGCATCAGAAGTGCGTTCCAGGGAGCGATTCCCGACTGCCGGCTCATTGCCCGGTACTCGAGGGTGACGGCGAGCAGGATGATCAGGGCGGGCAGGCGGAGGAGCTCGATCCAGAGCGCCGCGAACGGGGCGACGCAAAAGGCGAGCAACCAGAGGCAGGCTACCAGGACCAGTGAGATGCGAAAGCGCAGGGCGGAGAAGATGTTCTTGGTCAGGACATGGGCCAGGCCGAGAGCTCCGGAGGCCCAATGGATGTTGACCAGTCCGCGACCGAAGGCGAGGCGCGCGGCGAAGCCGTCGGCTTTGAGGCGACGACCGAGGCCGAGATCCTCGACCACCTCCATGCGGAGGGCTTCGAAGCCGCCGACCTGTTCATAGGCGGAGTGCTTGACCAGGTTGAAGGCGCCAACTCCGATGGCGTCGCGACGGGCGCGGGGGTCGGAGACACGCCAGGGACGGGCTCCCCAGAGGCTGCTGACCTGGATGAAGCCGAGGACGACGGCCTCGTCCCAGCGCCGGATGATGAGGGAGGGGTAGGTGACGAGGTGGTCGCCACCGCTCTTCACGAGATAGGAGACGGAGCGGCGCAGGGCGTCGGGCGTGAAAAGGACGTCGGCGTCGGTAAAGAGAAGGTAGTCGCTGGTGGTGTTGCGGGCGGCGAGCGCCATGGCGTGGGTCTTGCCCAGCCAGCCAGCAGGCAGCTCGGTGATGTGCAGGACGCGGAGGCGGGTGGGGTGCTGCGCGGCGAGCGCGTCCAGAATGGCGCCGGTCTGGTCACTGGAGCGGTCGTTGATGGCGAGGATGTCGAGATTGGGGTAGTCCTGCGCGATGAGGGACAGTAGGGCGGCGGCGACGTGGGCCTCCTCGTTGCAGGCGGGGACGATGACCGTGAGAGTCGGTGCGGGATCTGGTCCAAGACCGAGCGGAACGTTCGGCTGTAGCAGCAGATCGGGGACGCGAGGCAGGCCGCGCACCACGATGAAGGAGTGAAAGGCCCAGCAGAGGGCGGTGATCCAGACGATGACTTCGGCGATGGTTTCGATAACTTCGAGGTGATGTGCGGTCATGCTTGGAGTGGGAGGGCCTGGGTTCCGGGATTGGAGGGTTCTGGATCTTGCGTATGGGGAGCGGCGAGGGTGCGGGCTCCGAGGAAGAGCAGGAGGGCGGAGACGAGCAGGCTGATGAGGGTGACGCCCAGGCCGGTGCCGAGCGAGCTGTGGTCGCTGACCAGGCCGATGATGCGCGGGCTGGGGGCGTCGCCGAGCGCGTGGATGAGGAAGAGCTCGAGTGCGATGGCGGTGGCGCGGATGCCGGCGGAGACCGAGTTGACGATGGCGGCGTTCAGCGGTCCGTTGCCGAGGAAGATGAAGAAGAGCGCCAGTGCGAGCCCCGGGACGATCGCGGATCGGGGTCCGAAGAAGCAGAGGACGGCGGGCGGGACGGTGAGCAGAGCCGACCAGGCGGAGACGAGATAGAGCGCGCGGTGGTTGGTGCGCAGCCACCGCTGGGCGATCCAGCCGCCGATGGCGGTGCCACCCAGGCCGCCGAGGACGGTGAGGGCTCCGACGATGAGGCCGGCGGCGCCCGGGGAGTAGCCGGCTCGGCGCTGCAGAAAGCTGGGGATCCAGAAGGAGATGCCGCCCAGCGAGAACACGACCATCGCCATGCCCAGTGTGGCGAAGAGGTAGGGTGGATTGCGGACGAGGCTGAGGGCGGAGGCGGTTTGTTTCTGGCCGCGCGGGTAAAGGTCGGTAGCTCCGCGTTTCGGCTCCTTCACCAGGAAGAGGATGAGCAGGGCGATCACGATACCGGGGATGGCGGAGAGGAAGAAGGGGACGCGCCAGCCGAAGCGGCCACCGAGGGCTCCGCCCAGAGCATAGCCGGCGGCTGCGCCGACCGGGATGGCGGTGTAGAAGATGGTGAGCACGCGGTTGCGCTGGTGCTGGGGGTAGAAGTCGGCGAGCAGGGCGGGGGCGTAGATGCTGAAGCTGGCCTCGCCGATGCCGAGGGCGGCGTGGCGGAGGTTGAGGGCGAAGTAGCTGTGGACGGTCGCGGTGAGGAGGTTGGTGAGGCTCCAGAAGATGGCGGCGGCGACGATCAGGGGCTTGCGCGGGTAGCGGTCGCCGAGCCAGCCGGTGAGCGGGGCGGCGCACATGTAGGTGAGAAAGAACCAGAAGGTGAGCGCACCGACGCGCTCGTCGGAGATCTGGAAGTCACGCTTGACCAGTTCCTGAACGCCGGGAAGGATGTAGCGGTCGATGAAGTTGACGAAGTTGAGCGCGGTGAGCAGGACAAGGGCCGTGGCGGCTCCGGCGACGGAGGCGAGCGGGAGCTTGGTCGGCTGCACGGCAGGCATGATGTGGTGAGGATAGCAGGTGGACGAGCCAGCCGTTGCCTTGCCAATGAGGAGGATTCGTCGATGTTGATCGTCGAATCCTGCTGGTTTAAAGCCTCGGAACAGTCCGGCAAGCGGAATTTCACGCTCAGCCCGGCCAAGTTCAGTATGCAATGCACCTCACTGTTCGAGCAGTTCGACTGAAACAGTATCCATGGTTTCTCCGGTGAGCACAGGCTACATGACACCGGAGAAAACGCCAGGGAGATTTGGGAAATTCTTACTCAGGACGCGGGTAGGTGGCCTCGACGATGGTGGAGATGCCGCCGCGGGGGCGGAAGTCGCCGACTACCTTGGCCCAGACCGGGTCGCAGGCTTTGACCACGTCGTCGAGCACCTGGTTGACGATGTTCTCCTGGAAGATACCCAGGTTGCGGTAGGTGAAGAGGTACTCCTTGAGCGACTTGAGCTCGAGGCAGCGCTCGCGGGGCATATAGCGGATGGTGAGGCGGCCGAAGTCGGGCAGGCCGGTCTTGGGGCAGACGGAGGTGAACTCGGGGTCGTCGACGAGGATCTCGTAGGCCTTGAACTGATTCTGCCAGGTCTCGATGTCGGGGAAGGCGGCGTCGAGGCCGGCCTTGGCGTGATCGTCGGTGTAGCCGGTGGTCTTGGTGGTTGCCATTCCTCTAGTCTAGCGGAATTGCCGGATCGGAATCGGCTGTGCCAGGCTTCGGTTCTGACGCTGCAGGGTGTGGAAGGCATACCCCGAGGGCTAGAGCCCGCTTTGTGCTCGCCCGTGGTGCCAAGGCTAAAGCCTCGGCTTACCCAGAGGCGAGACGGACACCATGAGTTGGCTTCCCATAGCGAATCTGGCTGCGGCTATTGCGGCTATGCTATAGCGACCTAGTTGCGGCGGCCGAGGGTGGGGCGGTCGTCGGTGGAGTTGGGGTTGTTGGGATCGTTGTTGGTGCCGGCGGTGCGGCGAAGCGTGGGCTTGTTGCCGCCCTTGCCGTCGTTGATCTTGCGCTTGTTCTCGAGCCGGGCCAGGCGGGCCTTGACGTCGTCGAACTCCGAGGTGGTGACGACGTAGTCGGGCTTAGCGGGCATGATTGTGGCGATCTCATCCTCGGAGCGGTTGATGCGATCGGGGGTCTGGGGGTGGTCGGCGAAGACCTTGGCCAGGGCGCCGGGATGATGCTTTTCGAGCGCGTCCAGCTTCTCGAAGAACTGGATGAAGGCCTGTGGATCGTAGCCGGCGCGGTACATGTACTGCAGGCCGAGCCAGTCCGCCTCGGCTTCGAACTGGCGCGAGAACTGGAGGAAGGTGACCGGGATGGCGAGCTGGCTGGCCTCGTAGATGCCGTAGCCGGTCCACGACCCCTGGGTCATGATGATCAGCGGGATGGAGCCGATCTGGGCGTAGTTGAGGCGGGTCATCTCGCGGGCGGCGTGGTGGGCGCAGACGTGGGCGGTCTCGTGGGCCATGACGCCGGCCAGCTCGGCCTCCTCATCGGCGGCCAGGATCAGGCCGGAGTTGACGTAGAAGAAGCCGCCGGGCAGGGCCATGGCGTTGATCTCGTCGGTATCGATGACCTTGATGGTGAAGGGCACCTTGCAGTCGGAGTTCTTGACGATGTTCTGGCCGATGCGGTTGACGTACTCGTTGATGACCGGGTCGGTGACCATATGGGCGGACTTCTCGATCTCCATCGAATACTGCTTGCCGGTGGAGATCTCCCAGTTGGTGGAGTACCAGTTGCCCATGCCGCGACCGCCGATGTTGCGGTTGCCGACGGCGTTGACGTCATCCTCGCTGCCGGCCTTGATATGGGGATCGAGGTTCTCACCGGGCGACGGGAGCGAATCGGTCTTGACGGAGGCGGCGGCCTTGGCGGCCTTGGCGCTGACGGGCTTGGTCCCCGGGGACGGCTGTGTGGACGGGGCGGACGGGGTGCTTGGGGTGCTCGAAGGGGACGAGGTCGCGGATGTGTCGGATGTCTTGGCCGGGGGCTGGGCTGAGGGCTGGTTTGGGGTCTGGGTTGGACTTTGGGCTGGC
>DATMOB010000090.1:0-4190 GCA_035568455.1 Granulicella sp.
GACGGTCATGTCGCGGGCTGCAGTGCCCGGGCAGGTATCGTCGACGAGAACCTTCAGGTGCATCTCGGCCTTACCCCGCAGACGCTCGATGTTGGCGAGGAAGTGGCGCTGGTTGGAGCGGACGGAGCGACGCAGACAATCGTCGTCGGCGAAGGTGGTGTTGAAGCGGAAGGGGAGAACGGTGGAGTGCTTGAAGCAGTCCGCGATCACACGGGCGTGATCTTTGGCGGCCTGCTGGTCGATCCTTGCCATGTCTTCGGGGTTGTGTTCGGAGACGATCACCGCCAGCTCACTGGCAGGGAAGAGAAAGATTTGATTGCCAAATATGCCGGTCACTCCGGCCAGAGGGATGGGGCGCCGGTGGCGGCCAAGCTCCGGAAAAACCTGACGTTCTGCGATGCAGTAGGCATACCATGCCATGTTATCTCTCCAACGAACGTCGCTGCTGGGTGTGCACCCTCGCAGGAGTTATGTTTTGAACCGCTACTGTCGGGGATTCGGTCGTGTTTACGCAGCTGATTCCTGACGGTTTGCCCATGGGAATACCGCTTTGAACCGAAACGGATAGTAAGCCTACTGAATAACAGTTGGCAACATTTTCTTTTGGATTGGATGGGGTAAATAGTACCTTTGGGTGATTACCGGAGAGGGATAACCCTTCGCAGACGATGAGAAATCCAAAAGAAATATAGCAATTTCAATTGGATAGAGAGCATCGATCCGGCGTCCAAAACCGGAGTTCCGCGCGGATGAGCCGCGGCTCCATCAGGCGGATGGCTTCTTCGTGTCGGAGGAGTTCGGCTGGGGAGGCTGGGGGGATTGAGCTGGCTGCTCGGGGGTAGAACGCCAGGAGGGCGGACCGGAGGGGTCCTTCTCCCTGGCGGAGTTGGGCATGGTGTCCTCCGGACTCGAGATGCCGACCAGGCGCAGCAGCTTACCGAGGGCTCGAACGGCTGGATGCATGAAATCTCTCTCCCAATGATTGCTGCTAGCCTACACCGCTTGCGCGTGGACTGGGGTAGTGTAGGACGCATGTGCCTCTCTCCCACGCCGATGCGTGGCTCCAGACTGGTTCGACTGGTCGCCCTGTCGTCTCTCTGCCTCGCTCCCGCGGGCATGGTCGGCGTTACCGGCCTGGCCTGTGTGGCCGTGGCTCCGGCGTGTCTGGGGCAAGGGAAGAGCGCTGGGGAGGCGGCTCCCAAACCGGCGCCGGACGTGATCGTCTTCACCAACGGCGACCAACTGACGGGCAAGCTGGAGAAGGGCGAGGGCGACAGCATCACCTTCAATAGCGACATGGCCGGCGAGGTGACCATCCCGCTGACGAAGATCAAGGAGCTGCGGGCGAGCGGCAGCTTCGCCGTGCTGCGCAAGGGCACCAAGAACCCGATGACGAACGTGCAGGTGGGCAAGGTAGGGTACGAGGACGGCGACGTGGTGCTGACGGGTAAGAAGGGCAGGGAGACGGTGCCGGCGAAGGAGCTTGCCTTCGTGATCGACGAGGCGACGTACGACAAGCAGGTGCGGCCTCCGACGGGACCGCTGTGGGGGCTGCTAGCGGGATGGACGGGAGGTGTGACCGGGGGTGCGACGCTGGTTCGCTCGACGCAGAACAGTACGACCTATACGGCGGCGGCGAACCTGACGCGGGCGATCCCGGAGCTGACGTATCTGCCTCCGCGGAGCCGCAGCCTGTTTGCGCTGTCGGAGACATACGGCAAGCTGACGCAGCCGGCGGTTCCGCAGACGACTCCGCCTACTCCGGCCTCGGTCGCGATGACGAATATCTTTCATGCGGGATTCGAGCAGGATAAGTACTTCACGCGGACGGTGTTCGCGCTGGGCAGTGTGATGTTCGATCACAACTACGCGCAGGGGCTGAATCTGCAGCAGGTCTATGGAGGCGGCGTGGGGTGGACGGCGGTCAAGGACGAGAAGCAGGAGTTCGACCTGAAGGGGCAGCTGCAGTATGAGCGGCAGACGTTCCAGATTGCAGCGAACAACCAGAATCTGATCGGCGCGACGGTCGGGGAGAACTACCAGCGGAGTCTGCCGCGCAAGATCGTGTTTACGGAGAACGCGGACGTGCTGCCGGCGTTCAACAATGCCAAGGCCTACTCGGCGAATGCGACCGCAGGCTTGGCGATGCCGATGTGGAAGCAGTTCAACCTGTCGTTTACGGCGACGGATAATTTTCTGAACAATCCGCCGATTGGGTACAAGAAGAACAGCTTTCAGTTCGTGCTGGGGGTGACGTATAACCTGCCGTAGCTGGCAGCGCGAGTTCGCGAGTTTTCGCGAGCCAAACCCGGTCGAGCTGCGCTGCACCTTAGGCGCACGGTGAGGCTGTGCGCCGAAGATGGGGCACCCGGTCTGAAGATGGGGCACCCGGTCTATTGGGGGATGGTCAAGTTCGGGGTGGTGGCGCCGCCGAGGGCGGTGAGGGCTTCGCCGGTAACGCGCATGGTGCGCCAGTCGGATTGCATGAGGGCTCCCATTTTCTGGTAGAAGCCGATCGCGGGAGTGTTCCACTCGAGTACGTCCCATTGCAGGCGGGGGCAGCCCTCCTCAATGGCGATGGCGGCAACGCGGGTGATGAGGGCGCGGCCGATTCCCTTGCCGCGCAGCGCGGGGGTGACGTAGAGGTCTTCGAGGTGAATGCCGGCGTGGCCGAGCCAGGTGCTGTAGTTGTAGAAGTAGAGGGCGAAGCCGGCGGGGATGGTGGTGGCTTCGGAGCCGGGTTCCACAGCGGGTTCGGTCCAGTCGGCGATGAGGCAGGCGAAGACCTTGTTGGGGCCGAAGCCGTCGCGGAACAGATCATCCTCGGTGGCGAGGACGGCGTCGGGCTCGCGCTCGTAGAGGGCGAGTTCGCGAATGAAGGCAAGGATCTGGGGAACGTCCTGGGGGAGGGCGGGGCGGAGCTTCAGCATGCAGTTATTTTTTCTTTTCCGTGGTCTGAGTGGCCTGAGGGTGGGCGGCGAGCCATTTATTGAAGGGGATGGAGAAGGCGAAGAGGTTCTGTTTCGCGTCGAGCGAATGAACCATTTTAACGTAGAGCTCGGAGTCTTTGAGGGCGGGGTCGTCGAGGGCGCGGATGTCGTAGAAGAGATAGCCGGCGAGGGTGGAGTGAGCGTTGACGACGGTGCCCTGGAAGCCGAAGTCGTTGTCGTCGTCGAGGATCTTCTTGTCGACCGGCGGGTGATGAATGGTGATGGCGGGGATGGGCGCGGGCATGGGGATCTTGGTGCCACGGACGTTCCTCATGGAGAAGAGCCGGCGGTTGAGGTCGTCATCGGTGGCGGCGGGGATGACGTCGTTGTTGGCGGAGATGAACTGGATGCGGGCGTCGTCGAGCGAGACGGCGCGGTCGCCGTCGTTGGTGACGACGACGCGGATGGGGAGGAAGCCGTGCTGGATGTAGGGGAGGCGGAAGAAGGCGCAGTCGGCGGGCAGGGTGCAGGGGTCGGCGGCGATGGTGACGTGCTCGTTGGGGTGGGCGTCGAAGGCGGCGTAGTCGGCGGCGGGGCGGGCGGCGGGCGCAGCCTTTTTGTCGTTGGCGACGGCGTAGTCTGGGTGGAGACCGATACACAGAGCGATCAGGATCGCGAACAGGGCGGAACCGAACGGCGCGGTTTGAGTTCGTAGGAGCGGCATAGGGGTCGATTGATTATGATCTTCGCTGGCGCTCATGGTAAAGCACGGCTGGGAGTTGGACGGGTGAGAGGTTGAAGAGGACTACGGGTTTGGGTTGGTTCGGCTGGATGTATAGCTCGCTGCTGCTGGGGGTGCTGGTGCTGGGCTCGCCGTACTGGCTGGTGCGGATGGTGACCAGCGGGCGGTATCGCGCGGGGCTGTGGGGACGGCTGGGGCGGGTGCCGCGAGAGCTGCTGGCTTGGCTGGCCAGATCTTCGGAGCGAGAGACGCCCGTGGTTTGGGTGCATGCGGTCTCTGTGGGCGAGGTGCTTGTGGCGGCGCGGCTGATCGAGGAGTTTCAGCGGGTGCGGCCGGAGCTGCGCTTCGCGGTGTCGACAACGACCAAGACTGGGCAGGAGCTGGCGAAGAAGCGGCTGGCCTCCGAGGGGACGACAGCGTGTGGGGTGTTTTATCTTCCGCTGGACTTCGGCTGGGCGGTGCGGCGGTATCTGCGGGCGCTGCGTCCGGAGATGCTGGTGCTGGTGGAGAGCGAGCTG
>DATMOB010000091.1:0-31892 GCA_035568455.1 Granulicella sp.
TATGTACCGAACTGATTGCGCGATTGCGCTTCTCGAAATGAGCGGGGCAAGCCGTGCCAAAATCATCGAGATGGTGGAGAAAGCCAAAGAGGCTACGCGCAATGACAGAAGGGGGCACTCTGAGCGAAGCGCAGCGAGTCGAAGAGCCTGTCCTGAGCGGAGCTGAATGCTGGTGACAGCGTTGATCGCTGAGAATATGCAACGAACCGCAGACTCACCACACCAGACCCGCCCGCCCACATCCGCGGGCCCTTACTCCGGCTTGCGCCGCTCGAGCGTCACCGGCCGCCTCGGCTCTGGCCGGATCACATCGCGATTCTCCGGCGCCGTCGGGTGCACGCCAAAGTCCCACACCCCCGTGTTGATCTCCTTGTCCGAGATCACCTCCATCAGGGCATACTCGCCGAAGCTGAGCGGCGCCGCCGGCGTCAACTTCATCCAGTGCCCGCCCGGCAGCAGATCGCGATGGGTGGCGACGATGTCCTCCTGCTGGCGCACATCCCCGCCCAGCACCGACGTGCTGAAGCTGGCAATCACGCGTGCGTCGGTGCGTACATCGGCTCTCACGATGACGTACCGGCTGGTCGCCGAGCCTCCGCTCGAATCGGTCTTGGAATTTCCGGCGCGCTCCGAGGCTCCATGCGTATCCACCGTAAGCGGTGTTCCGCCGGTGGCGTTGCCCGAATCGTCCCCCACCCGCAGATAGAACTCCGGCGTATTCACATGCATCTGGAGGTATGAGCGCGTCCCCTTCAAGACCAGCAGCTGATGCGGTGCGGCCAGCGGATTCAGCGCCTGGCGCAGCACGTTGTGCGAGGTACTGCGGTTCAGGTCGCCATCCGACTGCACCAGCGGCACCAGCTCCGGCGCGCCCTGCCAGGTGTCGAGCGCAAGCACGCTGTCCTGCTCCGGCAGGTGCAGGTCAGGAGCGACCGTCGGCGTCCGGCTGGAGCGCTCCTGCTCCTCCTTCAATAGCTCGGGATCGATCGCCGGAGCCTGCCGCTCCGAACTCTGACCCTCTCCTGAAGCTCCGGGAGCCTGGGCTGCCGCCTGCGTGTGCGCCTTCTCCCATCGCCGGGTCGCGTCCAGATCGACCAGCTCCACCGGAACCTCTTCAATCTCGCCGCCCCGCTCCGCGCTGACGTAGCGCACCACCCTCCCCACCACCTCGTATTTGGTGACGATCTGATAGCTGCCATCCTTCAGGATCAGGTGGATGCGGTGCGGCTTCACCGGCTCGTTGCTTTGCGGAATCACCCCCTGCGCCCACACCGGCGCAGGCAGCCTCACCACGCCAAATCCAAGCCCGAGCAGCATCTCTACTCCGGCCGCGAGTGCTAGGGCGCGGAGCGCGGACGTCATCTTTTTGCCTGCCGCTCCGCCGCTGAGATGAAGGACAATTCTCATGCCCTAAAATGTACCGCGTTCCCGCATCGCGTGGGGATAAGAACCAGGTACATCCCGGATGCGCCGTTATCGCTTCCCGTAGGTCGCCGCCTGCTGCACGGCGTCGAAGATGCGGATATACCCTGTGCAGCGACAGAGATTCCCGGCCAGCCCCTCCTGGATCTGCGCCAGCGTGGGCTTCGGGTACCGCTCGAGCAGGTTGTGGGTGGCGAGGATCATACCCGGCGTGCAGATACCGCACTGCGCGCCGCCGCGCTCGAGGAAGCACAGCTGGATGGAATGAAGCTGCTCGCCTTCCCCCACCCGGCTGGCCAGTCCTTCGATGGTAGTAATCTCGGCGCCCTCAGCCTGCAGCACAGGCACCAGGCAGGAGTTGACCAGCTCCCCGTTCATCAGCACCGAGCAGGAGCCGCACTCTCCCTCCCCACAGCCCTCCTTGGTGCCGGTCAGCTGCAGGTCCTCACGCAGCACATCGAGCAGCCGCTTCATCGGTGGGGCGGCGGCCGTCCTCTCCTCGCCGTTGATGGTGAACCGGATCTTGGTCATCGCGCCGCCTCGCTCAAGGCCGCTCCAAGGACGGCAGGCTCGAGGTCCGCGCTGCCTGACCTGGGCGTTTCGGGCAATGACTCCCGCATCCTCTCGAAGATGTCCTCGGGCAGCAGCGGAATCTCGTTGAAGGCGATGCCCGTTGCGTGTTCGATCGCATTCAAAATCGCCGGCGCCGGCCCGTCGATGGGCAGTTCGCCGATGCCTTTGGCGCCAAACGCCCCGTGAACGGTGGGCGTCTCCTCGAAGTGCACGTGGATGGGCGGGATGTCGGCGCTGGTGGGCATGATGTAGTTGGTCATCTGGTTGTTGGCCATGTGCCCCTTGTCCCACACGCATTTTTCATAGAGCGCGTACCCTATGCCTTGGGCGATGCCGCCCTCCACCTGGCCTGCGGCGAGGATGGGATGCAGCACCTTGCCCACCTCCTGCAGCGCGTAGAAGTCGGTGACGCTGGCCGTGTACGTGACGGTATCGACCGCGACCTCCGCCACGTAGACCGCCCAGGCGTAGGTAGGATAGGCCTCGCCGCGGTAGTTGTCGTCGTCCCAGAAGATGTCGCCGGGAGGAGCATAGCGGGCGCTGACCTTGAGCTGGCCATGCTCGGCGAGATAGGCTCTCGCCGCAACGCGGAAGGCTGCGGAATCGTAGTCCTGCGTAAGCTCGCCCGAGGCGACCAGCGTGGTGCGGAGCTGCTGCGCAGCGCGTTCCACCAGCTTGCCCACGATCATCGCCGTTCGGCTGGCCACGGTGGGGCCGGAGTTCGGTACCCGCGCCGTGTCGGGCTGCGCGATCAAAACCTCTTCGTAGTCCATACCGAGAGCCTGAGCGCAGACCTGGCAAAGGATCGTATTCGTCCCCTGGCCGAACTCGGTGGAGGAGACCAGAATGCGCGGCCGGCCGTAGTTCGCGGGTTCGCTCGCCAGCTCAATCTCGACCAGCGAGTCCAGTCGGCGCTCGCCCGATCCCGTAAATCCGGCGCCGTGCATGAAGGCGGCGAAGCCGATGCCGCGCTGGATCGTGGAGCCAGGGTTTTCGCGGTCGAATCGCGCGCGCTTGCGGTGATAGTCTGTCTCTGCCAGCGCGCGGGTCAGCAGTCCTTGCAGGTCGACCTTGTCCTTGAGCTGTTGCCCGGTGGCGGTGTGGCCACCAGTCGCGAGGAAGTTGCGGCGGCGAACCTCCTCAGGCGTAAGACCAACCACCTTAGCGATCCGGTCCATATGCCGTTCCATTGCGAACAGGCTCTGCGGCGCGCCGAAGCCGCGAAAGGCTCCGCGCGGCGGCAGATTCGTCGCCATGGCCTTGGCGCGAACGGTCAAGTGCGGCCAGAGGTAGGGCCCGGCCGCGTGGATGGTGCCGCGCGAAAGCACCACCGGCGACAGCGTCATGTAGGCGCCGCCATCGAGCGCGAAGTCGATCTCGCCCGCCAGCAGCCTGCCATCCTTCGACACCGCCGTCCGGTGCCGTGTGCGGCTGGGATGGCGCTTGGTCGTCCCCGCCATATCCTCCGAGCGGTCATAGCAGAGCTTCACCGGATGCCCCGACTTCATCGCCAGCAGCGCCGCATGCGAACCGATGACGGAAGGGAAGTCCTCCTTACCGCCGAACGCCCCGCCGGTCTCCGTCTGGATGACGCGGCATCGATCGGCGGGCAGGTTGAAGACCAGCTCAAGGGCATGCACAAGGTAGAACGGACACTGCATCGATCCGCTGACGGTGACGCCCGCCTCTGCCGAGTACTCGCCGATAACGCCATTGTTCTCGATGTAAAGCTGCTCCTGCGCCCCGGTCCGGTATTCCCCTTCCACAATGAAGTCCGCCTCGGCAAACGCGCTCGCCGCCGCCTCGACGTCGCCGTCAGAGTGATCGGTCGTCATCCGAAAGCTCTTGAAGACGTTGGGCTCGTCCCCCTGGTCCCAGATCACGCGTTCGGCATCGCCGCTCGCCGCCGCCGCCTCGCTCTCTTCGATGGTGAACACCGCAGGCAATGGATCGTAGTCGATCTCGATCGCTGCCACTGCGGCCGGGAGCGCGGCCTTGTCGGGATGGGCCAGCAGCAGAATCGGCTCGTCCGGGTGATTGACCACTCCATCGGCGAGGCAGGGGTGATCCTTGCCCAGATGCACGATGACGTTCTCCCCGGGGATATCAGCGGCGGTCACAACGGTGAACTCGTGCCAGGGAATCTGCGGCGGGAAGCTGATCGACCGAATGCGTCCCCGGGCGACAGTGCTGCGGACGGTAGCGCCGTACCACATGCCCGGCAGCGTTATGTCGTCGACATAGCGAGCCTGCCCCAGAACCTTGGCCCGGCCCTCCTTGCGGAGGGGAGAGGCGCCGACGATCTGGTGGGAGTTCGGCATAGGTTTGTCGCCTAGGATAGCCCAAATTCTTCTAAATCAAGACTCCCCATCTAGAAGTGGCGCAGAGTTCCCGTCGGCTTGGCCACCGGTTCTGGTTTCACCGGCTGCTCCGGCGTGGCAAACGGACCGCGTGGCGGCATGCGGTCGGCGGTGCGCTCGAGCGAGCGGCTCACGATCTCGCGCGAACCCAGACCCACCGCCAGCGCCAGCGTCAGCACGATACCGCCGAACAGAATGCCAAACGCCAGCTCGACGATCGCGCCGCCCACTCCCAGGTGGTCGAGCACCATCGCCGCGGTCAGCACCAGCACCAGCCACTTCACCCCCAGCGACAGGAAGCGAGCATAGGTGAGCTTCGCGTTGACCGCGCCGATCAGCACCGAGCGCGAAAGGAAGCGAGCGATGATATTGCCCACCAGCAGCAGAATGATCGCGCCCACCGAGTGCGCCAGATAGGGCAGAAGGAAGACCGACATCTGCGAGGCGGTCGAGTACGAAGCATCGAAGGCGGAGATGCCGATCACGAAGCCCAGGAGCACGTGCAGCCAGAAGACGGTGCGCGCCACCAGCACCGTGGGGCTGTGCGAGGGAACCCAGTCCTGAATACTCGACGAGATCTCAGTCGGCCGGCTGCGCGCGATGCGCTCATCGAACTGCAGCGACGTCAGAATGCGGCGCACCAGATACGAGACCAGCCCTCCGATCGCGGTCAGCACCCCGATCGCCAGCACCAGCGCCAGCACCCCGGGCAGCAGGCTGATCAGCAGCGAGAGCACTCGATAGACGGAGTCGCGCAGCGCCGCGCTCATGTGCTCCCAGACCGAGGGTGCAAGGGCGGCGGGGGAGACCGGCTGAGCGGCCTGAAGTTGGAGAGCGAGTGCGGTGAGGTGACCCATGAAGGAGCTCCTTGCGAAATACGATGACTGCGCTGCGGGTTGCGACTCTCTTACTCGGCTGAGCCGTACTGCAGCATCCGGCCGATGGCAAAAACTACGGGTTGAACCGGTCTGGCCAACGCCAGCGAGAGACCAGATACGGCTTATCGAACTCGAAAGCCTGTGCAAGCTCTTCCACGTGGTACTCCGGATCGACCCCGGAGCGGGCATAGAGAATGTGCGAGGCGACCCACGCCAGATAAAGCGGCGTGAGCGCGCCCAGCAAATGACCGCGGTTGATGGTGCGCAGCCGGAAGGCGAGCAGGAAGTCGCAGACGATGCGAACCCAGAGCGCATCGGGCATGCGAAATGTCTCCGCCGGCGAGGTGGCCAGGCGCTTGAGGCCGAGCAGCGAGTTCGGCGGCAGCACCAGCGACCAGATCTCTTGCAGGTTGGTGTAGGCCAGCCGGAAGGAGTCCAGCATCGGCTGTATATCCAGATCGGCGAAGCCGTCGCTCCCGCCTGCGGGCTGCGTCGGGCGGGCGTTCGACTGGGCGATGCGCGAGCGCTGCCAGAAGGCCGCCCGAGCCTCCACATCGCTGAACAGCGAGGACGTAATGCGCGCCAGCAGCGAGTTGAGATCCGGGGTAGCGGGCTGCGGAATCGCGCGCCGGCCCACGTTTACCTCGGCAATCGTATAACCTGCCACCGCAGCCTCGGCGACCGGCCACAGTATGGCGTCGTTCTGGCCACTGGCCGTGAACCGCTGCGCGGCGATCGCCAGCCGCTCCGCCATCCGCAGTGAAAGGCCGAGATCGACAGCGAGCGGAAACCGTGGTCGCGCCCCGTACACCGCGCGGGTTACCGGATAGAGGATAGCGGAATTTACCAGTCCATCGCGGGGGCCGAACTCATACCGGGGCACCGCCAGGTCGACGCCTTTGCCGTTCGGAGCGCCACCCTCCCCAATTACGCCCTCGCCTGTCCCGCCCACCGCGGCGGCCAGCGACCGCAGCGCCTCGGGGGTAAGCGACTGCGATTCTCCCCCCAGCAGCATGCAGGCCGAAGCGCCATGCTGTTGTGCGAGCTTGTAGGCGTTCAGGAAGTCGGCGGCGGTCAGCACCCAGGCGCTCGGCGGCGGCACCGCGGGCAGCTCGGTGAGCAGCTGCAGATTGTTGTAGCGGCTCGCCCAATCCTGGTCAAAATAGTAGCCCGCAGAGTCTTCCGTGCTCCCGTCCATCGTCTGATCGAAGGCATCGGCGGCGCCAACCGGCTGGTCCGGGGTCGCCACCAGAACGGTGGCGCCGGCGAAGGCCTGGCTGAGATTGGACAGCGTGCTCTCGAAGGCATCGTGCGGCAGCGGTGCAAGCGAGACCAGCAGGCTCGCTGCAGGGCTTCCGGAGCCTGTCCGGGCGGCGCTTGCGGGTTGGGAGGGAATCGATGCCATGAGAATCTTTCCTGAGTGTTTGAGCCCATCCTAGAAGCCCATCCTGGAGCGGTTGGCCGATCGAACTCCTGAAGCAGTCTCGCTCGGTCGATACCGGAACCAACCCGTCGACGGAGTGACCCGGGCTCTATGTGAGCCCGCCGCCTCCAAGTCTACTGCGGAAGTGCCAGAATGCCAGCCAGGGGAATGCGAACCCAGGTCGGGCGATTGTTGAGTTCATAGAGAAGCTCATAGAGCGACTTTTCCAGAAGATACGCGTCCAGCAGCAGCTGCGCCTCCGCTGGCTGAGGAATTAGACGCGGATCCTGTGCGATGGCGGACTGGTAGGCGCCGAGGAACTCGGTCGAGACGGCGTTCTGCCACAGCGTGGCCCAGGCCTCGAGATTCCGCGCGTCGGCCGGATTGTTGGGCGGACGGCGCTGCATGAAGGCGATAAGCCCCACGTACGCCGCATAGCCGAACGAGCGTAGCATGCCCGCGACGTCCTTCAGCGGAGATTGCTTGGCACGGCGATGCTCCAGCAGGCGCGCCGGCTCGCCCTCGAAGTCGAGAATGACGAAGTCCGCCTTGGCCCGCAGCACCTGGCCCAGGTGGTAGTCGCCGTGGATGCGCGTGCGCAGCCCGGCAGCCCCCGGCGGGGCGCTGCTGAGCCTCCGGGCGCGGCTCAGCAGGCTGCGCCGCTGCGAGAGGATCAGACCGGCGGTGTCGGCAGTATTGTCGGTCTCGCTCGAGGGCAGATTCGACATGCCGTGGCGCAGCGCCTCCAGCGTACGGTTGATCTGTGCCTCGATCCGGACCGCGTCCTCGGCGAGGTCGTGAGCGGAGAACGGCTCCGGCTGAAACGCGGAATCCTCGCTGGGCGTGACCAGGGCGAGATGCATCTCCGCGGTGCGCCGTCCGAGAAGTGCCGCCGCGTCCAGATAGAGTCCGGCATGCTCGCGGGCGGCCTCAACGAACTCGGTGTCGCCCGAGTCAGTAAATCCAGGGAAATGCCCGAGATCCTGCGGGATCGGGGAGGTCACGCAGCTGTCGTAGTAGCGCGAGATATCGTCCAGCGTCCACTGCCAGCCGTCGCCCTCGTTCTGCACCAAACCCTGCAGCATCGCCAGGGTGGTGGGTTCGCCGGCCTCGGTGCCGTTCTGTACCACCATGCGGATATCGCCGAGAAACGGCGGAATGCGCGGGAAGCGTGCGGCCTCAGTCAGAAAGCGTCCGATCTCGGTGTCGGGATTCTCCCCTTGCTGCAGCCTGCGGAAGATCTTCAGGATCAGGCGGGAGTCGTACAGGATGGAGGTGTTCGACTGCTCGGCCGAGCCCAGCCGCGCCGGCAACGGCCCTCCGCCGCGCGCCTCCTCGAAGGCGGCGCTCCTCTGCGCGTGCAGCCTACCGGTCGCCGTGGGCAGGTCACCCGAGGTCTCGACCAGTGTAAGCAGGTGCTGGCGGAAGTCCTCGTTGGCGGTCGCGTCGTAGAGCACTGCGGCCGCGAGCGGTGTGCCGCCCGCGATGGGATTCACCGTCGCCAGCACGGAGTTGGGCGCGTTCTCCCGGATCGCCGCCGCCGCCTCCCCGGTCGCGATCGCCAACGGCAGCTGGTAGCTTTCGACGCCCGAATCCTCATAGGTCAGCTCCAGGAACACCAGCGCCATAGTGGCGCCCCCTGGGCCCGTGACCGGCGTCGTCTCCGCCGGCGTCTTCCGCGCCGCAGCTGCTTCGACGGGCGCGGCGGGCGCGGCGGCCCCCTTCGCCGGAAGATTCCTCGGGAAGGGGGCCGAGTCAAGCACACGAACGCTGGTGATGGTGCGCGCCTTCCCTCCAAACCAGCGCTGCCGTTGCAGATAGCTCGGCAGCAGCTGCTGCAGCAGATTCAGTCCAGGTCCCGTGAGCACGCTGCTGATGTTGCCCTCGCTCCCCGGAGCCTTGCCGACCAGATCGAGCTTGTGCACGCCCGGCGTCGCGCCGTTCTCCACCTCGACCACCGGAGGAGTCTCGGCCCTCTCTGGAGCCGGCTGCAACTCCAGCCAGAGGAAGGAGTACGGCGCCAGCGTCAGCGCGTACGGCGCCTTCGTGATCGCCGGAAACGGCACATAGCCCAACATCTCCACCGGCAGCATCCCCTCGAACTCCGCCAGGTCGAGCGAGACCGGCTGCGCGAAGCGCGACAAATTGGCGACGCACAAGACAATCTCAACGTAGCCGCCATCGCTTCCTCGACCGGCCTGTTCCTTGTTGTAGCGGCGGATGTACGCAAGAATCTTGCGATTCTCCGGCTCCAGAAACTCCAGCGTTCCCCGCCCAAAGACCTGGAACAGCTTGCGCAGCGCGATCATGTTCCGCGACCAGTGCAGCAGCGACGAGGGGTCCGACTGCTGCGCCTCCACATTGATCGCCTGATACCCCCAGATCGGGTCCATGATTACCGGGAAGTAGAGCTTGGCCGGCACCGCCCGCGAGAAGCCCGCATTCCGGTCGGAGTTCCACTGCATCGGCGTGCGCACCCCGTTGCGGTCGCCCAGATAGATGTTGTCGCCCATGCCGATCTCGTCGCCGTAGTAGAGAATCGGCGTTCCCGGAAAGCTCAGCAGCAGGGAATTGAGCAGCTCAATGCGGCGGCGGTTGTTATCGACCAGCGGCGCCAGCCGTCGCCGGATGCCGACATTGATCCGCATACGTGGATCGGCCGAGTAGGCCAGGTACATGTAATCGCGCTCGTCGTCGGTCACCATCTCCAGCGTCAACTCATCATGATTGCGCAGGAACAGCCCCCACTGGCAGGACTCCGGGATGTCCGGCGTCTGTGCCATGATGTCCGTGATCGGTAGCCGGTCCTCCTGGCGCAGCGCCATGTAGATGCGCGGCATCAGCGGGAAGTGGAAGGCCATGTGGCACTCGTCGCCGTCGCCGAAGTACGGGCGCACATCCGTCGGCCACTGGTTCGCTTCCGCCAGGATCAGCCGGTTGGAGTAGTCTGCATCAATCGCGGCGCGAATCTTCTTGATGGCCGCGTGCGTCTCAGGCAAGTTCTCGCAGGTGGTGCCGTCGCGCTCCACCAGGTAGGGAATCGCATCCATGCGCAGCGCATCGACTCCCAGGTCTAGCCAGAAGCGCATCGCCTTCAGCACCTCTTCGAGCACCTGCGGGTTATCGAAGTTGAGGTCCGGCTGATGCGAGAAGAAGCGGTGCCAGTAGAACTGCTTCGCTACCTCGTCCCACGTCCAGTTGGACTTCTCGGTATCGGTAAAGATGATGCGCGCCTTGCGGTAAAGATGGTCGTTGTCCGACCAGACGTACATGTTGCGTTCCGGCGAGCCCGGAGACGCATGCCGAGCAGCCTGGAACCACGGATGCTGGTCGGAGGTGTGGTTGATGACCAGCTCGATCATCACCTGCATGCCGCGCAGATGTGCGGCATCGAGAAACTGCTTGAACTCCTCCAGCGTTCCATACGAGGGGTTCACGTCCACGTAGTTCGAGATGTCGTAGCCATCGTCGCGCAGCGGCGAGGGAAAGAAAGGCAGCAGCCACAGACACGTGACGCCGAGATCCTGCAGATAATCGAGCCGCGACATCAAGCCAGGAAAATCGCCGATGCCGTCTGCATTCGAGTCCTGAAACGCGCGCACGTGTAGCTCGTAGATGATGGCGTCTTTGTACCAGAGGGGATCGGTGGCGCTGCTGGCTTTCTTCACGTGCTTCTCTCTGCTTTCAACTCCGATGTTGTATGTAGTTGTCAAAATAGTTGTGTGTTGTTGTCAAAATGCCTCGAATGGCCTAAGTAATCCAGAATGCCTTTGCGCTTTCAAGTGCCACGGGTGACACGAAAGATATGCGCCGGCATCACATCCGGCCGCAGCGCCACATAATTGCTGCGGTCGTGCCAGCGGTAGTGCGCTCCAGTCAGCAAGTCCTCCACATCGAAGCTCTCATCGTGTTCGATGCCGAGCACCTTCAGGTCGAGATCGATCCAGCCAGCCTGCTCGTTGTGTGGATCGAGATTGATCGCAACCAGGATCGTATTGTCCCGCGCCCCATTCGGTACTCGCTTGCTGTAGCACAGCACCTGCGGGTTATCGACCGCATGAAAGCGCAGCGACCGGTCGCTCTGCAGCGCGATGTTCTCGCGCCGGATCCGGTTGACGCGGCTGATCAGCGGCGCGATGGAGTGCGCAGCCCTCAGGTCCCAGTGCCGCACCTCATACTTCTCGCTATTCAGGTACTCCTCGCTGCCCGGCCGCATAGGCATGTTCTCGCCCAGTTCGAAGGCCGGCCCATAGATGCCGTAGTTCGCGCCCAGCGTGGCCGCCAGGATCAGCCGCTGCATAAACGCCGGCCTTCCTCCCGTCTGCAGCGAAGCATGCAGAATATCCGGCGTGTTCGGCCACAGGTTCGGCGTAAAGAAGTCACTCACCGGCGGCTGCGTGATCTCTTCGAAGTACTGCTGAATCTCCGCCTTCTCCGTCCGCCACGTGAAGTATGTGTAGGACTGGGTGAAGCCCGCCTTCGCCAGCGCGTACATCACATGCGGCCGCGTGAACGCCTCGGCCAGGAAGATTACCTCCGGGTGGTGCCTGTGAATCTCCCCCAGGCACCACTCCCAGAACGGCAGCGCCTTGGTGTGTGGATTGTCGACCCGGAAGATATGCACGCCGTGCCCGATCCAGTACGCGAAGACCTCGTACAAGTTCTCCCAAAGCTCGCTCCAGTCGGGCGATTCAAAGTTGAGCGGATAGATGTCCTGGTACTTCTTCGGCGGGTTCTCAGCATATTGAATCGAGCCGTCCGGCCGGATCGTGAACCAGCTCGGATGCTCCCTCACCCAGGGGTGGTCCGGCGAGCACTGAAAGGCGATGTCCAACGCGATCTCCATTCCATGACCGCGGGCTGCGGCGACCAGATGCTCAAATTCAGCGAGCGTTCCCAGAGCCCGATGGATGGCCGTGTGCCCGCCCTCGCTCGATCCCACCGCCCAAGGGCTACCCACATCGCCGGGCTGGGCCACGACATTGTTGTTCGGCCCCTTGCGAAAGGCCTCTCCGATCGGACTGACCGGCGGAAGATACAGCACGTCGAAGCCCATAGCGGCGATCGCCGTCAGCCGCTCTTCCACCGCAGCGAAGGTGCCGTGACGCCCGGCTTCTGTGGACGCCGAGCGCGGAAACAGCTCGTACCAGGTCGAGAAGCGCGCTCGCTCCCGATCGACCCACAGATGGAAATCATCGCTCCGTGTGGCCAGCGAGAGATCGGGATACCGATTGGCAAGCTCGCAGATCTCCGCGCTCACCACGTCCTTCGCTGTGTCGTAGCCTCTCGCACCGTCGGCAACCGCATTCCGGTCATCGCCAGTTGCGCTCTGTTCGAGCAGCTCTTCGAGCGATCTCGCAGCGCTCTCCAACGCAATCGCATCGGCGCCCGTGGCGCGTCTTGCAACATCGCGCAGCAGCCGAACCCCGGTGCGCAGTGCCAGAGGAATGTCCGCTGATACCCGAATCGGATCGGCGCCGAAGCTGTTACTCTGCGCAATGCGATCCCCCGGTTCACTGGGATCACAAAACTGACGGTCGGCGGCCGACGTCTGGGCAGCTGCAGCAGCCGGTTGGGCCTCGCAGCCAGTCTGGGCTTCAAGGCGCTTGATCAGATCGGCGCGCCACGTGCCCAGGTGATCGACCCAGCCCTCTACCGCGTAACCCCAGACTCCGAGCTTGTCCACGGTGAAGCCTGCCGACCACATGTCGTTGCCTTCCGCCACCAGCGGCGCAACGCGCCAGCCGCCCTCCTCTTCGCTGCGATACAGCAGCCTGCCGGCGACGTGGTCGTGGCCATCCCCAAAGACCGCAGCCGAGACCGTCACCCGATCCCCGAGGAAGCGGCGCACCGCGTATCTGCCGCAGTCCACCTGGGGCTGCACTGCTTCGAGGACAACACGCTTGCGTCCTTCGGCTGGCTTCATGCAATCAACCCCTCGTGTGGGCCAGGTAACAATACGCCTCCGGTGACCCGCGTGCGGACTGCATCCAACCATATGGCTCCTTGTCTACAGATGCGGAGCCACTAGGGGTCGGTTGCAGAGAAGATTTTTCCCATTGGTGGGAAGTTTTGTACCGAAAACGCAAGAGTAATAATGGAGCCAGGAGTCTGAGCAGGAATGGATCCCGGACGCAGGAAGTAACTCCGGAACTACTTCCGGCACTTAGTTCACGGAAGCATGAAGTAGCTCTGGGGTAGTGCACACTCGGCGCCCCTCGATCGCTCGAGGGAGCGCTCTGATAGGACAACCTGAGATCACCGCGAAGACTCTAAGGAAATGAGTCAGACGGATATCCCAATAGGAGTGGGTTAGACCTCAGGCGCCGCTTTGGCATCTGCCTGGCATCCTCGCATGTATCGCATGGATCGGCATTTCTCCTCTGGCTGCGATCATCGCAGTCGCTACAGCGAAGCATGGCAGAGAACATGACACGTATTCCAAGCTCTACGTACCGGTTGCAGTTACATAAAGGATTCAACTTCGATGATGCCGCCTCGGTCGCGGCCTATCTGCAGGAGTTGGGCATCTCCCATGTCTATAGCTCGCCCTACCTGCAGGCCGCACCTGGAAGCATGCACGGTTACGATGTCGTCGACCACAGACGTGTGAACGAGGAGTTAGGCGGAGCAGAGGCGCATCAGCGCTTTTGCGCGCGCCTCCGCGAGATCGGACTCGGCCAGGTGCTCGACATCGTGCCCAATCACATGTCGCTCGCGCGCGAGAACCAATACTGGTGGGATGTGCTCGAGAACGGAACCTCCAGCCGCTACGCCTCCTTCTTCGACATCGACTGGCAGCCGCAGGAGGAGCGCCTGCGCGACAAGGTGCTGGTGCCGACCCTCGCCGATCAATACGGCCGTGTGCTGCAGTCCGGCGGAATCAAAGTTGTGCGCAAAGGGAACCTGTTTCTCGTAGAGGCGGCCAACCAGGAATTTCCGGTGTCGCCCTTGTCGCTGCCCGTCATCCTCGCGCGCGCCGCGGAGTACGCCAAGTCCGATACCTTGAACTTTCTCGCTGCATCCTATGGCCGCCTGCCGGTGCCGGAGTTCTGGGATCGCCGCCTGATCCTCGCCCGCCATCACGACAAGACCGTGCTCAACGGACTCCTCGAGCGCGTCTGCGCGGAGGAGCCCAACGTCGGGGAAGCGATCGACCGCTCGCTAGCGGATTTGAATGCCAGCATCGACGGCTTTGACGACTTCCTCAATCAGCAAAACTATCGTCTTGCCTACTGGAAGACCGCTGACCAGCAGCTTGGATATCGCCGCTTCTTCGACATCAACACCTTGGTCGGTCTGCGCATCGAGCGCGAGCACGTCTTCGAAGAGACCCACGCGCTGATTCTCGACTGGCTGCAGTCAGGCGTGCTCGATGGCGTTCGCATCGACCACCCCGACGGTCTGCGGGATCCGCTCGAGTACTTCCGACGTCTGCGCAACGCCGCGCCCGAGGCCTGGATCGTCGGCGAAAAGATTCTCGAGCCGGGCGAGTTCCTCCGCCAGAACTGGCCCATCGAAGGCACCAGCGGATACGACTTCCTCAACGCCGCGCTCAGCGTTCTGCTGCGCCCCGAAGGCGTCGACGAACTCGCCCGCTTCTACGCCGAGTTCACCGGCCGGCCCACCCACTTTCCCACCATCGCCCACGAGAAGAAGATCAACGTCACTCAGGAGGCGCTGGGCAGCGATGTCAACCGCCTGGCCTCGCTCTTCGTGAATATCTGCGAGTCCAATCGTAACCAGCGCGATTACACAAGGGCAGAGATCCGCCGCGCCATTCGCGAGGTGGCAGCCTGCTTCCGTGTCTACCGGACCTACGTCGTTCCCGTGCGCGAAGAGATTACCGACGAAGACCGCGAGATCATCACCGCCGCCACCAAGTGCGCCAAGGACGAGCGCACCGACGTCGACGGAGGTCTCTTCGATTTCCTCCGCGATGTGCTCGCCATGAACGTCACCGGCAAGCTCGAAAGTGAGTTCGTGGCGCGCTTCCAGCAGTTCACCAGTCCGGTGATGGCCAAAGGCGTCGAAGACACCGCCTTCTACTGTTACAACCGCCTCAGCGCGATGAATGAGGTCGGCAGCGATCCCGCGCACAACGGTATCTCCATCGAGGACTTTCACGCCTACAACGCGAAGATGCAGGCGACCCATCCCGCGACCATGACCACCCTCTCCACCCACGACACTAAGCGCAGCGATGACGTGCGGGCAAGACTAGCGGTGCTCTCCGATGTGCCCGGCTGCTTCGCGCAAGCGGTAGCGCGCTGGTCGGAACACACCGGCCAATACCGCGGTCAGATCCTCGATCGCGGCACAGAGTACTTCTACTACCAGTCGCTCATCGGCGCCTGGCCCATCACCGCGGAACGCATCAAGGCCTACATGGAGAAGGCCATGCGCGAGGCCAAGGAGCAGACCAGCTGGGTGGCACAGAATAAAGAGTACGAGGACGAGTTGCGTAGCTTCATCGACCGCTCCCTCACCGACCAGTACTTCACCGCCGAGGTAGAGCGCTTCGTCGATCGCATCCGCCAGGCGGGTTGGACCAACTCGCTCGCGCAGACCTTGATGAAGTACACCGCACCCGGCGTTCCCGACCTCTACCAAGGCGCCGAACTCTGGGACCTCAGCCTGGTCGATCCCGACAATCGCCGCCCCGTCGACTATGCACTGCGCCGCGATCTGCTCCAACAGATCCAGCACATGACCCCCAGCCAGGTGATGGAGCGCGCCCCCGAAGGCCTGCCCAAGCTCTGGACCATCCATCACGCACTCAAGCTGCGCCGCGAGCGGCCGGAGTGGTTCGGCGCCGCAGCCGCCTACACGCCACTCGCCGTGACGGGCGAAAAGAGCGAGCACGCCATCGCCTTCCAGCGCGGAGACTCCGTCGTGACCGTCGTGCCGCGATGGACCATGACGCTCGCAACCGACTGGAGCGACACCGCCCTCGACCTCCCATCGCACGACCGTCAGAACAGCCCAGCCCGATGGATCAATCGCCTGACCGGCCGCACCATGGACGCCGGACGCATCGCCATCGCCGATCTGCTGCAGGAGTTCCCCGTCGCCCTGCTCGCGCGCGAACTGGCCTAGCGAAGTCGCACAGCAGCCAGAACCGCCAGGTCCGCCTCATGGCCTGCCGAACCGAGAAGTAGCAGGAGATGCAGGAGACGCAGCATGCACGAATTTGAACTATGGGCGCCCCGGCCCCGAAGGGTCGCAGTTCAGGTAGGCGACACCATCCACCCGATGACCGGACCCGACCAGCGCGGCTGGTGGCGCGCTCAGATCGAGAGCGCGAACCCCGGCGACGACTACGGCTTTCTCCTCGACGACGACCCGAAGCCCTACCCCGATCCCCGCAGTCAGCGGCAGCCGTACGGCGTGCACGGCCTCTCGCAGATCTACGATCAGACCGTCTTCACCTGGACCGACTCCCGCTGGCAGGGCCCGCCGCTCTCGGGCGCCGTCCTCTACGAGATGCACGTCGGCACCTTCACCCCCGAGGGCACCTTCGACAGCGCGATCGCGCGCCTCGATTACCTCGCCGATCTGGGCATCACCCACATCGAGATCATGCCCGTCGCCGCCTACGCCGGCGACCGCGGCTGGGGCTACGATGGCGTCGCCCTCTTCGCCGTCACCGAGAACTACGGCGGCCCCGACGCGCTCAAGCGCTTCGTCGATGCCTGCCACGCCAAAGGACTCGCCGTCGTGCTCGACGTCGTCTACAACCACTTCGGCCCGGTGGGCAACTACACCGCCAAGTTCGCCCCCTACCTCACCGCACGCCACTGCACGCCGTGGGGCGACGCCATCAACTTTGACGACGCAGGCTCCGACGAGGTGCGTCGCTTCTTCTCGGACAACGCCCTGATGTGGATGTGCGACTTCCACATCGACGGCCTCCGCCTCGATGCCGTGCACGAGTTCTTCGATCGCTCCGCCGTGCACTTCATGGAGCAGCTCTCAGCCGAGGTGGAGGTAGCCAGCGCCACCCAGAACCGCGAGATGGTACTGATCGCCGAAAGCGATCTCAACGACCCGCGCATCGTCCGCCCGCGCGAGGCCGGCGGCTATGGCATGGACGCGCAGTGGAGCGACGACTTCCATCACGCGCTGTTCACGTTGCTGCACCAGGAGGAAGGCGGCAAGGGTTACTACGACGACTTCGGCTCCTTCGAAAAGCTGGTCAAGGCGCTCACCCAGGTCTTCGTCTACGACGGCGAGTACTCAAAGTACCGCTCCCGCACCCACGGCCGCCCGGTCGCCTGCCTCTCCGCACATCACTTCATCGGCTTCATCCAGAATCACGATCAGGTCGGCAATCGCGCCACCGGCGACCGCCTCGAACACATCATCGGCATCGATCGGGCCAAGGTCGCCATCGGCATCGTACTCACCGCTCCATTCCTTCCCATGCTCTTCCAGGGCGAGGAGTACGCCGCCTCCACGCCCTTCCAATACTTCGCCGATCACGACGACCCCGAGATGGCCAAGGCTGTCTCCGCGGGGCGAAAGCAGGAGTTCGCCGCCTTCGGCTGGGACGAAAACCTGATCCCCGACCCCGAAGCCCCGGCCACCTTCACCCGTTCCAAGCTGAACTGGGAGGAGGTGCATCAAGACAGGCACGGAGAGATGCTCGACTGGGTCAGGAAGATGATCCATCTGCGACGCTGCTCGAACTCGCTCAACGATGGCGAACTTCACCACACCAAGGTCCGCTGCGACGCGAAAAAGTGCTGGCTGACGATGGAGCGTGGTCACGTCCTGGTGCTGGCAAACCTGGGCTCCGATCCGGTCGAGCTGGAGGTTCCCCGACTGACCCCGGTCCCGCACGTCCCCCATCAGGAATACCGTATGGCCGCCTGCTCCCGCGCCGGCGTCGAGCCCCACGCCGGCAAGGTGACGCTTCCCCCCGATACGCTGCTGGTTCTCTCCAGCGAGATTGTCCCAAGTCCGGCCTAAAGAACAGCCAAGCTCCCCGCCACCCGAAGAAGGGGCCAATCTAACCCCATCCCATAGCCCAGATAACGCCCTGCGGAGCCGCGTGGGTTACCTGTGGGTTACGGCACGTTACTTTTTCGATTAATCAGAAACTTTTCATCGAGTGAATCGTATCCTAGAGCAAGCCGAGGATTATCACGCGATGCCCACTCCCCCCAAAGAGGACAGGCCATCCCCGCGTCTGCCCGGCGACCTTCGGATGCGTCGGGAGGAAGAGGTCTCAGATGGTTTCGAGCAACAGAACAGTCAAATACTTGGATTTTGAAGCTCGGCGGCCCCGCCTCGCCACGCGAGCGGGCCTGCAAGGGGTCAGCGTCATCCTGTTCTGCGCAACCGCCGGTCTCTTCCTGCCGTCCGCGCTCGTTCCACCGCAGGCGATGGCCCAGGCCGCGGCCCCGGGAACCGCCCCGGTGGCGCGCCAGATCGGCACCGTCAAGTCCATCAGCGGGAGCACGGTTACCCTGACCACCGACGCCGGCCAGACCTACACCGTCACCGTCGCCGAGAGTGCTCGGGTGCTGCAGATCGCCCCCGGAAGCACCGACCTCAAGTCCGCGCAGGCGATTGCGCTGACCGACATCGCGCCCGGCGATCGCATCCTGGTCACCGGCAAGCCGGGTGAGGCTGCCGATGCGCTGCTGGCGGCGCGCGTCGTCCTGATGAAATCGATGGACATCGCGCAGAAGCATGCGGCCGAAGCCGAGGACTGGCAGAAGCGCGGCTCCGGTGGCATCGTCAACGCCATCGATCCCGCCAGCGGAACCCTGACCCTGACCTCCCGCGGCAAGAAGGTTGCCGTCCACACCACCTCCACCACCATCTTCCGCCGCTACGCCAGCGACTCGGTGAAGTTCGAAGACGCCCGTCCCGGCACCTTCAGCCAGCTCGAGGCAGGCGATCAACTGCGCGTGCGCGGCAGCCACTCCGAGGACGGCAGCTTCATCCAGGCAGAGGAGATCGTCAGCGGCTCCTTCAAAAATCTTGCCGGAACCATCGCCTCCATCGACACCGTGGCGGGCACCATCACGCTGAAGGACCTCGCCAGCAAGAAGACCTACACCATTAAGGTCACTCCAAACTCGAGCGTCCGCGCCCTCCCGCCGGAGATGGCCCAACGCTTCGCCGCGCGCGCTCGCGGCGGCCAAGCAGCCCAAGCAGGTCCAGCCGGACAAGGCGGACAGGCCGGACACTCCCCCGCCGCATCCCAACCCACCCAACCCGTCGCCACGGCTGCAAACCCCACCAGCGGTCAAGGCTATGGATCGGGACATGGCGCGGGCGAGGGCTCAGGGCCGGGCGCGGCGGGAATGGATCTATCCCAGGTGTTGGTGCGGCTGCCGGCCGGCTCGCTGCAGGACCTGCATCCCGGCGCTGCAGTGATGGTAGTCGCCTCGGAGTCGTCCAACGCCGGTGACGGCCTGACCGTGATCACCCTGCTCTCCGGCGTCGAACCCATTCTCGCGGCCACCCCGGCCGGCCAACCCGCCATGACGCTGTCTCCGTGGAACGTAGGCGGCGCCGCTCCCGAGGGTGGCAATCAGTAAGCCATAAATCGGCGCAACCGCCATTGCCCAGTTCAATGGCAAAACGCAAGCAAAACGCAATCGGTGTCTCTAGTTCTGAGGAGTGAGGATGTCTTTCCCAGTAGCACTGCGGTATGGTCTTTTTGCCTTGGTCGTAGGTTCGTCTCTTCTCGGTTCCCCGTTTCCGGGCTCGCCATTTCTGGTCTCACCGGCCCCCGCTAGCGCGCAGCAATCGGGAACGACCGTGCACGGCACCGTCGCCGACCCCACCGGCGCGGTAATTCCCGGAGCGACGGTCACCCTCACCCCGGCTGCGGGCAAGGCCATCGTCGCCACCACCCAGGGTGATGGCACCTACACGCTCCCCAGCGTCCCCCCCGGAGTCTACTCCGAGACCGTCACCATGCCCGGCTTCGCCTCCTTCGTGAAGCTGAACCTGCGTATCGTCGCCGGCCAGCCACTCACCGCCGACGCCAAGCTCTCCATCCAGGAGCAGAGCCAGCAGGTCAACGTCACCGCCGAAGGCGCCACCATCAGCACCGATCCCGACAGCAACGCCAGCGCCACCGTCATCAGCGGAAAGGATCTCGACGCCCTGTCCGACGATCCCGATGAGCTCTCCTCGGAGCTGACCGCGCTCGCCGGACCCTCCGCCGGACCCAACGGCGGCCAGATCTACGTCGACGGCTTCACCGGCGGTCAGCTGCCGCCCAAGTCCTCGATCCGCGAGATCCGCATCAACCAGAACCCCTTCTCCGCGCAGTTCGACCGGCTCGGCTACGGCCGCGTCGAGGTCTTCACCAAGCCCGGCACCGACCAGTACCATGGCAACTTCCAGATGAACGGAAACGCCAACTTCCTCAACACCAGCAATCCCTTCCTCGGCTCTACGCCGCAGCTGCCCTACCACACCCTCTTCATGATGGGCAGCTTCACCGGCCCCATCTCCTCCAAGGCCTCCTTCAGCATGGGCGGATCGCATCGCCAGATCGAGCAGAACACCATCTTCGACGGCACCCTGCTCGCCGCCGGTCCCTCGGCCACCACCCCCTGCGCTCCGGGAACCATCGCCGCGCCTTCGACCTGCGGGCTCTACTCGGCCGCCATTCCCGTCTTCTATCCCCAGACCCGCACCGACTTCTCGCCCCGTCTCGATCTCCAGCTTTCCGACAAGAACACCCTCACCGCGCGCTATCAGTTCGAGACCAACACCCAGATCAACGACGGCACCGGCGGTTTCGACCTCCCCTCCACCGCCTTCAACCTGACGCAGACGGAAAACACGCTGCAGGTGACCGATAACCAGATCATCAGCTCGCGCATCATCAACGAGACCCGCTTCGAATACCAGCGTGACCTCAGCGCGCAGACCCCCCAGAGCACCGCCCCCACCATTATTGTTCCAAGCAGCTTCACCAGCGGCGGCTCGAGCACGCAGACCATCAACGACCATCAGGACCACTTCGAGGTGCAGAACTACACCTCCATCCAGCTGAAGAACAACTTCATCCGCCTGGGCGGACGTCTGCGCTCCACCCGCGATTCGCAGTTCACCAACTCTGGCTCCAACGGCTCCTTCACCTATACCTGCCTGGCCACCTCACCCACCAGCAACTGTACCGACGCCTACAACGTCGGACAGGTCGCCATCTACAACCACACCAACGTGGTCAATGGATCCACCCAGGCCACCCTCACCGACCTCGGCGTCTATGCCGAGGATGACTGGAAGCCCAAGCCGAATCTCACCATCAGCTACGGCATCCGCTACGAGACCCAGAACTACATGAGCGATCACCACGACTTCGCTCCGCGGCTCTCCTTCGCCTGGGGACTGGGCAAGAGCAGCTCGCCGCAAACCGTCCTCCGCGGCGGCTTCGGCATCTTCTACGAGCGGCTCAATCTCACCAACGTGGTCACCACCCGGCAGCAGAACGGCACCAACTTCCTGCCCACCATCGTGCGCAACCCCAGCGTCGGCTGCTCGCCCTCAGACCCGGCCGCCTGCACCGGTCAAACCCAGTCCAGTCTCCAGACCTACTCGCTCGATCCCAACCTGCGCACCCCCTACATCCTGCAGAGCGCCATCGGCGTCGATGAGCAGCTGGGCAAGATCGGCACCCTCTCCATCAACTACCAGAACGCCCACGGCGTCCACGAGTACAACAGCCTCGACTGCTCGCTCGCCGCCTGCGCCTCCCCGCTGACCTCCGTCAACGGAGTCCCGGTGCAATACGACTACCGCTTCCAGTCCGAAGGCGTGTTCAACCAGAACCAGTTGAGCATCAGCCCGCGCATCAACTACGGCCGCAAAATCTCCCTGTGGGGCTACTACGTCCTCAACTTCGCCAACTCCGACACCGGCGGCTCCGGCAGCTTCCCCTCCCAGCCCAACAACCTGCACGGAGACTACGGCCGCGCCAGCTGGGACACCCGCAACCGCCTCTTCACCGGCGGCAGCTTCACCCTCCCGTACCTCGTCACCTTCTCCCCCTTCCTGGTCGCCAGCTCCGGCCAGCCCTTCAACATCTACACCGGAACAGACCTGAATGGGGACGGTATCGTCACCGACGACCGGCCCGCCTATGCTACCTCCGCGACCCTCAACTCGGTCTCGACCAAGTACGGCGTCTTCGACCTGAATCCCTCCCCGACCGCGCCGCGTATTCCCGTCAACCTCGGCAGGGGCCCCGCTCTGGTCTCCTTCAACCTGCGCGTCGCCAAGGTCTTCGGCTTCGGCGGCGAGATAGCCGGCCACAACTCCGGCGGAAATCAGGGAGGCCCTAACGGACCCCCCGGCGGCGGTCACGGGCGTCGCGGCGGCGACCCCTTCGGCGGCAACGTCAACTCGGGACGACGCTATAACCTCTCCATCGGCCTGCAGGCGGCGAACCTGTTCAACGACGTTGACCTCTCGCCCCCCAACGGCAACCTCAGCTCCACCGAGTTCGGCAAGTCCACCCAGCTGGCCGGCGGCTTCTACACCAGCAACTCCGCGTTGCGCCGGATCACACTCCAGACCTCCTTCACCTTCTAACCCCAAGCAAACCAGCAACGGGCGCGATCGGTCCTCCGATCGCGCCCATTTTCTTTGCGCGTGGAGTGAGTCTTAAGTCCGTCCCGTAGACGTGTCAGAGCAGAGCGAAGTCGAAGGATCTGCGGTTTGCCTGCAGTGGCAACAACGTGCTCTTCCGCGGAATTGTGCTACATTGGCCGGCATGAAAAGCTCAGAGAATACCTTGCCCGACTCTGAACTTGCGGTCCGCGTCGCAAAGCTGTGGCCGCACCGGGAGCACGAGGCCAACAGTGTGCTCGGTTTACTCTGCCATGCAGATCTACACCGCTGGCGTCGGTTAGAATTAGACCTCACCGCGCTCGTACCCGGTAAAGACATCCTCCATTGCTTTTGGTGCTCAAAAGTCAAGGTTGATGGAGTGGTTTACGATGTCTAGCCTCAGGCAATCACCACCGTCTTCGCATTCATGAACTCCCGCATCCCCGCCGCCGACAGCTCGCGCCCATAGCCCGAGTGCTTGATCCCCCCAAACGGCAGCCGCGGATCGCTCGCCACCATGGCGTTCAGGAAGACCGCGCCCGCCTCAATCTCGCTCACCAGTCGCTGCTGCTCGCCCGGGTCCCGCGTCCACGCCGATGCCGCCAGCCCAAACGGCGTGTCGTTGGCGATCGCGATCGTCTCATCCAGATCCTGCGCGCGAAACAGCATCGCCACCGGGCCGAAGATCTCATCGCGATACACCGCCGAGCTGCGCGGAACATCCGCCAGCACCGTCGGCTCGAAGTAGTTGCCGTCGCCCACCATGCGCTCGCCCCCGGTCAGCACCGTCGCCCCCGCCGCCGCGGCGGCCTTCACCTGTGCCTCCAACTCATCGACCCCGCGCGCCGTCGCCAGTGGTCCGATGTCGGTCGTCTCGCTCATCGGATCGCCCACCCGCATCGCCTCCATGCCCGCCACGAAGCGCTGCGCGAACGCCTCATAGATCTCGCCCGCGACAATAAAACGCTTGGCCGCGATGCACGACTGTCCACTGTTCACGCAGCGCGCCCGCACCGCCGTCTCTACCGCCAGCTCGAGATCCGCCGAGCCCATCACGATAAACGGATCGCTGCCGCCCAGCTCCAGCACCGACGGCTTGATCAACCAGCCGGCCTGCGCTCCTACCGACCTCCCCGCCGGCTCCGATCCAGTCAGCGTCACCGCCGCCACCCGCTCATCGCCCAGCACCATCTCCACCTGGCTCGCCTCGATCAGCAGCGTCTGAAACGCCCCCCGCGGAAAGCCCGCGCGCCGCACCAGCAGCTCGATCGCCAGCCCACACTGCGGCACGTTGGAAGCATGCTTCAGCAGCCCCACATTGCCCGCCATCAGCGCCGGCGCCAGGAACCGAAAGACCTGCCAGAAGGGAAAGTTCCACGGCATCACCGCCAGCACCACGCCCAGCGGATCCCAGCGCACATAGCTGCTGCTCGCCTCGGTCGGAATCACCTCTGGCGCCAGCATCCGCCCCGCATTCTCCGCATAGTAGCGGCATGCCAAAGCGCACTTCGCCAACTCCGCCTGCGCCGCCCGCAGCGGTTTTCCCATCTCCAGCGTAATCGTCCGCGCCAGCTCGTCCGCCTCCTCTTCGAGCAGCGCCGCCAGCCTCCGCATGCACAGCGCCCGATGCTCCAGCGGCACCTCCCGATAGCTGCGGAACGCCTCTGCCGCCAGCCCGATCCTCTGCCGCACCTCCTCCTCCCCCAGAGGAGTGAAGCTCCGCAGCAACTTGCCATTCGCCGGATTGATCGACGCGATCGCCATCTCTTCTACTCCGCCCCCTACTCCGCCGCCAGCCGAGCCAGCGTCAGCGCCAGCACCCGGCTGCCCAGCGCAATATCCTCCAGCGCCGCATACTCCTCCGGCCGGTGGCTCACCCCATTGCGGCACGGGATAAACAGCATCGCCATCGGCGCCACCCGTGCCATGAACAGTGAGTCATGATACGCCCGGCTCACCATCGGCTTCGACCGAACCCCAAGCTCCGCGCACACCTCCTCCAGCACCTCCACCAGATGCGGCGAAGCCTGTGCCGGAGCATCGGCGTTCACCAACTCCTCCGAGATCGCCACCCCGCGCCGCGCCGCGATCTCCGCGCAGTCGCGCCGCACCGCCCGCATCACCGACTCGCGCCGCCCAGGATCGACATCGCGAAGATCCACCTCCAGCCGCACTCGGCTGGGCACGCTGTTCACCGCTCCCGGAAACACCACGCAGGTCCCAACCGTCGCCACCGTATCCGGCCTTCCCGCCGCCAGATTCGCTGCCAGCGTACGCCGCTCGATCGCCAGAATCACCTCCGCGGCCGCGCACAGCGCATCGCGGCGGTCCGGCATCAGCAGCGCTCCAGCATGTCCGCCCACCCCCTCGATCGCAATGCGATACCCCGCCGGCGCCGCGATGCTGCTCACAATCCCAATTCGCAGCCCCTCGCGTTCAAGCAGCGGCCCCTGCTCGATGTGCAACTCGATCCAGGCATGATAGTGTCCAGCCGCCAGCCGCACCGTCGCCAGATCGCCGCGGAATCCGGCACCAACACGCACGCTCGCCAGCGTCCCCCTATCATCGTCCCCGCTCCCGTCCCGCAGTCCGTCCGCAGTCGCCGCATCGAGCGTTCCCGCTAGCAGCCGACTCCCCAGGCAGCCAATGCCGAACCGCGTCGGCTCCTCCGCCGTAAACAGCAGCAGCTCGAGGCTGCGGCGAAACCGCCGCCCGCTGCGCTTCAGCGCCCGCATCGCCTCGAGGCCGCCCAGCACTCCCACCGTGCCGTCGTACATCCCGGCATGCGGAATCGCATCCATGTGTGAGCCCGTCGCCACCGCCGCCAGCTCCGGCTCCAGCCCCTCCCAGCGCAGAAACATATTGCCCACCGCGTCCTCGCGCACACTGAAGCCCTCGTCCTCCGCCAGCCTCTTCAGCCACGCTCGCGCCCGCAGGTCGTCGTCAGTGAAGACCACCCGTGTCACCGCCGTTCCCTCAATCGCCGACTCCGCGCTCGTGAACCGCGACAGCTCCTCCAACTCCTTACCCAGCCGGTCTGCATCGATTTGTAACCCTTCGAGTATCGCCACGGCTAGCTCCGTTTCACGCCGCTAGCTGAACTTCAAAACAAAGGATGCCGGTTCCAGTCTTTATAGATCAGATACTTCGCAGCCCGCTTGCCCAGCGCTCCAAACCACTGCGGACAGAACGGCGCCACCCAGATGAAATCGCCCGTTCCCACCGGATACCAGCGCTCCCCCAGCCGATAGATGCCACCGCCCTCGAGCATCAACAGCCCGTGCTCCATCACGTGAACCTCGACCATTCCCAAAGCCGCGCCCGGCTGGTACGTCATCGTATTCACCGCGAAGTCGAAGCCCGAAGCATCCGGCAGCAGGCTGCGAACTTGCACATCCTCGTCGCCCAGCAGAGCGCTCGACCCAGCCTCGCTCTCTCGCCCGACCATCATCTCCGGCGCGTCCACTCCCGCCAGCGGCTCATACGGCTTCTCGATCACCGCCAGCCTCGCCCACTCCCGCGCGGTGACGGTATGTTCCAACTCCGCCGGAAAAAATGCATAGCCGCCCGCCGTCAGCGTATGCAAGCCCGCTCCTCCCGCAATATCTGCAACTCCTTCGATCACATATACAAAGCGCTGCACAGAGGCCGCCCCCAGCGCGCCCCCCGCCTCGAGCTCCGCCGTATACTGCGTGAACGCCGCGCCTGCCGCCGGCCCCACATGGACGATCGCCGCGCCGTCCCGCATCCCCGGCAGCACCGTGCGCACAAACGTGTCCGGCGTCTGCAGCAGATGGTCCCGCTGCAGGCTGCTGCGCGTCTCTCCGAGGCTATGCATGGCCATCCTCGATCCCCTCGCGGTCTGTTGTCGCCATCATCGCGCCCGCTCGTCCCAAAGCCCAACGTCGAGACCGCGCAGCAGCTCCATCCCCGTCGCCAGTGCCGCCTCCACATCCTCCACCAGCACCCGCTCCTCCGGATGATGGCTCAGACCACCCGGGCTGCGCACAAACAGCATCGCCGCCGGCAGCCGTCGTCCGACGATCATCGCGTCGTGGCCTGCCCCGCTCACCATCGCCCGCGTCCGATAGCCCGCTCGCTCCGCCGCGCTCCCAAGCAACTCCGTCAGCGCCCCATCCATCGGCATCGCCGCCTGCTGCGCGATTACGTGCTTGGCCACGCGCACGCCGCGCCTGTGCGCCTCGGCCTCCGCCGCCGCCAGCAGCTCCTTCTCCGCGCGCTCGCGCACCTCGTCCTCCGCATGACGCACGTCCAGCGTCGTCACCACCTCGCCGGCGATCACATTCCCCGCCCCCGGCCGCGTCTCCACACGGCCCACCGTCGCCACCAGACCACTCTGCCCGCGCGCATACTGCTCCACCGCCACGATCCACGCCGCCGCCGCGGCCATCGCGTCGTGACGCAGCAGCATCGGCGTCGTCCCCGCATGGTTCGCCTGTCCAAGAAACGTCAGCTCCAGCCGTGACTGCCCCGCGATGCTGCTGACCACCCCCAGCCCCAACGCCTCGCGCTCAAGCACCGGCCCCTGCTCGATATGCACTTCGACATACGCAAACGCATTCTCGTCCAGCACGGCCTCCGGCAGCCCCGCCGGATCGAGACCGAACTCGCGAATTGCCTCCTCCACGCTCACCCCACGCGCGTCGCGGCGCGCCAGCCACGCATCATCCACCTCCCCGACCAGCGCAAGACTGCCCAGGAACGGCCTGCCGAAGCGCACCCCCTCCTCCTCCGAGAATGCGACGACCTCGATCGCAAACGGCAGCCGCTCGCCCTGCAACTCCTCCACCATCGCCACCCCCAGCAGCACTCCCAGAGGGCCGTCGAAGGCGCCCGCATTCGGCACCGTATCCAGATGTGATCCAACCAGCAGTCGCGGCCCAGCCTCATCGCCCGAGGCCGCGGCATAAACCCCGCGCAGATTGCCCACCGCATCCACCCATACGCGCATCGCCGCCGCCTCCATCCACCCGCGCACCATCTCGTGCACCGCATGCATCGGCGGCGAAAGGAAGGTGCGCGTGGTCTCGCCCGGCGTCTCGGTACAGGCAGCAAGCGCGCGACAGCGGGCAACAATTCGATCGGAGCGGCGGGAGTGGTCTACGGTCATCGGTTCCTTGCGAATATGGAATTCAAACATGTACGAATGCAGTTATTCAGCCCTGCGCACCCGCGCCTCGACATACCCCGAAGGCTCATCGGTCGGCACAAAGATCTCATTTGGATTGTCCTGCCCAAAGCGCGACAGATCAACCAGCAGGCAGTGTTTGTTGGGCATCGTCAGCTGAATATCCTTGGCCTGCGCAACCGCCTCGAGCGCACTCTTCGCCATCGCATACAACGTCTGCTGCACCGACCTGCTGTCATTCTCGGCGAACGTCGTCAGCATCGTCTCGCGCAACGCCTCCCGCACCCCGTTGAAGTCGAGCCCACCGGCGACTGCATCGTTCTCATAGCTCCACGTCGCCGTCAGCGCCGTCTCCAGCAGCCGGTCCGAGGTCTCCGGCAGCGTCGTCAGCGAGTCCCGCATGAACCCTTCAAAGCCCGAATGCGCCGTCTTCAGAATCACCAGATTCTCCAGCCCCGACCGAACGCGAAATCCACCCTTGGCCTCGCGTTCCACCGACGTCGTCTGCACCTCACCGCTGCTGTGCACAAACGTATCACGGTGCAGGGTTCCGCCGATCTTGAGCCGCTTCCACAGCGCGCTTTCAATTCCCACCTCGATGCTTGAGAGCTGCGGATTGCGACCCAGCAAAAAATCGATCAGCTCCATCGCAAACGCCTCCATCGAGGTCATCTTGGAGCGCCGCGCCAGCGAATACACCGTGTTCTTCAGCGTGTCCGTCGGCAGGATCTTGCGATTGTCGCCCACACAATGCGCCGCCTCGAAGTCGCCCTTCAACAGCACCTGCACCGTCCACTCCAGCACGTCATTGCGATCGGAATGATGCGTCACCTTCATCAGCCGCACGCGCGACTTGCCATAGCGGTTCTCCGCGAGCTGAAGATGAGAACTCATTCAACTCCCCCTGTACGTTGTGTAACCATTGGCGGTCAGCAGCAGCGGAATGTGGTAGTGCGGCTCGCCCGGCTTTGCCTCGAAGACCACATCCACATACGGATACAGCCCCACCAAGCCCTTCGCCTCATAGTACGCAGCCGTATCAAAGCGCAGCCGATAGATGCCCGGCTCCACCCTCTGCCCGTGGCTTGAAACTGCCTCCGGGAGAAGCTGCTTGCAGCGCCCCTCCGCGTCGGTCGTTGTCGACTGCAGCAGCATCCAGTCGCCGTCATGCCACCTCGTCAGCGCCAGCGGTACCTCCGCCGCAGGCGCGCCCGTTGCGGTGTCGAGAATATGCGTCGAGATGCCCATCGTCCCCATCTCCTATCTCTCTTCCAGCCATCTGTGCAGCCGCAGTTGCATAATCTGCCGCTGCTGCTCGGCCGCCTCCTGCAACTCGACCCGATCATCGTTACAAATTCGCCGCTCCAGCAGCGCCAGGATCTCCGCCGCCGATCTACCGCTCGCGCACACGATGAAGATCCTCCCGAACCTCTCTTCATAGCGGCGATTGCCCTCCGCCAGCGCCTGCTGCAGCGTAGCATCCGCCCCATCGGCTGCCATCGCCGCGCTCTGCTCCTGGCGCGACCAAGCCAGCGCCTCAGGCGTCGCCTCACCCACCGCCTTCTCCTGCCCAATCCGTGGATGGCTGGCGAAGGCCTCCTCCCATGCGCTCTCCGGCAGCCCCATCCACACCGCGTCCGCGGTCAGCAACAGCGCCTCCTCATCGGCAAAAGGCCGGAGCGCGACCACCCCTGCCGCCCATGCCCGCGATCCGCAGCAGGGAAGTATCTCCTGTGCGGCCGCCACCGGATCGAGCGAACTCCAGCGCGCGAAAACCGGATTCACGCGGGCGGAGACCGGATTCATGCGAATAGAGACCGCATCCATGAGAGCACTAGAATACGCCGAGTTCGCGGCCGCGCGGCTTCGCCTCAAAGCCGCGCGCAGAAAACACCGCCTGCCCGCGCAGATACGTCGCCCGAACCACCCCACGCAGCCGCTCGCCCACATATGGCGACACCGCATGCCGCATGTGGAGTGCATTCGCGCTCACCACAAACTCCGCCTCCGGATCGAAGACCACGAAGTTCGCCTCGCGCCCCGCCGCCAGCGCCCCCGCCTGCCCGGCGATCCCCGCCAGCGCCGCCGGCGCCGCACTCATCCAGCGGGCAATCTCCTTGAGCGAAAACCCCCGCCGCTCTGCCTCCGTCCACACCACCGCCAGCGCCACCGGCAGGCTCGCGATCCCGCCCCACGCCAGATCGAACCGCCCCTCCCCCATCCGCTTCATCGCCGGCGGGCACGGCGAGTGGTCCGTGACCACCATTTCGATCACCCCGTCGCGCAGCCCCTGCCACAGCAGTTCGCGATTTGCCCGCTCGCGAATCGGCGGAGCGCACTTCCACAGCGTCGCTCCGTCCGCAATCTCCTCTGCCGTGCAATAAAGATAGTGCGGACAGGTCTCCACCGTCACCGGCAGCCCCTCCGCTCGCGCCGCCTGCAGTTCACCCAGAGCCTGCGCCGTGGCCAGATGCACGATATGCAGCCGGAATCGATATCTCCGGCACAGCCCCAGCAGCAGCCGGATCGCCTCCAGCTCCGCCGCATCCGGTCGCGACGCCAGATACGTCCCATACCGCCGCCAGTCCGCATCCCGCAGCCTCGCCAGCGCTCCGTCCATCGCGCTGTCGATCGGCCCGCCCAGCTCCGCATGCACCAGCAGCGGCAGCCCGCTCTCGGCGATCGCCGGCAGCGCCGCCTCCAACTGCTGCGGTTCTACCATCCTCAGACCATCGCATCCCGGATAGATCAGGAAGCACTTGAACCCTGGCACCCCCGCCCGCGCCAGCAGCTCAGGCCGATTCTCCGCATCCACACCGCCCCAGCTCATCCAGTCCACCCAGCACTGCCCCGCCGCCGCGGCCCGCTTGGCTTCGAGTGCCTCCACCGTCGTCGTCTCCGGCAGACAGTTCAGCGGCATATCGACCACCGCCGTGAACCCGCCCGCCGCCGCCGCCCGCGTCCCCGTCCAGAAGCCCTCCCACTCCGTCCGCCCCGGCTCATTGATGTGAACGTGGGTATCCACCAGCCCCGGCAGAATCGCCAGCTCCCCCAGATCCTTCACCTCAACCCCGCCCGGAAGCTCCCCCCGCGAACACACCGCACGGATCCTTCCGTCCTCCACCAGCAGTGCCGCGGGCCGGGCCCCCTGCGGCGTCACCACGCGCTGCGAAAGGAACGCCTGTGCCATAATCTCTGTACCCCGTACCTGTATACATCGGATCCGCGGATCCAAGGCCACCGGCTGCAATCCGTGCCTCCCCCACACGATCTGCGCGCGACAAGGAAAACCCACCATGACGACGACGCCATCACAGCTCCAGGAAGGCCCGATCCTCGCCGACCCCGTCTTCATGCAGAAGGCCATCGCGCTCGCCACCGAGAACGTCACCAGCGGCGCCGGCGGTCCCTTCGGCGCGGTCATCGTCCGCGACGGCGCCATCCTCGCCACCGGCGTCAACTGCGTCACCCTGCACAACGACCCCACCGCCCACGCCGAGATTATGGCCATCCGCTTCGCCTGTCGCGCCCTCAACAGCTTTCAACTCACCGGCTGCGTCATCTACACCAGCTGCGAGCCCTGCCCCATGTGCCTGGCCGCGCTCTACTGGTCGCGCTGCGCCGCCATCTTCTACGGCAACACCGCCGCCGACGCCGCCCAGGCCGGCTTCGACGACTCCCTCCTCTACTCCGAGATCCAAAAGCCAATCCCCGACCGCAGCATCCCCACCCTCCAGCTCCTCCCCGACCAGGCCATCGCCAGCTTTCACTGCTGGCGCGAACGTACAGATAGAATTGACTACTAGAATGCCCATCGCCCAGAAGAAAACCACAGCAGGGAAGCGCGCTGCCAGCAAGAAGAGCAGTGCATCAACCAATAGCGGAAATCTGAAGGTCGCTCTGATCGGCTTCGGAACCGTCGGCAGCTCGGTCGCCAAGGTACTCGCGCAGTCCAAGTTTCCCCACGTCGAGCTCACCCACGTCTTCAACCGCAACGTCGCCCGCAAGCGCGCCTCCGCCGCCGCCCGCTTCGTTCCCTCCACCACCGTCTGGACCGAGGACATCAATGTCATCCTCAACTCCAAGGTCGACGTCGTCATCGAGCTCATGGGCGGCCTCACCCCCGCCGAGACCTGGCTGCGCAAGGCCATCACCGCCGGCAAATCGGTCATCACCGCCAACAAGCAGCTCATCGCCTACCGCGGCGCCTCGCTCGCCAAACTCGCCGACAAACACGGCGTCCAGCTCGTCTACGGAGCAGCCGTCGCCGGCGGCGTCCCCGTCATCCCCGGCCTCGCCCAGGGCGTCAGCGGAGACGACCTCCAGCGCATCAGCGGCATCCTCAACGGCACCTGCAACTTCATCCTCAGCCGCATGGAGGACGGCGCCGACTACGCCACCGTGCTCGCCGACGCCCAGCAGCTCGGCTACGCCGAAGCCGACCCCTCCGCCGACGTCGACGGCTTCGACGCCCGCGCCAAGCTCTGCATCCTCTC
>DATMOB010000092.1:0-43554 GCA_035568455.1 Granulicella sp.
GGCCCCCGCCGCCTACTGCGCGGTCCGCGGAGCGAAGTAGCCCTCTTCGGCGCGCACCTGGAAGCGCGGATCGAGCGCATGCAGGTAGATGGTGCGGAAGGAGCCGTCATTCTTAAAGTTCGCCGGACGATAGACCAACGAGTACTGGCTGCGCAGCTCCTCTTCGATGCTGCGGAACCCGCTGGCCACGTCCTCAATGCGGATGGGATAGAAGGCCTGCCCGCCGGTCGCCTTCGAGATCTCCTTCAACACCTCGTCGCCCTTGTCCTTGCTGGGGCTGACGTTGGTGCTGATCGAGTACACGATGGTCTGCGCGCGCTGGCACATCTTGATGGCGTCGCTCTCCTGTGCGCGGCTGTAGTTGTCGTCGCCGTCCGAGACCAGGATCAGCGCCCGGCGCAGGTTGCCCTGGTCGCGCAGGGTCAGCATCTGATCGCGGCAGGTCTTATAGACCGCATCGAACAGCGCCGTGCCCCCGCCCGGCCGCAGCTTGCGGATCCCCTGGTTCAGCAGGTCGATGTTGTTGGTAAAGCCCTGAGCCAGATCGGTCTGCACGTCGAAGCCCTCGATGAAGGCGCGATCGTTCAGATGCAGCACCTGCAGGAAGAACTCGATCGCCGAGTCCTGCTCGAACTGGAAGCGCTGCCGGATCGAGCTGCTGGTGTCGAGCAGAACGCCCACGCGCAGCGGCAGGTTGGTCTGCTGGGTGAACTGCAGCACCGACAGCGGCGGCCGGCCATCGTCAAGCAGACCGAAGTTCTGCTGCTGCAGGCCGGTGATGAAGTGTCCGCGCTTGTCGGTCACGGTGAAGATCAGGTTGACCTCGTTGGTCTGCACCGCGGGCAGGGAGTAGACCTGGCCCTTGTTTTGGTTCGTACCCGGCTGATCTGCACCCGGCTGATCTGCACCCGGCTGCTGCGTGCCCAGCTGCTGCGATCCGGTAGCCGCAGCCTGCCCGGGAGCCGGCGCGGCCGGTGCGGACACGACGGGAGGCTGGGCGGGAGCAGGCGCGGCAGGCGCGCTTTGGACGGGCGTTGGTGCGTTTTGTTGCCCGGCGGCGGCAGCCACGGGCAAGACGCTACCGAGGAGGAACATGGAGGCCAGAAGGTTGGCCATCCGCTGGGGCTTGTTCTTAGAGGTCACGCGCATGAGTGTATCAATTTCCCGCTTTCTTCGGCTCGATATCTCCCCGCAGCTGGGCCAGAAAGTCCACCAGATCGGCCGGCAGAGGAGACTGCAAATCCATGGATTCACTAGTCCTTGGATGCACAAACAGGAGGTGCGCGGCGTGCAGGAAGTTGCGCTCCAGCTCCAGCCCCGCGTCATCCCGAACGGCGTCCCGTCCGGGATCCCTGCCCGCATACTTCGAAATACGGTGGATCCGGTGCGGCGCTCCGTAGAGAAAGTCTCCCACCACTGGATGTCCCAGCGACTGCGAATGCACGCGAATCTGGTGGGTGCGTCCGGTCTCGATCCGCACCTCGACCAGCGTGAACGGACCATAGGGCGTGGTCAGCCGTTCGAGCACGGTCAGGTGCGAGACCGCCGAGCGCGCTCCCGCATCCGAGGCCGACCGGCGCGTCGTCATTCTGGTCCGGCGGATCAGGTCGCGTGCGATGGGCAGATTCACCGTCACCTTGTCCTTGGCCATATGGCCGTGCAGCAGCGCCAGATAGGTCTTCTCCACTCGGCGCTCGGAGAACATCTCGCCGAGCTTCCGGTGGGTCACGTCGTCCTTTGCGACCACGATGATGCCACTGGTCTGCTTGTCCAGCCGGTGCACGATGCCCGGGCGCAGATCGCCGCCCACCTCCGACAGCTTGCCGAAGTGGAAGAGCACGGCGTTGACCAGCGTGCCGCGATTGCGTTCGTCGTCGGTGCTGCCCGCCCCGGCGTGAACCATCATCCCGGCCGGCTTGTTCACCACGGCCAGGTACTGGTCCTCGAACAGAATCTCGAGCGGTATGTCCTCGGGAACGGCGTGCAGCGGCGCCGGCTGCGGCTCGCCCTCGATGGCCACGGCCTCGCCGCCGCTTAACTTCTGCTTGGCCTTGGCCGGCCTGCCCTCCACCTGCACCTGTCCGGACTCGATCAGCAGCTGCACGCGCGCCCGCGAGATGTCCGGCAGGCACTGCGCCAGATACTGGTCCAGCCGCAGACCCGCGGCGGCGGGATCGGCGGTAAACGACCGCACTCCGGCGGCCTCGTCGAACTGTGTGTCCCCGTCGTCCTCGAGATCGAGCACCGGGATGACCACCTCTGGCGGCGGCTCCACGCCCCGCGTGGCACGGTACTCCGCGCGAACCGAGCGATGCCGCTGGCCCTTCGGGAGCATATTCTTAGATGGCATTCCCTGCTCCGATCCGATCCACTTCCTGTACCTTCGACGGCGCCACCAGCACAAGCGCACAGCCGGCGGCGGTCATCGCCAATCCCAACCCCTGCGCCGGATCGAGCCAGGCATTGTGCAGATCTGCGGTCAAGTTCGACGGCAGCCGGAAGAAGTCCAGGAAGAACACCGCCACTCCTGCGATCAAAAGCCCGATGGCTGTGGTCTCTCCAGTGTAGCCTCTCTGCCGCAGCAGTCCCAACAGCGCCAGGCACAGCCCTACCGCCGCCAGCAGCGTGTAGACCTCCACCGGGTGCACCGCGCCCAGCATGCGGTCGCCCACGCCCCAGGGCAGTGTGGTCGGCATGCCGTCCTTCGTCCCCTCGACGATGCGGCCGAGGTTCACAAATCCCCAGATCAGCGCGGCGCACGGAGCCGAGGCGTCCAGCACCGTCAGCAGCGGCAGCCGGCGACGGCGCAAATACACGAGCAGAAAGGCGGCCGTCAGCAGGACGCCGGTCGAGGTCAGCGAGGGCACCGCCAGCAACAGCGTCGGATACAGCAGAAAGCTGTGCAGATTGAATGCCACCAGTAGAACGCGCGAGATCACGAAGGCGGCGATCATCGCCGTCATCCCCGCGTCCCACAGCGCCTCGCCGTCGATGCCCGCGTAGCGCGCCGTGCGCTGGCTCAGCCCCAGAGCCGCCAGCAGACCCACCGCTGCCACCACTCCAAACAGGGGAATGTGCAGCGCGCCGAGTTGAAGGAAGGAGTGATGCAAGTCGTTGTTGGTGCAGTCAGGAGAGAGTGCGGCTCAAGCCGCCCGGAGGGCATGAGTGAGGAGAGCGAAAACCGACCCGCGGGGCCGTGCGTCGATGCGCTGGTGAACCCGTCCTAAGACGGCGGGATCCTGCCGTGGCTCTTTAGGCATTCCGGACTGGCGGACAGCACACCGAGCCATATATACGAGCTAGATCCCTGTTCAATGAATGTTGGTTCAACCAGCGTGGATCGTTGCACCTGCTTTGCAGGCCGGCTTCTAATCTGGATGCTAAACGCGCCGCCTGACCTTGGCAAGTCAAGCCACCACACTACGCCGCGCCCAAAGACACCGTCACGGCCCCTTTTCGGGTTGTCCATGCAGGAGCGCTCTTGAGATCGTCATCCGCGGCGCAAGTGGATTGTTCTTGGGACCGGTTGGTCATTCCGCAGTGCAGGGGAGGGATCTGCTTCTCCAACTCCGCCTGAACGTTCCGCTAGTAGAAGACCTTATCCGGCCAGGCGTTCGTCCAGAACCTCGTCCAACATGCCCGCCAGCGATCCCGCCCGGCTGCGCATCGAGGTCTGCGAGCGCTCGCTCCGCCCCGCCAGCGCCTCGTAGCGCGCGCGCAGCGTGCTCAGCTCATCGGCGATATTCAGCGCCGCCAGCACCGCCACCCGCAACGAGTCCACCGTGCCGCCGTGCGCCGACACCGCCCGCATCTTCCCATCCACCATAGCCGCAAGCTGCTCGATGTACACCGGATCGACGCCGCGCAGGTGATAGATCTGGTCGTAGATGTCGACATTGACCGAGTTGACGGCCGAATTGACCGGCTGCGGCACCCGCCCAGCCGCCACCGAGGCCTCGTCCATCGGGGACGTCGCCGGTAGCGCAGTTCGGTTTGTGGCGGTCTGGTCCATCGTTTCGTCCAGTCTCGGTTTAGAGAAGATCGTCCATCTGCTTGAGCATGCCCTCGACCCGCTGACGCACGGTCTCGCGCTCCTTGTTCACAGCGCTCAGATGGGCCTCGTTCAGAGCCGTCTGCGCCTCCAGCTGGGTACGCAGACTGGCCACCTCCGCCTCCGCCTCGGCGCGGGCGGCGCGCTCGCGCTTCACTACCTCGACGGCGCGAAGCACCTTCTGTTCCAGCGCCTGAAACTCATCGAAGCTAAGACCTGGCTCACTCATCCCTGAAGTATAGAGGGCGGTCAGGTGGATATCGCGGCAGAAACACCGGGATTTTGCCAGGGGGTATACGCCTTGGGTCACCCCTGCACCGGCGTTCGCCAATGCTGCACGTCACGCAGCGGGCATCAGGCCCGGATCACGCCTCCCAGCCCGGTCAGCGTCTCAATGATCGCCGCCCACCATGCCGTAAGCTCCTCCTCGCGCAGCGTGCGCTCATGCGACTGGAAGACGCAGCGCAGCAGCAGAGCGTAATGGCCCGGAGGAACCGACTTGCCCTTGGCGTCGCGGAAGATCTCCTCCGGCGTCAGCCGCTCCAGCTCCGGGATGGCCAACGTGCGAATTGCCGCTGCAATCCTCGCCCACGGCATGGTGTCCGGGAAGGTGAAGGAGAAGTCTCGTTCGACCGCCTGAAAGCGCGAGAGCTCGCGCGCGGTCACCTTCTTGAGCGGCAGCGTGTACAGATGTGCCAGATCGATCTCCGCCAGATACACCGGCTGGCGTAGCTTGCGACGCTCCCGCTCCGTCCGCGCCAGCTCGCCGAAGCGCGCGATCGCCGCGCCGCCGAGATAGGCGGTCGCCGAGCGGCCGCGCTCCAGCCACGCCGGAGCCTCGGCCTCACAGCGCAGGTCAGAATGATCAAACAAGGACAGCAGCGACTCCACCACGCCCTTCAGCTCGAAGATCGGAGCGTCGGCAGCGGAGTAGAGCGGCGCCGCCGCCAGGTTCCCGGTTAGGCCCAGAGACAGGCTCGCCGACTCCCGCACCGCATCTGTTGTTCCGGTAAAGACCGTGCCCTGTTCAAACAGCCGCACCGTGCGCACATCCCGGTTCAGATTGTGCGCTAGCATGGTCACCATGCCCGGCACCAGCGCCGGCCGCAGCAGGGTGGCCTCCTCGGACAGAGGATTCTCCATCGCGATCGTGCCCTGTGCAGCCGCCGCGAAGTTGTCGCTGTCCGACTGCGAGGCAAACGTGCTCGAGATCGCCTCCGAGTAGCCGAGCGCCAGCAGCCGCGTCCGCACCGCCGCCTCCGCCGCCGCGGTCGGCTGCGCGATCACGATCCCCGGCGTGGGCAGCGTGTTGGCGAACCGGTTGTATCCATACACCCGCGCCACCTCTTCGATCAGGTCGATCTCGCGCTCGAGATCGAGCCGCCAGCTGGGCAGGGTCACCGCCGCGCGGTCGTCATCCTCAAACCGTAGCCCGCAGCCCAGCGCCGTCAGATACCGCGCTACCAACTCCTTGGTGATCCCCTCCGGCGCCAGGGTCGTCCCCAGATGCCGCTGGACAGACTCGACCGACAGCGCAATCGTTGGCCGCGATGCGGTCTTTGCCGCCATTTGCGGCACCACCACATCGATCAGATCGCCCTCGACCTCGCCGCCCGACTCAAGGATCAGCGCCGACACCTGCGCATTCGCCACCGGAGCCGCCTCGAAGTCCGCGCCGCGCTCGAAGCGGTGCGACGCATCCGTATGCAGCAGATGCCGCCGCGAGCTGCGCCGTATACTCGCCGGGTCAAACCACGCCGACTCCACCAGAATGTTCTTCGTCGCGGCCGTAATCATCGAGTCCCAGCCGCCCATCACCCCGGCCAACGACAGCGGCTTGCGCTCGTCGGCGATCACCAGGTCGTCGGCCTCTAAGACTCGCTCGGTCCCGTCCAGAAGCTTAATGCGCTCGCCCTTCCGCGCCAGCCGCACCACGATGCCGCCCTCGATCTTGTCCAGATCGAACGCGTGCGTCGGATGGCCCATTCCCAGCAGCGTGAAGTTCGACGCATCCACGGCGTTCGAGATCTGCTTCTGCCCCAACAGGTCGAAATAGCTCTTGATCGCGCCATCGCTGGGCGCGATGGTCACGCCGCGCAGCACCCGGGCCGTGAACCGCCCGCACAGCTCCAGCGCCTCGATCCGCACCGGAAATGGTGCGTCCGCCGGTCGCGCCGCCGGCAGCGCACCATCGAACGGGCGCAGCGGCAGGTTGTAGATCGTCGCCGCCTCGCGGGCGATGCCGTAGTGGTTCATGGCGTCGACGCGGTTGGTGGTGATGTCCATCTCGAACAGATGGCCATTCGATTCACCGAGCGGGTGCACACCCTCCACCGCGATCCCGCGCAGCGTCAGGTCTTCGGCAAGTTGGTGATCGTCAACAGCAATCTCGGGGACGTAGGAGCGCAGCCAGTTGGTCAGAATCTTCATGATGGACGGCTTCTAGTCTAACGGTTTCCCGGTCCGTCCATCACAGGGGTGGAATATGTCTGGGCCATACCTGGGCTCCATGAAGGATACGCAGGATGAAAACGACGTCACCTTCGATCAGATACGCACGGTCACTCAGCGGAACCGTTGAATTTGGCCAGAGAAGCGGCACGGCGCAGCGCAAAACGCGCCTCCACCTCGTCCGCCGGGATCCCCGGGCCACGATCGTCGAGAGCCTCCTGTATCTGGGCACGGAACCACGCATCGTGCTCCGGCTCAGGCACAGCGCTCTGCTCGCTTGACGGCACGAGCACCGCGACTGCGGCAACATCGCCGTCGATCACCACCTCGGAGCCAGACCGCACCTGCTCCAGCACCGCGGCAAAGTCCCGCACCGCGTCCGCCTCCGAGATGTGGATGATCGCCAGGCCACCTAGCATACGCCTGGGCGGGTACCATCGCCCCCTACGCGAACTGCTCGAGAAAGCGCATGTCCCCAGAATAAAACTGCCCGATATCCGAGATGCCGTGCTGGATCATGGCGATCCGCTCGACGCCCATGCCGAAGGCAAAGCCGCTGATCTTCGCGAAGTCGTACGCCGGAGCCAATCCATTCGCCACCCGCTGCTCGTCGACCGCCGCAAACACCGCCGGATCGACCATGCCGCAGCCCAGCAGCTCGATCCAGCCCGAGTGCTTGCACTTGCGGCAGCCCTTGCCAGCGCAGAAGATGCAGCTGATCTGCACATCCGCGCTGGGCTCGGTGAAGGGGAAGAAGCTGGGGAAGAAGCGCGTCTTCACCCCGGAGCCGAACAGCGCCTTCATGGCGTGGTCGAGCGTGCCCTTTAGATCCGAGAAGGTGATGTTCGTGTCCACGCACAGGCCTTCGACCTGGTGGAAGATGGGCGAGTGGGTCGCATCCGCCGCATCGTTGCGGTGCACCTTGCCGGGGATCACGATGCGCACCGGCGGCGCCTGTTCGATCATCGTGCGAATCTGCACCGGGCTGGTGTGGGTGCGCATGAGCAGGCGGTCGCGCGCCTGCCGGCCCTGCTGGTTGGCGATCACCAGCGTGTCCTGAGTATCCCGCGCCGGGTGGTTGGGCGGGAAGTTCAGCGCCTCGAAGTTGTAGAAGTCGCTTTCCACCTGCGGGCCAGTGTTGGTCGAGTAGCCAAGCTGATGGAAGACCGCGACGATCTCCTGCATGGTCTTCAGCAGCGGATGGGCGATGCCCGGCGTCCGCACCGTTCCCGGCAGCGTGATGTCGAGCCCGCCTGTAACCTTCTCACCTTCAGCCGCGGCCGGCGCCAGTGCGGTCGAGTCCAGCGCCGCCTCGATCTGCTGCTTCAACTGGTTGAAGCGCATGCCCAGGGGCTTGCGCGCCTCGGTCGGCGCCGACTTCAGCCAGGCCTCGCTGATCAGCTTCAGCCGGCCCTGCTTGCGCCCCAGCCAATGCAGCCGGAAGGCCTCGGGATCCTGCCCGGCCTCAACAACCGAGACCTCGGCGGCTAGCGTGGAGAAGGCGGCGTCGAGCGCGGGCTCGTCGTAGGAGGTGAGTTGGGGAATGGCTTCGTTCATGAATGGTCTAGGCAGGGATCGGCATGTTTAGGACACGGGTGGTCGGTTCGGGAATCGGTTCGCCATCCGCCAGCAGCCCTTCGATATGGAAGGCGATGCCCTCGCGAATCAGCTGCTCGGTGGCTTCGTAGCTCGGGCCAGCGACTCCCAGCCCCGGAAGATCAGGCACATAGGCGCTCCAGCCAGTGGAGGTCTTCTCAAAGATCACGGCATACTCTCTCATGGCTCTATTCCTGCCTGTTTGAAGATGCTCTTGCGCGTTCCCTCATCCATCTCCTCGGAGGGATGTCCCGCAATCGTGACTCTTCCCCGCTTCACCGGATGCTTGAACTGACGGTGGCTGCCACGCTGCGCCGCCGGGTACCAGCCATCCTCGTGGATGAGGCGCAGAACGTCTCGCGTCTTCATGCTTGCTCCGTCTCAGTGTACCGCAGCCCCGTAATCCGCCTGACCGTACCCTGCCCACTGAGCCCTCGCCCTGCATTCGGCACCTCACAGCGCAAACAGCACGATCGCCACCACCACCGCTCCCAGCAGCAGGCTGCGCCGGTCGGTGATGGCATAGATCACCGGGTCTTCGTCGAGTTCGCCGCGCGAAGCCAGCAGCCATAGCCGGCTGATCCAGAGCAGCAGCACCGGCAGCAGCAGCCATAGCCGCCCGGTATGGCTGTACAGGTGGGCCGCCCCCAGGTTCGAGATATACAGCGTCAGCACGAAGACCGACACGTAGCCGCTCGAGGAGCCGAAGCTGCGCAGCTGCTCGATGTCGGAGACCAGGTAGCCGCGCCCATTGGCCGGCGCCGCGCCCCGCAGCCGCAGCCCTTCCAACTCAGCAAAGCGCTTCACAAACGCCAGCGACAGGAAGAAGAAGATGCTGAAGGCCGCCAGCCACGGCGAGATCGGAATCCCAGTGGCCGCCGAGCCCGTAATAATCCGGATCGTATACAGACCGGAAAGAACGATCACATCCACCAGCACCGCCCGCTTCAGCCGGAACGAGTACGCCGAGGTGGCCACCGCATAGATGGCCAGCCACATCAGGAAGCGGTGCGGAGCGAACAGCGCCCGCTCCGGCGAGATCGCCGCGACGAACTTGGGCAGCAGCAGCGCCAGCGTCAACGACGCCAGCAGAAACAGCCCCACCACCGCCACCCCGCTGATGGCCGACAGATCGCCGGCCGCGAACGGCCGCCGCCGCTTCTTCAGGTGCTTCCGATCCGCCTCCAGGTCCAGCAGATCATTGACAATGTAGGTCGCCGAGGCGCACAGACCGAAGCTCAGGAAGGCGATCACCGAGCCCGTCAGCAAGCCGAGGTCCCAATCGTGCGCCAGCAGCAGCGGCAGGAAGATCAGGATGTTCTTCGCCCACTGGTGCAGCCGGATCGCCTTCAACCACGCCTTCGGCGAGGAGGCGCGGTCGGTGAAGGTGCGCACCGGAACCACCTTCGCCCGGCGCAGACCGGTGCGCAGCCCCGGCAGGGGATTCGCCACCATCGGCTCCTGGCAGTGGGTCAGCAGGGGAAGATCGGGCGAGGCATTCCCGATGTAGCAGAAGTTGTCGCCAAACCGGCTCTGAAAGGCGGCCAGCTTGTTCTTGCCCGCCAGGTTCACCGCGCCGTCCGAGGCCAGCACGCCGTTGAAGATCCCCAGATGCGCCGCTACCCGCTCCGCCAACGCCGCGTCGGCCGCCGTCGCCAGGTAGAGCGGCCGGCCCTTGGCATGCTGCTGCTCCAGATATTGCATCAACTCCCGGTTATAGGGAAGGTGAGCGACGTCGAGCTGCACCGCCGAGGTGATGTGCCGCTTCAGCGCGGCTTTGCCCTCCAGCAGCCAGCGCGGCAGCTGTAACAACGCCGCCGGGTTTTGCCGGGCCAGCGCCAGCGTCGAATCCACCAGCGTGTCCGACTTCACCAGCGTGCCATCGAGATCGACGCACAACGGCAGATCGAACACGACAGGCATCCTGGCGCCGCCTTCCGTCGAGGGCGAAGAGTGAGACTGCGAAGAAACTACAGGCATCGATAGGACCCAATCCTTCCCGAAGATAACCACACCACCATCAAGAGCACATCCCGGAAATCCCTATCCTGGTCCCAAACCGGCCTATGCCAGCGCCTCCGCCAGCCGCTCCGCCCGCGAGGGGATACTGGGGGGCGGAGTCTGCGGAAAGTAGGCATTGGTGACATACTGATGCAACATTCGATGCGTGTTGAAAAAGCTTCCGTTGATGGCCACGCAATGCCGCTGCATCCTGGCCCATTCCGCCGGCTGGGCAAACAGCGGCGCGATCGCATGTTCTAGCTTCTCATATAGACTGGCCGCTTCAGCCGCCTCGGTCTCGCCGTCCTCGATCGCCCACCCGGTGACCCCCTCGGCGCAGCCCTCGATCCACCAGCCATCCAGAACGCTCAGCGAGGGCACCCCATTCAGCGCCGCCTTCATCCCCGAGGTCCCGGAGGCCTCATACGGCCGGCGCGGCGTATTCACCCAGACATCCACCCCCTGGGTCAGAAGAGCGCCTAACTCCCAATCGTAGTTTTCTAGATAGAGAATCTTCAACGCGCTCGAGTTCAAATGGGCCGCCTGTGCGAACACCCCACGGATCAGCTCCTTGCCCGCCAGATCGGCGGGATGCGCCTTGCCCGCGAACAGGATCTGCAGCCCGCCGATCGCCTCGGCGATCTTCACCAGCCGCTCCGGATCGGTAAACATCAGGCTGGCCCGCTTATAGGTCGCCACCCGGCGCGCAAAGCCCAGCGTCAGAATGGCCGGATCGAACTGTTCGTATGGCTTGCCCGCGTCCGGGGTGCGCTCGGCGACGCCGGCAAACAGGCGCAGCTTGTTCCCGCGATGGCAGGCCGCAATCTCCTCCGGCGCAATGCCGTACGCCGACCGGAGGTACGCATTGTCATGCCGCCAAGCCGGTACCTCGCGGTCCAGCAGTTCCTGCATCGGCTTCGAGGTCCAGGTGGCCGCATGCACCCCATTCGTGATCGCGCTGATCCGGTGCTCGGGGAACATTACCTGCGACACCTTGCCATGCTGCATCGCCACGCCGTTGACGTAGCGCGAGAAGCGCAGCGCGATGTACGTCATGTTCATCAACTTGTTGTGCAGACAGCCGAAGCGCTCGATCGCAGCCGCCCGCTCCGGCCCGAGCACCTGATACATCTGGTCCAGGCCGAACTGATCATGACCCGCGGGAACCGGAGTGTGCGTGGTAAACACGCAGTGTTGCCGCACCGCCTCGGCATCGGCCTCGGTGGCACCGTTCAATCCAGCCGCGCCCGCCAGCTCCTCCAGAAGACCGATCGCCAGCAGCGAGGCATGGCCTTCATTCATGTGATAGACCTCGGCCTGGCAGCCGAGCGCCTCCAGGATCTTCAGTCCGCCCAGGCCCAGAATCGTCTCCTGGCAGAGCCGGTAGTGCGTGTCTCCACCGTAGAGATGGTCCGTCAGGTGGCGATCCCACTCATCGTTGCCCTCGACGTCCGTATCCAGCAGAAAGACGGGGACCACATGCCCGGCCACTCCCACCACATCGAACCGCCAGGCGCGAATGCGGACCTCCCGGCCCTGCATCGTCAAGGAGATAGTTACGTCCGCCTCGCGCAGCGTCGTCTCCGGAGACCACGGGACATCGGACTCCGTCTGTCGCCCCTCCACGTCCAGGTGCTGCCGGAAGTACCCCCGGCGATGCACCAGCGACACCGCCACCATATCGGCTGCGGTGTCCGCCCCCGACCGCAGCGTATCCCCGGCAAGAACACCCAAACCGCCCGAATAGGTGGGCAGCGACGGATCGAGCGCGATCTCCATCGAGAAATAAGCCACAGTGCGCGAACTGAGATCGAGCGCCTGGAGAGTAGTGGGGATCACTGGATCGCTCATGGAAGGGAGATTCCTTGCTTCACCGCCCCGCGTAGAGTGCGGTTCGATTCGGAGTCGCTGGCCCGATTGGAATTACTTGCACCGGGACTACGGCCGCAGTCCTCGACACCTTCAGCTACCTTCATTAGACCACCTCTCCTGCATCGATCAAGGGCGAAGAGATCGGTCCGGGACAGAGATGGCCGCACTGGAGATTCCCGTTCGCCGCCCCAACTCGCCCCCCGCGCCAAGCAGAAAAGTCCCCAGCTTCCGAGGAACCTCTCTGCTCTGATGCATTTAGATGGCGCGGCGCAGCTTGCGGCGACGCATCAGACCCAGAAATTCCTCGAATTCAGTTGGACGCGACCGCCCGGAATCCCCGAGAAAAAATTTCCTGTCCCCCACCGCGGTAGCCCGCTCCCGCCGGAGCGACTCACCAGCCGTGAGTAATGAACCCGAACCTCATCGCCCAACCCGCCAGAGCGGCCAGCGCCAGCGCCAGCGACGACCCGCCCGCCACGCTGCGCAGCCGGCGTCTCCCCGCCGCGAGCAGCAATACCAGCCCGTAGGCCAACGCCATCAGAAGCACGCCGTCCCAGAGAAACACGCGCGTGCGGCCATCGACCGGTGCCAGGGCCGTCTCCAGGTGAAACGGGTGGACCAGAAGGCTGCCAGCGGCGAACACCAGCAAAAACAAGAAAAATTGGAACAGGACAGCGATCACGTTCTTCATAACCGTCGTTTCACTCTCGATTGGTTTTGTTCCCGACATTCTAAACTGCTCAGAAAACAGTCAAGTTGCGCTGCGCCACGAGCCGCGCCCGCCCCTCACCCGTTCTCCGCAGATCAAGGCAAGCTGGATTCGAACACCACGAACCGATGCTCCAGCTGCCACTCCTCCGCCGCCTTCTGGTTGGCCTTGAGAAAGGCCGCGCAGGCCGCCGCCGGGTCGTCCGCGCCCAGTTGGTTCCCACCGCTTCGAGATCCCGCGCAGGCTGCCACCACCTCGCTGTGCTGGCCGGGGCGCTTCCACAGACTCGCCCCCGGCAGGAAGCTGTGTTCCATGCCCGTCAGCGCCATCTCCTTCAGCTCCGCATAGCCGAGGTTGAACTCCAGGGCGGCGCGCGTGTATTCGTTGGTCAGATCGATGCGCGAGACCCCCTCATCGTCGGTCGAAAGCGCCACCGGAACATGGGCAGCCAGGTAGCTGGGCAAAGGATGCATCGCCCCGGTAACCCCCAGGATCCCGTCGTTCGAGGTCAGGTTGATCTCCACCATCACATGGCGATCCGCCATCTCCCGCAGCAGTTCCTTAGGCTCATCCTCGTACATCACGTCGACGCCATGCCCGATCCGCTCCGCATGGCCCACATCGATCGCCTCGCGAATATGAAAACGCAGCCCGTCCGGCGGCACCATCCCCGGCGCCAGCTCGCCGGCATGCAGGCTGATATGCACCTGCGGATACACCGAGTGCAGGTAATCGAGCATCCGCATCTGCCGGCGGTACTCCCGCATCGCCAGATATGCGTCCTCCGGCTGCACGAAGTTTATCCCCACCACATCGGGATCGGCCGCCGCCACCTCGAAGCCCAGCAGGGTCTGCGCGAACACCTGCTGCGGAGCATTTGCGCGCAGGACCTGATACAGAAAACGGATCTTCACGGCACAGGCTGCCGCCGCATCGGGCTGACCGCAGTGCTCGATACGGCGACGGCTCGCCAGCGCCTCATCCAGCTCCTTGCGATCTACGGCCACCTCGTCGCCGAGACCGTCAGCCAGCAGCCGCTCGCGCAGCTTGCCCAGCTCCGCGGGGGTCGTCCCGGAGATCGGTGTCGTGCCGCCGTCATCTCCCGGCCACCCCATCTCCGCGCCCAGGCGCGCGGCGTTCGAGAAACTCGGCGTCTGCATGATCTCGAGATACTGCTCGTTCTGCGCCGCCGCCCGGCTCGCGACCTCGTCCAGCCATTCGCCTGCGTGCTCCTTGTTCACTCCGCCAAAGCGGGCGAAGGTAGCGAAGAACTGGTCGTGGCCGCTGACGCCGCTCGAAGGCACAAAGCTACGCATGGAAAAGGAGTCGACCAGAGCGTCATACAGCTTCTGATCCTTGAACGCTGTGGCCGCCGGGATCGCGCCCTGCGGACAGACCGGCTCGGGAGGCAGGCTGCGCGTCGTACCAACATTCTTCACAAACGCGAGCTCAGCCGGATTGACGCACAGCAGATCCTCCTGGGCATCGCGCAACAAGGTCTCCGCATAGACCGCGCCCGAAAGATGCATGTGCAGGTCCGCCCCCTTGGGCATGCGCTCGAGAAAGGCGTGCAGCGCAAGCGGGCTCTTCTTTGCCTCCTCGAAGGCGCGAGACGCCCGCGCCTCGCCGCCGCTCGCCTTCGCCCCAGCGCCCTTCTGAGCGGCCTGAGCGCCCGCCTCCGCGAGCCCCGCAACCGCAACACAGCACACTACTCCGAGACGCAAGGCACGCAGCATCAAACTCTCCTCTTGAATTCCTGGGCTTCTGAACATCGGCTAAAACCAGCACCGGTGCTGATTAGAATATCGTGCGCCCGATGCCAGACGCCCACTTGACATGCCGTTTCCCACAATCTCTCCACCCCTCGGTTTGGCGAGGCGCGGTTCGGTTGCTATACTGAACAAGACGTTTGCGCCGCATGACTCCCTCCTGCGGCAAGCTCCCCTGAAACAGGCTGGTGCACAGACGTAAGCAATGCGTTCGGGCGACCTTGGCGGCCCCGATACGCAGGACTAAACAGTGCCAAGGCCAGATAGCTCAGTGGTAGAGCGCGGCCCTGAAAAGGCCGGCGTCGGCGGTTCGATCCCGTCTCTGGCCACCATTTAGAATCAACAACTTACAAGCAAGCCTCCTTTCAGGAGGCTTTTTCATTTCCAGGCATAAAGCATTTATTTTGAGCAACATACACTCTTCGGCCCTTAAAGGGCTGGCGTCCAACATTCAGCTGCGCTATGTTGTTTATTTTCAATGGCTTATCTAAGGGCCGAAAATGGCAAATTATGAAGGACACATTCCTGATACGACATGAGCCGTTTCATGCCTATTTCAGTTGGTTTTATGGGTTCTGAGGGGACACACTTTAGTTTTGCTTGGGAAATCGTATGGTGTCCGCACCTGCGGTTCGGGAACGTGATCGCAAGCGACTGACAATGAACGCACAGCCCGATTCCGTCTGGCGGGGGTACTGTCTGGACTTCGTGGCACACATCGTTCAGTGGCTGCCGCAGCTCCGCACTATTGCGGTATAGCAGTAGTCCTTACAGAACTGCGCCTCTTCTTATTTCTCATGGCCCAATCGCTGTATTGGTTAGCGATCTTGACGCTCTCCGCAGAGGGGTTTTCTGGACGCTCCCCAATTAGAATCATTCCAATCGGTTTTGCCTGTTCACTCAGGCGATTGACAAGCTCGTGTTTCCTTCCGGTGGGAAGCTTCTGATACTGAGCAATTGTTGTCAACGCCGCTGAGTCTCTATCGTTTAGCTGAATCATTTTGCCCTTCCTGTCCGTGGACTCATTCCCCTGGAGATTCGTGTTTGTCGAGATTCTTGCTCCACGCCGGCGTGGAACTCGCGCCATTGGTCGTCCGTTCCGCAAGCGGTGGCTACCAGGACTCGTATCGCCTCTGTACATCCGCGGTCCTTGAAGGGGTTCTCATCGGACTCGCCCAGGAACTCAGCTGAGCGCAATTACACTTCCATCTTCCGGGCGTATTTTACGCAACGATCTTCGTGAAGCTGCGGCGCTGCACCTGCGTTGGGTCGCACAAATCCGGTTCATCAGACTGAATTCTACTCATTCGACGCTCTTCCAGCCGTACCTGAGATCGCTTTCGTTCGTCCGCGATTATCATTTCATCTGCAAGCACCATCTGAACATCCGGCTTGAACAAGACGTTGGCGCGGAACTGAAGGCGAGGCGAAATGGCTCTCGATTTCGAGACCCTCAATACGTTGCGTACACATCATCCGGCGTGGCTGTTGCTGCGTTCTGATCACGCGCCGTTGGTGGCGAGTTTTCTGCATCGCGTTTTTCTTGTGCCGAATGTGCGGGTGATGGCCACATCGGATATGGCAGAAGCTCTGAATGACACGCTTTATGAGATCCGACAGATGCTGGGCGAGAACGCCTTCCCAAAATCTGCGCTGGAGTATCTGAATGATTGGGCAGCTCCGGAGAAAGGGTGGCTGCGCAAATTCTATCGAGCTGGTACCGATGAAGCGCAGTTCGATCTGACGCCCTCTTCAGAGAAGGCACTTGCCTGGCTGGAGCAGCTCTCTGAACGGCAGTTCGTTGGTACAGAGTCGCGCCTCCTTATGTTGTTCGACCTTCTGAAACAGTTGCGAGACGGTACCGAGACGAATCCGGACAAACGGATCGCCGAGTTGCAGGCGCGCCGCGATCAGATAGACGCCGAGATTGCACAGGTACAGTCTGGCCATTGGCCTTTGCTAGACGAAAGCGCCGTCAAAGACCGTTTTCAACAGTTCATGCAGGGCGCGCGGGAATTGCTCACTGACTTTCGCGAGGTCGAGGCAAACTTCCGCCAACTTGACCGCAGCATGCGTGAACGCATCGCGCTGTGGGAGGGAAGCAAAGGCAAGTTGTTAGAAGAGATGTTTGGCGAACGCGATATCATTACCGACTCCGATCAGGGGCGAAGCTTTCGGGCATTCTGGGAGTTTCTGCTTTCCAGTCGCCGTCAGGAGGAACTCTCCGTACTGTTGGATGGTGCAATGGCGCTGCCCGCAGTGGAAGCGTTGAAGCCGGATGGGCGCCTTCGCCGGGTTCACTACGACTGGCTGGAGGCCGGAGAGAATACGCAGCGCACGGTCGCCCAGTTGTCCGAACAGTTGCGACGTTTTCTCGATGACCAAGCCTGGCTGGAAAACCGCCGCATTATGGACATTCTGCGCAGCATCGAACGGAATGCTCTGTCGCTGCGAGATGATCAGCCGACAGGAACGATCATGGAGCTGGCTGAGACGCATCCGGAGATCATATTGCCAATGGAGCGCCCTCTCTTTACGCCGCCCTTGAAGGCGGTAATGGATAGTCTCTCGCTGCAATATGGAGACGAACAGATCGACGACCACGCACTCTTTGATCAGGTGGTGGTGGACAAGGGACGGCTAATTCGTCACATTCGGCGCGCGCTGCAAGATCGATCTCAGATCTCTCTAGGAGAGCTGTTGGAGAATCAGCCCCTACAGCAAGGATTAGCGGAGCTACTAGTGTATCTGCAGCTCGGCTGTGATGAATTTCGCACGGTGGTCGACGACGGCAAACTGGAGTTTATACACTGGGAAGCAATCTCTGATCACGGTGAAGCATTGATTCGCAGCGCACGGCTGCCGCAGGTAATTTTTGTGAACTAACCACAGACAGAGTGACGGCGAAGATGGCAAGCGATCTCTCCAATGCGTTGTCGAGCACCACGCCCACAGCGGACCTATCCGTACTGCTCATCAGCCTGCTCAAAGGTGTGCTTTATCGTGACAGCGATGAACGCTTGTGGGGTTCGCTGCTCGACCTCCAGGTGCGCGTCCGCGAGTACGTCACTGCGCTTCATCTTGAACTGGTACTTGATGAGGCAGAGGGCTATGCCTTCCTGAAGAGCCGTCCTGAGCCGAAAGACGAGGGGCAAACGACAGCACTACCGCGGCTCGTGGTTCGCCGGCAGCTCTCCTTTCCGGTGAGTTTACTATTGGCATTGCTGCGGAAGAAGCTTGCTGAATCAGATACACACGGTGGCGATACGAGGTTGGTGATGAGCCGCGATGAGATGGTGGAGATGGTCCGGTTATTCATGCCACAATCGACCAACGACGCCAAGTTAGCGGACCAGTTTGAGGCCCACATCAACAAAGTGATGGATCTGGGCTTCCTGCGCAAGCTCAAGCCAGCAGAGGGAGCTGTCGCCGCTGGAGGAGCCAGCTACGAGGTGCGGCGCATTCTGCGAGCGTTTGTGGACGCACAGTGGCTGGGCGGCCTGGATGCGCATCTCGCAGGCTATCGTGCTCAGTTAGCGGATACCTCCGAGGGGGAGGAGAGACAGCATGGATGATCTGCTCACCCCTGATCTGGAGTCCACGGCAGAAGAGGCTCTTTCCGGATTCCGTCTTCAACGCCTGGAGATTTTCAACTGGGGCACCTTTCATAACCAGGTATGGATGCTCCAACTGAACGGTCAGAATGGTCTGCTCACGGGAGACATTGGATCAGGAAAATCGACGCTCGTCGATGCCATCACGACATTGCTTGTGCCTGCGCAACGCATCGCGTACAACAGGGCTGCCGGGGCCGATAGCAAGGAACGTTCATTACGTTCCTATGTGCTCGGCCACTATAAGTCGGAACGCAACGAAACCACTGGTACAGCCAAACCCGTTCCCCTACGCGACCACAACAGCTACTCCGTTATCGTGGGCGTCTTCCGAAACATCGGCTACGACCAAACCGTAACGCTCGCCCAGGTATTCTGGATGAAGGAGCAGAGCGGTCCGCCGGCACGTTTTTTCGTTGGTGCGGACAGGGACCTCTCGATAGCATCTGACTTCGCCAATTTCGGTTCAGATATTGCGCAGCTCCGCAAGAAGCTGCGCGGATTGGGCGGGGAAGTCTTCGATAGCTTTCCACCGTATGCGGCTTGGTTCAGACGGCGCTTTGGCATCGAGAACGATCAGGCACTGGAGCTATTTCATCAGACGGTCTCGATGAAGTCGGTGGGCAATCTTACGGATTTCGTTCGGAGCCACATGCTGGAGCCGTTTGACGTGGCGCCACGCATCGAATCCTTGATCCGGCACTTCGACGACCTGCATCGAGCACACGAGGCGGTATTGAAAGCAAGGCGGCAGGTGGAACTGCTGACTCCACTGGTTGCCGACTGCAAACGTCACGGAGAACTCATGGCTGAGGTGGATTTTCTCCGTCGATGCCGGGAGGGCCTGCGCGCTCATTTCGCAAGCCTGAAACTTGGGCTTCTTGACAGGCGTCTGGAACTGATTGAGGAGGATTGGAATCGCGCTTCCGTACTCGTGCAGCGACTGGAAGCGGAGCTGGATGAAAAGAACACCCAGGTGGAAGAGCTGAAGCAGGCTATAAACAACAATGGTGGTGATCGCCTCGAACAGCTTGCTGCGAAAATTCGTGCGAGCGAACAGATGCGAGATGCACGTCGGATCAAGGCGGAACGTTACCACAAGTGGGCAGCCATTCTGAATGAGTCTGTTGCCACAGATGCTCCCACGTTTGCCGATCAACGCAGCCGGTTCAAGGCATGGCTGGATGAAGATCAGGACCTTGAGGCAAAGCTTCAGAACGCCCTAACGGAGCACGGCGTCACACTTCGACAGGGCCAGAAGCAGCACGACGAGTTATCGGGGGAGATCGAGAGTCTCAAAGCCCGGCGCAGTAATATTGATACGCAGCAGATCCGGATACGGGAAGAACTGTGTGCTGCTCTGAAGTTTGACGTGGAGGAGATGCCCTTTGCCGGGGAATTAATCCAAGTGCATGAAAGGGAGAAAGCATGGGAGGGGGCGATCGAAAGGTTGTTGCGTAACTTCGCACTCACCTTGCTTGTTCCCGATGCAATGTACAGAGCGGTTGCGGAGTGGGTAGATGGTCGTCGTCTCCGGGGCATCTTGGTGTACTTTCATGTACGGTCGCGCAAGACGAACGATCTGCCGGCACTGCCTCCAGATTCGGCCGCACGAAAGCTACAACTGAAGCCTGATTCTCCCTATTATGACTGGCTCGAACGTGAGCTGGCCCATCGTGCCAATGTTGCCTGCTGCGTAACCCACGAGCAGTTCCAGCGCGAGACTCGCGCCCTCACCCGCGCCGGGCAGATCAAGGACGCGGGTGAACGCCATACAAAGGATGATCGCTACAGCATCGACGACCGCAGCCGGTACGTACTCGGCTGGAGCAACAACGAAAAGATTGCAGCCCTCGAGGCCAAACGCAGCGATCTCGAAACACGCATGGGCGCAATAGGCGCTGAGATGAGCGCCATCCAACTAGAGCAAAAGAGGCTTAAGGGACGGCTCGATGCTCTGACACGACTCGATGAGTTCCATGACTTTGAGGAGCTGGACTGGACCAGTGTCGAATCAGAGATTGCGCGCCTTATCGAGGAGAGAAGGAAACTGGAAGAGGCCTCCGATGCTCTCCGTGAGCTACAAGCACAGTTGCAGGAGCGGTTGAAATTGCGCTCCCAGACTGACGCGGCATTGCAAGATGCCCGGAACGGGCGCTCCAAACTCGATCAGCGCCGCTCCGACGCTCAGGATTTGCGCCAGCAGACTGCGTCGCTTCTGGAAGCCGGTGTTCCTGAAGAGACGCTTTCGGCAACATTGGAGCAGCTGCGGGCCGAGGCGCTTGGCGAGCACCAGCTCACGGTAGAGTCATGTGACAACCGTCAACAGGATGTACGCAACTGGCTGCAAGCACGAATTGATGCCGAAGACAAGAAGATCAAGGCCTTGGCGGAACGAATCATCAAGGCTATGTCCTCCTTCAAAGACGAGTTCAAACTCGACACCGCGGAGATGGATGCCAGCCTGGAAGCGGCTTTCGAGTATGACAATCTGCTCACCCGTTTGAATCGCGACGATCTCCCACGGTTTCAGTTGCGCTTCAAGGAGCTGCTCAACGTTAACACCATTAATGAAATTGCTAACTTCAACGGCCAGTTGGCGCGCCAGCGAGAGACGATCAAAGATCGCATCGAAAAAATCAACCAGTCGCTTGCTGGCATTGACTATAATTCCGGCCGCTATATCGTACTGGAGTTGCAACCAAGCCCGGATGCCGAGGTTCGCGACTTTCTGCAAGATCTGCGCGCGTGCACGGAAGGCACGGTCACAGGGTCGGATGACATGCAGTACTCCGATGCGAAGTTTCTGCAGGTCAAAGCTATTATCGACCGCTTCCGGGGGCGAGAGGGTTTAACAGAACTTGACCGGCGCTGGACGGAGAAGGTCAGCGATGTTCGCAATTGGTTTCTCTTTGCGGCGAGCGAGCGTTGGCGGGCTGACAACAGCGAACACGAGCACTACTCGGATTCAGGAGGCAAATCTGGCGGACAGAAGGAAAAGCTGGCTTACACAATCCTCGCTGCCAGTCTCGCCTATCAGTTCGGCCTTGAATGGGGAGCTGCTCGCTCGCGGTCCTTCCGCTTCGTAGTGATCGACGAGGCATTTGGACGCGGCACGGATGAATCCGCGAGGTATGGTTTAGAACTCTTTCGACAGCTCAATCTGCAGCTCATGATTGTCACGCCGCTGCAGAAGATCCACATTATCGAACCCTTCGTCTCAAGCGTCGGGTTTGTGCACAATGAAGGCGGTAGAGATTCAAAACTGCGGAACCTATCAATCGAGGAGTATCGCAAGCAGAAACAGGAAATTAACGAGCCAGCCGGGCAGGAAGTGACGCTGTGAGCTGGACCGGCACCAAAGACCTCAAGGCTAAGCTGATGCGGCTTTGGGAGCGTGGTGATCTGCTGCGGGAGGCTGTGACGGAGCGTTCTCATTTTCCCATGCGTCTTTCGCTCAAGACTCCTGATTCCGCCGACCTGTCGAGCCGCTTTGACGAGGTTCGTTCCTGGGCCATCGAACTGATGTCAGGTTCTCTCCCGCGCCTGGAGTTTCGCGAGGTGCAACACCGCGTGCAGGGGGTGCAACGGTTGCCTGCAAGCGCGTGGATCGATTCGCTGGATGACGCCCTCGACTGGCTCAATAAGCGCGAAGAGTGGAACAGATTCTTGAGCCAGGTCGAGATTACACGCCGTTCTTTTCCTGGTTTGCTACCGTGGCTGGAGAAGTATCCTCTGGAGGCTCTGGCGCTGGCTGACGAGTGGCCGCGGCTGTTAGCGGTCGTGGCGTGGCGTGTCGACAATCCACGCCCCAACATCTATCTGCGGCAGGTTGACCTTCCTGGCCTGCATACGAAGTTCATCGAAAAGCATCGCGGTGTATTGGCAGAGTTGCTTGATTTGGTGCTGTCCTCTGAAGTCATCGGCAACAACACCAAGCCCGTAGTCGGGCAATTCGCGACCCGCTATGGGTTCCTGGAGAAGCCGGTGATGATCCGCTTCCGGGTGCTCGATCCGGAAATTGACTGGGGGCTTCGTCCGCTTTGTCCTGACATGGCCCTGGATGCGGAAAGTTTCGGGCAGTTGCGCATCGGCGTTCAGCGTGTTTTTGTGATGGAAAACGAGATTAACTTCTTATCGTTCCCGCGTATGAACGGATCGATGGCCATCTTTGGCGCCGGCTATGGCTGGGAGGCTTTGGCACGGTGCCCCTGGTTGCACGCTTGCTCCCTTTACTATTGGGGAGATATCGATACCCACGGCTTCGGCATTTTGAGTCAACTGAGAACTCACTTCGATCATGCTGAATCGTTTCTTATGGATCGAGCCACACTCGATATGCACCGTGAATTTTGGGGCGTAGAGGACTCTCCGCTGCGAGTGGACTTGCTCCGGCTGACAGAGGAAGAGCAGACACTCTATAGCAGTCTGCGACACAACTCGATCCGAGAAGGATTGCGTCTGGAGCAGGAATACATTCGCTTCGGCTGGGTCAACAAACGTCTTCAGGATCTCACTCTGAACACTGTTGGCTTGAAAGTATGTCCCCAGAGCTCAGACTGTTAGACAATGGAATATGCCGCGAAAGCAGACACAGGCGATCATCCCGAAACAGCCGACCGCACTGGCTCCGCCAGCTTTGGTCGAAGATCTGCGTCAGCTCATCACCGAGGCACGTCGAACTGTTGCCGTCACGGTCAATGCGGGGTTGACGTTGCTCTACTGGCGCATCGGTAAACGCGTCGCCGAAGAAGTGCTTGGCAAAGAACGCGCTGCCTATGGCCGCCAGATTGTCGTATCGCTATCGCGACAATTGGTGGAAGAGCATGGATCCAGCTTCGGCGAGAAGAATCTTCGCCGCATGATTCAGTTTGCAGAAGTCTTCCCTGAGGAGGAGATTGTCGTATCGCTGATACGACAATTGAGCTGGACCCACTTCATCGCGTTGCTACCCCTGAAGAATTCCTTGCAGCGGGACTTTTACACCGAACTCTGTCGCATAGAAGGATGGAGCGGCAGCCATTTTCAGGAAAGTGGGCTCTTTGCCGAGTATCTCGGCTCTGGAAATCGGCATCAGGTTTACAATTTCCATGCGGCCGGCAAGACTTTCGGATACTTGAGGCAGAGTGAGAATGTTGGCAGATCCTGTCAGCAGGAAACGGCCTGCCCTTCGGTCGCTATCAACGGATCGTTTGATGGCTCGCAGAAGTTCCGGAGCTCTCTGCACTTCGTCGATGGTGACCAAATCGAATCCCCGCACAAAGCCAGCCGGGTCGCTGCGAGCGGCTTCTAGCACTGTGTCATCATCCAAGGTCACATACTCGCGTTCCTTATCGACAAACTGACGGACGAGCGTAGTCTTGCCACATTGGCGGGGACCGATCAACATGACCACGGGAGTATCCGCAAGCGCAGTAGCGACACGTTTGGCTGAGAATCTCTGAAATAGCTGGAAATTTGGGTCGGCCATCTCGGATCATTGTAGCGTCTAATCCGGATTAGAGCCCCGTCTAATCCGGATTAGAGCCCCGTCCAATTCGGATTGTGAGCCCGGCCAAACCGGAAGGCAGAGAGCCTCCCATCGCAGCCCCGCAATCAATCCACCGCCGATTCTAAGCAATCCTCGTGTTGGCTCAGAACTGTGTCACGCGCCCCCAAACGCTGGGCTCTCAAACGGTGGGAGTTCCAGACTATCGGCTGCCGTTTCTCAAGACCTGCCCCATTTGCTGTATTTGACTCGATACTCATTGGGGGAGACCGGTCATAGCGACGTGCAGGACGGGCACGACAAATGATCGCTTTGGTCACTATTGGCAGAAAGACAAAAAGCAAAGCTTCTAGAGGCGCGCGAACAATACGCGAACAATGCGCATCCCAAAACAAACTAATTCGCCCCAAGCAATCCTAAAAATGTCTGCACATAAAAGTTTTATTTTTAAACACATCCGCTGATTCCGGGCCACTTAGCTGAATTGTCCGGCAGCCCTGAAAAGGCCGGCGTCGGCGGTTCGATCCCGTCTCTGGCCACCATCACCATTCCACCCGCATGAGCGGACACAACCCCAATCGGCGGTGTGATTGTGTACAGCAAGCAACGACTTCGGTTCCCAAATACAAATCACAGCCCGCTGCGCGCTCAACCCAGCAGAAATATACCCGTCGCTTTTGAATAGCCTACGCCCGGAAAGATGACTCGGTATCTAGGCAAGTGACTTCCTCACCAGTCGGCCTATCTCCGCAAGCATCGCCGAACGCTTGCTCTCAGGGCCGGCACATTGCGTGATGTAAGCGGCGATGACGATGGGAGGCTTACCAACAGGCCAGAGCACGGCGATGTCGTTGCTCGTGTGCTCGCCGTTCGAGCCTGTCTTGTCGACTGCACGCCATCTCTTCGGCAGGTTCGCCCGAAGGCGTTCGAGGCCGGTGAGACTCGCTTCCATCCACTGCGTAAGTTGATTGCGAGAGGCTGACGAAAGGATGTTCCCGAGCAGCACAGAGTTCAAATCGTCGACCATCGCAGCGGGCGATGTCGTGTCCCGTGGATCGTTTGCAAGGGACTCATTGAGTGCCGTCTCCATCCGGTCGAGACGCGTAACGGTGTCGCCGATCGAGCGGCAGAAACGCGTGATGCCTGACGGGCCACCGATACCTTCGAGCAGAAGATTGGCAGCCGTGTTGTCGCTTCGAGTCAGAGCGGCGTGACAAAGAGCGGCGATCGTCATCGTACCGCCGGCGTGCGGCTCCGTTAACGGAGAGTTGAACAAGAGCGGCTTCGGAGGAATTGCCGGGGCGCGGTCAAGCGCTTCCTGTTGCCGATCCACGCGCTGCAAGACGGCGGAGGCAAGCAGAAACTTGAACGTACTACACATGGGGAAGCGCTCCTCCGCCTGATAACCTGAACGTGCGCCCGTAGCGGTATCCAGTACGGCCACCCCGAGGCGGCCGCCGTTGGTCTGCTCAAGCTGTGCGAGAGCCCCAGGCAGCGCGTGCAAGCTCATCGGCATGGCATCGAGAAAACGCGGCAGAGCGAGTGCCGTAACAGCGACAAAGCTTCGGCGGCTGAGCATAACTTGAGCAGAACATGCTACCCAGAGGCAATCCAGTGCACACCCTGGTTCCGGGCGATGCGACCGAGGTCCATCAACGGGGAACGTTGCCCCTTTTTTACATAGCGGGAGAAATATGAGGCCGAAACGAACAATCTCCCGGTAGCTCTTGCTGTATACACAAGAGCCACCGAGAGATCGATTCGTATAGATTCATGCAGGAATTACCAGTAGAGCTTGCCTCCGATTTGCACATCTCTGGCCGGGAATACACCGCCGATCGTGCCAAAGGCCCCCGAACCCGAAGACTGGTTCGGCGCGTAGAAGTTGGCATGGTTGAAGGCGTTGTACATCTCTGCCCGAAACTGCAGACGAGCCAGCTCGCCGAAGTTCCAGTACTTCTGCACAGCCAGGTCCCAGTTCTGGTAGCCCGGTGCACGAAGGTAGGACAGGTAGCGTGCCGAGTCTCCGAAGGAAAATTGATTCGCCGGATCCTTGAAGGCCGCCGTGTTGAACCACTGGTTGATGGTGGGATGAGCGACATGTACATCGGCAACGATGTCCGGACGCCGATTACCGCCGTATGTACCGAGGGTATTATTCGCGGGAATGATGGAGAGAGGGAATCCCTCTTTGAAGGTTGAGATTCCCGAGACCTGCCAGCCGCCGACCACAGCGTTAACCGGTGTGCTGAGAGTGTTGCCGAAGGCCTTGTGCTTTCCGATGGGAAGCTCGTAGATGTAGCTCACAACAAGACTGTGAGGGATGTCGTTACCGTCGACCGACTTCTCGGCGGCAAGGTTGTAGTAGTTCCGAATGCTGGTGGGACCGGTGTTGGCCCAGCCGTTGTTGCCTTCGACGTTGTCGATGAACTTCGAGAACGTATAGGAGGCAAGCACGGAGAAGCCGGAGCTGAAGCGGTGAGTATAGGTCAACTGCAGGGCGTCGTAGTAGGAATCACCGACCGGCGCCCCCTGCTCGGCGACGCTGCAGTACTGCGGGAAGGGACGGAGAAGCTTCTGGTACTGGACGGTGGGCTGATCCAGACCGCAGCCGCTGGACGTGATCTTCCCATAGAAGGGATTGGTAACCTGCGCGGTGAGTGCATTGCTTCCCAAAGCGAAGTACTTCGGATCGAGCATATTTCTCTCATACGCGCCCGCAGACAGCTTGATACCGCGGTTGCCAACGTAGGAGATGTCGAGCAGGTCGTTGGTGCGAATGGAGTACTGGAACCCAACCATCCACTGCTGGAGATAGGTGGAGGCGCGGGCGCTCCGCACAGCCGACACACTCTGGCCCACATCCTGCATCGCGCCCAGTGCGCTGCCCTGCGGAAGGAGGATTCCATTCGGCACCGGGTTGCTGAGTGTGTTGTAGGGTACATAGTTCAGAGTGCCTTGTATCGGCGTGGTTTGGGTGAATCCATCCGCCGGTGCGTTGCCGGTATACGACGGAATGAAGAACAGTCCATAGCCGCCACGAGCTACAATTTTGGGCGTGACCCGATAGCTGAGTCCGAGACGTGGCCCGAAGTTGGTGTAGGCAGTGTTGTAGAGGCCCCTGCGATTGGAGCCACCATTGAACACCAACTCGCCCGGAGTGCTGAGGCCGGTTCCGGCTCCGACGGGGTTGGTTGCGGTGAAATCGAAGTACTGCTGCTTGTTGTGCCGCTCCGTCAGAGGTGTCTGGATCTCATAGCGGATGCCGAGGTTGACGGTAAGCTGGGGAGTGACCTTCCAGTCATCCTGCACATACCATCCGAGATAGTTCTTCTGGGTTGCGAGCTGCGCGTTGATGCCGGTGGCTCCACTGTTGGCGCCGTTACTAAGGCTCTTGGCGTTAGCGAGGTCGGGAACGCCAAGCAGATAGGAGGCAAAGCCATAACCGGTTTGCGCGGTTGGGTTGGCTGGATCCGGTCCGGCCGACGAAGCGGTCGGAAAGTTGAGCTTGGTCCCAAAGACGTGACCACCCAGGATCTGGTTGACCACGCCCATGTAGCCGACGGCCACCGTGTGCTTACTGAAGCTCTTGGTGAGGTCGGCCGAGTAGGTGATGTAGTTGCGTGGAACAGCGTAGGAGTCCTGACCGTTGATCGCACCCGGCCCAAGTCCGGCGGTGTTATCGATCGTAATCTGGGGGAACTGTCCTGCGAATGTGTCCATAATGCCGGGTAGGCCGAGAGTCGATGGCTTGAATCCGTCGCCCTGGGTGGCCGACTGCTCGATCCAGCGGTTCATGCCCACGTTCGCGCTGAGGATCAGCGATTGGCTGAAGATATGGGTTCCCCCAAAATCGAAGCTCCAGCGATTATTGGGGTTGGTGACTCCAGGGCCGCCGGGATCGGAGCCGCCAAAGAAGGCCGGCGAGTTGGTCTTCTGCTCCGACTTGTGCGAGTAGCGGGTAAAGATACGGGTCAGATCACTGATGTTGTGGTCGACGCGAATCGAAAACTCGTCGGACTGCGCGCTGGCGGGAACGGAGGCGGTGAAGTTGTTGATAAGCGCGCTGTTGGTGGGGGTTGGCCAGTATTTGCCGGCGGCGATCTTCGCCGCAACCGGGTCGATCCCCTTGATGGAGTTGCTCAGCTTGTTGCCCGCGATCGCATCCCGGATGTATCCGGTCTGGGCGGCGACCAGGCCAGTGCTCGGGTCGACCTGCCCCTGGGTGATGTGACGCACGCTGTACGGATCATAGATCGCGCCCTGATAGATGTTGCGCCCAAGCGCATCCTGACCGAGCACCGTGGTCGTGAGAAGCGCGCTGAAATCTCCGCCGATGAAGGTCGGAGTGGGAACGGTCACATTATTGAGGGTGGCCGGGGTAGACTGCCTCAGTCTCTCGTAGACGCCAAAGATGTAGGTCTTGTTCGTCTGCTTGTAGAGACCGGGAATGTAGAGCGGGCCGCCCGCCGAACCGCCGAACTGGTTGCGATTGAAGTCCGGCCGCGGCGTCCCACTGTGATTGTTGAAGTAATTGTTCCCATCGAGAGCGCTGTTCCGATAGAACTCGAACAGGTCTCCGTGAAACCGGTTGGTTCCGGACTTCGAGACCACGTTGACCACGTTGCCGCTGCTCCAACCATACTGCGCGGTGAAGGCGTTGGTCTGGATCTTGAACTCCTGCACGTCTTCGACCGAGGGCACGTAGACCACGCCGCCCCAGTCCTGCGCAGTGTTCCAGGTTCCGTCGAGCAGATAGGCCGCAGTACCGAAGTGCGTGCCGCCGAAGTTCAGAAAGGAGATGTCCTGATCCGCGCTGCCCGAGATGCCGTTCCCGTTCACCAGTTGTGCCTGGGTCGAGTTGTTGACCGAAGAATTGAGCGAGGCAAGGCCAAAGACGTTGCGTAGGTTGAGGGGAAGCTCGACCACCTGCTTCTGCGAGATGTCGGCGGAGATGTTGGCGTTATCGGCGTTGATCAGCGGCGCCTCGCTGGACACCACGACGCTCTCCGCCGCTTTGCCCACCGACAGCGAGATGTCCTGCTGCGCGCTGGCGCCGGCGGCGAGACTAATTCCGCGCTGCACATAGGCCTGGAATCCAGTCACCTCGACCTTGAGGTCGTAATCTGCGGGGGGAAGCAGCTGGAAGGTATAGCTGCCGGTCTCGCCCGTGGTAAAGGTGCGGACGATGCCGCGCTCCGCACTGGTGAGTTTGACCGTCGCCTTGGGAACGACGGCGCCGGAAGAATCGGTAACGGTGCCGCTCAACGTGGCTGTAAAGGCCTGGGTCTGAGCGTTCAGTGGGACGTTGCCCAGCACCAGAAAGACCAGTGCCAAGACAGCCGCGATAACTCGCGGTCTGGTGTGATTGATAGACTGCCGATCGATAGGTTGCATTCGCTCGCCTCTCCAAAACGGTCACACTGCTCCGCAGGGACCGTGCCTTCAGATCTCAATTCCTAGTTGGCCGGAAAGCGTCGACTACCCTAGAGGGCGGTTGCTAAGAGTGTCCCGGATAATTACCGAAACTTTGCCGATGTTTGAGCGATTGTTCCGCCCGAGGTTTTGCCGATGCAGCAAGGCCTTGTTTTTCAACCATTTATATCGGCTCCAAAGGGAAGCCGAACCGTACCCAACCAAGTAACCGAGCGTTCATGAAGCCGCAAGAGGCCCTTCGATGAGCAGGGTGGACGTGGGAAGGAGCGGAAAAATAGCGAGAGAGCGCACGGCTCCATCCCGCACTACCAGAAGTAGGAGGCTTCCATCTTCGGCGTTCCCGGCTGCCCGTTAATGATCTGGGTGCTCAAAACGATCTCCATATTCTGCTTTCCTCCGGCCACCCGGTCGGCATGGAGAAGCTGCGCAAGATCGTCCGGATCGGTCAGAAACTCGCCGGCAGCGATGGTCCCGCCCCGTCCAATCCCGGCCACAATCACCGCCGGCTTCCCCGTGACGTTGTCGGTAAAACGGGCGACGATCGCGTAGTCCTGGTAGTTGTTGGTGGCGAGCTGCTGCGACCGGTCGATCGACCAACGCGCCTGGGACGGATTGGCGCTGTCGATGATGCGAAACTGCGTCATCTCGGGATTGTTACCGAAATGAAAGCGTAGCGATTTGGTCAGGCGCAGCGTCCAGGCGTTATCGAACGCGCCCACAAATATAGAGGGGCCATTGCGCAGGTCGGTCAGACTTGTCGCCTCCTCGCCCTTCAGGTTGTACCGTTTCCCATTCGCTCGCAGCACGCTGGCAATCTTTACGATGGTGTCCAGATCGTCGATCACAATGGCCGATAGATTGTCCTTCAGGACAACCTGATGGCTCGGATCGGAGGCGTCTCGCAGGGTGATGAAGTTGTATTGATTCTGGTCGGCGATACAGTAAAGCGCGGGATCGGCAGTGTTCACGATCGGTCCCCAGAACACCTCAAAGGCGGAAGGATGGGCGGACCTCCAAAGAAACACCGCCCCAGCGCACAGCAGCAGAGCGGCCCCGCCCATCGCGACCAGCCAGGCTCGGCGAGATTGCCGGCGCGCAGCACTTGCGGTGTTCTCCGCTGAGGCGGGCGACCCGATTACCGTCTCCGGCTCCGTCAAGCGTTCGTTCTTGGGCTCCGCCAGCGCGGAGCGCACCGCCCCCGGCTCCGAGCTCTCAGAGAGCACAGCCGCGCTCTTCTTATCCGGCTCGTTCGCCTCCGCACTCAAAGCAACCGCAGTATGACCTCCACCTGTCTCGAGCTCCTGCCTTCCCGGCGTCCCCGACGTCTTGCTGGCATGTTCTTTTGCTCCCGGCAGGCTGGCTGCGGGGCCCAAGTCAGTCGTCACTGCGGCAATGAGGCGATACCCCGCCTTAGGAATCGTCTGGATGACATGCGAAGAGCGTGGGTCATCTCCGAAGACGTACCGGATCTCTGAGATACAGCGAATCAGTACATCATCTCCGACAAACGTGTCACGCCAGATTGCTTCGATCAACCGTTCCTTGGAGAGCACCTCGTCTGGATGCGAAGCAAGATGCAGCAGCACCTGCATCACCTTCGGTTCCAGATGCCAGGTCCGGCCGTTTCTTTCTACGGTGTTGATTTGAGGTTGAATCAACCAATCATTGATACGGAAATCTCCCCGCACGCTGGCTCCCTTCATCCCGCCACCTGCCATCGTGCTGTTGCCGCAGCCTGACGGATTAAGCATCATTTCATGGAGAGGAGGATTATAGCGCCCAGCCCTCAGCTTGCGCCTACCCTTATTTAAGGTGCCCCCGCAGACACCTTGCGCCGCTCTCAAGTCCTCTCCTCCGCGCCATCAGGCAAACATCGTCAAAACCTCGGGAGAGCCCTGCGCTTTCCTCGGTAGGCCGCTGTTACGATTCCCTTGCTAACAGCCCCTGCTCATGCTGAATTTCATCGACACGACCCTCCATCACAATGTGGAACTGCGCACGGCAGAGCCCGCTAGCTTCGTGCGTTTGTCGCGCCGCTCACTCCGCCTGTGTCTCTTCCCGCCAGGCTCCTTCGCGTCTCAACCGCGCGACAGCGGGGTACGGCGATGGATCGCGTAACGGGAGCAATCGCTTCATCCCATCCGGAAAGGACGCACAGGATTCGCCACCACACGATGAACCGACATTGGAGTTTTTTGACGCTTGCCCCTCTCGCTCTATCCGTCTATGCCGTTACCGCCAGTTGCGTCGCGAAGGCCGAACCTGCAGCAGCCCCGCCGAAGGCCAGACCTGAGTTCGTTGTCCTCGGCGGCGTGACCGGCAGCAGCCCGCTGGAGAACGGGATCGAAATCAAAAGTGGCGACGCCGTCATGCGCATCACCGCACTGCGGGATGATGTGCTTCGTGTACGCGTCGGTGCTCACGGACAGCTGCCCGAGGATGCCTCCTGGGCCGTCCTCCCCGCGTCCCGCACGCAGAGCGTTCCGGTAGCGCAGGATGCCGACGCCGACAGCCTCGGTTTTCGCACCAGGATGCTGCGGGTTCGCGTCGAGCGCTCCACCATGCGCCTCTGCATCACCGACCTCAGCGGGGTGGTCGTCCAGGAAGATGCCGCGGATCGGCCCATCGAGTTCCACGGCTCTGCCTTCCGCGTCTACAAGACCATGCCCGACAATGAGCACTACTTCGGTCTGGGCGATAAGCCCGGTCCGTTGGACAGAAGAGACAACGCCTTCTCGCTCTGGAACACAGACGCATTCAGCTTCCAGGAGTCCACCGACCCAATCTATAAGAGCATTCCCTTCTTCTTGAGTCTTCGTCAGGGCAGAGCCACAGGAATCTTCCTCGACAACACCTGGCGCTCCAGCTTCGACTTCGGCAAGGAGTCTGCTGGCGCCTACTCCTTTGGCTCCGAGGGTGGTCCGCTGGACTACTACGTCTTTCATGGGCCCGATGCGAAGCAGGTACTCTCCACCTTCGCCTGGCTTACGGGTCCGACGCCGTTGCCGCCGCTCTGGTCGCTCGGCTTCCAGCAGTCTCGCTTCAGCTACTATCCCGAGTCGAAGGTACGGGAGATTGCCAATCGCCTCCGCGCAGACAAGATTCCCGCCGACGCCATCTACCTCGACATTGACTATCAGGACCACTACCGTCCGTTCACCATCGACACGGAACGCTTCCCCCACTTTGCCCAGATGATTGAGGACCTCAAGAAGCAGGACTTCCATATCGTCGCGATCACCGACCTGCACATCGCCCGGCATCCCAACTCCGGGTACGCTCCCTACGACAGTGGCATCGCGGGCGATCACTTCGTGAAGAATCCTGACGGAACTCCCTATGTAGGCAAGGTCTGGCCGGGGCCTTCGGTATTTCCAGACTTCACGCGCCAGGGCACCCGAGCCTGGTGGGGATCGCTCTACGCTTCCTTCGTCAGCAGCGGAGTCGCGGGATTCTGGAACGACATGAACGAGCCTTCCATCTTCGACAGCGCCAACAAGACCATGCCCGACACGGTGCAGCACCGTATCGACGAGCCCGGCTTTCAAAAGCGCTCGACCAGCCATCTGGAGCTCCACAATGTCTACGGCATGGAGAACTCGCGCGCTACCTACGAAGGTCTGCTGAAGCTCGCTCCCGACGTGCGTCCCTTCGTGCTCACTCGCGCCAGCTATGCCGGCGGGCAGCGCTACGCCGCCACCTGGACCGGCGACAACAGCAGCACCTGGAACCACCTGCGGCTCTCCACGCCGATGCTGCTCAACCTCAGTCTCAGCGGCTTCGGAATCAGTGGAGCCGATGTAGGCGGATTCATCGGCACCCCCGAGCCTGACCTGCTGACCCGCTGGATTGAGTTGGCCGCCTTCCAACCCATCGATCGCGATCACTCCAACGACACCTCATCCGATAAGGAGGTGTGGGTCCACGGCCCGGAACAGGAGGCCATCCGTCGCCGCTACATCGAAGAACGCTATAAGTTGATGTCGTATCTCTACACAACGGCGGAAGAGTTCTCCCGCACCGGCCTGCCCGTGGTGCGACCGCTCTTTCTCGAGTTCCCCAAGGCAACCGCTGACCTGCACCCGCTGGACATCGATGCCGGGAACGAATTTCTCTTCGGCCGCGATCTTCTGGTCGCACCGGCTCCCTACCCCGACAAGCTCGATGCCTACGAGGTCCAGCTTCCTTCAGTGAATTGGTACAACTACTGGACCGGAGAGAAGATCACCCGAAAGCCGGCGCCCCAAGACCCGCCGTCAACCCCCGGCGAACAAGGTTCTGTGCCCAATCAGGTTACGATCAAGCCAAGCTTGGAGATCCTTCCCGTATTCGTTCGCGAAGGCGCAATCATCCCCGTTCAGCCGCTCGTCCAAAGCACCAACGAGAGGCCGCAAGGCCCGCTGACGCTCCGCGTCTATCCCGGCAAGGACTGCAAAGGCTCCATCTACCTGGATGACGGCCACTCCTTCTCCTACCAGCATGGCGAGTTCCTGCGTATGGACTTTCGCTGCGAAGAGGAGGAACATGGGCTGACGCTTCATATCAGCCCCCACCAGGGCAGCTATACGGCCTGGTGGAATAACATCCGGGTCGAGGTCTATGGCGCTCCGGCTTCGCCGCAAACTGTCGTGCTCACCGGCAAGACTGAACCCCTGCAACCGGAGTTCGAAGCCACACATCATGTCGCAGCATTTACCATGCCCGATGACGGCCACGGAGCCGACCTTCACATGCAATGGACCCAGTAGGAGTGCAATGACTCGCCTTCGGCCCGCCTCCCCTCTGCAGCCGCCCGCCCTGCGCAGACAGGTTTGGCGCGATCGCTGCATCAGACGGTGCGTGATCCTGCTCTTTGCCGTGCTATGCCTTGCAGCGGCGCAGAGGGCCGGTGGGCAACGGGCACGGCAGAACGACTTCGAGTCGCACCTGGAGGAGGCAGTCGGCGCGCAGTCCGCCGGCGACCTCAAAGCCGCCATCGCCGCCTACCAGAGCGCGCTGGCGATTCAGCGCGACGTGCCCGAGGTATGGGCGAACCTCGGCCTGATGCAGCACCAGGCGAAGGACTACTCCGGCGCCCTAACCAGCTTCACCACCGCGCATCAACTCCAACCGAAGCTATTCGTCCCCATTCTCTTCCTCGGCCTGGACAATCTCGAGTTGGGAGACCGCGCCGACGCCGTCCGCTATCTGCTCATGGCTCGACAGCTGCAGCCAAACGACCCCAACATCCCCATGTCTCTCGGCCAGGCATACTTCGGGCTCAAGCAATTCGACGCCGCATCCCTCGCCTATGTGCGCGCCACCGAGTTGAACCAGAAGAACAGCGAAGCATGGTATCGCCTCGGCATCGCCTATCTCGAAATCTCCGAGACCGACTCTGGAAGCCTCGTCCGGCTCCACCACCAGTCTCCGTTCTTTCAGGCGCTCGAGGCCGAGTCCCTCGGCAGCCAGGGCCACCTGGACGAGGCAGCGAAGACCTATCGCGCACTGCTTACGGCTCCCCACCAGCCGCCCTGTATTCGATCCTCACTCGGCCTGATCCTGCTCCGGCAGGGACAGCTCCCGGAGGCTGAATCGCAGTTGCAGCAGGACCAGAGGTCGGGCGGCTGCCTGCTGGCGAATCTTGGACTGATTCAGCTCCATCTCGAAAAAGGGGAGACCGATGCCGCACTCTCCTCTCTCGCGGCTCTGTGGCGTCTCGATCCCGGCTTCGTGAGGTCCTCCGTTTCGGTGTTAGCGACGGGCCTCGCTCCGGAACGGCTTGCGACTCTGGATCGTGCTCTTACCCAAGCGCCGCCGCCGGATCTGACTGCCGACGACGTCGCCGCCATTCGCTCCTCGCTTCACGGAAGCAGCAGCACGGCAGCGATCGAGCCTGCCTCGCAACATCATGCAGCCGGAGCAGCCGTGACCTTTCCCAAGGTGATGGAGTATTACCGGCGCGGCGAGTATCGCCGCTGCGTCACCGCTCTCGGTCCGGCAGTCTCCTCCGCATCTCCGGACAAGCTCTCCATCCTGGCCGCGTGCTCCTTCTTGACCGGCGACCTCCACACCACCATCGCGGCCGCAAAGCAGCTCCAGAAGACTCCCCGCTTCGAGGATGAAGGTCTCTATTGGTTGATCCGAGCCTACCAGGGCCTGGCCGTCGGCTGCCTGGTGCACGCAGGAGAGGTCGAGCCCGACTCCATTCACCTGCATGAGCTGCTGGCGGAGAGTTATCGCGACATGGGGAAGTTCGGCGCAGCGGAGACCGAGTATACGGTCGCCCTCAACATCAACCCCAGGGACTTCACCGCCCTGATCGGTGCCGCGGCCAATTATCTGCAGGAGTTTCGCATCGACCTCGCCTCCGACATGATCCAGCGAGCGCTCAAGGAGAACCCCTCCGATCCCGAGGCCAGCTACATCGCCGGCGAAGTCCTGATCGCACAGCATAAATATGATGAGGCGGAATCCTTTCTCAACGTCGGTCTCGCAGCAAAGCCCGAGCTGAGACCAAGGATCCACGCCCTGCTCGGCCGAATCTACGCCAGTCGCGGAGACACCGCGCGCGCCATCGAACAACTCGAGATCGGTATCTCGAGCGATGACGACGGCTCCATCTACTTCCAACTCGGCAAGCTCTATCAGAAGACCGGTCAACCAAAACTCGCAGACGCCGCCTTTGAAAAATCGCGACACCTGGCAAACAAGAGATAACAAGCTCACCGGGGAACCATCGCGACACAAAACAAAGGGCTGAAAAGCCCGCACCATACCGAGCTCCACTCTCCCCGAACCGTTCCACCAACGAACACCCGTTCCAGACCGTCTCCACGGCCTGTCGCGCCCTTCCAATAGCCCTGTCTTTCGTCTACGATTGAGAAGCACATGGCAAATTCATCCGGGATCAACACTGAAATCGAACGGGCTGCTAAAATCTTTCCGTCTTCCTCCGGGCAAATGTTTCAGGGCTACTTCACGCCCGGACGCCAATGGAGCTTTAAGAAGAACGACCTGCTCGACGCGCGCGCTCGCAGGATCTTCGAGAGCACCGCAATGGCCTGTACCGTAGACGCGTATCCCTTTCACATGCCGCTCCAGGCCAAGGCAGGCCCGTGCGTGCAGGCCGACGGTCACGACATGCTCATGATGTCGTCCTACGATTACCTCGGTCTCATCGGCCATCCCCGCATCGACGCCGCCGCCGCCGAAGCCATCCACCGCTACGGCACCAGCACCAGCGGAGCCCGTCTGCTCACCGGCACCCTCGATATCCACCACGAGATGGAGCAGGCCCTGGCCGAGTACAAGGGCACCGAGGCCGCCCTCACCTTCAGCTCCGGCTACATGGCTAACCTCGGCCTCATCACCGCGCTCTTTGGCCCCTCCGACCGTGTCATCGTCGACAACCTCTGCCATCGCAGCCTGCTCGATGCCTGCCGCATGGCCGGCGTGCAGGTCCAGCGCTTCCGCCACAACGACCCCGAAAGCCTGCGCGAGGAGCTGCGCGGCGGACAGCCCGCCAACCGCACCCTCATCGTCACCGACGGCGTCTTCTCCATGGACGGAGACATCTGCTGCCTGCCCGAGCTGATCGCCATCAAGAAGGAGTTCGGCTGCTTCCTGCTGGTCGATGAAGCCCACGCCTCCGGCGTGCTTGGAGCCACCGGCCGCGGCACCGACGAGCACTTCGGCATCGACACCAGCGAGGTCGATATGTGGACCGGATCGCTGGCCAAGTCCATCCCCTCCGTGGGCGGCTTCGTCGCCGTCTCCCGCGAGGTCGCCATCTACCTCCAGCACGCCTCCTCGCCCTACATCTTCTCGGCCGCCATGGCCGCCTCCGCAGTCGCCGCCATCATCACCGGCCTCGAGGTGCTCAAAGAGGAGCCCGAACGCGTCGCCCGCATCAAGCAAAACGCCGACTACCTGCGCGCCGGCCTCCAGGGCCTCGGCTACGACACCGGCCTCTCCCAAACCGCCGTCATCCCCGTCATCCTCAAGGACGAGACCACCACCGCTCTGTTCGCCCGCAGGCTGCGCGACTTCGGCATCATCGCCGCTCCGGTCATGTTCCCCGCCGTCGCCCAGGGCTCGGCCCGGCTGCGCCTCTGCGTCACCGCCGCCCATACCCAGGAGCAGCTCGGCCTCGTCCTCGACGCCTTCGCTAAACTGGCGAACCACTAAACCTCGTCTCGATAGACCTTCATTTGACCGATTCATTTGTAGATCTATCGAGAAGATCGCGTCGAGAGGGCGCGATCGCGATCTTCGTCCCGCTTAGAAATCGTCGCTGCTTCTAGGTAAGCCAAGGCTTTAGCCTTGGCCTTCAGCGCCAGAGAGAACGCGGGCCTTAGCCCCTGGGTATGCCTTCGTTCATGTCCCATCCAGCACTCGCTTATGCTGGCTGGGACAAATCATCCAGACCGCGCGTGAAGCGCGTGGTCACACGCAAACGAGATGCCTCTCAGAAAGCCCTCTACCTCATGCGCTCACTCGTAACCGGCGCCAGCGGCTTCCTCGGCGGACGCCTGGCCCAGCTCCTGGCCGCCCAGGGCGATGAGGTCGTCGTCCTGGCCCGCCCCCGCTCCGATCTCCGCCATCTCGCCGACCTCCCGCTCACCGTCATTCCCGGCGATCTCAGCGACTCCGCGGCCCTCGCCCGTTCCCTCCGCGGCGTCGACCGCCTCTTCCACTGCGCCGCCTGCTCCACCGACTGGGCGCCCTTCAAGATCTACTACTCCGCCAACGTAACCGGCACCGCCAACCTCCTCGAGGCCGCCCGCGCGTGCCCGACGCTCCAGCGCTTCGTCCACGTCAGCACCACCGACGTCTACGGCTACCCCGCCGCGCCCTGCGACGAATCGCACCCCCTGGTCGACGCCGGTCTGCCCTACAACCAGACCAAGCGCCTCGGCGAGCTCGCCGTCTGGGACGCCCACCGCGACCACGGCCTGCCCGTCACCATCGTCCGTCCCGCCACCATCTACGGCCCGCGCGGCAAGGACTTCACGGTCGAGGTCGCCACCATGCTGCGCCAGCGCCTCATGCTCCTCATCGACCACGGCCGCGCGCCCGGCGGCTTCACCTACATCGACAACGTCGCCGAGGCCATGATCGCCGCCTCCGTCTCCCCCAAAACCTTGGGACAGGCCTACAACCTCTCCGACGGCAGCAACGCCGACTGGACCGAATACCTCGCGCGCTTCAGCGCCGCGCTGGGCTGCCGCCCTCCCTGGCTCGACCTCAGCCTCGCCAACGCCACCCGGCTGGCGCGACTCCTCGAGCTCCCACATCGCCTGCTCAAGCTGAGCGGCCGCCCCCTCCTGACCCGCCACGCCGTGCTTCTGCTCGGGCTCAACCAGGAGTTCCCCATCGCCAAGGCCGCCCGCGACTTCGGCTACGCTCCCCAAGTCTCCCTCGCAGAGGGCATCGCCCGCTCCGTAGACTGGCTCCGCCAGCAGTAGGGCCTGGAGTTCACGCAGTTCGCCCCCTCCGCGAGCATGGAAGGCAGACAACTAAGTGATTGATTCCTTTGCCGTCTTGCTAGAAGATAGGACGTTTGGACGACAATAATCCCAATAGGTCGTATAGACTGGGAAACTCCGGAAGTCTTATAGACTGATAGATAGGAAGACGGGATGACTTCGGCTCCCCGCGAGCACAGCCTCCCAAAGAGACCATGGCAGAGAGCATTCAAGATCGGGTTCTGAGAGTCATCGCAACCACGCGGCGCGTTCCGCTCGAGACCGTGCGCCCCAACAGCACCTTCGAGGAGCTGGGCATCGACTCCCTCGACCGCCTCAACATCCTCTTTGAGCTCGAAGGCGAGTTCGATATCCAGATCGACGACGAACAGGCCAAGCAGGTCTCATCCCTGCAGCAGATGATCGAGGGCATCACCACCCTGGTCGCCGCCAAGTCCGCCTCCGCCTAGACCCGCCCTCGCCGCGGAATTCCGGCGCCACGAAGATCCGGGTGCCCATCTTAGCGACAGCCCCACCCTCGCTAAGATGGGGCATCGAGCGCAGCGAGACCCGTCTCTTGACAATCTCGCCTCCAAACACCCCCAACCATCAGCCCCCCCAAAAAAGGCAGCAAAAAGTCCAAGAGTCGCGACTTATACCCTAATCGTACATAGTTCGTGCGTGAGTGGATGAAAAGGCGCACAATTCCTATCTTTCAGCCTCCACATTCTTCTATGTACTGATACATCGACCTCTCCTCTGAGCGCGAAACTCCTGAAAGCGGAATCCGGGGAACTGCCGCACCGCCTCTCGGTAGGCGCCGCGTGTACACGCTCCGGTAGCAACCCTTGCCCGCAGCATCCGCGAACAGGAAGCTGGCATCCGCTTCGAACGGAGCCAGAGCGAACTAAATGAGCGACGCCCTCGCATGTCCGTTGAGCCTAGAGTTGCTCTTCGCTGAAAGGAGCGGCCTAGCACCTTCGGTGAAAGGTATACTTTGAAGTCTTGGCAAGAAGCGAACCCCTGCGTTCTTCGGCGCAAGGTAGTAAACCAGCGAGTCGTTTACATTGTCCACGCGGTCATCCTCATCCTGCAGACACGAGTCCATCCGCCCAGATCTATTGAGGAGTGCCCACATGGTGATTGAGCGAAAACCGCTCACTCTTCCGTCGCTCCACTCTCTCAAGAATCTCCCGAAAAGCCTGAGCGGTTCAATCAGCCTTTCAGCTGGGCTCCGATTTTTCCCATCAGTCGCTCAACCCAGATACTTAGCAGTCTGTTTGATGCCACCAGCGGCAATGAATACGCTATGACTCGGTATACGCTGCTGCGTCGTATCTTTGAGACCTTTGCCGGATCCAGCCAATTGTCGTTGTGCACAAGGAGCAACAGCGTCTCTAGGCCGATGAGGGTCGGCCATAAACAGGCCAACCGCAGTCGAACCGAGGACGCGGGGATTGCGAGCGTGTACTGAACCGCCTCACGGAAGTGATCGAGGGTCTTCTGGAGAAGTTCGAACATGATCGGTCGTGCGCGAAGGGATGCATTCGGCAACAAGAGGTCTTGCGGACTTAAGCCATATCGATCAAGCATTACGGCGGGAAGGTAACAGCGCCCGATGCGCAAATCTTTGCCACAGTCCCGCAGAACATTTGTCATCTGCAGCGCTTTTCCGAAACGAATGCCACGGTCCAACATCGTCTCGGGGCCACCCTTGAATGTTCCCGGCAGGTGCGCGTAAGTCATCTTTGTCCAGAATTCTCCTACACATCCCGCGACCATGTAAGTGTATTGATCAAGTTCATCCAATTCCTGAAGCGCGACAATCCGCCCGGAATATTCGTCCGGGAAAGTACACAGATCGAATTCCATGCCCTTCGTGAGGGTAGTGACAATATCGCGTACCGCCTCCCGATCGGACTCGCTCAATTGAGACAGCGCCGTCAGCGCGGTCCCGAGCGACTCGAGCAGAACCTTTTCGTCTGACTGACTCTGCTGACCCGCCACTTCCACCACCATACGAGCCAGCGCTTCATTGTTCGAAGCGCCGTTCACTTGACTGCGCAGCGACAGGAGCAGCTCCAGTCGCTGCCCCGGGGGGATAAGCGATGTGTCCGAGATCGTGTCCGCGGCGCGCGCCAAGAGATACGCGAGGCCAATCGGATCGCGCATCCCAGCGGGCAGCACGCGCAGAGTGAGATAGAAGGAGCGTGAAACACCCTTGAGTAGAGGGCCGAGAAGGAGGGCACGAGCGGGATTACCCATGCATGCTCATACTACGAATTACTTTTACCATGCCGTTATTATAAGTGAGGGTGCGAACCTATTCCCATCGGGTCGTCATCGCCATCAGTGTCTCCTCGCTTCTACCGTTCTTCCTCTGCGCTTTGCGCGCCTGCATTCGCGCTGTATGCAGATTATGAGGGGAGCGCTATCGGCCGCAGGCTAGGGTGTCTGCGCAGCAGGTAATGGATTTTGCTACCTGTAGGTTCGAATCACCGCAACCTTCAGCGCACACATTGACTCTTATCGTGAGCACCCACAATGGCCGACGATGAGGAGGGATCGCGCACTTTGTCCCGGGATACTCCCATTATTTGTCCAACGTCATTTAACGCCCTGAAGCTCAAGGCGCGAGAGTGACCCACATCGCCATTCAGGAACAACTCGATGGAAAGGCTGTTTGGCCAGGGTAAGCCATGTGCTTGCAATGGTCTGCCCGTGGTTGGCCATCAAAACATCAAGCATAATCTGGCCAAGACTGCAAAAAACAAGCATCGATTGGAACGATGCCTGTTGAAGCTACTCCAGCCGCAGGTCTAGAATCCAGCTGCAAGCATTCAAAGCTGCGGGAGCGGTTTATCTGCAACGACTGCAAGAAGACATTCTCGATGATTCTGACCATCCCAAGTCTGACGCGGAAAGGCCGCCTGCCCGCATTGCGGTGATCACGAGATAGCACAGCGCAGGTTCGCCTACTCTGCTGTCACCTCGAAGAAGAGCGCCGGGACACAGCAGCACGCGGAGGTGGCGTATGCACTTCGACAAATTTTCCTTCGGTACCCTCCGAATCGACGGCAGTACGTATGAGCGAGACGTGGTGATTGATCGGGGAGAAATCCGCAAACGCAAGAAGACACCTTCTAGGAAATTCCATGACGCGTTTGGGCATACGCCTCTGTCCATAGGCGAAAAGATCCCATGGAAATGCCACCGGCTTGTGGTCGGCACCGGAGCCTATGGCCGTTTGCCAGTTATGCAGGAAGTGAAACGTGAAGCGGAACGCCGACACGTCGAATTGATCATCGTACCGACCAGTGAGGCCATCCGGCTAATGGAAAGGGAGCCCGCGGCAAACGCCATTCTCCACGTGACCTGCTAGGGTCACAGCACCGATACTCGCCCCCTCAAGCCTCTCAAATAGTACGCCAAGGGTTTTCGCTTGGCGCACCAGGTTTGCCCGTTATTGCCAGGCTCCCTTACACCCTTACACCCGGATTTGCAGCAGAGCCCTTCCCTAGTTATCCTTCGGTTCGCGCGTAAAGGCCAATCGCCATGCCGGGGCTTCGCATACGCTGCCCTGGCGGTCAGGTTTCGGCAATACCCGTGCTATCTCACACTTCACCCGCTGTTAGAGGTTGCTCATGCCGGCAAAACGGGATTGCGGAAAGTTCCGCTCTTCGAGTCGCCGCGGAATCGACAAGATCTTTGATCACGTTCCAGTGCCCCGAATAACCGAAAAGTCGGGGTGATCTGGAGGAAGGCGCTTCTCGATCAGGATAGTGCCGACTTAAACTCTTGGCACATGGGCTCTCTGGAGTGAACGTACCTTGCGGAAAAAGAGCGGTGGCGCACATAGCCACCGCCAGTTGCGTGACGAGCACGGGCTCAGGCGGCCTTCACGCGCGCGGCTGTTTGAACAGTCGAGCTAATCACATTCGAGCCTTGCACCTTTGGAGCACCGTCTAATACCGCATTCAGGAGCTTGAGTACTTGGGGATAGCCTGCGGCGTTGTAGGCATCTGCGTGCTCCCTGTTATCCCAGAGACTGATTGCGACCACGTCTTGTCCTGCTGGGTCGCCACACGCGATTTCATCCTGGAAGCCAGTCTGCTTCCGGAGAAGGGGAAGGATTTCTCTATCGAAAGTCCGCGTGAACTCGTTCATAGTGTTTGGTTTCAAGCGTAGTGAGACATTGCGAGCATACATAATCAACCTCCATCGCTGATCAGAGTAGATCTAAGGGAGGGAACTTCAGATGGGCTGACTTAGCTCAGGAGACCTGAACGAGCGAGAATGCAGACTCGATCAGCTATCACCGTAGGCTTCTTGCGAGACGATTGTCAACCAACGCCAATCTCCGGTAGTGGTAAATATTTGTTCAGCTGCCGCTCTGCCGCCTCCCGCTCCATCAGGCATCACCAAAAACAGACGCATATTCCTAATCGCCCACCTAGGACCAACTCTGCCTAGCAGCGCCTTGCAAGCCCACAGGCCAAAGCCTCCTGTTCCGACCGCACCACCGGCTTCCTTCTCACGGCTCTAACCCGGCCGTTCCAAGCTACTCCTCCCGAACGAAAAGCGGCATGGGCACGGAGCGGTCCCGATAGAGACCTAACGTCACCGCCCACAATCCGAGCGCGGAGTGTGGTGATGGCTTGGCCGCGCCTTACGCGGATTCGGGCGCCGTTTCTTACTGCGGTTGCCCACGGATCTTCAACAACGACCCCACCGGGGGAGTTCTATGGCTTCACCATCGCAGCCCATACCCGGGCGGCTTGTTCCCCTGAGCGATTCCCTATGAATCGTAGCCGGGGCCGCCAGACGACCCGCACTCCTTCCATCGGTTGGAGTGACTTACCCCACAGTTGAACCGATGGTTCCCCAACTTTGCGTGCTTCTATGCCACTCATCCTTCGTAAGAGCCGCATGTGTAGACACGCTCGTACGGCTCTGTGAGGGGCGATCAGGAATGCTCGTCCCTACCGCGACATCTGTCCAGATTGGACATCGGGATAGGCACTGAGTAATCGCGCGTCCCTCTTGTAGAGACCTGTACAATCGCTGTGTTCGACCGTTGCTGGTCGAGCGGGGAGGAAACATTGCCGGAATATATCG
>DATMOB010000093.1:0-3723 GCA_035568455.1 Granulicella sp.
ATCCCCGCAAACTGATGTTCTTCACCCGTCGGAGTGAGCAGCGAATAGACACTCGTCTTCTCTTCTATAGAAAGGTTCGGCCTGGTAGCGAGCTGCACCGACCAGACACAGAAGCATCGCAGATTGCAGAAGTACATCTCTCCGACCGCATCCTTGAGGACGAAGGAAGAGTCAGGGACGGCGAGCATATCGTAGGAGCAGACTCGACGCTTCATTATCCGGCGTTCCTTCCACCAGGCCGTATCGTTGCAGAATCAATCCAAGATACTTCAGGCCGCGCCTACGCAAATAGAGGCGCTCACCCTGAGAGCCTACAGTCCCAGGTTATCGTTGACCGCGATCTCGATATCCTGTTCGGAGCCCAGATAGCGTTCGGTGGTCTGGATCGAGGAGTGCCCCAGCAGGAACTTGATCTGCTCCAGATCGCCGCCATTCTTCCGGCAGAGCTTGGCGCAGGTGCGGCGCAGATCGTGGGCGCCGAAGCGCTCGATCCCGATCTGCTGCGATGACTGTTCAACTACCGACCACACCGCCCAGTCGCTCAGCGTGTCGCGATTGATCTTCCCGCTCTTCGAGATCGAACGCAGCAGCCGGCCGTCCTCGATCCCGGCGGCGGTCCTCCAGGCGTCGATGCCCTGCTTGACCCAGATCGGGATGGCGACGGTGCGGATGCGCCGGCCCTTGCCTTCGAGGTCGGCCAGCACCCACCTTCCCTCTCGTTGCTGAATGGTCTTGACGTCGAGCTCTGCCAATTCGTTGCGACGCAGGGCGCAGCCGACCAGAAGCGCCAGGATCACGTAGTCGCGTTTTCCCTTCAGGGTGGAGCGGTCGGGGACGGCCAGCAGCTCTTTGGCCTGCTCCCGGGTTAGCCAGTTTCCCAGCCGGGTTCCTTTCTGGCTGATGTTGGGGATGGCGGTCAGGCTGGCCGCCTCTTCGGCCCCGAGCATTCCGTTCTTCCGCGCCTCCGAGACCAGCTTGCGCACCGCCGAGAGCCGGACATTAATAGTAGAGGGAGATAAAAATTCCATGCCCGCTCGCCACTCCATTAATAAGGACCGGGAGAGAGGCCGGCTGGCACAGAAGGCGAACAGGTCATCGAGGGCCTTGGCGTAGTTGCGCTTAGAATGGGGCGACTGCACCGCGTCCAGGACCATCTTCCGCAGCAAAGCCTGTGCCGGGGTGAGGGCGAGCGGCTCCCCTGCCCTGCTTTCGGGCCACGGAGCGGCCAAAATGTAGCTTTCAGAATTATTTGGCGTAGTGTTTCAGAGTTAATTGGCGTAGTGTCTTGGCATGCAAGAGCTGAGCGGAGTGTCCGAAGCAGCTCGTGAGCTCGCGATGTCGCGTTTTCGGCTGATTCAGCCGCATCTGGAAAAAGACCGGCCTCTCCAACTCGTCGCAGCCGATGGCAGGCTCCCGTTTCGAACCGCTCAGCGCTGGGTGAGCCAATATCGCAAATTCGGCCTTATAGCATTAGTGCGCAAGTCGCGTGCTGACCGTGGCGGCCGCAGAGTGGTGTCGCCAAAGATCCAGACTGCGATAGAAGCACTCGCCCTGGAGAGTCCTCCTTTACCAGTCAGGTCTATATGGCGACAGGCTCGGCAGTTTGCGGAGGCTACGGGTGAGCTCCAGCCGCGCTACGGAACGGTCTACGACGTCGTTCGTGATGTTCCAGTCGGACTGCTCACTCTCGCGCATCATGGCGGAAAGGTATACAGCGAAGAGTTTGACTTGGTTCATAGACGGGAAGCACCGCGATCAAACGCCATCTGGCAAGCAGATCATGCGCAATTGAGCATCAAGTTGGTCAAGGAGGACGGCCAGATTGCTCGACCTTGGCTGACCATCGTCATCGACGACTACAGTCGTGCTATCGCCGGATACTATCTGGGCTTTGATCCACCTTCATCAACGAGAACCGCCCTCGCCCTTCGACAGGCTATCTGGCGGAAAGGGCACGCGCATTGGCATGTCTGTGGCATTCCAGAAGTTCTTTATACCGATAATGGATCGGATTTCACCTCAAAGCACATTGAACAGGTGGCCGTCGATCTCAAGATTCGGCTTGTATTTTCGACCCCAGGCAAGCCGCAGGGCCGTGGCCGCATCGAGCGCTTCTTCCGGACGGTCAACGAGATGTTCCTCTGTGAGCTTGATGGCTACAGCAAGAAAAAGCGACATAAACCAAGCCTCTCACTCGAGCATTTCGAGGACCTCTTTCGAACATTCCTTTTGGAAACGTACCATCGAGGACCCAGACTCGCATCAAAGGCGGCTCCATCAGAACGATGGGAGGAAGGCGGGTTTCTGCCGCGCATGCCGGAATCGCTCGAACAACTTGACCTCCTGCTAATGCAGGAAGTACGCGCTCGCAAGGTGCGCCGCGATGGCATTCATTTCCAGGGTCTACGATATCTTTCGCTCATTCTGGCGGCGTACGTGGGGGAGGATGTCACCATTCGCTATGATCCGCGAGATATGGGCGAGATTAGGGTCTTTTACAAGGATCGTTTCCTTTGCCCCGCAGTCTCCGCTGAGCTAGCAGGAGAGACCATTCCACTGCGCGAGATCATCCGAGTGCGTGACCAACGTCGCCGCGAGCTCAACTCCATCCTCCATGATCGGCAACGGGTCGTCGATTCGCTTCTGCTACTGAAAAGGGGCAGCGCTCCTAAGGAGATCCATGCAAAAGCCGCCGTCGCAGTCGCATCCGGAGTTCGCATCAAGAGGTACCGCAACGAGTAGCCGCGCGTTTGTCGAGACGATCGAACACAGCAGATTTGTTGAGTTCTGCGATGCATGTCGTCACTTCCGCTACATCGGGCTATGCTATGGACCACCCGGCATCGGCAAGACACTCTCCGCTGTGCGCTACAGCCGCGCGGATCAGATCGTTCCGCGCGATCGCTGGACAAGCGAAATAAGGGACGATCGCCCTGTCGACACTCTGCTTTATACAACTTCTGTGGCCAATACTCCCTCCAGAGTCGAAAACGACATCAAGATGGCGCGAGAGAGAGTGATGAGTATCGTACTGGACCCTATTCGGCGGGAAGCGACGATGGTTCTGGAGGAAATCAGACTTAAAGACGAGAAGAGCCGTAGGGAAATTATGGACAAACCAGGCTGTTCTCCGTGCGACCGCCCTGCGGTCGATCCGACATACTTTGAGACATACAAGCAATATCAAGCTAAACAACGAGCAGTGTCAGACCCGACTACTCTAATCCTTGTGGACGAGGCGGATCGCCTCCATATGAACAGCCTTGAACAAATGAGATCGATCTTCGACGAGGGAACCGCCGGTATGGTGCTGATCGGAATGCCCGGCATCGAGAAGCGCATAGCGCGATTTCCGCAGTTCTATTCGCGTATTGGTTTCGTCCATCAATTTCGCCCCTTGGATGCCAACCAAGTGCAAGAACTACTCGAGCGGCGCTGGACTCCCGCGGGCGTTACCCTTCCCGACGAAAAACTCATCCCAGAAAGTCATCGCCAGCCTCATACGGATGACCGGCGGAAACTTCAGGCTCTTAACTCGACTCCTCACCCAAATTGAACGGGTTCTCCGAGTTAACGACCTTCACCTCGTCTCCAATGAAGTAGTTGAAGCGGCGCGGGACAGTCTTGTGATCGGCACAAGCTGACGCCGTGTACGCCAAATAATCCTGAAACATTACGCCAAATAACTCTGAAACACTGCGCCAATTAATCTCGAAAGCTACA
>DATMOB010000094.1:0-2286 GCA_035568455.1 Granulicella sp.
CCCCCGTAAAATAGATCCATGAAGCACCGTCGCTCCCCGCTCTTCGTCACCACCCTGATCGCGGGGGCCCTGTTCATGGAAAACCTCGACGGCACCATTATCGCCACCGCGCTGCCCCAGATGGCGCGCAGCTTCCACATCGGCGCCGTCAGTCTCAACATCGGCATGACCGCCTACCTCCTCACCCTCGCCGTCCTGATCCCCATCAGCGGCTGGGTGGCCGACCGTTTCGGCGCCCGCTCCGTCTTCGCCACCGCCATCGCCGTCTTCACCCTCGCCTCGCTCCTCTGCGGCATCTCCCACACCCTCACCGAGTTCACCCTGATGCGCATCCTCCAGGGCCTCGGTGGAGCCATGATGGTCCCCGTCGGACGCCTCATCGTCCTGCGCAACACGCCCAAAGACAAGCTCACCCAGGCCATCGCCTACATCACCTGGCCCGGCCTCACCGCCCTCGTCCTCGGTCCCCCGCTCGGCGGCTTCATCACCACCTACACCAGCTGGCACTGGATCTTCTTCATCAATCTCCCCCTTGGACTGCTCGCCCTCACCCTCGCCCTGCTGTGGATCGAGAACGTCCGCACCGACGAGAAGCATCCCTTCGACTGGCTCACCTTCCTCCTCGCCGGCTTCGCCTCCAGCGGAACCGTCTACGCCATGGAGAAGCTCGGCGCAGAGGGCATGCACTGGCAGCTTCCCACCGCCATCCTCGCCCTCAGCCTCAGCAGCGGCCTCCTCGCCATCCTCGCCGCCCGCCGCAAGCCCGCCACCTCCTTCGTCGATCTCGAGTCCACCCAGCTCAAGACCTTCTCCCTCTCCATCTTTGGCGGCAGCGCCTTCCGCATCGCCGTCTCGGTGCTGCCTTTCCTGCTGCCCTTGATGTTCCAGATCGTCTTCGGCCTCAACGCCTTCCACTCCGGCCTCTATCTGCTCGCGCTCTTCGGCGGCGACCTCAGCATGAAGGCCTTCGTCATCCAGGTCCTGCGCCGCTTCGGCTTCCGTCGCATCCTCATCGTCAACGGCGTCCTCACCGCCCTCTCGATGGTCCTCTGCGCCACGCTCAGCCCCGCCACCTCGACCGCCCTCATCCTCGCCATCCTCTTTTTCCACGGCGCCAGCCGCTCCATGCAGTTCACCTGCATGACCACCCTCGCTTACACCGAGATCTCGCCTAGCCGCATGAGCCGCGCCAACGGCTTTCTCAGCGCCGTCATGCAGCTCAGCATCGGGGTCGGCGTCGCCGTCGGAGCCATCACCCTGCGTCTGGTCGCCCACGCCCACGGCCACTCCGCCGCCCTCCCCCAGCTCCGCGACTTCCATCTCGCCTTCCTCTTCATGGCCGTCCTCGCGCTCGGCCCCGTCTTCGACGCCCTCGGCCTCGCCCCCGACGCCGGTGCCAGCACCAGCGGCCATCGCCCGCCCGCCCCGGAGTCCACCGAAGCCCGCGAGGTCACTACCGCCTAAGCACCCGCCCCCCTCCCCTTGCCATCATCCGCACGAAACGGGATGCCAAGGGGTTCTGGCCGCCATCGTTCGCCTGCTTCACTCACCCGGGTGTTTACTTGCGATCGTCAACGGCTGTTCGCGAGAGTCGGATCCCAAGTTTCTGCATCCTAAGCTGGAGCGTCGAACGCTTCAGCCCCAGCCGAGCCGCCGCTCCGTTAGGTCCCGCAACCACTCCATTCGCCTCATGCAGGGCACGGAGAATCTGGTTCCGCTCTGTCTCGTCCAGCATCTCCTGAAGGCTCTCATGGGAGGTTTTGGCGCTGGTGACAACCGGCGCCGGAGTGGAACTCACATCCGGGGTGAGTTCGCCGAGGACGACATTCAACGCAGGGCCCCGGGAGATAATCACGGCCCGCTCGATCACATTTTGAAGCTCTCGAATATTGCCAGGCCAGTGATAGCGGATCAGTGCCTGCATGGTTTCAGAGGGAATGGTGTGGATCACACGCTGATTCCGGCGGCTGAATTCCTTGACGAAGTGGCGGACGAGCAGAGGAATGTCTTCTTTTCGTTCCCGCAACGACGGCACTCGGATGGGGAAGACATTCAGCCGATAATACAAATCAGAGCGGAATCTCTGCTCCTCGACCATGGTCTTAAGATCGCGATTCGTCGCGGCGATCAACCGTGCGTCAGTGTGAATGGTGCGCGTGCTGCCCAAGCGTTCGAACTCCCGCTCCTGCAGAACACGTAGCAGCTTCGGTTGCAGTTCCAGTGGGATTTCGCCAACCTCATCCAGGAAAATGGTTCCGCGATTCGCCAGTTCAAAGCGGCCCACGC
>DATMOB010000095.1:0-26726 GCA_035568455.1 Granulicella sp.
GCAGGGCGGTGTTGCTTTGGCCGACCTCGTGCTTGAAGTCGGCGAAGCCCTGGGAGATGGAGCGCATGCGCTGTTCTACGTCGGCGCGGAGTTTTTCGGCGGAAGAGGTGCTGGTTTCGCCGAACTTGGCGAGCTCTGCGGCGAGGGTCTGGCTGAGGCGGGTGAGGTTGGCGACGACCTCGCCGCGGAGGGCGGTGGCGGCGGTCTGGTTGTCCTCGCGGAAGCTGTTGAGGTCGGACTTGAGGGCGTGGCCGAGGGCGGTGATGTTGCCGATGACCTCGGTGCGGAGATCCTTGGCGGCGGCGGCGTTGTCCTCGCGGGTGAGGCGGCCCTCGTTGGCGATGTCGCGGGGCATCTGGGCGAGGGCCTCGCGGATGCGGTCCTCGAGCCGGGTGAGTTGGTCGGGCAGCTGGGCGAGGCGGGGGTCCTGCGGGATGGGCGCGGCGGGTTTGCGCAGCAGCAGGAGGAGGAGCGCGAGGACGCTGAGCGTCTGGAGGACGAGGAGGACCAGGATCATTTCGACTTTCCTTCGCCTCAGGATAGCACTGGGGTTCGGAAGGACGGAGAGGAAAAGCGGGGTGGGTGGGTTGATTCTCGGGGGTAGACGCGGAGTTAGTGGGTGCTGGTGGCGGCTGCGGCGAGGACGGCATCGGCGATGGCGGCGGACTCACGGGTGGCAGGGATGTCGTGGACGCGCAGGATGTGGGCGCCGGCGAGGATGGAGGCGACGTTGGCGGCCTGGGTGGCGTGGAGGCGGGCTTCCATCGGGATGTCGGCGGGCGCGTGGGATGGGGATGAATCCTTCTGGTCCTGTTTTTTCTCGTCGTAGAGGTGCGCGAGGGTTTTGGCGAGGAAGCCTTTGCGGGAGATGCCGCTGAGGAGGGGGTGGCCGAGCTGGTGGAGCTCGGAGAGGTGGGCGAGCAGGGTGTAGTTCTCGGTGCCCATCTTGCCGAAGCCGAAGCCGGGGTCGAGGACGATCTGGTCGGTGGCGATGCCGGCGGTGCGGGCGAGGGCGAGCGAGTGGCGCAGGCCGGCGAGCACGAGGGGCAGGATGTCGGCCTTGGGGAGAGCCGGCAGGGTGGGCCATTGCTGGGGGCGCCCGCGGGTGTGCATGAGGATGGCGCCGCAGTGGAGCTGGGTGCAGGTGGCGGCCATGTTGGGGGCTCCGGCGTGGCCGCCGGCGTCCCAGGTGAGGCCGCTGACGTCGTTGACGATCTCGGCGCCGGCCTCGACGGCGCGGCGGGCGGTGGCGGCGTGGTAGGTGTCGATGGAGAGGATGGCGTCGGGGCGGTGCTGGAGGATGGCTTCGAGGGTGGCGAGGACGCGGGACTGCTCCTCGTCGGGGGAGACGGGGGTGGCGTTGGGGCGGGTGGATTCGCCGCCGAGGTCGAGGATGTCGGCGCCCTGATCGAGCAGGAGAAGGGCGCGGTCGACAGCGCGTTGGGGGGGCTGCTGTGGGGTGAAGAAGTGGCCGCCGTCGGAGAAGGAGTCGGGCGTGAGGTTGAGGATGCCCATGAGGACGGTGTGGCGGCCGAGCGGAAGGGTGCGGGTGCGAAGGCGCCAGTCGAAGGTTGGGCGGGAGTGGAGGGTGGGCGCAGCCATAGGCCATTCTAGTGCTGTTTCGTTGGGGTGGGTGCTAGACTTCGCCCATGCGGAAGGGTTGGGTGGTGCGGAGTGGGGCGAGCCTGGTTGCGTTCGTTGTGGCTTGCTGCTCAGGCGGCGTGGGGATTGGGCAGGAGCCTCCGGTTTCGACCGGCGGGGATGTTCTGGGTCGGCAGATTCGGGCGCTGGTGAGCGATCCTGAGGTGGTGCGGGCGCACTGGGGCGTCATGGTGGCGGGGCTCGATGGGACGCCGATCTATGCGTTGAACGAGGGACAGTTCTTCCAGCCGGCGAGCAATGCGAAGTTGTTTACGACGGCCGCGGCGCTGGCGCTGCTGGGGCCGGAGGCGACCTTTGCGACGAAGGTGGTGGCGCGGGGTGTCTTCACGGGGAGTGCGCGGCTGCACGGGGACGCGGTGTTGGTGGGCAGTGGAGATGCGAATCTTTCGGGACGGGCGGTGCCGTATGTCGAGCCGGCGTTGAGGCCGCGGGCTGCGGCGGGTGCTGCGCCGCTGCCGCGGGTTGAACCGCTGCGGTATCTGGCGGAGATGGCGGACCAGATTGCGGCGTCGGGGCTGAAACAGGTGGATGGGGATGTGGTGGGGGATGACACGCTGTTTGCCTGGGAGCCGTATCCGCGGGACTGGGCGATCGATGATGCGGTGTGGGGGTATGGGGCTCCGGTGTCGGCGCTGTCGATCAACGATAACCAGATTCAGGTGACGGTTACGCCGGGGCTGCGGGCGGGGGAGGCGGGGGTGGTGACGCTCGACCCGGCGGTGCCGTACTACACGGTGGACAGTTCGGGCCTGCTGACGGGGCCGACAAGGAGCGAGAGCCGGGTACAGATGGAGCGGGCGCCGGGATCGAAGGTGCTGCGGGTGTATGGGGTGATGGCGCTGGATGCGAAGGCGGATGTGGAGGAGGTGGCGATCGAGGATCCGGCGGAGTATGCGGCGATGGCGCTGAAGGGGATGCTGGAGGCACGAGGGATCGTGGTGGCAGGCAGGGCGCGGGCACTGCACCGTCCGGAGGTGGACTTGAAGGGCTTTCTGGCGGAGAGCCGGGAGCCGTTTGCGGGAGGGCTGCTGGGGCGATCGGGGCTGGCACAGAAGCTGGAGGAAGCGCGGCCGGGCTTTCAGCTGCTGGCGTCGCACCCGTCGCCGGGCCTGGATCAGGATGTGGGAGTGACGAACAAGCTGAGTCTTAATCTGCATGCGGAGCTGCTGCTGCGGCAGCTTGGGTATCGCGATGGAGATGACGGAACGACGGCCCAGGGGGCGCGGGTGGTGCGGGCGTTTCTCGAGCAAGTGGGAGTGGATAAGGATGACGTTGTGTTCTATGACGGGTCGGGGTTGAGCGGGCATGACCTGGTGACGCCGCGGGCGGTGGCGCGGTTGCTGGAGTATGCGGCGCGGCAGCCCTGGTTTGCGGCGTATAAGGCGTCGCTGCCGGTGGGTGGGGTGGATGGATCTTTAGAGGGGCGCTTCGCGACCGGACTGCTGAAGGGGCATGTGTTTGCCAAGACGGGGACGCTGGGCGAGGCGCGGGCGCTGAGCGGGTATCTGGAGTGCGCGAGCGGGCGGACGGTGGTGTTCTCGGTGATGGTGAACGATCATGCTCCGGGAACGAGCGCGGATCGCGGTGTGATGGACAAGATAGTGGAGGCGGTGGCGGCGGCGAATTGAGGGAGCTTTTGTAGGGCGCTAGCGGGTGGCGCAGTGAGGTGGAGATGGCGGTAGAATCGGTTCCAGGTGAGGCTCCGGACGTGTTGAGTGTGTTGGTGGAGGTCGCCAAGCCGGTCACGTTGCTCTTGTGCATACTCTCGCTGTATGCGGTGTTTCATGAGGCGTTTCTGATTCCGGGCCGAACGGTCGCGGAGCGGATGTGGGACGGGCTGGGGCTGCTGGTGCTGGCGGCGGGGATCTCGGTGGTCAGCGGCCTGATCTTTCGTGAGGATGGGCGCGAAGATGGTACCGAAGATGGGCGCGAGCGGGCGATGGCAGGCGGTCGCGAGCGGATGCAGGGCGGCGCGCGGCTGAGCGGGACGCTGCCGGTGCAGATCTTCTTCTGGGCGACCGGCATCATGGTGGTGCTGTTTCTGGTCTCGTGGTATCTGGAGGCCTACTGCATCTTCTATCGGGATGTGCGTTTTTGAGGTCGCGGGCCGGTGAGAGAATGTTCGGGTGAGAGAACTTTCAAGAAGAGTGCTGCTGGGAATTATGGGCTTGGCCTTGGCGTGGGGACTGGCTGGATGTAAGAGCGTTCCCCCGCCGGAGCCGCTGGACAGTCTGAATGCGCAGCAGGCGCATGGGCATGCGCTGTTTCAGGCACGCTGCGCGGGGTGCCACTACGATCGCAGGACGGGGTCGCTGCATGGGCCGACGATGGTGGGCGTATACAAGCAGCCGTCGCTGCCGAGTGGAGCACCGGCCAACGATGACCGGGTGACGGCGACGATTCTGCATGGCCGGGGACTGATGCCGGCGATGGGGAATACCATGGACCGGCAGGATGTGGATGATCTGCTGGCGTATCTGCATACGCTGTAACGGCAGGGAATAAGGAATAAGGAATAGGGACTAGGAAATAGGGAATAGGAAACAGGCAGCGGGCACGGAGGGCGGGGAGCGGATGAGCGATGTGGGGCGGAAGAGCGAGGGGTCACGGGCGGGGCAGATGCTGCCTGGGATCGCCGGAATCTGTATGTTCCTGATGTTCATGACCCTGCTGAATGTGTATGCGGGGCTGCGGGGCGCGTTTGGCGGAGGCGTGACCAGGTATGGTGTTCTTGCGCTGTGCACGCTGCTGGCTCTGGGGATCTTCGGTCTGCTGCGCCTGCGGAAGTGGGGCTGGGCGCTGGTGACGGCGGGGTGTCTGCTGCTGAGCGCGGGCGATTTCTACTTGTTCTCGAAGCTGCACGCGGTTTTCTTTCTGGTGCGCGGGATCTTCGCTCTGTTGTTCTTTCTGTATCTGGTGCGGCAGGAGACGCGGGAGCGACTGGTTTGAGGCGCGCCCCGTGGGCGCGCGGTGAGATCTGCGCATGGGGGCGGCGGGCGGCGGGAATACAATAGAAGCCATGACGCCGCCTGTTGCTGAAGGACAAGTCTCCGCTCTGGTGCGGAGTGACCTGGTGCAGATTGATCTTTCGCCGCGCAAGCCGGTGAAGAAGCCGGAGTGGCTGAAGGCCAAGGCTCCGATGGGCGAGACGTTCCATGCGCTGAAGAAGATGGCGCGGGAGCTGAATCTGCATACGGTGTGCGAGAGCGCGCAGTGTCCCAACATCGGCGAGTGCTGGAATCAGAAGTCAGCGACGTTCATGATGCTGGGCAATCTGTGCACGCGGCGGTGCGGGTTCTGCGCGGTGCCGAAGGGCAAGCCGGAGCCGATTGATTTCGATGAGCCGCGCCGGGTGGCCTACGCGGTGGCGCAGCTGGGGCTGGCGCACGCGGTGATTACCAGCGTGAACCGCGACGACGACAATGTGGGCGCGGCACGGGCGTTCGTAAAGGTGATCGAAGAGATTCGGCTGCAGGCTCCGGGATGCCGGGTGGAGGTGCTGACGCCGGACTTCCAGGGCAACGACGAGGCGCTGCGGCTGGTGGTGGCGGCGAGGCCGGAGATCCTGAACCACAATATCGAGACGGTGCCAAGGCTGTACCGGGTGGCGAAGTCGGGCGGCCGGTATGAGCGGTCTTTGGATTTCTTGAAGCAGGCGAAGGCGATTGCGGCCGAGTCCGGCGAGACGATTGTGACCAAGACGGGCATTATCGTCGGCATGGGCGAGGAGATGCATGAGTTGCTCGCGGTGTTTCGCGACCTGGCCGAACGCAGGGTGGATATTCTAACGATCGGGCAGTATCTGCGGCCGTCGCGGGATCACCTGCCGATGACCCGGTACTACACGCCGGAGGAGTTTGCGTTTCTGAAGCACGAAGCTCTGGGGATGGGCTTCCGGCATGTGGAGAGCGGTCCGCTGGTGCGTTCGAGCTACCATGCGCAGGAGCAGGCCGAGTCGACCGGGCTCGCCGCCGCCGCCGCCGTGTCAAAGATTAGAAGTTAATGAGACAAATCAATCGTTAGTGCGCGATGGCCTGCTGAAGCGCACGGTGCATCTGGTTGTGCCGCCCAAGGTCGAGTACAGTCGCACAGAACTCGGTATGGGGTTAAGCGCGGCCCTCTGTGGTGTCTGGACTGTGGGCGGAGCATCGTCTGGACAAAGTCGAGAAAGGGGCTATACTCCTGGCACTGGACATTCGTCTATGGAAGGAGAACCTTGTCATGGTCAAGCCAATTCCCGACGGATATAGCTCTATTACCCCGTATCTCCTCTTCGAGGATGCCAAGTCCGCGATTGATTTCTACGGGAAGGCATTCGGCGCGCAGGAACTCTTTCGTATGCCCATGGGGGACCGGATCGGCCACGCCGAGATCCTGATCGGAAACTCTCGGATTATGCTGGCCGATGAAGCCCCGCAAATGGATGCGTACGGCCCCAAACATCACAACGGATCACCCGTCAGCCTGATGCTCTACGTCGATGACGTCGACACTTTCGCAAAAAAAGCCGTCGCAGCGGGAGCCGAAGTCCTGCGTCCGGTGAAGAATCAGTTCTACGGCGATCGTTCCGGAACTTTTCTCGATCCGTTCGGCTACAAGTGGACGATTGGCACGCACGTCGAAGATGTCCCGCCGGAGGAAATGGAAATGCGCATGGCGAGCGCGACCGCGGGCTAGAGTCTTTGCACTCTTGGTGTAGAAGAATGGACTGAGCCCCGACGCTGTGGTTACCGCAGTCGGGGCTGCGGTCAACGAAGGTTGCCGGGCAAGAGAGAACGGCCCGGGATGTCGTCGCTGCCGATAAAGAACAGTCTAACGTTGCCGAACACGAGTTCCCAGAATGGAAACTCCGACAAAACCAACCCGACCGTGAGGGCGACACGTCTCAGCCGACTACACGGGACAGTCTCCTCTATCAGCCGTTTGATGAGGCGACCCAGCCTGTCGCGGTTGAAGCGACCGGCCTGCTGCTCGATAACTACCGTGCAGGTGTAGCAAGAGCCTCTTCTGCCTTGACAGGAGCTGAGGACAACTTCGCCGCAAGCATCACCTGTCGTTCCCTTCGAGTCGGCCTCAACTCGCTATATCCGCTTCCGCCTGGATTCGAGCCGATGCGTGTTGAGCCTGCTCCAGGAGCAGGTCTAGATTGATCGGTAGTCTTCCACGAACTTCCGAATACCGTTGGCAGTGAGTTCGTGCCCGATATCGGACCGTTGCCAAGGTTGATTCAAGTGGAGTTGCCGATATTCGATCGGCACCCCGGTCGGCTTGTATTCAAAGCTTGCATCGGGCTGCGGGCGGCCCGCGGCTGCCCATTCCGTCAACACTTTCGCTGGATCTTCGACCCTGGGCGGTTGCCGAGCGATCCGGGCTCATTTGGGATTTCACCAGGCGTAGTCATTGGAACTCCGATTCAGCGTTCGCAATCAGGTCAACAGGATTCTCTAGCTGGAGCGTCGCGTCGGCTGTACGGGCTCGCTGGTCGCCGGGCGTCCGGAGATTGAACTCGGCGCATTCAGATGAGCGCCATTGTCCCCGCCAACGCCCGGAGTCGGATACATAGATGCGCGGTCAGTTGGAGTTGTGGCCTCATCGTTCAACTCCTCGAGCGCCCACGGGTTCGTTTGTTCGCCAATAACTGCGATTAGCCCTCTCTATGAGATGGAGCGGCCGTGACCATGGCGAACTCTCTTGTCGGTAGCCACGATCACTGCAGCGCTAATTGCCGCGGCGAGGGGCAGGAGCCAGAGAACAAGCAAGTAGATGTTCATGGGAAAACCTCCAGACAAGTGCCGACCGGAGGAGATCGCAGATGGGCAGACCTTTGATCTCACCCCGTTATATCGTGATACGATACTCCAAGAGAGGGCCCGTTGTCCAAGATACCCAAACCCAATGAGATTCAGCTGCTGGCCCAATTTCGATTCGAGATTAGGCGCTTTCTGCAATTTAGCGAGCGAGCGGCAACGGCAGCAGGCCTACAGCCGCAACAGCATCAGCTTTTGTTGCAGATCGCTGGAGCTCCCGACGGCACCCTGGTTACGGTCTCCCACATCGCCCATGTATTGGGTCTTCGGCACCATACTGTTGTCGAACTCAGCAAGCGGTGCGAGCTGGCGGGTCTGGTTCGCAGAACCCACGACCTCACCGATCGCAGGTGCGTGGTGTTAGAACTCACAGCTTCAGGCCAAGATGCACTTGCTCAACTTTCGGAAGCCCATGCTCGGCAGTTGCGCGAGCTAGCGCCCACTCTGATCGAGGCACTCACACGCATACGCGATGCAAAGAAAACGACCGCTTCGCGGTTGGCACACGGGTCGGATACGGAAAGGCACGCGTGAAGTCAGAACCGTCTATTCTTAGGGATTTTACAGTTGATAAAAGGGTTTGGCTGCTCTCTGGCGTCTCGATCGGTATCGGTATCTGCGCTACGTTACTGGCCGTTCTCCTCCTACGCTGTATCGCCCTATCAACGAACATCTTTTACTACCACCGTTTCAGCACTACGGCCGTTTCCCCAGCCGGGAGTCCTCTGGGGCATTGGCTGGTCGTGGTGCCGGTCGTGGGAGGCCTGCTGGTTGGCTTGATGGCGCGGTTCGGCTCCGACAAAATACGCGGGCACGGTATACCGGAAGCCATCGAAGCGATTCTCCTTCGTCGTGCCAAGGTAGATCCGAAGATCGCGATTCTCAAACCCCTTTCCGCAGCGATTGCGATTGGTTCCGGCGGGCCGTTCGGAGCGGAGGGTCCAATCATCATGACCGGCGGAGCCGTGGGATCGCTCATCGCACAGTGGATGCATGTGACCGATGCAGAGAGAACCACGCTGCTCGTCGCCGGAGCAGCTGCGGGTATGTCGGCAACCTTTGCTACGCCGGTGGCGGCGATTCTTCTCGCCGTCGAGCTTCTGCTTTTCGAGTGGAGGCCCCGGAGCATCGTCCCCGTAGCGACCGCGAGCGCGACAGCCGGACTTCTCCGCATCCATTGGCTTGGAGCGGGGCCGCTGTTTCAGGTGCCAGCCCTGGCGGGAACGCATCGTGCTTCCTTGGCACTTGGGGCAGCCCTTTTAGGCGCTCTCCTTGGCCTCGTCGCGGCAGGGATGAGCCGCATGATGTATGCCTTTGAGGATCTATTCGAGCATCTGCATATTCACTGGATGTGGTGGCCGGCAATTGGCGGCATCGGAATTGGGGTGGGCGGCTTGTTCTTCCCGCGTGGGCTGGGAGTCGGCTACGACAACATCGCCGAGTTGCTTCACGGCAGCGCTCCCATGGGTCTGATCGTCGGGATCTTGCTCGCAAAGTCGCTCATGTGGGCGTTTTCCCTCGGATCAGGAACCTCCGGCGGAGTGCTTGCGCCGCTGCTCATGATCGGTGGTGCCGTGGGCGCATTGGCGGGGCACCTGGCGCATGCTCCGGTCGAATCGCAAGCGTTCTGGGCTTTGATCGGCATGGGGTCGATGCTTGCGGGATCGCTCGGTGTTCCCTTGACGGCCATTCTGTTCAGTCTGGAGGTTACCCATTGCTTGCCCGCCCTGCTTCCCCTAACCGTGGCCTGCATTGCGTCTTACCTCGTCACGTCTCTCATCATGCCCCGGTCCATTCTGACCGAGAAGCTGAGCCGGCGAGGCTACCATCTGACCCGCGAGTACGGCGTCGATCCACTGGAGCTCGTCCTCGTCCGCGATGTCATGTCCGTTCCACCGGACGGCGGATCAAGGCAGCCGCTCCCATCCTTCTATGCCTATGACGACGAAACCACGCGCGGAGCCGCAGAGACCATGGCGACAGAAGGATTGGAGACCCTGCCGGTCGTGGATCGAAGAACCAATCAGGTATGCGGGGAGCTGTCCCTCAAGAATTTGCTTCACGGGAGAGGACGATCTAAGGAACGTGAAAGCGAACGTCTTAGGCTATTCGGGTATGTTCCTCCCGAGCAGGGTATTTGAGTGCCCCCCCTTAGGATCGCGACGTAAGACCGTGTACATCTCATTTTCGCAGCCCTGCGTCCTTGGTAATGGGAGGTGGCACCGAAAATGGAGATCCTGCTCAAGAGGGCTTATGAAGAGCCTGGCAGCGCTGATGGCTTTCGTGTCCTGGTTGACCGGCTCTGGCCGCGCGGCAAGAAGAAAGCTGATCTGCGTTTGGATGCGTGGGCGAAGAACATTGCGCCCAGCACAGAGCTAAGGAAATGGTTCGATCACGATCCAAAGCATTGGCTCGAATTCTGCAAACGCTACAAGGCTGAATTGAAGGCTCCAGAGACGAAAAATGCTATCGCACAGATCGTTCACGCGGCTCAGAAGCATTCCGCGATGACGCTGATCTACGGGGCAAAGGATTCGGAGCATAATGAAGCGGTTGTGCTTGCACCTATTTTCAAAAGGGCGGCGGCAAGAGTTGGGGAAGCGTAGTCTTGCCGAGGGGAGCTTGTAAATGCCAATTCCGGGTTCAAACGATGACGGCACGATGATCGCCGACCTCGCGCACTTCGAACTGCCGCGCGAAATAATCGAGTCCGAACAGTGCAAGCCTTGGGCCTCGGGCATCCACGCCAGAACTCTTTATAAAAAGCAAGATTTTCGGGTCGTTCTGATCTCTATGGAAACTGCTGCCCAAATGAAGGAACATCACATCGATGGCACAAGCTCCGTGCAGGTGCTGAAGGGACATATACGCTACAGTACACAGGGGCAGGTCTATGATCTGCAGGCCGGAAATCTTCTGACCCTTGGCGCTTCAATCAAGCATGAGGTTGAAGCAATGGAGGAATCAGTATTTCTCCTGACCATCTCCTGGCCAGCGAATCGGGAACTGCTCGCTATGCCGCATCGTGGCTACGGCACCTAGTCTCGCTGCATCTCGCCGGTTGACGACGACCTTTCCTGGTTCTCGTCCGCTGGTCCCCGTCTTAGTTTCTCTCAATGCTCGGCGTCAGTTGCACCAGTGTCCGCAGCGCAGGCATCTTCGCGATCTCGGTCAGCGTGTAGCGATCCATCTCGGCAAAGAACGCACCATAGGCCCGGTCCAGCGCCTCCTCAGCGAGCAGTCAAAGCGAAGCGCGCACTCCTGGGTGAAGCAATCAAGGATCGGCGTCTTCGGCTCCGTCTGTCGCAGCACCTCACCCAGCCGGATGTGCTCAGGCGGAAGACTGTAGCTTTTGAAATGATGTGGCGCTGATTTTTTGGCGCCATGTGGCTCCTGCCGCTTCTTCTCTGGCCATGAGGCACCACACGGTCGAGTCGATGGCCTCTGCCACAGCTTTGAGAGCGATTGGATGCGAGGAGCTACAGGCATGCGGCGAAGACCCCTCTAAAAAGTGCTTCGGAACAATCTCTCTGCTGATCACGTAATTGCGAATATGCGATTCCGATTGACTCGAGCTCTTCTTCTCGTGCTGTGGTTACTTCTTGCGTGTGACCCCAGCCGCGCCTCTGACCTCGCCTTGATTGGCGCAAAGGTTTATCCCTCGCCGATCGAATCGCCAATTGAAAATGCCGCAATCCTTATACACGACGGCCACATTCTTGCCGTCGGGCCCAGTGCCACCGTCCAAATCCCGCGTTACGCGGAGGTCATTGACTGCAGGGGTTTGGTTGTGACTGCTGGTTTCTGGAATAGCCATGTACATATCCTCACGCCGGGGCTGCTCCATGCAGAAAAACTCCCGTCGGAGCAGATCGCTTCTGGCCTCCAAGAGATGCTCACGCGCTGGGGATTTACTACGGTCTTTGACATCGCGTCTGTGCTGGACAACACGACTCTCATCCGCCGTCGTATAGAAAGCGGCGAAGTGAAAGGGCCAAGGATCCTTACCGTCGGGGAGCCGTTCTGGGTAAAAGGTGGAACGCCCATTTACGTCAGGGGGTTCCTCGAAGCCAATCACATCAACATGCCTGAGGTCGAATCCACGACGCAAGCGACGGAGCGAGTGCGCCAGCAAATCCGCGACGGCGCTGACGGCATCAAGATTTTTGTGAACTCCGTGGAGGAGAATGGCAGCTTGACCATGCCTTTGGACCTAGCTCGTGCGATCGTCGCCGAGTCTCACCGCGCCGGAAAACCTGTCTTTGCCCACGTGTCGAACAATCAGGGGATCGAAGTAGCCGTTCAGAGCGGGGTCGATATTCTTGCCCACACCACCCCAGCCGATGATCTATGGAGTCCGGCTTTTGCCGAACGCCTGAAGGCGGCCAACATGGCCCTCACTCCCACGCTCACTTTGTGGGAGGTCGAATTCAAGGGCAGCGACCCTGATGAACTCAAAAAGGGGATGGGCAAGGCAGCCCAACAACTCAAGGCTTTCTCTCAAACAGGAGGGCAAATCCTGTTCGGCACTGACGTCGGCTATATCGAACGGTTCGACACTTCTGAGGAATACGCATGGATGTCCCGGGCTGGCATGAGTTTCCAGCAGATCCTGGCTTCGCTTACCACGAATCCTGCCCAGCGCTTCGGCGAATCGACGCATAGTGGACGGATCGCGAAAGGGATGGATGGCGACCTTGTTGTTCTACGCGGGGATCCTGCGCAGGATGCTACAGCATTCTCCAAAGTGCGCTATACCATCCGAGGTGGGAAGGTCATCTACTCGGAGAGGTGAAATCCAAAAGCCCCAAAGTCCCATTGCGTGAAGCTGAAAGCTTCATTGGAGCTTACGAGCATTCTGCGTTCCGGGCGAGTCACGGGCATCTATGTAAGTTGAGTAGGGCCTTCGGCCCGCGGCTTCGGCGGCCGAGCAGATCACCAGCATGACCCGCAAGAATGCGGAAAACTCCCAACTCGTGGCCCACGAGATAGATCAGGTCCATCAGCGCGTCACTGAGAGCAACGCCACCCTCGGCGAGATGATCGCCTCCATGGACGAGATCCGCTCCTCCAGCGACCAGATGGCCAAGATCATCAAAGTCATCGACGAGATCTCCTTCCAAACCAACCTGCTTGCCCTCAACGCCGCGGTCGAGGCCGCGCGCGCTGGAGACGCCGGAGCCGGCTTCGCCGTGGTCGCCGACGAGGTGCGTGCCTCGCCATGCGCTCTGCCCAGGCCGCCAAGGACACCGCCGCGCTCATCGAAGACTCACTCTCTAAGTCGAAGGCCGGCAACGCCAAACTCGAACAGGTGATCCTCGTCTTCCAAGGCATCAGCGAAAGCGCGGCCAAGGTCAAGATCCTGGGTCGCCCGAAGAAGCTGGAGCCATGCCCCAAGTGCGGCCTCCCGATAGGCTACATGGAGCGCCGCAAGCATGCGCCCAAAGTGCCAAGGACCGTTGGGCCAGATGCTCCAGCATGATAATTGGCGACCTACGGAGCGGAGAGGCGGAAGACGTGATATATGCCTTCGGTATGTAGTGGTTCAACTTTCCACTTCAGCCCGCGCATTTCGGAGACGAGATCGAGCGTGGGCGGCCAGCCGTCGAGCACGATGAGATAATCCGCCCTGCGGTCGCGTGCCAGATCGGATACAGCAACGCTGCGCTGCTCTCCAGCGCTCGGCAGGGTGATAGCTCGGTTGAGCGTGATCGCCTCGGGCGTTTTCAACCCGACCATATCCGTGATGCGGAAGGGTGTTGCATAAGCGATATAGCCCGCATCGTGTACAAGCAGGGTCGAGCCAGTTGGCAGGTTGCGGGTACACCAAGATGCAACTTCACGCAGGCCTCCACCATAACGCCGGCAATCGCGCACATATAAATTGACTGCAACGATTGCAAAGGCCAGCGAGTAGATGAGCGAGAGATGCAAGATGCGCCGCGCGCGGTGATCTATCCGGAGTTGATCTGCCAGCGCCCAGATGAGAATCGGAATCAGGATGACGGGATAGCGACTGCGGTTCCAGCCCATTGCTCCGGGGAATTGCAGGTAAATCGAGAGGCAGAAGATTCCGGCAAAGAGCGCCATTCCACGTCCCAAGGTGCTCCGGAAAAGCTGGCGGCAAGCCATGCACAGAAATCCAGCGCTGAACAGGAAGGCGAGAAATGAAGTGGACTCCATGAGGGTCTTATCCATCCATGGCAAGCCAGTCTCCGCGAAGAATGTCTGCTTTGCAACGCCGGTCTCTGGGAATGGGACTCCTGTCGCGTGGAGATACCACGCCGCGCAGAGCGCGATCGGCAGCAGCGACACGGCGAAGAGAAGCACGACGTGCCATGATAGGCCGCTCCGCCGGTATTGCTTGGCGGCAAGGGTCAGGACCACGATCACCGCGAATGGCAATAGGTCGGGGCGAATACTCGCCGTAGTGCCGGCCGCCGCCGCCGCCCACGGCCACCAGCGGGAACTGTCAGAGGCGAGGGCTAGCGTCCACGCGACACCGGCGAGAGCCCAAGAAGTCTCGAGTCCGTTCAGCACGTGATACGGCACATAGGAAGCCGTGAGACCTAGCAGGCAGAGAAGCGCGCTGTCGCGCGTCGAGAGGCGCATTGCACGGCTTATTTGGAGCAGCCCGAGGCAATAGCAGAGCACGCCGAGCCAGCACGCCACATCGAGCGCGATGAAGGGCGGCAGGGGAAAAAGCAATAGATAGACCAGGCCAAGAAAAGGCGCGCTGGTAGCCCCGTAAAGAGGCGAAACCCCTGGATAATTGCGGTCAAAACCAGCGTGTAGGGACTGCGCGGAGTGAAGTGTAATGTAACCGTCATCGAGTGGGAAGGCGGGCGTTGACCGGAGTGTATGAATCGCGGCGAAGCATAGCGCGATGAGTACGAGTACGACCGCGATACCGCGCCAGCCGTCCAACCTAGGAATACGATTCATCTCGCGCACCTCGCTTGAAAGGATAATTGCTAGAGCCCTTGCATCAGTTCAGAGATGGTCAGTCTGAGTGCCGTTCGCTCCTGGCGCCTTAGCGGAGCTGCAAAGCTCGGGCCAGCACGCTCATCAGGGAATACAGCCTGTTGCCTGCCAGCACCAAGGTCTTACCAGAACAAGCCTTTTATTTTGTGACCCATGGTTGCGTTTATGCATGGTAACCCCTGCATTATCATGCGCGAAAATGACAGATTCCACCTGTCAGCCACGATAGCTTCCGTGTTGGCCGTTACTCGGGACCAACAGATGACTTTTTACGTGCTACCAGCGTCCCCAACGCGTAAGCTACGGCCTCAGCAAGCCAAAATGGTAGGGACCTGCGTGCAATTTTTCGTTTGAGGTGACAACAAAGGTGAAAACTTTGCTTGGTCTTATGCTGCTTGGGCTACCTCTACTGCCCTTACACGCGCAGGATTCCATCAGGAATTCTGCTGAGTCGATTCACTTCGTGACCGTCGATACTGGCGTCAAGCTGGAGGTGATTGATTGGGGCGGGACCGGCAGGCTCATGATTTTCCTGGCTGGCGTGAATAATGCTGCTCATGACTTCGCAGGGTTCGCGAGACAATTCACGAAAGATCATCACGTCTTTGGCATCACTCGAAGGGGCTTTGGAGCGTCAAGCAAACCGTTACCGGAAGGCGGCAACTACACGACCGACCGGCTAGGCGACGATGGACTCGCTGTGATGCACACACTCAGTCTCAATCGTCCCGTTTTAGTTGGTCACTCATTCGCTGGAGAGGAGATGAGCTCAATTGGGAGCCGTGTTCCGGCGAGTGTGACCGGCTTGGTTTACCTCGACGCCGCTTCTGGGCGACATTCCTGTGCTCATGAAGTCGCCGGCGTGGTGCAGACCGCGCGTATCGCTGATGCACACAATGCACTGGATCGCAGGCTCAAGCGCCGACGATCTACGCCGTCCTCGTACAGTACCGCTTAACCTAGACACTGAATCACGTCCTTTATAGTCAGGGAGCGGGGTCTGCCCCGCCCAGGTTCAGTCTTGGTCGTCGCCGCTGCTGTAAACGAGGACCTTCAACCGTCAGTGGAAATCTGAACAGACTGAACGCCCCGGGACCTCGTTCAATCCGCTAATTTCAAGCAATTGCCGTCGATTCTGCCTTTTTCTTTGGGGCAAGATTGCACGGTCAATTTGCTGGTTCGTGGCATCGCTTTGCTGCTATTATGCTGCGCAAGCAGGCTGCCGCCTACCGCAGTTCTCATCAGTCGCAGACCCCACAAAACTGGTCGGCCCCGTATTCTACTCGGCCCCGTAAGCGGCTCATTCCTGCAAGCCAAGTTAGCTGGCTCCGTGCAGCTTGCAGCCCCTGGCGATCCAAACTAATTTGCTCTCTTGGACAGGTCGAAGACGAAGGCGGGGCAAGAGAGCGCCAGTGCGACCGTTTTCAACGATCCAGATGAGACGTTTGCTCTCCATTCGTCGCGCGTACTCAAGACACGGCCCTGCCACGGCTGGCTGCCTTGCTGCGGAGTCATCGCTCGGTCAAGCGGTTCTTAGGAGGCGCGGAAACCGTGGGAGGGTCGCTAGACTGAAGGAGATGGATGCTGTGCTGCTGTAGTGAGGAGGGGACTGGAAATGCCGCCGTTTTCTGAGGTGACACGAATTGAAGCCGCGATCAAGAACAAGAGTGCGAAGGAGTTGGAGTGGGCGTTGTGGTACTGCCGGATGCGCCAGACGGCGCCCTCGGCGCGGCCGGCGGATGTGCGGTATTGGGGGGCGATGGAGGCGAAGGTGGAGGCGGTGCTGGCTCCTTCCGCGCCGGAGAAGCAGTATCCGAAGCGGAAGAAGCGGGCTGGGCGGGGACTCGGGAGCGCTGCAAGGGATGGAGACTCCGGGCTCGAATCCGATTGAGCAAGAGCGGGAGAGAAAGCAGTAAGAGGAGTGGGCCTTTGTCGTGTTCTCCTGCGTGGCACCGCGAGCATACGCTGTCTCGGACGTGGCTCGGACGGGTTAGCTAAGGAGCTGGGCGGGCGAAGTTTTGTGGAGGTTGAGAGCCTTTGTGACCTCGCCCAGCATTTCGGTTGGATGGAGCGGCTTTGAGAGCAGGGGGAAGTAATGGCCGGCCTTGCGCGCCTCCAGTAGGTCGACGTGGCTGGCGTGTCCGGAGAACAGCAGGACCTTGCAGTCGGGTATGGTGCGAACCACAGAGAGGGCGAGCTCGATGCCATTCATCTTGGGCATAGCGATGTCGGTAATGAGCAGTTCGGGGGGGATGACGGCGGCCAGATCGAGCGCGGCACGTCCGTTGTACGCGGCAATGGCCGCGAAGCCGCTGTGGCAGAGGACGGCCGTCAGGGTGTCTGCGATGATCTGCTCGTCGTCGACGACGAGGATGACGGGGCGACGTGCTTGATGGGAGAGATTCGGCTTTTCGGCCGGAACGTCGATGAGTGGAATGACCTCAAAGTTGGTGCTCAGGAGCATGGTGGTACCTCTGAAAGGAGCATAGGGGGGTACGGGGGATACGGGTTAACTCTTTTAGTCGCGCGGAGTTGAGGCTAGTTCTACTTATCCGGAGAACTCCTCTGGTCTGAGCGGCATCTATTTTGAGTTAGGATAGCGTTACGTTACGTCAGGTTAGCGTTAGAGGTTCGCTGAGGCCAGCGCAAGCTACGCACGATCTACGGAGGATGCCGTGGGCGATAACGAAGAGGTTGTTTCGCGTCCGATGAGGTTTGAGTCGGTGCTTCAGGCCGATGTCCCGAAGGGCCGGGACGGGAAGCACAAGCGGATCATTTCGCAGCTGCTGCAGGACATCGGCCGGCTGAACAAGGGGTCTGCGTTGAAGATCCCGCTAGCGGAGCTGCCGGATTCCAAGGAGAACATTCGTTCGGCGCTGAGCCGGGCGGCGCATCAGAAGAAGCTGGCCATTGCCACCTCAAGCAATGACGAGTTTCTGTATGTGTGGAAGGTCGAATCGCCGAGCTGATGATGCGGCTGGGCCGGCCGGACGGGGATACTGTTTCTTTGCGGCGGGAAGCGGTAGGCGTGGATTGTGGTGCGTTCTATGAATTGGCGGGAGTGTGTGCGCGACCTGCTGCCCGTTTGCGAGCTAGAACGTCGTAAACTGATGAGCAGATGATAGGATTGCGCGTTCCGCCAGTGGCAGAGGCGTTAACGCCGCAGGCAACGAGGCAGGCAAACGCGAACTGGGACGGTTCCGCTGTGCGTGAGCTGCGTCCTTTTGGCGCAACGGGAAGGATAGGAAGACTATGGCATCGGCGATGGCAAATATCGAGGCATTGAAGGGCACGCACCAGGAATTGAAGGGGCGGATGGAGAGGTCGGTCGAGGACTTTCGTGCGCATCTGCTGGCGGCGCGGACCGGGCGTGCGAACGTGCACATGCTGGATCAGATCAAGGTGGACTACTACGGCACGGACACGCCGGTGGCGCAGCTGGGCCAGGTGAGTACGCCGGAGCCGACGCTGATTCTGGTGCAGCCGTACGATCTGGGGATGGTGTCGGCGATCGAGAAGGCGATCCGGACCTCGAGCGTTGGCTTGAACCCGATGACCGACGGCAAGGTGGTGCGGGTGCCGGTTCCTCCGATGACCGAGGAGCGTCGCAAGGATGTGGTGAAGCAGCTGCAGAAGACCGCGGAGGATCATAAGACGGCGATACGCAATATCCGTCGCGACGGCAACGAGCAGATCAAGAAGGCCGCCAAGGACAAGCTGATCTCCGCCGACGACGAGAAGCGCGCGAACGAAGAGGTGCAGCAGTTGACGGACGGCGAGGTGAAGCGGATTGACGACCTGCTCAAGGCCAAGGAGAAAGAGATCATGACGGTCTGAGCGGGCCGTCCCTGAGGCGATTGCGCCCAGGGGACGGGAATCAGGCAATGCAGGATGGGGTGAGGGAGCCGGCGCGGTTCCCTTTTCCTTTGTGGGTGTATTTTGGGAAGGGCTACTGGAGCGTTCCGCAGCACTCACCCACTCTTCGGTTCCCTCAATCGGGCCGATAAGGGAGGGAGGCTGCGCGGGCAGATCGGTTGTCGGGCCGATATCGCTGGTGCGGGAGGCAGATCGGATGAAAGAGATTGGACGGGGCGGTGCAGCCGTCATGGGCGGCGCGAAGGTCCCGGAAAAGAGCCGCGAACAGCGGAGTGAAGAACGCTACCCGATGCAATCGGAGGTAGAGATTTTCGTGCCTGAAAGGGCGACGATGTTTCGGGGGCGGATCGCGAACTTCAGCCAGTCGGGTTGCTATGTGCAGACGGCTGCGTGGGTGCGCCTGCCGCCGACGACCGTGGTCGAGGTCGCGTTTGCCCTCAACGGGCGGATGGTGCGTGCTCGGGCCGAGGCCCGATTCGCGCAGTCGAGGACGGGAGTCGGACTGCGGTTTCTGACACAGGATGAGCAGACGCGGGCGAAGTTGGATGAGGTCCTAGCCGGTTTGCGCTCGTCGTCGGCCGAAGCGGGGGAGGGCGGAGAAACCGTTCCCACGGCTGTGGCAGCGTCGGCGAGTGCGGACGCTGGGGCCGCGGGCGTTGCGGGACCGGAGGCGGCGGCCGCTCCGGATGAGAGTATGACTGGCGAGATTCCCTCCTGAAGACAGTGGGGAGTCTGAGGGCGTTTCGGTCAGGAGGGCGGCTTTGCTGAGACGCTGCCCAGGACTCTCCCGTCAGGTGGTGTGGTCGACGACGATCCTCCAGCCGTTCGGGGTCTTTTCGAAGACGAGGGAGAAGAGGCCATCGGCGTTTCCGCCTGACTTCTTGGCGCGCTCGAGGTGGAAGCGGCCGATGCAGAGGGCGAAGCTGTCGCCCAGGGGATGGACCTCAAGGTCGGAGAAGGCGAGGGTGCCCATGCTGTCTTTGCTGGGGTAGTTGTGATGGTACTCGGCGAGCATGCTGTCGTAGCCGCGCTGGACATGGTTGTTGATGAAGAGGGTGTCGGGCGAGTTCTTGTAACCCTCGGCGTAGGCGTCGATGTCGCCCCGGTTCCAGGCGGCCTCCTGCCGGAGCAGCACCTTGATCACATCGAGTTCCAATTGGCTGGCAGTCTTGAGGTTGGGGGCCTGGGCATGCAGCCGGCAGGGGGGAGCTGCGGGGGCGAAGGCGAGAAGCAGCAACAGGGCCAGGGCGGCAGGGCGGATTTGGCTGGACATGCTGGGCATAGGGACCTCGAGTCGGAGTCGGAGCCGGGGATTGGGGTCGATTCGCGGTAGTGGATGCAGCATACAACGGCGCGTCCAGAATTGGCTGCGGGATTGGACTAGAATCGGCGATATGGGGAAAATTCCAGCCGAAGAGCAAAGCGCGGACGCGGCGACTGTGAAAACGGCGACCGGCGCGCTGTCCAGCGCTCCGGCTGCGTCGACCCGAGTGGTGCATGCCGTCTGCTCGCATGACTGCCCGGACTCCTGCGGCGTGCTGGTGACGGTCGAAACGAAGACGGGCGAGGCGGGAAGTGGCCGGGCGGTGAAGGTGCAGGGCGATCCGGCGCATCCGGTGACGCGGGGCTTTCTTTGCGGCAAGGTGGCGAAGTACCTGGACCGGGTGTACTCGCCGGAGCGGCTGCTGCATCCCATGCGGCGGCGGTCTGGGGTGGACAAGGGGCCGGTGCCTCCGGGACAGGAGGCCGAGGTCTTTGAGCAGATCACGTGGGACGAGGCGCTGGAGCTGATCGCCGGGCGGTTGACGGCGGTTGCGGCGGAGTTTGGGCCGGAGAGCGTGCTGCCGTACAGCTATGCGGGGACGATCGGGCAGCTGGGTTATGGGTCGATGGACCGGCGGTTCTTCCATCGCCTGGGAGCATCGCAGCTGGAGCGCACCATCTGCGCATCGGCGGGCGGGACGGCGCTGCTGAGCGTGTATGGGATCAAGCTGGGGACGGCCCCCGAGGACTTCGCGCAGGCGGGGCTGGTGATCGCATGGGGCGCGAATATCCATGGCAACAATATCCACCTGTGGCCGTTTATCGAGGAGGCGCGGCGGAAGGGGGCGCGGCTGATCGTGATCGACCCCTACCGGACGCGGACCGCGGCGCTGGCGGATGAGCATCTGGCGATCCATCCGGGAACGGATACGGCGCTGGCGCTGGCGATGATGCATGTGATCCTGCGTGAGGGGCTCGAGGACAAGGCGTATATCTCCGAGGCGACGCATGGGTTCGAGGAGCTGCGGGCGCATGCGTTGAAGCCGGAGCATGCTCCGGCGGCGGCGGCGGCGGTGACCGGGATCGATGCGGACACGATTGTGCGGTTGGCGCGGGCGTATGCCAACGTGATGCGCGAGACGGGCAGGCCAGCGGTGATCCGGATGAACTACGGGATTCAGCGCAGCGAGAACGGCGGCACGGCGGCGCGTGCGGTCTGCATGCTGCCGCTGCTGACCGGGGCGTGGAAGCATCCTGGCGGCGGGCTGCAGCTGTCGACCTCGGGATCGTTTCCGTTCAACTCCGAGGCGCTGCAGAGGCCGGAGCTGATGCTGGCAAGTCCGCTGAAGCGTCCAGCTCGAGTGGTGAATATGACGGAGCTGGGGCAGGCGTTGACGACGCTGGGCGATAAACAGGAAGACGAGCCTCCGGTGAAGGCGCTGTTTGTGTACAACTCCAATCCGGCTGCGGTGGCGCCGAACCAGAACGATGTTCTGCGTGGATTGCGGCGCGCGGACCTGTTCACGGTGGTGCATGAGCAGTTCTTTACGGATACGGCGGACTACGCAGATGTGCTGCTGCCGGCGCCGACCTTCCTCGAGACCAAGGACGTGCAGGGAGCGTACGGGCACCTGTTCGTGCAGCTGTCCCAGCAGGCGATTGCGCCGCTGGGCGAGGCGCGAAGCAATGTGGCGCTGTTTGGCGAGCTTGGGCAGCGGATGGGCTTTAAAGAAGAGTGCTTCAAGGACACGGTCGACGATCTGATCGATCAGGCGCTCGATACCAGGAACCACTGGTTCTCGGGAATCGACCGCGAGCAACTGGAGCGGGAGGGGCATGTTGGGCTGCGACTGCCGGTCGATGCGGAGGGGCGGGTGCTGCCGTTCAGTACGGCGGCGTGGTTCCGAACGCCGAGCGGGCGGGGTGAGCTCACGCCGGTGCCGGTGTTTCGTGCGCCGACCGAGTCGCGGGCGAACGCCGGGGTGTATCCGCTCGAGTTTCTGCCGCGCAAGGCCGACAACTATATGAACACGACGTTCGCCAACCATCCCGGGCACCAGCGGATGGAGGCGAGGACGGCGGGCGTTCTGGAGATGCATGAGGAGGACGCCAAAGTACGCGGGGTGGCGAGCGGGGATCTGGTCGAGGTCTTCAATGCGCGAGGCCGGCTGCGGCTGAAGGCGTTGGTGGACGGGCGGGTGCGGCCGGGAGTGGTGGCGGCGCGGATGGACTGGAGCAAGCTGGGCGGCGATCTGTCGGGTGCGGGTGCGAATGTGAATGCGCTGACCTCGGAGCGGCTGACGGATATTGGTGGTGGGGCGACGTTCTACTCCACTTTGGTAGAAGTGCGTAAGACGGCGGTAGAAGTGCGTAAGGCGGCAGCAGAGTGATTAGGAGAGTCGAGGGTTCATGGCTGAGGAGTTCGGGTTGGCAGAAGGGCTAGTCGAAGAGATCGTTTTACCGAGGTTGGAGGAGATCCGCCGGGCGGCGGAGGTGGTGTACCGGGCGATGCCGGCGACGCCGCAGTACACGTGGCCTCTGCTGAACCAGCGGGCCGGGGCCGAGGTGTGGGTGAAGCATGAGAATCACACCCCGGTGGGAGCGTTCAAGATTCGCGGCGGTCTGGTGTATATGGATTGGCTGCGGCGGGCGCGGCCGGAGGTAGAGACGGTCATCGCGGCGACCCGGGGCAATCATGGGCAGTCGATTGCGTTTGCCGCGGGGCAGGTGGGGGTGCGGGCGGTGATCGTGGTGCCTGAGGGGAACAGCCGCGAGAAGAATCACGCGATGCGCGCTCTGGGTGCAGAGCTGGTGGAGTTTGGGCAGGACTTTCAGGCGGCGAGCGAGCACGCGCTGGAGCTGGCGACAGTGAATGGCTGGCATCGCATCCCGAGCTTCGACCAGAAGCTGGTGGCGGGGGTGGCGACCTATGCACTGGAGTTTCTGACGGCCTGCCCGGAGCTGGAGACGGTGTATGTGCCGATCGGGATGGGCTCGGGGATTGCGGGGATGATGGCGGTGCGGGACGCTCTAGGGTTGAAGACGAAGATCGTTGGGGTGGTGTCGAGCCACGCGCCGGCGATGGCGCTGTCGTTTGCGGCGGGCGAGGTGATCGAACATGCGGCGACGACGGCGATCGCGGATGGCGTGGCCTGCCGCCGGCCGGATGCGACGTGCCTGGACTTTGTGCGGGCCGGGGTCGAGCGAATCGTGAGCGTAAGCGACGCCGAAGTGGAGAACGCTATGCGGGTTTACTTCTCGGATACGCACCAGGTGGCCGAGGGCGCGGGGGCCATCGGTCTGGGAGCGCTGCTGCAGGAGCGGGAGAACGGCCGTCTGGCGGCAGGGTCGCGGGCGGGAACGGTGCTCGGCGGAGGGAATGTGGACAGCGACATGTTCGCTGCGGTGCTCGGACATGGGACGCAGGCATGAACGGCGAGGACGAGATCGAGCGGGAGAGGATGGCTCGGCCGATCGCGGAGGGCATTCAAGGAGGTACTCCCATTTCCTTGCGCAGATTTGTTGGAGTTGCGGCGGTGACGAAGCCAGGCCGGGCGAGTCGGAGTAGTGAGCGGTATAGGAGAGCGGAGCATTGTGATTCGGTTTGGCGGGAGGTCGCGGGATCTCGAAGGTAGTCCGATCCGCCGTCGTCTGGGGTCTTAATCCCAGAGGCGAGTTGACGGGAGGAGTGCGAATGTGCCGAACCCCGGGGCGAGCGGATAGAGTAAACATGGAAGTGACTCGCATCGGGCGAGTTGCTCCCATATAATCAGATTTTCCCAGAGGATCGGGCTGGATGCAGTTTGGGCGCGATTTCGACAGCAATGAGGGTGTGCGTATTTTTACCGTAAAGCGAGAGAGCGGAAGCTCCCTGATCAGTCAGACCAAGCCTGTGTGCACGCGCCCCGGCCGCATTCGCATTGCTGGTGCCGTGGCGATTCTTGCCCTTACCGCGCTGTCGGTTCCGAGTGGATACGGGCAAGTAACCCCGCTGCCGAAGGGCAACATTTTCTCGACCGGAGCACCGGCGACGCCGCAGATGTTGTGCGACCCGCAGGTCATCGGCAACCGACGCATTCCGAAGGAGTCGGTGCTGGCGCGGCTGTTCAGCCGCGAGGGCGATGCCTACGATCCGCTGACGGTGGAGCGCGACTTCAACTCGCTGTGGAACACCGGCTACTTCGAAAACGTCCAGATCGAAAAGGTGGAGACGCCCAAGTGCGTTCAGCTGGTGATCTACGTGAAGGAGAAGCCGACCATTCGCGAGATCGACTACAAGGGCGTGAACGCGGTCTCGCAGTCGGACATTCTCGAGCGGTTCAAGAAGGCGAAGGTCGGGCTGACCGTCGAGAGCCAGTACGATCCGACCAAGATTAAGCAGGCTGAGGTCACGCTGCGCGATCTGCTGGCCGAGCATGGGCACCAGTTTGCGACCATCCGCACCGAGGTGAAGAACATTCCTCCGGCGTCGGTGTCGCTGACCTTTGTGGTGAAGGAAGGTCCGACGGTGAAGGTGGGTAAGATCGCCTTCGACGGGAACGCGCATCTGAGCAACCGCACGCTGCGCAACGCGATGGTTAACCTGCGGCCGGTTGGCATCCCGCACTCGATCGTTCTGGAAAGTCTGTTTGCGAAGACGTTCGACGCGAGCAAGCTCGATGAGGACACGGCGCGGGTGCAGCAGGCGTATCGCGACCGCGGGTACTTCCAGGCGCGTACCAGCGACGCGACGACCCGAGTGCGCGATGCCGGCGGAATCAACTTCTTCACGCTGCGGCCCTCCACGGGCAAGCGCATCGACATCCTGATGCCGGTCGATGAGGGCGAGCGCTACCGGCTGGGCGGCATCACCTTTACCGGCAATAAAGCGGTGACGAACGTCAAGGTGCTGCGTGCCCAGTTTGCCCAGAAGGATGGCGACTACTTCAATGCCACCCTCTTCAGCAAGGGCTTGGACCAACTGCGCAAGGCATACGGCTCGTTGGGCTACATCAACTTTGTTGGCTCGCCGACGCCGCGCGTCGACGAGGCCAAGAAGCTGGTCTATCTGAACATCGAGATCGACGAGGGTGAGAAGTTCTTCGTGTCGCGGATCGAGTTCACCGGCAATACGGTGACCCGGGACAAGGTGATCCGTCGCGAACTGATGCTCGAAGAGGGCCAGGCGTACAACAGCCAGCTGTGGGAGCTCTCGATCCTGCGCCTGAATCAGCTGAACTACTTCGACGTGCTGAAGGCCGACCAGGACTCGGAGAGCCGGCAGAACACGGATAACCACACGGTCGATCTGCTGCTGAAACTGAAGGAGAAGGGTAAGAACTCCATCGGCCTGAACGGCGGCGTCAGCGGTCTTTCGGGCAGCTTCATCGGGTTGAACTACCAGACGAACAACTTCCTGGGTCTTGGGGAGACGCTTTCGCTGACCGCCAATATTGGCGATCTGGCGCGCACGGAGAGCTTCGGTTTCACCGAGCCCTACCTGCGCAACAAGCCGATCTCGGTTGGATTCCAGGTGTACGACAGCAAGCGTGACTACAACCCGGCGAAGGCCTATTCGATCACCAACGGCCAAAGCGCCAACCTGACGGCTGCGGAGCAGTCGCAGCTGCAGAACTACAATACGTCGACGGTGGGTACGACGCTTTCGGTCAGCGAGCCCTTGCGGCATCTGTTCAGCCACTCCGGTGTGGCGCGTATCGGTCTTTCGTACGGCCTGTCGCGCTCCTCGATTACGACGTTCAATACCAATACCCATAATGTCTTTCAGTCGCTGGCCTTCCGTTCCGGTATTCAGGGACAGAACCAGTTGACTGGCATTGTGACGTCGGTGTTCACGCCGAGCTTCACCTTCTCGACGCTGGACCGTGCGGTTGGACCGCACAGCGGCAAGGACTTCAACGCCGCGGTGCAGATCGCGGGTGCGGGCGGCAACGTCAAGTACTACCAGCCGGTCGTCAGCTATCGCCAGTTCTTCCCGATGAAGGGTCTGCGGGTGAACAAGGAAGGCCATAACGTCCTCGGGTATCGCATCCAGGTCTCGCATGTCGCCGGTTTTGCGGGCGATGTCGCACCTCCGATGAACCGCATCTACGGTGGCGGCGAAAACGATGTGCGCGGCTTCGACATTCGCGCCTCGTCGCCGTACACCTTTATCCCGAACAACATTCTGTTCAACCTGACCAACCCGGACGGGACCACGGTTCCGCGCGATCCGACCAACCCCAGCCTGGGGAACGTGCAGATTCCGCTGCCGATCTACCGGCTGGTGGCGATCGGCGGCGACACCAGCTTGACCTCGAATCTGGAGTACCGCATCCCGATCATCAATCAGGTGACGTTTGCCTTCTTCACGGACTTCGGCCTGGTGGGCGATCTGCGGAAGAGCCAGCTGCGTGAGAGCGTGGCGGGTGAATCGGCTGTGACCAGCGTTCTCTATGGCTGCCCTACGTTCGTCAATGGAGCGTGCTTTGGCGGGCAGAAGGTCAACTTCCCCTACCTGCCGGAGCTGAATACGGTGGCGGGCACCAACTTCGTTCCACGCATGTCGAACGGCGCCGAACTGCAGGTGATCCTGCCGGTCATCAATGCTCCGTTCCGGCTCTACTATGCGTATAACCCGCTGCGTCTGGAGCGCAATCTGCCGCAACAGCTGGCGGTGGACAACGCCACGTTCCGGAGCTTCTTCCCGAACACTGGCGCGGGCCAATACAGCTACCAGCAGGCGCTGCAGTACTACGGCGCGGACTATCAACTGCTGGAGCCGCGCAAGACCTTCCGCCTGACCGTCAGCACGACGTTCTAGGCTCTTCCACCGGCGCAGCGAACGAGGAGACTGTTCGCTGCGCCGGTCGGGATGGCGCTTTTTCCCATTGACGATACCTCCTTCCCCCCACTGAGCGGCGTTAAATTATTTATTTTCTGTGGTTTGCGCCGAGGGTGTCGTCGCAAACATTGATTCCAAATGCTTTATTTGTAAAAAATAGATTCGAAACGAGTTGCGACGAATTCTCCTCTCCTGCGTTCTTTTTTCTCCACTGTCTTAATTGTATGAAGCCAGAGATACCCTTTGCGCCAACTATTTTGGGGCGTGGGAGGGTGCGTCTTTGTTGGGGATTTGGAGTTTTGGAGGGAATT
>DATMOB010000096.1:0-13072 GCA_035568455.1 Granulicella sp.
TCGTTGGTCTATCGTCCGGCGAACTTTAAGAATGACGGCTCCTTCCGCACCATCTACCTGCATGCGCTCGATCCGCGCTTCCAGGTGCGCGCCGAAGAGGGCTACTTCGCTCCGCGGACCGCGCAGTAGGCGGCGGGGGCCCTCCTCTCGTTGGCTGAGTCTTTAGCCCGCATGACAGAGGTGTCATCCTGTGCGGAGCGCAGCGGAGTCGAAGGACACCGCGGTTTAGCGGTGCGCGACGGTTGCTGGGCGAGCGGCCCTGGCGGCCGGAACGCTGAAATTTACCGTACTGGGGTAACTTCGCTGCCGGGTCTGGGTTTCTAACGGACGGGGGTTCCTATGCCTACTCGGCCTACTCGACTTGTTATCGGAATCACAGCCTTTGTTTGCAGCAGCTTTGTGGCGGGGGCGGTGGCCCAGACCGCGGCGGCCTCCCCGCCGGCCGGAATGCCGCCGGGGATTCAGGAGAGCCTGAACAACCTGGCCGACCAGCCCGCCACCCACACCGGCTTTACCTTCGACCGTTCGATGATGCGGGCGGCGCAGGGCTTCCTCGAATCGGGCGGCCTGGAGAGCGAGCGCGCGGCGGCGGCGGTGACCAGCATCAGCTTCGACACCTATCGCTTCCCGCGCCCGGCTTTCTACACGCCGGAGACCATGGCGGCGATCGTCGCCGGCTACCACCGAGCGGGCTGGAAGCACCTGGTCGATGGCAACCAGTCGCCAGCCAATTCGGCGCAGCCCAAGAGCACGCTGACCGACCTCTGGCTGCACTTCAGCGGCGCCGATATCGACGACCTGACGGTGCTGATCCGGTCCCCGCGCGACATGAATGTAATCCAGGTGACCGGCGACCTGCGGCCGCTGGACCTGATTCACCTGAGCGGCCACTTCGGGATTCCCAGGGTGGACCCGAACGCGGTGATGGTGCCAGCGCCCGAGGGCAGATAGGGTTCCTGTCGCTCCTCAAGACAGGACGGTGTCTCTTGACAAGACCAGTCCTCTCGAAACCATAGGAACTGCGGCCCAGCCAATCCGCTCCGCATCCTGGCCCGAGCCAAGTCCAAAACAGGTCCAGACCAGATTTGGAATTAAGTCGCCTGTTTGGAATACTTTGGGTGCTTTTCGGGGGAGGGGGGAGCAGCTCGTCTGAGGACAAAAACAGGGCCTCTCCGAAGCGATGGACGGGGAGGCTGTCCATCGCTTCGGGGGAGATGACATATTTCTTTCTTGGGGACGGCGGAAGAGTCTTAGTAGCCGTAGCGCTCGATCTGGCCGAGCAGGTTGAGCTTGCGGTCGGGCGGCAGGAAGCTGGCCTCGACCGCATTGGCGGCGAGCTCGCGCAGCTGGTCTAAAGTAAACCCAAATTTTTCGTGGGCGAGCTGGTACTCATCGAGCAGGTTGCTGCCGAACATGGGTGGGTCGTCGGAGTTGAGCGTCACCATCAGGCCGCGGTCAAAGTATTCGCGGACCGGGTGGGCGTCGAGGCTGGCGCAGCATCCGGTGCGCAGGTTGCTGGTGATGTTGATCTCGCACGGAATCTGCTTCTGCGCGAGCACCTCGAGCAGCTCGGCGTCGTGCTGGGCGGCGAGCACGTGGCCCAGCCGCTCGGCGCCGATGTTGATGGCGGACCAGATGCTCTCGGGACCAATGGTCTCGCCGGCGTGGGCGGTGAGCCGCAGGCCGGCCTCGCGCGCCTCGGCGTAGGAGTCGCGGAAGAGATCGGCGGAGCCGCGGGCCTCATCCCCGCCGATGCCAATTCCAACGATGCTGGGGTAGGTTGGGCGGAGCTCGGCGGCCTTGCGGAAGACCTTGGTGGCCTGCTCCGCGCCGAAGTGGCGGACGGCATCGATCAGCCAGTAGATGGTCGTTCCGAAGTCGCGCTCGGCACGGATGCGGCCCCGCTCAATGCCCTCGACATAGGGTTCGACGGCGGTGTTCTTCCAGTAATAGATGATGCCGAAGGAGATGTAGACCTCGGCGTGCACGATGCCCTGCCGCGCGAGCTCGCGCACCATGTTGTAGGTGATCAGCTCGTAGTCGTCGGGGCCGCGCAGGCGCGAGGAGACCGCCTTGAAGGAGTCCATGAAGCCGAGGAAGTTCTGGTAGACGTAGAGCTCGCGGGCGGCCTCCGGGGTGAGCGGATCGGCGTCGTGGCGGCGAGAGAGCTCGAGCAGGGTCTCGGGGAGGATGGTGCCTTCGAGGTGGAGGTGGAGCTCGACCTTGGGCAGGTGACGCAGCCAGGTGGGGAGATCGAACTCTGGTTTGGAGCGACTGGACATGAGGATAGTGTAGCCGTCGGAGCGGACTCTCTGCTGCGCGCTGGAGATGCTGTGCGGGCGGGGTGCGCGGCGAACGGTCGGTCATGATCTGTGTTGGTTCTGTGCTTGTTCTGTGCTTGTTCTGTGCTTGTTCTGTGCTCGTTCTGTGTTTGTTCTGTGCTTGTTCTGTGCGAATGTATGCAATCATGGGCGCGAGTGTTTCTCCTGGAGGAGACCGCCATGCCGTTACCGACCGATGAGAGGCTGCTGCAGCTGAGTGAGGCGCTGCTGGCGCAGTTCGACACGATCTTTGGGCTGCATCCGGGATTTCGCCCGGCACATGCCAAGGGCACGATGCTGGTGGGCAGCTTTGCGCCGACCGCGGCGGCAAAGGCGCTCTCGAGCGCGCAGCATCTGAACCAGCTGTCGACGCCGCTGCTCGCGCGGTTCTCGGACTCCACCGGGCTTCCTCTGATCCCGGACAACGACGGCAACGCCAAGCCGCTCGGGTTTGCAGTGCGCTTTATTCTGGGCGAGCATGTGCACACGGACATCGTGAGCCACTCCACCGACGGCTTTCCAACGCACACCGGCGCGGAGTTTCTCGAGTTTCTGCAGGCGGTGGCGGCGAGCGATCCGGCCAATCTGGCGGGCTCGCCGCTGGAGGCGTTTCTGGGCTCCCACCCGGCGGCGCTCCGCTTTGTGCAGACACCCAAGCCCTCGCCGGTAAGCTTCGCGCAGGAGAGCTTCTTCGGTGTGACGGCGATGCAATTCAGCAACGCGGCAGGTGAGAGCCGCTTCGGCCGATACCGGATCGTGCCGGAGGCGGGCAACGCCTACCTGGACGACGCGCAGGTGAAGGCGAAGGACGGCGACTACCTGTTCGCCGAGCTGGGCGAGCGGGTGGCGAAGGCGCCGGTGCGCTTCAAGCTGCTCGTGCAACTCGCCGGCGAGGGGGATGTCGTCGACGATGCGACCATCCACTGGCCCGAGGAGCGCGAGCTGGTCGAGTTGGGAACGCTGACGCTGACCGGGCCGGCGGCCGATGACGCTCAGGAGCAGAAAACCATCATCTTCGATCCGATCCCGCGCCTCGAAGGAATTGCGCCGTCGGACGATCCGCTGCTGGAGCTGCGGGCGGCGATCTACTTGATGAGTGGGCGTAGGCGGCGGTCGGCTTAGTGGAAGACGGCTACGAGCGAGGAGAGTAAAACTCGCTGCGCTTGCGGCTGTAGAACACGTAGACGGTGAGGCCCACGGCCAGCCACACAAAGAAGCGAACCCAGGTGATCGCCGGCAGTCCCGCCATGAGCAAAATGCAGAACAGCGTGCTCAGAACGGGGATGACTGGGCCGAAGGGGACGCGGAAGCCGCGGTGGCGGGCGGGGTCCTTGTAGCGCAGGACGATCACGCCGATCGAGACCAGGACAAAGGCGAACAGCGTGCCGATGTTGGACATCTCGGCGAAGGTGCCGACGTCGAACAGGCCCGAGGGAATGGCGACCAGGAAGCCGGCGACCCAGGTGGCGAAGGCGGGGGTGCGGAAGCGCGGGTGGACGCGGCTGAAGACCGAGGGTAGCAGCCGGTCGCGCGACATGGCGAACCACACGCGCGCCTGCCCGAGCTGGAAGACCAGGATCGAGGAGATCATTCCCACCATGGCGCCGAGCAGGACGGCGAGCCGCACCCAGTGCAGGCGGTGCGCTCCCGGCAGCAGGCTGACGCGCTTCAGCGCGTTGACCACCGGGGCACCGTCGCCGGCGACCGACTGCCAGGGAACTAGGCCGGTCAGGATGACGGCCACGCCCATGTAGAGGATCGTGCAGACGACGAGGGTGGCGATGATGCCGATGGGGACGTCGCGGCGCGGGTTGCGGCACTCTTCGCTGGCGGTGGAGACGGAGTCAAAGCCGATGTAGGTAAAGAAGATGATCGAGCCGCCGGCGAGCACGCCGCTGAAGCCGTTGGGCGAGAAGGGGTGGTAGTTCGACGGGTGGATGAAGCTGAGGCCGAAGCTGACGAACAGCAGGATGGCGCAGATCTTGACCAGCACCATGATGTTGTTGGTGCGGGCGGATTCGCGAATTCCCCTGACGAGCACGACCGTCAGTAGAAGCACGACCAGGAACGCCGGGATGTCGAAGCCGGAGTGCCAGCCGGGAGCGTAGATGTCTCTGCCGGCGAGGTCCTGCAGACCAAGAGGAAGGTAAGCGGGTGAGAGCCATTTCGGGTTGACGTGGAGGCCGAGCCAGTCGAGCAGATCGACGATGTGGGCGGCGAAGCCGACCGAGACGCTCATGTTGGAGAAGGCGTACTCAAGGATCAGGTCCCAGCCGATGATCCAGGCGACCAGCTCGCCGAGCGTGGCGTAGGTATAGGTGTAGGCGGAGCCGGCGATGGGGATCATGCTGGCCAGCTCGGCGTAGCAGAGGCCGGTGAGCGCGCAGACGATGGCGACCAGCACCAGCGAGAGCGCCAGCGCGGGTCCAGCGCCGGGGCGGCCAGCGACCGCGCCCATGTGTCCGTGAACCAGGTTCAGGATCAGGTCGATGATCGGCGAGCCCTTCCAGTCCGCTAGCTTGGAAGGGTTGCCGCCGATGGCCGTGCCGATCACCGTGAAGATACCAGACCCGATGACGGCGCCGACGCCGAGCGCGGTCAGTGAGACCGGCCCGAGCGTCTTCTTAAGAGCGTGCTCGGGCCGCTCCGATTCTGCGATCAGCTTGTCGATCGATTTGGTACGAAAGATTTGCAGGCCCAGCGCGCGCTCCTGGTCTTCATCTTCACCCTCGATAGAGACACGTGATGTGGGCGTTTCCAACCGTGAAGATCTGGGACTCATTGCTCGGAGTATGACACGAACTCATGCAAAGCGGCGCAGGGATTCTGCGCCGCTTTGCATGAGGAGTTGAGTGCTTGTTTAGCGCTTGCTCTGACCGCGGGCAGCCTTCTTCAGCTTGGCCTTGTTCTCGCCACGGGCGCCGGTGCGGGGAGCCTTGGGAGCGGCCTTCTTGCGTGCTGCGCGCTTGATCTTCTTGCGTTCCTGTGTGTCGGTAATGCTCTTGGTGTTTGCCATTAAATTTGCCGGTCTCTCTTATGGGATTGATTCAGAATTCTAGCGGCGATCAGCTTCGATCAAAGGCGCTCTAGCTGGGCGAACTTCTCCACCAGCTTCTTCACGCCATGCTGTTGAAATTGTACTGTAATCTTGGCATCGTCCCCGTCCCCTTCGCGCTGAAAGACGATTCCGTCGCCGTATTTGGGGTGGCGGACGCGGGAACCCTTGTTCAGACCGGTCTTGCCGGTGGGTTCGGGGACGTCCAGTTTGGGCCGGGAGAGCTTCTGCCCGGGCTTCTGGCCGAAGCTCTGGCCGCGTCCAGCGAAGAAGCTGGCGATGTTGTCGAGCGATTGGCCGGAGCCGCGGCTGCTGCTGCTGGAACTGGAGTTGGACCGACCGTAGCTCGAGCGTCCGCCGGTCTGGTCCTCGTCCTCGTAGCTGTAGTGGCGTTCGCCGTCTTCATTGCCGCGCCGGCCATACTGGTTGTCGCTACGGTCGGAGCCTGAGCGCCATGCCGGACTGCCGAGGTCCTCGATCAGCCGGCTGGGGACCTCCTCGAGGAAGCGCGAGGGGACGCTGGACTCAGGCATGTCGGAGCCGTAGCGGCGGCGGTAGCGCGCGCGGGTCATCACCAGCGTGTCCATGGCGCGGGTCATGCCGACGTAGCAGAGGCGGCGTTCCTCCTCGAGACCGGTCGGGTCGGTGAGCGTGCGGGAGTTGGGGAACAGACCCTCTTCCATACCGGTCAGGAAGACCAGCGGGAACTCAAGGCCCTTGGCGGCGTGGAGGGTCATCAGCGTGACACGGGCCTCGGCCGAGTAGGAGTCGGCGTCGGAGACCAGGGCGGCGTGGTCGAGGAACTCGTGCAGAGTCTCGCCGCGCTCCTGCGCGTCCTGGGCGGCGTTGGCGAGTTCCTTGAGGTTCTCGATGCGGGAGAAGCTTTCCGGAGTCGCCTCCTCTTCAAGGGCGCGAATATAGCCGCTGCGGTCATTGAGGAACTTGATGAGCTCGGGCAGGGTGGCGGCTTCGCCGGGCTTTCGGAACGCCGACCGGTCTGTGGCGTCCGCCATGATCCGATCTGCGGCGCGGTCGGCAGGATCGGCGTCGCCGCTGCGGCGGGCGTCAAAGGCGCTCTTCTTCAGCGTCGAGGACTTCTTCGCAGAGACGGGGGCGAACGGATTGAAGGCGGCGGCGTCTACCTCGGTCTCGGTAGCCGCGGAGTTTTCGGCGGCGATGGTGGAGATCTCCTCGCTGGGGCCGAAGTCGAAGTTGAAGTTGAAGCTGGTGTCGAAGGAGGTATCGGCGGCCTCCGCCTCTGTGCCGGTATCGGCGGGCTCGAAGCTTGTAGCCTCTTCGCTGGCAAACTCGTCGGGGTTGAAGCCGGTGTCGCCGTCCGCGTCACGGACACCGGCTGCAGCATCATCTGCCGGTGTGAGGTCGGCGGCGAGCTTGTCGGCGAAGCCCTGACCGGCGAACTCCGGGCCGAGCATGGCGCGGGCGTCGTCGATGAGGCGCTTGAAGTTGGCCAGCGCGGTGAGCGCGCGTGCGGGCAGCAAACGATCTTCAATAGCGCGGCCGATGGTGTCCCAGGTGCTGATGCCGGTCGTCAACGCCATCCGCTCCAGCGTCTCCATCGTGGTCTTGCCGATGCCGCGCGCCGGGGAGTTAATGACCCGGTTCAGGGCGATCGAGTCGTTCGGGTTCTGCACCAGCTTCAGGTAGCTGAGGATGTCCTTGACCTCGGCGCGGTCGTAGAAGGAGAAGCCGCCGACCATGTGGTACTGGATCTGGTAGCGGCGCAGCGCCTCTTCCACCAGGCGCGACTGGGAGTTGGTGCGGTAGAGGACGGCGCAGCGCGGAGCCTCCTCCTGCTCGCCGGCGGCGCGCAGGTACTTGTGGATGCGGTCGGCGATGAAGAGCGCCTCGTTCTCGCCGTCCGGCGCCTCGTAGTAGCCGATCAGCGATCCACCCTCGCGCGCGGTCCACAGGTTCTTGCCCTTGCGCTGGGTGTTCTGCGCCACCACGGCGGAGGCGCCCTCCAAGATCACTTGGGTGGAGCGGTAGTTCTGCTCCAGCCGTATGGTGCGGGCCTGGGGGAAGTCCTTCTCGAACTCCAAAATGTTGCGGATGTCGGCGCCGCGCCAGCTATAGATGGACTGGTCCTCATCGCCGACCACGCACACGTTGCCGTGCGAGCCGAGCAGCTTCATCAGCTCGTATTGCGGGCGGTTGGTGTCCTGGTACTCGTCGATGAGCAGGTAGCGGTAGCGGCGGTTGTAGCGCTCGCGGACCTCGCTCGAGGACTTGAAGAGGCGTACGGTCTCGAGCAGGAGGTCGTCGAAGTCCAGCGCGTTGGCCTTGAAGAGCTCCTTCTTGTAGATCTCGAAGATGTGGGCGATCTTCTCTTCCATCGGGTTGGTGCTCGCGAGGAAGTACTCCTGGGGATCGATCATGTGGTTCTTGGCCCAGGAGATGCGGCCGAGCGCGATGCGCGGCTTGAGCTGCTTGTCGTCAATGCCGAGGCGCTTGAGGGCCTGCTTGACCACCGCCTGCTGGTCGGTCTCGTCGTAGATGGCGAAGGTGCGGGTGAGGCCGACGCCGTTGGTGCGGAGAGCCTCGATGTCGCGGCGCAGGACGCGGACGCAGAAGCTGTGGAAGGTCGCCAGGGTGGGCTGGGCGAGCGTGCTGTGGCCGAGGATCTTCTCGACGCGCTCGGCCATCTCCTTGGCGGCCTTGTTGGTGAAGGTGACGGCCAGGATGGCGTCGGCGGGGACGCCGCGCTCCTGGATCAGGTAGGCGATGCGATGGGTGATGACGCGGGTCTTGCCGCTGCCGGCTCCGGCGAGCAGAAGCACGGGGCCATCGACGGAGCGGATGCCGTCCTGCTGCTGGGGGTTCATGTTCTCGAGAAGTTTGCTCAACGCGTGGCGGGCTCCAAGCTCAATTTTATGCTGTTTGACGGGGGAAGGCAGGGATCAGGGCCCAGAAATCAGGGATCAGAAAGCCGGGAGTAGGGGAGTAGGGAAGAGGGAGATCAGTCCGCACGACAGAACGTGTCGTCCTGAGCGGAGCGCGGCGTCGAAGAGCTTGTCCTGAGCCTGTCGAAGCAACCTGCGGCTTACTCGGAGACAGCCGTGATCCCCTCTCCCAAAGGTCCAGGCAGTTGACAAACCCTTTCCCAAAACACCCCCTGCGCGCAGCAGCAGCACCCGCCGCCTGCCGCACCCAGGTCTACTCCAGGTATACCCAGGGGGTACTTTGATTTGGACTTATCCCGCCTGTTTGGAAGACTTTAGGGCTTGAAGTCCGGGGGCGGGTGTGCCCCGTATCCGAGGCCTGATCCACTCAGTGGATGGAGAGCGTGGGGCGGAGTTTGAGACCGGCGGCGATGCCGTCCCAGAGCGCGAGGCGGGCGCGCAGGGCGGTCTCGGCGGCCTCCGCGGCGTCTTCCCATCTGCGGGGATCGTCGCCGCAGAGCTCGGCGATCATGCGCAGGGCCATGGGGCCGTGGTCCTCGCCGTCGACCTCGATGTGGCGGTCGAGGTACCAGCGCAAGGTGGCGAGGCTGTGGTTCCGGGTATCCGCGTTGGTCGACTGGCCGGCATCGAGGTCGCGGAGGAAGCTGCGAAACATCTCCGGGATGAGGTCCTCGCGGCCGAAGGTGAAGGCGGCGGCGATGGTGTGCAACTCGCCGTGCTCGAGCAGGTGGAAGGTAGCCTGGACGAAGCGCCGGGCGGGCTCGGGCGCGCCCGAGAGGGCGAGCGCAGTGGCAAGATCGGAGCCCTGCCGCAGCTGTTCGATGAGGGTGTCGATGGCGTGGGTGGAGGCGCCGGACTGGCGCATCGCGAGGAGATAGAGCTCGAAGTGGCTGATCGGCTGGGTGCCGTAGATGTCGCTCTCCTCGCCGAGGACGATCTCGTTGATCAGGCGACGGCTCTCGGGGTAGCGGCTGGGCAGCCAGGGGATGTCGACGCAGGTGAGGCCGCGCTGCAGGGTCTTGAGCAGGGACATGAAGTCCCAGACGGCGAAGACGTGAGTCTCCATAAAGAGATGGAGGTCCTGGAGGGTATCGAAGCTGCGATAGAGAGGGTGGTCGGCGAGGCGGGCGTAGAGGGGGCGCAGACGTTCGGCGAGGGTCTGCAGCTGTTCGCTTCGATTGGGCGTGTTCATGGGGAAGACTCTTCCAGAGTTGGCTGGGGCTTGTCAGCCTTGGTGGTTGCGCTGGCTGGCGCAGGCCTCGCAGCGGCAGACGCGGCGGAGGTAGTCCCAGGAGTAGATGCCGGCCTCGTGGCCGTCGCTCCACTTGAACTTGAGGGCGTATTTGCCGACGGGATGGACCTCGAGCGGGCGCATCGGGGGCTCGTACATGGGCAGCAGAGTCTGGGGTTTGGGCTTGGGTTCGCCTGGGAGGCGGCCGCTGGCCTCGCGCTCCTCGTGGCAGGTGGCGCAGGGGCAGGCGTTGCGCAGCCAGGGGAAGTCCCAGGAACTGCTGTGGCCGTCGCTCCAGTCGATCTCGACCCCCGTGCCCTCGGTCTTCTTGACCCGGACCTTAAGCGGCGTGACGGCCTGGAGGGTGAGCCTGGGCTGCTCGCCGCCGTAGCCGCGGGATGCGTCCCGTGCGGCCTCGCGGGCGGCTGCTTCGGCACTGACGATGCGAATTCCTTCGTGACTCATGGGTGTTTCCTCGGGAGAGAGCGTGAGACCTCGATCGGGCGGCGCCCCTGCAAGATCAGTCTAAGACACTCTCCAGAAGAAGTATGCGGCCATGATGCAGCCGGTGGCGACGACGATCAGGCGCAGGATGTTGGGATTGATGCGGCGGGCGTACTGGGCGCCGAGGTAGCCGCCGACGCCGCAGAAGATCATCGAGACCAGGCAGTAGCGCCAGATGATGGCTCCACTGGCGATGAAGGTGAGGACGGCGCAGAGGTTGGACAGGCAGGCGGCGAGGACCTTCAGGGAGTTGAGCGCGTGCATCTCCTCCACGCCGAAGAGGGCCAGGGCGCTCATGATGAGGAAGCCGGCGCCGGCGCCGAAGTAGCCGATGTAAAAGCAGACGGGCAGCAGGATAAGGAAGAGCGGCACGAGCGCCGGGGTGGCGTGCGGCTGGTGTTCGCGGAGTTCGGCGAGCGCCTGGGCCTCAGCGCGGCGGCGCAGCCAGCGGGAGACCGGGCCGCTGATTCCAAACAGCAGCGAGGCGACCAGGAGTAGCCAGGGGACCAGGTGGAGGAAGGTCATCTGGCGGGTCTTGAGGAGCACAACAGCGCCGCTGACGCCGCCCAGGATGGAGGCGGCCGTGATGACCGGGAGGAGATCCTTGCGCAGGTCGGAGCGCAGAGCGGCGACGGAGGTCAGCTGGCCGGGCCAGAGGGCGACGGTGTTGGTGGCGTTGGCTTGGATGGGAGCTACGCCCATGGCCAGCATGGCGGGGAAAGAGACGAAGGAGCCGCCGCCTGCCATAGCGTTCATAACACCCGCGATGAAGGAGGCCGAGACCAGCCAGGCCGAGTGGGCGTATGCGAGGAAGGGCGAAAGCATTCTCTTCTTATTGTAGCGATTCGGGTTTTGCTGTCTTGGGAAATATCCCACCGGGATGCGGGCTGCCACGGATGGATGTGGGGCAGCCGGCTCGCTTGGCTAGGAGGGGAGCTTGGGTGTGGCGGCGATGAGCTCCTGGGTGTAGGGTTCGCGGGGGTGGTCGCAGACGTCGAGGACGTCGCCGATCTCGACCAGGCGGCCCTTCTGCATGACGGCGACGCGGTCGCAGAGGTAGCGCACGAGCGGCATGGAGTGCGAGATAAAGAGGCAGGTGAGGCGGTGGGTGCGCTGCAGGTCGCGGAGCAGGTTGATGACCTGGGCACCGACGGAGACGTCGAGGGCGCTGACCGGCTCGTCGAGGACGAGGAACTCGGGGCGCAGGGCGAGGGCGCGGGCGATGTTGATGCGCTGACGCTGTCCGCCGGAGAACTGGTGCGGGTAGCGGTCGAGAGCGGAGGCGTCCAAGCCGACGGTGAGCAGCATCTCGTGGAGGCGGGCTTCGAGGCCGGCAGAGGGACGTTCGCGATGGATGGCGAAGGGTTCGGCGAGGATCTGGCGGACGCTCATGCGCGGGTTGAGGGCGGCGTAGGGGTCCTGGAAGACGATCTGCATGCGGCGGCGGAGGGCGCGGAGCTGGCGGGGGCTGGCGGCGCGGAGGTCTTGCCCGGCGAAGCGGATATCGCCGGATGTGGGTTCGACCAGACGGAGCAGCATGCGGGCGACGGTGCTCTTGCCGGAGCCGGATTCACCGACGAGGCCAAGGGTTTCGCCACGGTGGATGGTGAGGGAGACGCCGTCGACGACGCGGCTGGTGGCGGCTCCGTTGACGTACTCCTTGATGAGGGATCGGGCGTCGACCAGGGGGTCGTGCTGCGGCGGCATAAGAAGGATGGTAGCAGCCGTGAGTCGCGCACCGCGTGGGACGGCGATGGTGAAATCCGGTGGATGTGTTCTTCATCCCCCCATTGCCATCCATCGCAAAAACCGCGACGGATGAGGCACCCGATATATGCCACGACCGAGTGGCTGTCCAGGGCTACCGTGTTGTGGGAGTTGCATCGGGCGCGGAGCTCTTCAAGAGTTGAATGGCGTCTCGGTAGGTCAGGTCGGGAGGGACTGGGGAGAAATGGCTTGCCTCTTCCGTGACTTGGAACTGCAGTGAATGCAGGATTAGGGCCTTTCCGGTCACATTGAGTTTGAGGGTGGTGAGCTCCCAGTCGTGGCCGCCGACGTCGGTCTGCTCGAGCTGGAGGGTTCCGCCTTTGTTGATCTTGCCGAGGATTCCGAAGCCGAAGTCGACATCGGCGATGAAGCGGGCATCGAGGCGGGTGAGGCGTTCCTGGGCCTGATCGATCCACACCTCGCCGGCCATTCCGCGCAGGACATCGGCCTCTAGGTCGGGGGGATTGAATCGTGGATTGGGAGTGAAGCTGATTTGGTAGCACTGTCCCGGGGTGCAGGGAGCGATAGTGTCGAGGCGGTAGAGGAAGGCCTCGGGCAGCAGCGACATCAGGTGGTTGATGTGCGCGGCATCCCGCTGCTCACTCTTGTGGCGATGCTCTTGTAACCCGGGGTGTGCGGCGAGGTGATTCAGGCGATCCAGTTCGGCGCGGCTGGCTTGGGCGCTGAGTGGTTTGCCGTTGATGGCGACCAGGCGAGCGACATCGCCATCGCGCGTCTCGATGACATCTTTGGTGGTGTCCTGGGTGCCGCCGTGCCGCTGCTCGGTCTTATGCAGGAGATAACGAAGCGGCCGATGGTTGGCGTCGGCTTCGGCCCGGTGTTGCAGTGCGCGCCGCACCAGAGCGGTGGAATCGAACTGCGTGTTTGATGGCGCTGCGCCAGGCGAGGGGCTCGTCTGGGCGAGTGCGAGGGGGCTTTGCATGAGCAGGAGCGGTGTTAGCGGAGTGGGCAGCAGCGGTAGTAGGAAGAGGGTCGTGAGGCGCGTCATGCCGCGTGGGATGGGAAGGATTGTGCATGGTTTACGCATCTTCAAACCTTCGACAGAATCCAATGCGAGCTACTCTCAAACCGGGCTCTCCTACAATTTTCCGCACAACCCCAGACAGCGGCAACTTCTTCTACGAAGAAACTTTAAGGTATTTCAGCTTCGCAGTGGTGAACAACTGGGCGAAGGCTTTCTGCGATAAGAGCGTGATTGTAATTCCTAAGGGAAGTAGGAGGTTCTGAAAGGGAAGAGACAGCCAGATGTCAG
>DATMOB010000097.1:0-9189 GCA_035568455.1 Granulicella sp.
GCGGCGCTTCGCCTCGAGCGAGCGCAACGAAGCCAGCAGGTCGTCATTCGAACTGAACCCCTTCAGCAGGTGCATATCCTCGACCCCGCCAAACCGGTGCTCGAGCGTCGCCGAGAGGATGATGATCGGGACCTCCGGCCGCACCTTGCGCAGATCGACCGCCACGTCGGTTCCGAACTGGCCCGCCCCGAGATGATAGTCGAGCACCGCGACATCGATCTCGTTGAACGACTGGATCGCATCTTCCACACTGGCAGCAGTCACACAGACGTAACCGTACTGCCGCAGGATGACCGCGCGCAGAAGCAGGTTGGACGGGTCATCGTCGAGCAGAAGCACGCGTATGGGATGCTCAGCATCCGGGATGCTGGCGGGGACTTCTGTCGGAACTTCGCTCATCATTACCTTCGATGCACAGTAGGTGCATCCGGTTCACAGCGACAGGCGTTATTCCGGATTCGACCGCAGCCGACGCAACATCTCGGGCAACCGATTAAACACCGCCACGGAGCGCAGCCACTGGCGGTTCTCGATCGCGGGATATCCGCTCACCATCTTTCCCGCCTCCACATCCGAGGGAATGCCGCTCTGCGCCGTAGCGATCACCCCATCCCCAATCCGGCAGTGGCCCGCGACCCCTACCTGCCCGGCCAGAATCACGTTCCTGCCGATATGCGATGAGCCCGCAAGCCCCACCTGGGAGCAGAGCAGCGTGTCCTCGCCCACCTCCGAGCCATGCCCGACCTGAACCAGATTATCGATCTTCGCGCCCGCATGAATGCGCGTCTCCCCGATCGAAGCGCGATCGATGCAGGCATTCGCCTGCACCTCCACCCGGTCTTCCAGAACGGCCTTGCCCGACTGCACAATCTTGTACCAGGCCTTCCCCTCAAGTCCGGCGCCGTGCTGCCGCGCAAACCCGAACCCGTCCGCCCCAACGATCGCTCCGTTCTGCAGCATCACGTCGTCACCCAGCCGGCAGTGCTCGCGCACCACGGCGTGCGCATGAGCAAAGAAGCGATCCCCAATTCTGGCATGCGGATAGATCACAACATGGGGAAGCAACACGGCATCATCCCCAATCACAACCCCGGCAGAGATCACCACATAGGCGCCGACGTGCACATTCGCGCCAATCACCGCCGTCGGGTCGATCACCGCCATTGGATGGACCCCAGGCGCGTAGACCGGCGACTGGTAAAAGACCTCGATCGCCCGGGCAAAGCCGAGGTACGGATTCGCCAGTCGTAGCGTGGCCGCAGCGATCTCCGGGAAATCCGGCTTGACCAGCACCGCCGCCGCGCGGGTCGTCCGCGCGAATCCAGCGTACTTCGGATTATCGACGAAGGTGACCTGCCCCGGACCAGCCTCTTCGATGCCGGCGACATCCGTGATCTCTGCGGCAGGATCGCCCTTGAGCTCGGCGCCGAGATGCTCGGCAAGTTCCGCTAACCTCATGCACAGATTGTAGCGGAGCGCCCCGCACAATCGGGCGCCCAGTGAGCCTGCTGGGCCCCTTTGCGTTTTGGACCGGGCATGTGACTCCCCCACTTGCCGTCGTTCTAGACGATCGGTCACACGTCCGGCGTGGCAGGCTGCTTTACTGCGATGTTTTGGGCTACTGCCCATGCGGCAGAGGCGATCGCCCATGAGATGAAAAACGCCGTCCATGGCAACCGTGTCGTCGGCGCGGCCAGAATCGCAGGACCCCAGACCAGAAGCGTAAACAGGCTTATCATTCCCGCCTCCGACCTCGCGGCCGCACGCGGAAAGATGGAGAACAGCACGCCAAGACCGCAAACGATCTGCCCGGCGCCGGTCAGGTAGGCCCAGCTAGTTCGATACGGAAGCCACGCTGGTACCAAGTCGGCCGTCTGCTTCACATACACAATATGGGAAAGCCCAATTGGTATCAGTGATACTGCAAAGAGGATCCGTGCGATGAGGATGCCGTTCTCGCGCGTGGCGAAGGACAGGGGAGATCCCTCTCGCAGCTCGGCCAGATTGGCGAACAGAACCCATCCTCCGGCCAGCAGTACGGCAAGTTCGCCAACGCCCAGCCACACCGCTTCCACCTGCGGCGCCACCAGCAGAGCAGGCACCTTCAGCAGGAGCCAGACAATGAGATATGCGAACAGGATGCGAGCCGACCATGCCGCTGCAGCTCGTACAAGCAGTCCGATTCCGCCAAATAGCATGAGTAGGCCCGAACCATAGGCGAGAAAGGTCCGGCCCGGAATCCACGCAGCGACAGGCTGCCATACCATCGCGAAATCGCCGTAGGCCAGAGCAAGAATGCCAAGGCCGATCATCCCGACGGCAAAGAGTGTCAATGCAGGCTGCTGGCTACGAGTCATAGGAGTCCCAACCTATTGAAAGACCAGATTCATGTCAATCAATAAGTGCGGTTCCCGGTTCGACTGAAACCTGACCGCTGTGCTCGATGTAGGCCAGTTCACGTTCGAGTCTCACCGCTTGCCTTGCCCGCGGGTCAATTCGGGCGATCGCTAGTAGCCGGACTGTTTTTGAACAGCTCCTCCTGAATCGCCTTCCTCACCTCCTCCTCCGTCGGCTCCACCAGCGCCTTCCGCCGCGAAGGTGAGGTGATCACCGCCAGCAACTGCAGCTCGGTCACCGCCGACCGGGGAACGAAGATGCGTTGGGTATTGGTGCGCGTATCCGGCGGAATCAGATGCAGCCCGGCGTCATTCTGAATCGAATCGAGCAGGCTCAGGTCGGTAGGGGCAAGCCCCTCCAGAACCTCTCCCGTACGGAAGGTCAGCCGAAGCCAAAGTCCTTCGGTCCGCGGCCGCGCCAAAAACGTTCGCCGGAAGAGCCGCTCCGGATTCACCCCATCCGTCAGATTGAACTCGCGAACATAGCTCACCGTCTTAATGTCAGCCAGCGCCAGGGGAAGAATCCGGCCCGTCAGATCCAGAAGGTCCACCACACTATGTCCCCGTACGATCGAGGACAGGGGCAGATACCCGGGCAGCGTATCTCCGGTGAAGCGCCGAACGATCACCTTCTTCCGCGAGCTGGACATAGGCGAAGTAAAGCCAAAGCTTACCGGAAAAACCCAATCAGCAGATCCATTAACCCGCCAGGCCCGAGCGCTACACAAAAGGTGCAATAAAGGTAGTCAATTCAGCTACCATATGGTAAAGTCGACTTTTGTGTCAAGTTTCACGTTGCTTCCTAAGAGGTTGATTCGCAGCAACTTAGCTCACCTTTTCTGAAACAATGCACGATTGACAGAGATACCAGGGCGGTGCGTCCGACCGGTATGGAGTGTTCGCGGAAGCTATGGCTGACTACATCTACCTTCTTGAAAATCGTCTCTCCCCCGCACAACAACACGCACTCACCGCACTCCGGCAGATTGCTCGAGAAAAAGGACTTACCGTCTTTCTGGTAGGCGGGGCGGTTCGTGATCTCACCAGCGGTTCTCCCGTCCGCGATCTGGATGTAGCAGTTCAAGGAAATGCCCTTAAGATCAAGAAAGATATAGAGAAAGCCGGCGGCATCGTCGAGGGTGAACAGACCCTCACCCAGGCCCTGTTTGTGCGCTTTCCCGGAGGCGTCCGGCTCGAGGTCGGGAGCACCCTGAGCGTCACCTACCCCAAGCCGGGCAAGCCCGTCGTCCAGCCGGCGACTATCCTCGAGGATCTGCGCCGCCGCGACTTTACCGCCAACGCCATGGCGCTCTCCCTGAATCCCGGCTCCTACGGCCTATTGATGGACCCCCTGAACGGCGTCGCGGACATCGAAAACCGCGAACTCCGTCTGGTCAGCAACTACGGATTCATCGAAGACCCCATCCGCATGGTGCGCGCCGCCCGGCTGATGGCGCGACTCGGCTGGCAGATGGACGAGAAGACTCAGTCTCGCTATGAGACCGGCAAGCAGGAAAACTACATCGCCGCCGCCTCCGACTTCCAGCGCGGCTATGAAGCAGAAGAGATCGTCCACGAAGAAGATCCCCTGCGCGTCTTGAAGCGCCTCGAGAGCGAGGGCTGGATGAAGCATATCGCCCCCGCCTGGACCACCGCCAAGGTCAACGCCGTCGAGCTTGACAAGATGCGCGAGACGCAGACCCAGCTGCAGCTCCAGGCAATCCACCCTGACCCCTCCGCCGGCAACTTCCCCCTGCTGATCGCCAAGATGTCCGCCAAGGAGGTCGCCGCGCTGAAACAGAGCTTCCCCCGCCAGGGCTTTGTCGCCGAGATCGAGTCGCTCGACGCCGAGGCCAAGGAGTTCGCCGCGCAGCTCAGCGCCAAGACGGCCGCTCTCCCCTCGCAGGCATGGAAGCTCATCCACGCGGCCAAGCCCGAGGCGGTTCTGGCCGTCGCCTACTCGACCAAGAGCGCCGCGCTCCAGGCCAAATTCAAGGCCTTCTTCACCGATTGGTCCAAGGCCCGGCAGAAGGTCCCCTACGCCCTCATGCAGGAGATGCGGATCACCCCAGAGCTGCCCGGCTACTCCGAACTGGTGGAAGCGCTCGTCTTCGCGCTCATGGACGACAAGCTCGGCACGACCGAGGAGCTGACGGCGTTTCTAGAGCCCTACTCCCCGCCCGCTCCCCCGCCGCCCATCCATCTACGCCGTCCCCGCGCCCCCAAGAAGGATCTGAAGGCCGCCAAGAGCCGTGCCAAAAAGGCACTCGCGCTCGACGGCGAAGGCGCCGAAGCTCTGGAAGGTGTTGAAGCGCTGGAGATAGAGATCGACGAAGAAGCCGCCTCCGAACTCGAAGAGGCCGCTGAAGAGATCGAAGCGCCCGCCGCTCCGCCGGTTGCCGCTCCAGGCCTCAAGACCACCCCCGTCGCTGTCGTGGCCAAGCACGCGACCCCGACCAAGGCCAAGGTCGCAGCCAAGGTCAAGGCGCCCGAGCCAGCCAAGGTTGCAGCCAAAGCGCCCGCAGCGAAAAAGCCAGCTCCCGTAGTCGCCGCGAAGTCTCCCGCCAAAGCGGCCCCGGCCAAGCAGCCCGCTCCCCAGGCTCCTGCCAAGAAGGCCGTCGCGAAGAAGGTTGCTGTCAAGCTGGCGGCCAAGGCTCCCGCGAAGAAGGCAGTTCCTGCCAAAGCTCCCGTCAGCGCAAAGGCCGTCGCCAAAAAGGCAGCTCCGGCGAAGAAGGCGCCCGCAAAGAAGACGGCTCCAGCGAAAAAGGTCGTTACGCAGAAGCTTGCCCCCGCCAAGAAGGCCCCGGCGAAGAAGCCCGCATCGGCAAAGAAAGCCGCGGTCCCTCAGAAGGCCGCAGCCAAGGGCAAGCTCCCGGCCAAGGCAGCCGCCAAATCCACCAAAGCGCCTGCAAGGCGTCGCTAACCCGAGCTGCCGGAGCCCGCTCCACTGGCTCCGGCAGCTCAGTTCCATCCTGAATTGCCATCCGCAACGCCCCTCACCCGGTGCGATAGACTGGCACCTATGCAGCGCGGTTTTTTCATCACCTTCGAAGGTTTGGACGGCTCCGGCAAGACCACGCAGCTCCGTCGGCTTGCACACCTGTTGACCACCCAGGGATACTCCGTGGTCACCCTGCGCCAACCCGGCGGAACCGCCCTCGGCGACCGCCTCCGCGGCGTTCTGCTCGACTCCCGCTCCGAGGCCGCGCTCGGCCCCATCGACCCCATCGCCGAACTCACCCTCATGTTCGCCGACCGCGCCCAGGCCGTCGCCGAAATCATCCGCCCCGCCCTCGAAAACGGCTCCATCGTCCTCTGCGACCGCTTCACCGACTCCTCCGAGGCCTACCAGGGCGGCGGCCGCCAGCTCGGCAGCGCCCGCGTCCTCGCCCTGCACGCCGCGATCTGCGGCGACCTACAGCCCGACCTCACCATCCTCCTGCTCCCCCCACTCGAGGCCGCACTCGCCCGCGCCCGCCGGCGCAACGAACGCCACCGCGCCACCGAGGGCACCGACGAGAACCGCTTCGAGCGCGAAAACGACGACTTCTACCGCAGAATCCACGCCAGCTTCCGCGAGATCGCCGCACGTGAGCCCCAGCGCGTCGTCACTCTCGCCGGCAACGATCCGATCGACGTCATCCAGGCCCGCATCGCCGCTCTGGTCACGGCGCGCATCCCCGCCTCGCTCCAGCCCACTCTAACGACATGATGCCCACTCTCACCACATGATGAGCCCCGTCCGCGATCCCGCCGACACCGGAAGCTCCAGCACCACCCCAACCCGCCCCCTGCCCGAGACCCCGAGCCGCCTGCCCCCAGGCCTCAAGCACCCCCTTCCCTTCTACGCCTTCAAACCCTGGCTGAAGCTCGGCCACCCCATCCTGCTCTTCGAGCACCTCCACCGCACCTACGGCAACATCGCCTGTTACCGCCTCTTTGGCACCCTCATCGTCTTCGTCAACGTTCCCGACTACATCCGCGAGATCCTCGTCAACCAGGCCGCCGCCTTCGTCAAGGAACGCACCGTCCGCCGGATGAAGCTCCTGCTCGGCGAAGGCCTGATCACCTCCGACGACCCCATCCACATCCGCCAGCGCCGCATCGTCGCCCCGGCCTTTCACCGCCAGCGCATCGCCGCCTATGCCAGCCAGATCGTCGCCTGCGCCGCCGCCCAGAGCCAACGCTGGGCCGATCTCGCCAAGACCGCCCCGGAGATGCCTCAGGTCATCGACATCTCCGCTGCCAGCATGGAGCTCTCGCTCGAGATCGTCGCCCGCACCCTCTTCGCCACCGAGGTCACCGCCGACATTCGCCGCATCAACGACGAGGTCAACACCATCATGGGCCTCTACCACTTCATCGTCACCTTTCCCCGGATCGAGTCCTTCATGCACCTTCCGCTCCCTGGGATCACCAAGTTCCGCCGCTCCAAGGCCCGTCTCGACGCCGTCGTCGGCCGCCTGATCCAAGAGCACAGGCAGGCCACGGCGCGCGGAGAGCCCGACCCCGGCGACCTTCTCTCCATGCTGCTCGCCGCCCGCGACCTCCCGCCCGAAACCCCACACGCGACGCCGAATCGCCCCGGCAGCTCCGGCGAGCAAGCCGGCACCGGCATGTCCGACGAGCAGGTGCGCGACGAGGTCCTCACCATCTTCCTCGCCGGTTACGAGACCGTCGCCAACGGTCTCACCTGGGCCTGGTACCTGCTCTCCCAGCATCCCCAGGTCGAAGCCCGACTCCACGCCGAACTCGACGCCGTCCTAGGCACCGGCCCCGACGCCCGCCCACCCACCCTCGCCGACTACCCCCGCCTGGGCTACACCGAACAGGTCTTCGCTGAGGCCATGCGCCTCTATCCCCCCGCCTGGGCCATGGGACGCATGTCCACCCGTCCCATCCAGCTCGGCCCCTACCTCTTCCCACCCGGGGCGCACTTTTTCTTCAGCCAGTACATGATGGGCCGCACCCCCGAGTACTTCCCCGACCCGCTCCGCTTTGATCCCGACCGCTTCACCCCAGAGAACAAGGCCGCCCGGCCCAAGTTCACCTACTTCCCCTTCGGCGGAGGCAGCCGCCAGTGCATCGGCGAGTCCTTCGCCTGGATGGAGGGCGTCCTCTCCATCGCCACCCTGGCCCAGCGCTGGCGCCTCACCTACCGCGGAGCCACTCCCCCCGAACCCCAGGCAAAGATCACCCTCCGCCCCCGCCACCCTCTGCTGATGGAACTCCACCCCCGCTGAGCTTCCCCCAGAAGCTCAGGCTAGCACAACATCTCTAAGGGCGTTAGTTTTGTCAAGGGCGTAGAGAGGTGTTGTCGTGGGAGCGGGGTCAAGATGAACGCCAAAGTACGGCGCCCTTGACCCCGCTCCCACGACTGGGGAAGCTGGACGAGGAACGAAGAGAGATGTTCTTTATCGAGCTTCGTTCCTCGATGGGCGTACTTGCGTTCCGTTGGCATTCGGCTTCGGGTTTGTGGTGGTGGTTGGGTTGATGGTTTTTCTGCTGCGTCGTCTGTGCTGCATCCGTCAGGGACTGTGAAGCGTCCCCATCCATCTATCTCCGGTCACCAAGTGCGATCAGGATGACTGATTCGAACTCCCCGGTGTGAGCGGGAGGCGGGGTACTCATTCACAGTAGCGGCGCTGGTGCGGCCGTCATGTCAAGTCTCGGGCATCCCCGCGACGCAGTTACGCTGGCTGGGAGCATGGCTCTTGTCTCCGCCGGCGCAACATCCAGTACAGATGAGTAAGCAGTTTGCGGGCCATGGCGACCTGGGCGATCGGTCTTCCTCGGCGCTCGACCAGCCGCCAGTAGGCGCGTTTGAAGTTGGGATCGAGACGGACGGCGGTGTGCGCCGCCTCGACCAGCAGAAAGCGCAGGAAGGGCAATCCCTGCTTGCTGAGGTGGCCGAGGCGCTGGTGCGGCCCGCTGCTGTTTTCCGTCGGGATCAGCCCGGCGTAGCTGGCCACCTTGCGCGCGGTGGGGAAGCGCTCCACCGGGCCGAGCGTGAGGACGGTGGCCAGCGCGGTGATAGGGCCGATGCCCACTTGGCGGCGCATCAGGTAGCATGCGTCGGGATGAGCTTCGGCCTCGCGCCGGACCACGTTGTCCAACTCGGCGATCTCCGCGTCCCACTGGTCGAGCAGGCGCAGCAGCTGGTTGCGCCTGTGCTCGGTCCAAGGCGGAAGCGTGAGCCGCTCGAACCGCGCGCGGCCGTCCTCGCTCCACAGCTTGCGGTGGCGCTCGAGGCTGCGGTTCAGCGCGATGGCCTGCAGCTGGTTCTTGATCGCCGTGCGCATGGTGACCAGCTTGTGCCGGTGCATCAGCAACTGGCGCAGGTCGCGCGTGGCCCGATCCGGCACCCAGATGCGTGGGAAACGCTTTTCTTCCAGCAACTGCAAGAGCAGCCGCGCGTCGTTGCGGTCCGTCTTCTGCTTGCGCGGCGCAGCCTTGCGGATGTGCGCCGGATCGCCCACCCACAGCTCGTGGCCAAGCTCTTCCAGCAACTCCTCGAACCACAGGCTGTAGCCGCTCGACTCCAGCCCCACGCGCACAGGATGCGGCAGAGCAGCATAAAACTGCCGTACCTGGTCGCCGTCGTGACTCAGCCGCAGATCCTGCCTGCGCCCGCTTGCCGTGTCCAGTAACGCGATCTGCTGTAGACCGGGATGAAAATCGCAACCTATCATGATCATGGCGTTGACTCCTTCCTCCAGGTGAGCCTTGGCCGTTGCCAACTGCCAATCAGCTTATCAACGGCAGCTGAGAGCCAACGCCCTTATGCCATCAC